>JAJXUV010000013.1 GCA_021782495.1 Pseudomonadota bacterium | reverse complement strand
CAACTGGCTTACCTTCGTTACATTTTCTAGTTTCATTAGTATGTTCATCCTCTGAGTATGAGGAATGTGCATATTTTATTCAACTTGCTCCCATTCAGACTCACTTCATCTTGGAATCACAGCCTTCACTTCAGACTCACTTCATATTGGACAAGACTACCTCTTCCATTTCCTTCGAAACTTAGGTAGAATAGCGCACTATTTTACAATACTAGAGGTTTTTAAGAGCATGGTTGTGATTCGTTTATCCAGAGGTGGTGCTAAAAAACGCCCTTTTTACCATATTGTGGTAGCTGACCGCCGTTATCCGCGAGATGGCCGCTCGATAGAAAGAGTCGGTCTTTTTAACCCCATTGCCAAAGGCCAAGAGACTCGTCTGCGTATAGACCTCGCTATTTTAGAAAAATGGCTGGGAAAAGGCGCGCAAATGAGCGATAGAGTCAAATCTCTGGTCAAAGAATATGCAAAACAGGGTAATCAAGAAATAAAGGCAATCTCTGAAGCGGCTTAATGTCAACAAATAGCTCCAAAATTATAGTAGGTCGCTTTGGCTCTCCTTTTGGCATTAAAGGGTGGATTAAGCTTCAATCCTTTACTGAACCCGAAGAAAATCTGCTAAATTATAAGCGCTGGTATTGGCTCAATCGAGAAAATTGGGTTTTAATTGAACAAGATGATTGTGCTCGGCATGGAAAAGGCTGGATTGTGCATTTAGTAGGCTATGATAGCCCTGAAGCCGTGCGTTTTTTGGCGGGCGTCGATGTAGCCATCGAGCGTCAAGATTTCCCTGCGCTGGCAGAAGGCGAATTTTACTTACACGATGTATTAGGCTTTCGTGTTCGGAACCTACAAGGGATTGAATTAGGTCAGGTGACGGGATTCATGGACAGTGGCGCACACGAATTGTTGTTAGTCACTGGCACGAAAGAGCATTTGATCCCTTTAATTCGGGATCATTTTTTGATCTCTGTCGACCCCGAAAAACGACAGCTGGTGGTGGATTGGGATCCGGATTTTTAAGTGAATAGTAATAACTCACACTAAATCTAAACGTAGGAAAAATGGTGTGCGTTAAAATGAATATTGATATTATTAGTGTGCTCCCGCAAATATTCTCTGCGCTACACCACGGCGTATTAGGCAGGGCCTTAAAAAAAGAGATTTTGCAAGTACACTGTTGGGATGTGCGTAATTGCGCAGACAATAAGCGCCGCAGCATAGATGATAAACCCTATGGCGGTGGTCCGGGTATGGTGATGATGGCCAAACCCCTGCGAGAAACGATCCACCGTATTCAGGCAGAACGGACGAAACCCAATTGGGTGGTGTATTTAAGTCCTCAAGGCACGGTCTTAAAACAAGCCGGCGTCGTGCGGCTCAAAGAGAAATTAGACACCCACAATTTGGTGTTGTTGTGTGGGCGGTATGAGGGTATCGACGAACGTGTCATTGCACAGATGGTCGATGAAGAATGCTCTATCGGCGATTATATTTTAAGTGGCGGTGAATTCGCGGCGATGGTGTTGATTGATGCCATCGCCCGATTATTGCCGGGGGTCTTGGGCGATAGCACCTCGGCGGAAGACGATTCATTTTCTCGAGGGTTATTGGAATATCCACACTATACTCGACCCGAAGAAGATGAAAACGGTTTGAGAGTGCCAGAAGTGTTATTATCTGGTGATCATCAAGCCATCGCCCGTTGGCGTCGCCGTATGGCCATCGTGCGAACCTTAGAAAAACGGCCAGATTTATTAAATGACGCGCAATTGAGCGCAGAAGAAAAAGCAATACTTCGCGAGCTCATATTCTGCGATTTTTAGCGCCCAGATGTAGGTCAGATTGCGTCTTTAAAAATATGAGAATAGCGAGTCCTATTTGAATATTTTTAAGGACGCAAGATGGCCTACAGGTGGGCTGATAAAAACCGTAGAATATGAGCTTGCGAAGTATGTATTTGGCAGAATTAGAACTGACAGGAGATATAAAATGAGTAAATTGATCCAACAAATAGAAGCCCAACAAATGGAACATGCAAAAATTCCAGAATTCAGTCCGGGCGACACGGTGATTGTGAATGTCAAAGTCAAAGAAGGCAGCAACGAACGTATTCAAGCTTTTGAAGGCGTGGTCTTGGCCAAACGCAATCGCGGTTTAAATTCTTCCTTTACCGTTAGAAAAATTTCTCATGGTGAAGGCGTAGAACGCGTCTTTTTAACCTACAGTCCTTTGTTGGCGAGCATTAATGTCGTGCGTCGTGGCGATGTACGTCGTTCTAAATTGTATTATTTACGTGGTCTGAGAGGCAAAGCAGCCCGTATCAAAGAAAAGTTGATGGGTTCTGAGAAGAAAAAGCAAGCGAAAGAATAGTATAACTATTGTTTTACTTTTGCAAACCTTCAAAGCCGACATAGTACTTTATTTTTTTCTAGATTTCCTGGATCCCCGGCGGAGCCTATACTCGGTATGCCGGGTAGTCGCTCCGCGACCTTGCCGAGGATGACATATCTCTGTGATTTTCAACGTTCATCATTTCTTACATCAAGTGCGCAAAGTCTGTCATCGACTCTGATTTCATAGTTTAAAAGCAAGCAATAAAGGCTGAATAACAAAAGTCTGTCATCCTCGGCTACAGCCGAGGATGACAGACTGCCGACTATTCTTCATGCACTGTAGACGACGCAGATTGATTCTGATTAGCGGGATTCGTACGAGGCTTACCACGTCCATGACGATTGTGCTTATGACGACGTGGCTGCTGCTGCGGATTACCACTATTGCCAGCGCCACTTGCCGCATGAGGGTGTCTGTTTCGATTCCCATTATGCGAACGGCGCCCCTCATTGGAACGAGGCTGTCTTGAAGAACCCGTCGTATTTTTAGGGGTTTCAGGCTCTTCCGGACCCAATTTATGCAACAAGCGTTTTAACCATCCTTCTTTTTTACGACCTTCTGGTTTCGGCGCTGCGGGCAAAGCATGCGCTATCAAAGGAATTTCAGTGACCCCGGCGTGATGCGTTCCGATTTCTTTTAATCCCTGCACTTCACCACTCAATTCATATTGGTGTAAATAACTGCTCTTCATTTCTTCTGATTGACTGCGCGCACCGCCGGATTTATAAATCTTTTCCAATTTATAATTGGGGGTTTCCAAATAACGATGCGGGATCACCACAATACGCACGCGTTGTTTTTGCTCCAACTCGACGATCATGGCTCGTTTTTCATTCATCAATAAAGTGGCAACATCGACGGGAACATAGGCAATAATTTCACGCACACCATTGCCCAAAGATTCTTGACGCATTTGACGAATAATCGACAAGGCTAAAGAGTCTACTTGTCGGATCGTGCCTTGTCCATTACAACGAGGACACAAGACTTGATTGACTTCTGCTAAGGAAGGACGCAATCTTTGTCGAGACACTTCCATCAATCCAAATTTAGAAATGCGACCAAATTGCACGCGCGCTCTGTCACTCTTAATGGCTTGTTGGAATACATTCACCACTTCTTTTTGACTGTCTTGAGACACCATGTCGATGAAATCGACCACGACTAAGCCGCCCAAATCGCGTAAACGCAATTGTCGAGCAATTTCAATGGCCGCTTCACGGTTGGTGTTCAAAGCAGTTTGTTCTATGTGACCGCCTTTGGTATCTTTCGCTGAGTTCACATCGATACTGACCAAAGCTTCTGTCGGTTGGATGACAATTGCCCCACCCGAAGGCAAGCGAACCGAAGATTGGAAAGCGGTTTCGACTTGTTCTTCTACTTTGTAATGATCGAACAAAGGAAGAGAACCTTCGTACAATTTGAGTCTTTCCACCAATTCCGGTCTGATTTTTTCCAAATGTTCTTTGGCGCGTTGGTACAATTCAGGAACGTCTAAAATAATTTCATTGGTATCTATTTGTAAGAAATCACGCAAAGCACGTACCACAAAATCACTTTCCTGATGGATCAACGCCGGTGCACTGACTTGTTGACTCATGTCTTGGATGGATTGCCACAAACGCAATAAAATATCCAAATCCCAAGCTAATTCTTCATAACTTTTACCCACACCGGCCGTACGGATAATGATCCCCATGCCTTTGGGCAAATCCAATTTGTCTAAAATCTCTTTTAAGCTGTCGCGTTCTTCCCCATCAATCTGTCGGGAAATACCGCCTGCGCGCGCACTGTTGACCATCAACACCAAATAAGAACCGGCTATTTTAACCAAAGTCGTTAATGCAGCGCCTTTATTGCCGCGCTCTACTTTTTCGACTTGTACGATTAATTCTTGTCCTTCCTTGATCACGTCACCAATACTGACGTGTCGAGGGTTATCTACCGCTTGGGTAAAATACAGTTCACTGATTTCTTTAAGTGGCAAAAAACCTTGACGTTCTGCACCAAAATCCACGAAAGCGGCTTGCAAGCTCGGTTCAACGCGCGTAACAACACCTTTATAAATATTGCCTTTTTTTTGGTGACCTAGCTGTTCAATGTAAATATTTTCTAATCGGTAACCTTCTAATATCGCCAAACGCAATTCTTCACTGTGCGTACCATTGATCAACAGTCTGCTGACTTGATTTTTTTCAATCATATTTTTCTCCCAACACACGATGGGCAGCGGAAAGCACAATAGATGGTGTATAGTACAGAGGTAATATCACAGTGAAACATACTTTTCGCGATTTAATTTTATGCTTTGTTGGCGCACCTGTTCGCCGTCGCGCCTAAAACAAAATCGCTGTGAGTATAGGTTATCTCAACGCAACCTTACTCAGTTAGCACGGTATTCTCTATAATCATACACGCTTAGCGCTTTGCAGGCTCAAACGTGTCATTTCATTTTTAACCAGCCTTAAATTTCACTGGTCCCAATATATTCGCCCCTTGTTATCAAATACTCAGAGGCATAAAATGACTAACAATATTAAATCTGTTAGTATTGATTTCATCTGGATATAATCTCGCAGCCTTAGCCCTTTTAGATGAAATCTATCTGGACTATCGGTCCAGATAACAGAGCGAAGTATATCAAAAAAAACCTTTTACATCAACGAGAATTTAGTCCTAATGAACGCCGAAACCTTGTATCAAAAAGCCTCAACGATTACCGTCACAGAGCATGGAGATGGTCAAAGAATAGACAATTTCCTCTTTAAAACCTTGAAAAACATCCCTAAAAGTCGGATTTACCGCATGTTGAGAACGGGCGAAGTCCGTATCAATAAAAAACGTGCCAAGGCCAGCAACAAACTCCAAATAGACGATCAAGTGCGTTTACCGCCTTTGTATCAAAACAGTACTGAAAAAACAGTGGTGCCGCTTTCTGCCCAAGAACGCTTATTGACCGCCATTTTGTACGAAGATGAAGATTTACTCATTTTGAACAAGCCGCCCGGCATTCCTGTTCATGGTGGCACTTTGACCAGTTTTGGCATCATCGATATATTAAGGCAAGCCTGGCCTGACGCCCCCTTTTTAGAATTGGTCCATCGTTTAGACAAAGATACTTCAGGCTGTTTGATGATTGCTAAAAAAAGAAGCACTTTGAAAGCTTTGCACCAATTGCTCCAAAAAGGCGCTTGTCAAAAGACGTACCTGGCTTTGGTTCATGGGGTGTGGCCTCAGGATTGGCGCAGCATAGACGCGCCTTTGCTCAAACGTATTTTGCCTTCTGGCGAACACAAAGTTTATGTGCATCTAGACGGCAAAGAAGCACTCACTCAAGTGCACATTGAAAAGACTTTTGCAGAACACACCTTACTGCGTCTAAGCCCTAAAACGGGGCGAACACATCAATTGCGCGTACATTTGAGCCACAAAGGATACCCCATTGTAGGCGATCCCAAATATGGATTGCGGGAAAAAGACAAACAATTGCGGATCACCGAAAAAAGCCGTTTGTTTTTACATGCCTATCGATTGGGATTTGTACACCCCAAAACTGAAGTCAAAATCCGAGTCGAAGCGCCGCTGTATGAAGATTTGAAGCCGATTTTGGAGGGGATGCTGCCATTAGACTAGCGCCATTCGCGGGGCCCTGTCAGAAATATCTTTGTTAGATCCCACTTTAGCGGTCAAAAGAAATCATATCCACTTTATCTGCTTGAATATCAGATACGGTAGCGCTAGATTGTTTATTAGCAAAAAAAGTATAGTTTTGACCAGACAGGTTTTGACAGCGCGCTTCTCGTTGCGCCGCTTCGCTTAATGCTCCAACATTCAGATTTTTTCCCTCAGCATTTTCACCACGACTATAAGCTTCTCGCAGGAAATGAGCATAGTCAGTCAATTCTCTTTCAGATACAGTAGAAACCTGATGTAATTCCTCTAAGTGCACCGTTAAAGCATATTTGTAATCTGCCTCCACCTCAGAGACAGGGGGTTCCGACTCAAAAATACTGTCTACAATACTGTTTACTGCAGGAGAAACGCTAAATTTTTCTTCTTCTTCAATCCACGAATAACCATCTTCTTCATCATTGAAATCTAGTGGTTCATATAGATCCAACGCCACATTCTCAACATCGCTGTTCTCTATAACGATTTCTTCATCTTCTGCAACGAAGCATCGATCGCCCTCATCATTTGAGTCTCGAAATTCATCTGGATACTCCACAATTTCAAGATCGTCATCAGACGTCAAAATAGGGTGTGAAAAACTGTTGTCATCGACGAAGGCAGAAGTAGAAGAAACAACAACCGGATCTAGTTCAGAAACATCAGAAAAACTGGTTAGTAGAGGGATAAATTCAGCAACAGACTCGGCTTGAGAAACATTAGGATTCGGCTTCGCTACAGAACTAATTTTTGATTTTCTAGGCTTCACAAAATGAAAAACGTCTTCGTCTTTTTTAGCTTGCTTTGCAGCTTCTTCTTCTCGCAGTCTTAAAAGTCTTTGTTCTTCAAGTTGATGGATCCTCTTCATTCGCAATTCTTCTTGCGCGAAAAACTGATCTTTTTCTAAAGCTTTTTGAGCGGCTCGGATGTTACTTGCCATTCTGATATACCCTCGGCTTTTTTAACTAAGCCATTGAAATCAATACTTTATTTCAGAGATATTATTATTTTAACAAAAAATCACGCTGAACGCAAGGCGCGGAGCCTACAGCGCGTGTTCAATTAGAGACAAACTTGGAATGGGATTACTACTGGAAAGCCTGTCTTTTCTTTTACTAAAAAAACCACTGCCGCCCATCGCAATATTTTTAGGCAATGGCTCATTGGAGGTTAATATTTCTTTCTTATTTTTAGAGGCAGCGGATGATATCTCTTTTTTACCGATTGATTTTACTTCAATTTTTGCAAAATTGCTCAAAAGGGGGTCCTCTTCAAAATCCATGACAATTAAGCCCCGATTAAAGACATCGTTTTGCCAACTCACCACGCCCTTAAACCCTAACCTCTTAACAAGATAATTAATCGGCATAGGAACTATTTCGTCTCTATTTGCCTTATTTTCTTTGTCTTCTTTAGAAGAAGCCTCTCTTAAAAAATCCAACATAGTCGCACAAAGATGTGCATACATTTCTTCATCTAATAGCTTTTTAGGTTTAACCCCTGAAAATGAATTTATTATTGCTGCATACGATCTTAATTCTTCTTCCTTTTCTTTCAAAATAGAATTGAAGGCTTCTACTCGGGTTACTTTATTGCCGCGAGATCGATTTTCTATTTGTTTATCTTTAACCCGATTGGCTATCCATTGTAAGCCTTTAGATATTTCTGTATATTTGTCCGTTTCTTCACCGATTAAGCACAATGGAGATTTTAGCTCAATGATACAAAATTGACTTTCCCTTTCCTCAACTTGTTCGTCTATCATTTCTTCAGACAATTGCGCCACACCGTAAATGCCTGAACCTATCCCATGAGAAGTTTTATCAAAATTAACACGCCTGAGCTCTTCTTCATCATCAGAAGAATTATAAGCTTTTAAATATTCGGAGGCTCTCGGTTTACCCCGAAAATCTTCACTCTGCTTTGAAAGATTTGAAAAAGGTGATTCATAAAAATGAATAAATTTTACGGGCTCCTGACTTCCCTCGATAGCCCTATTGAGACTCTGCAAACAATATTTGGAATGTATTTTTAATATACATTTAGATAAATCTTTCTCAAATACTTCGTAAATCCCATTGAAATTATAATGATTGACACGTTCTTGAAGGCCATTTAAAAAAGAGAATAATTCCTCTTGATTAGAGCATCGGTTTAATTTCCTCTGATCTCCAAATCGGAATATCTTGTTAGAGTCTATTTCTTTAAAAAACTTCTGAACAAAATCTTTAACCTTAACGAAGTCTTCTCCTAAATCTATTTTTAATAAAACACTTTCTATGAGTTTACTTAAATATTCAAAGTTTTTTTTACGATCTTCTTGTATCCGCCATAAATCATTTAAGATCTTAAAAAATAGCTCGCCAGCAGCTGCTTCTCCTAGCACTTCATCGAAATGGGGGATGGGTCGAGCGCTTGTTTTTTCGGCTAGATAGGCGGCAAAGGCTTCCAATATTTCATCTTCAAGCGCTATGTGATGTCTGTTTCGATAAGCAATCAAGATGCGCTTTATATTCTCTTTATTCATAGACTTACCTTCTTGTTTTAAGATTTTAAATTATACACAATAATTATCAAAGAAACAACAGATGCCTCTAAAAGATTGAAATTTCGGCAATCTATTGAAATATAGACTATTTTTATGAATTATGCTGTACTTTTAGAAATGATTAAGGACTGCACGGCCGATTCATAGCGTTTCCAGCCCCATTTGATTCAATATCGGCTTCTAAAAACTTTTCAAAGAATGGAGCATCGTAATATTTTAAAAAATCTTCTTCTAAAAGACCGATAATTTGTGATCGATAGAAATGACTCAATAATTTGGCATTTTCCTCTAGCCATATCCTTTGACTTCTGGGATCATTGCCATAACCACAAAATCTTAAATCTAGCACGCTGCTCACTAAATTATGCGAAATGACGCCCCCATGGCATATTTCGCTAATCTCTTCGAGTAACTGGACAACGATTCCATAAGAAGGTTCTGTCAATACAGAGGCGATTTCCTTTTTGAGCACATTCAATGGTTTCATCATGGCGATATAAATAAAATAACAGGCATTTTTTTTGTCATCAGGCATGCTGCAATCAATAAACTCTTGAATTCTTTGACGGATATAATCCCTAAACCAATCAGAGGCTAGAGTTATTTGCGTTGGATTGAGATGAGGCGCATCTTCTAAAAATATTTTCAATGTATTGACAATCTGATAAGGTGTTTTAAAAAACCGTGAGTGTGTGTTTAAGGTCAAACACGCCTGGCTGAATAAGGTTTCTTTTAAAATAGCCTGTGGTGGTTCATCGCCTTTTTCTAGAGAAAAAAGCAATTTAGATAAAAATTGGATTTTTTTCGCATCCTTTTCATTTTCACTTTTTCTATTTTCCAACTGTTTGAGTTCCTCAGAAACAATTCTTCTACAGAAAAAAACCAACTCTGCCGCAGATTCTATATAACGAAAAGGCGTAACCATGCTAACAAACTGCCTATTATTTTTTTGAGCCCCTTTTGCCTCTTCTACCGCATCCACCAATAATTCGCGAACCAGTTTAGGCCTTTTATATCCCGAAAACTCCCTTTCAAAAGCGCTAAAATTGTCTGACATTGCGGGAGATTTAATGGCAAAAATAATATGATCAAAACACCCTTGAAATTCATATTCATGGATAACGGCATGATAAACTTCCGCAATAAAAGCCGGATCGTTGTAAAAACAACCACAGCCAAAAGCACCTAAGACTAAATTTCTTTGTTGATGCCTTTTAGCCACACGCAATTGATTTAAAATTTTGAAAACTGTCCCTGCGATATATAAACCACGTGATAATTGTTGCGCTGATTCATCTGCAAGATTATACGCCGATGAAGAAATAACATTGACATAAAAAGGATGGATAAGTTTGGAATTTTCCTCAACTTTCAGACGTGAAACTTTAACCTGTTCGGTGTACAATGACGTAAATTCACCGAATCCTTGTCTTTGTTTTTCAGAGCTGAACCCAAGGGTATTTTGAAAAGCATACTTAAAGGGATTACAGGCGTTCCCTGCAACCACACCTTCCAGTTTTTTCAAAGAATCCAATAAATCCGTACGATGAATTAATGACTCTTCTTGTGCAGAATGCGTAGATAAGTAATCTCCACCTACTAGGTATTGGTTCGCCATGTTTAAAACACAGACTTCAACTATTTCGTTACTATTTAACAGCTGACTTGCAGCAATTAAGCAATCTTCATTTTGGATATAGATGACTGGATTGGGTTTTACCTCAAGGGGATTTTCTTTGTTAAGATATTGATAGACATACGTTTCTCCAACCATTCCCTTCGTCTCCAAATAAAAAAATAAACATAGCCTTTTGACCCTTTATATTTATATTTAACCTCAAAAGGCATATTCTAGTCAAGAGCGGAAGATATTTTAGTAATATATGAATCGTGCGTTCAGTCTTTTATGACATAGATCGATTGTTAAAGAGATTTTGTTTTAAAATAAAAATCTAGAATAAATGATTTCTAAACAAAATCACCTCTACTCAACCCTTAAAGGCCGCGTCATCAATTGATGCACGGCTTGTTTGATACTGATTTTTGCGCTCAAGACTTCGGCCACACATTGGCTGATCGGCATTTCCACACCATATTGCTCTTTTAAACGCAAAATACGCTCTGTGGTTTTCACTCCTTCGACCACTTGGTCGATTTCTTTTAAAGCCGCCTCTACCGTAGCTCCCTGACCTAATAACACCCCGAAACGATGGTTGCGCGATTGATTGTCCGTGCAAGTCAAAATCAAATCGCCGACGCCCGCCAAACCCATTAAAGTCGATGCCTTTGCACCCACTGCTTCGCCCAAACGCATCATTTCAGCCAATCCGCGAGTGACCAAAGCACTGCGCGCATTGGCGCCCAAACGGGAACCATCGACAATGCCGGCAGCAATCGCCAAACTATTTTTAAGGGCACCACCCAATTGAACGCCAATAAGGTCTGTACTTTGATAAGCTCTAAAATAATAATTCGACAGCCATTGACACAATCGCTCGCTGTACAGCGGATCTTGGGAAGCAATCGTCACTGCAGTTGGTTTTTCTTCGACAACTTCTTTGGCAAAAGAAGGTCCCGATAAAATCGCCAGCCTTCGATGAGGCCCCAATTGTTGTAAAGCCACTTCATGCAACCAATGTCCATCGGCGTTCAATCCTTTGGTTCCCCAAAACACCCCCGCACTCGATGACAAATACGGCGCAACAGATTCTAAGGTTGCACTAAAAGCATGACTCGGTACCACGACGAGCACTTCTTCCACGTCTTGTACGCACGTTTTTAAATCGGTACAAACATCTAAAGAAGATGGAAAAATAATCCCTGGAAAATACGCTGCATTAGAATGCAATGCCGCCATTTCTTGCATGTGCGCTGGACGGTGTCCCCACAAACGCACTTGATGACCATTTCGCGCCAACAACAAAGCGAGCGCTGTTCCCCACGAGCCAGCGCCCAATACGGCCATGTGGACCTTTTTCAAGATTAAGATTCTCTGATAATACGAGCATCATCTGCTTGTTGTTGCTGCATTTGCTGCGCATACAAAGCTTCGAAATTCATCGGTGCGAGATGCAATGCAGGGAAACCGCCATTCATAATGGCTTCTGCCACCACTTGACGCGCATAAGGAAACAGAATCCCCGGACAATAAGCGCCCAACAAATAATGCACTTGATCGGCTGGGAAATTGACAACAGAAAATATTCCCGCTTGTTCCACTTCCACTAAATAAGCCACTTTATCGTCTAATTTCGCCGTCACGGTCACCGTCACCACTGCTTCGTATAAACCGTCCGTTAAGGGTTTAGAATTAGTGTGAAATTGCACTTCTATTTTAGGCTGCCAATTTTGCACTTGAAACACTTCGGGTGAATTGGGTGCTTCAAAAGACACATTTTTAACATACAAACGTTGAATGTGCATTTGCGCCACTGCTTCTGTTGGTTTTTCTTCACTACTCATCAAACGATTCTCCTTTTAACTTCGATTTTAATTGTCCAGCACGTTCTAAGGCGTACAAATCATCACAACCGCCGATGTGCTCCTCATTGATAAAAATTTGCGGAACGCTACGACGCTGCGATTTTTCTATCATTTCTTGTGCCTTGCTGGGATCGATATCGATATTAATTTCTGTTATCGCAATCCCATATCGATTCAATAAGGCTTTGGCTTGATCGCAATAAGGACAATGTGTGCGGGTATAAATCACCACTTTCGCCATAATTTTATTTCACCACCGGCAAATTGTCTTGGCGCCACGCTGTCATGCCTTGCGCCAAATAATACACACGCTGATAACCCAATTTCCTCACCACTTGAGCATGACCTAGGGATTTGTGCCCTGCTGCACATATCAACACCACGGGGTGGGATTTGTCTTTTAATAAAATATCGATTTTCGTTGCCAATTGCGGCACATCCACGTGCTTGGCACCGGCAATGTGGCCCGCTTTGAATTCTTCGACAGAACGCAAATCCAAAACCAAAGCTTGTTCTTTATTGACCAAATTGATCAAGAATTGTGGATTTATTTTGGTCAATCCGCGCATTTTGATGAACAATTCATTCAGCGCCAAAGCCAATAACACCCCTAAAAACAACAGGGACAAAACCCAATGCTGTTTCGCAAATGCGATATACACATCCATATAAGCCTCTTTAATATAAGTAAAATTTAGGGATTAGTATACACGGCTTCTAGCGCTTTGTTAATATACAGAGTAATCGTATGAACTTAAGACTCTAATTTGCCTTCTTCCAAATTTGAGTACGGCCTAACAAGGACACCCCCAGATATCCTCGCACCCTTAATGTTTTGCCATCAGCGCTAGGTATAATCGTACAATTGTAGGTATCTCCACTTTCAGGATCCGTAATTTCACCACCCGACCATGAACCATCGGCATTTTCTTTCATACCGCTTAAAAACAGTAAGCCAATAAGCGGTTTATCCTTCAATGCACCCGTACACTTTGAGCAATGGGTTTCGTTCGGATTGCTGACATTTTCTTTATAGATTTTCTGGATTTCACCTTCTAAAGTGCCATTACGCACAAACAATTTAACAATGGACTTGGGCTTACCACTTGCATCATCAATCGTAGTCCAATTTCCTGTAGGAGAAGGCAAAGCGGCCTGAGCAAGGGCAGTCAAGAAAAGACACAAAACCAAAAAGACAGAACGTGTTGAAAATCTCATATAAAACCTCCTGATGCAACTATCATGATCCTTCACCGTATCAAATTAGCACATTATGCTATTTTTATCAACAACAGTGACACCCTTACTAAAAAGCATTAGAATGACGGATCAGTCAATCTAGGATACAAAAATGAGCACCCTTAAAACTCAACCCAAACCCATCGTACTGGTCGTACTGGATGGCTGGGGATACAGCCAAGAAAGACAATACAATGCCATTGCGGGAGCGCATAAACCGCATTGGGACTATTTGTGGTCTCATTATCCACACATGTTGTTAAATGGCTCGGGTTTGGCCGTGGGTTTGCCAGAAGGGCAAATGGGCAATTCTGAGGTGGGCCACATCAATTTGGGTTCTGGTCGCATCGTTTACCAAGACAGCGTTCGCATCGACAAAGCCATTGTCGATGGATCTTGGTCTGACAATACAACATTCAATGATTGTTTCGAAAAAGTCAAAGCGCATCAAAGCACGCTGCATATTTTGGGGCTATTATCTCCCGGCGGTGTACACAGCCACGAACAACACATTTATGCTTTGTTACAATTAGCTGCCCAAAAAAAAGTAGCGCATGTGGTGGTTCATCCTATCTTGGATGGACGCGACACACCGCCACAAAGTGCAGAAGCTTCATTGCGTGCTTTGATGGATTTATGCGAAGGTTTAGGCAATGCTTCTATTGGTTCCTTGATAGGTCGTTATTATGCTATGGATCGCGATCGACGCTGGGATCGCATTCAAAAAGCCTACGATTTATACACCCAAGGCATGGCTGAGCACACTGCAGCAGATCCGCTGAGTGCTTTAATCTGGGCGTACCAACAAAAACAAAGTGATGAATTTGTGGTACCGATTGCGATTGAAGCACCCCGTGGATTTTCACATTGTGTTCGCGATGAAGATGCTATTATTTTTATGAATTTCCGAGCCGATCGCGCACGAGAATTGTCTTTTGCTTTTACCGAAAACCCGTTTGATGGTTTCCATCGCGCCGTGCATCCCAAACTCTGTGACTTCGTCACTTTAACCCAATACCATAAAAATTTAAACGCGCAGATTGCTTTTGAACCGCAGCATTTAAATAGCACTTTGGCCGAAATTTTAAGTGCACACGATTACACGCAATTTAGAATTGCAGAAACGGAAAAATATGCGCACGTCACTTTCTTCTTTAATGGCGGCATCGAGGAACCTTATGCCGGTGAAACTCGACAGTTGATCGCCTCACCTAAAGTAGCTACTTATGATTTACAACCCGAAATGCACGCCGCGCAAGTCACCGAGGCTTTGGTGAATGCCATTCACAGTCAAAAATACGATTTTATTTTGTGTAATTATGCGAATGCCGACATGGTTGGACACAGCGGAAATTTTAAAGCGACGGTCAAGGCGATTGAAGCTTTGGATGAAGCCATCGGCCAGCTCACGACAGCGATAAAAAATGTCGGCGGCGAGTTGTTGATCACAGCCGATCACGGCAATGCAGAATGCTTATTCGATGAAGTAACACAACAACCACACACGGCCCACACCACTTTACCGGTGCCCTTGATTTACGTGGGTGAACGGGGTAAATTCTTATACGAAGAAGGGATTTTAGCCGACATTGCGCCGACGATTTTGCGTTTATTTGGCTTGGCTATTCCTAAAACCATGACAGGCAAAGCGCTCTTGGAGTTAGACGCATCAAAATGATGAGAAGCTTCCATTTACTATTCACATTGCTCGGATGTGCGCTGTGCACCTCCCTTTTTGCTGCAGACAAAACCCAAGAAAAACTGTCAAATCTCAATACGGAAATTCAATCCTTACAAAAAGGCATCGCCCAAGATCAAAGTTCGCAAAAAAATATAGAAAGCGATCTCAAAACCACCGAAATTAAAATGGGACGTTTGTCCTTGTCTCTTGCCAAACTCGACAAGGAAACCGCGCAATTAAAAACAAGCATTGCCCGTTTAAACCAACAAATTGCATCGCTAAAAAATAACTTATCCAAGCAAGAAGAAAGTTTCGGCCAAGAAATGCGTCAGATTTATGAATTTGGGCAAGACAGTGCGTTGAAATTGATTTTAAACACGGAAGCGCCGGATGATTTACAGCGCATAATGCAATATTTTCGTTTATTGAACCAAGAAAAAATCAATCGAATGAAAGACATTAAAAATAATTTAGACCATTTGCAAACTTTAAATCAACACTTGCAAGAAAGACAAGTTCAATTGCAGAATATACGTCAACAAGAGCAAGATTTAATTCAAAACTTAAATCAACAACAATTGCAAAGGCAAAAATTAATTTCCGCCCTCGACGATGCTTTAGCCGCTAAAAACGATCGTTTGAAAACCTTACAACAAAACAAGCAATCTCTGGAAGGGTTAGTACAACAACTCCAAAAGCAACCACCGATTAATACCTTGCCGCCTTTTTCCTTCGCCAAACTCCAAGGCCATCTCCCTTGGCCTGTGCCGGGCAGCATTTTGCACCGTTTTGGAACGCCCATCGAAGAAAGTAATTTATCTTGGAGTGGCGTTTTAATCGATACTCCTGATAATATGCCCGTACATGTCATTTATCCCGGCCGCGTGGTGTTTGCGGATTGGCTAAAAGGATTTGGCTTATTGGTGATCGTCGATCATGGGCAAGATTATATGAGTCTTTATGCCCGCAACAATGCTTTGATGGTCAAGACAGGAGATTCGGTTACCTTTGGACAAATTATCGCCAAATCAGGCAGTACAGGCGGTTATAGCAAAAGCAGTCTATACTTCGAGATACGACATCAAGGGGCTCCGCTCAATCCGGAACAATGGTGTAAAGGACAATTTTAAAATAACTTGGAATGAATGGAACTAAACGATGCAAACGACTTTCAAACTCACAGTATGCACACTCGGGATGGCTTTGACCGTCCTTTGTTTCGGAGCACAAAATCCGCCCGCAATCAAACCAACGGCCACCCCTTCTAACCTTCCGATTGCCGACATTGATCGCTTTACGACGGCCATTCAACAAGTCAAAGAGTACTATGTAGAACCCGTCAACGATGATGCTTTATTTGACAATGCCATTCGCGGCATGCTGGCCGGACTCGATCCCCATTCTAGCTATTTAGATGCAAGCGAATATGCCGATTTGCAATCGACCACGCAAGGCGAATTTGGTGGCTTAGGCATCGAAGTCGATATGGACAACAGTTGGATACGCGTGGTTTCTCCCATGGACGATACGCCAGCTGCCAAAGCGGGATTAAAACCTGGCGATTTGATTATTAAGATCAACAATCAACCCACCGATGGCATGAGTCTCACCGATGCCGTTAATCAAATGCGCGGTCCTAAAGGCTCGCCCATCACCCTCACCGTGATGCGCAAAGGCGCCAAAGAGCCTTTACAATTTAAAATGGTGCGCGAAGTCATTCGGGTTCAAAGCGTTAAAAGTAAATTGTTAGAACCTGGTTATGCTTATGTGCGTATTTCGCAATTTCAAGCCCCCACAGCAAATGATTTGGCGACAGCGATTCAGAAATTGCAATCCAGCAATTCAGGGCCCCTTAAAGGATTTATTTTGGATCTGCGCAACAATCCGGGTGGCTTATTGGATTCAGCGGTTTCAGTCAGCGATGATTTTCTCGATAGCAAAAAATTAGGTGCTAACAAATTGATTGTTTACACTAAAGGTCGCACATCGACCAGCAGTTTTAAAGCCTATGCTGATAGCGCTGATCGCATTCATGGCATTCCCATGGTTGTACTCGTCAATGGTGGTTCGGCTTCTGCGGCAGAAATTGTGGCCGGTGCCTTACAAGATCAGAAACGCGCTATTATTATGGGGAAAACCACTTTCGGCAAAGGTTCCGTGCAAACCATTTTTCCTTTAGACACGACACACGGCGTTAAAATCACCACCGCTTTGTATTACACCCCTAATGGTCGCTCTATTCAAGCCAAAGGCATTGTGCCCGATATCGACGTCAGTGAATTGGCGATGAACAATGCGCAAGACAACAGCGGCGATCTCTTAGATGTGAAAGAAGCCGATCTGGCTAAACATCTAGCCAATGGTAATGGCAATAGCACCACGACAACGCCTGCACCCGCACCTGCATTGCCGATTCCGAATGCGGCCGATCCCACAAAGGATTACCAATTGAATCAAGCACTGGTATTGTTAAAAGGCTTGAATACTTTGCATGGTGCGGATTTGAAGAGGCCGGGGTGATTTTAAATACCTGAGACCTCAGCAAAGAACCGTTTTAATGTTGCCCACACATTTTTAGTTTGTAATTTCGAAACGCCTGCTTTGTCTGCAAAAATTTTTCATAGTACCTGATGACATCTATTTCTTTGATGATGGTGAACCTAATGTTAATCGTGTACGCAATGTGGGATTGGTTCATGCCTCCAAGTAGGACAAGGGAACCGGATTGATCCCTGTAAATCCCTCATAACGCAAAAAGAAAATCCTGTGGATAATTGGTTTATTCCAAAATTAGATGCGCTGATTGGAGATAGAAAAACCATATTGAAGATGACCTTTCCTTTGTTTTTGAAGGTTGGATATGTTGAAAGGAACTAAACCGGCATTCTCAACCGAGCCGCGACCATCAGGGAACGGTGGTTCGGGGTAAGAAACTATGACTACGAGAAAATAGCCATTTCCAATCCTGAACATTTGGTTTTTCGTTTAAAATTAACGTTTCCAGCTAAGCGTAGTTCCTTGCTTCGAACCTCCGCTCCCTGACGGCCGCGGCTCGGTTAAATTATCAGAAACCGCCTATTAATGCTAATGCAGAAACACCGCTACTCAATGGCGATGACAATCCAGAAAAATGCGGCTCTTGTGTTATTCTTTAAAAAGGCTCCGTTCCTAATGCACTTTACCGCCGAGCACAAAAATACTGGGCGGTAAATGCACACGTAATTCATCGATCAAATTTTGCATTGCTGATTGTACTCCCGGTTGATTGAAAGGCAATAGCAAAGATTTTTTGGCCTTGGCACACCCTAAAATTACAATGGCATTATTGAATAAATACACTTTTCTAATGGCACTCCACACATAATCGATTTTTTCTTGTGAAGATTCCGAAATCGTTGATACCGACAAACCGATATCATTAATATCAATGTCGTAATTGACGGGATAATCATGGGTTTGATCGTTTTGGATAGTGTGATGTTCACCATGCATATGTGAACTGATAAAAGCCGAACTAAAGATAATAACCACGAACCCGATTATTAATCCTACGATGACGGCATGACTGTGATTTGCCCATAAGGTAGGGAATAATTTTCCAGTTTGTAAAAGCACCACGCCACCTAATATCAGAATAGCGCTAAAAAAAGCGATCACTTGTAAACGCCATTTTTTTTGATGCAGATTGACGGCGTCTTCGGTTTGAACCAGACAGACAGATAATTCTTGTTCAGAAATAGTCGTTAAATACCGCATTGATTTCCCTCGCTTTGATCTTTGAATATCGTTTATAACTTACGTCTGCAATTATAGCGATTTTTGAGCCAAATAGCGAGTCAGACTTCCAGCTCATGGGCTAAATATGCTAAAATCAAGCACTTCATGGTTCAAGCGGGTGTAGTTCAATGGTAGAACTTCAGCTTCCCAAGCTGATAGCGTGGGTTCGATTCCCATCACCCGCTCCACTTTCATAGGATGATTATGCGCAAAATACTATTCACTTTATTCATCATCGCAGCCGTTTTCATTTTAATTTTAGTGGGTGCTTTAGTCACTCTGCACTATTGGTTTAACCCCAACACACTTTTAAAACCTTTAAGCCAGCAAATAGAACAAAAAACCGGGTTCGTGTTGCGCGTCGATGGCCCCCT
The DNA here is from genome assembly GCA_021782495.1 of Pseudomonadota bacterium. Lineage (GTDB taxonomy): Bacteria > Pseudomonadota > Gammaproteobacteria > UBA1113 > UBA1113 > VFKP01. The sequence continues at coordinate 12,059 of JAJXUV010000013.1, read as the reverse complement.
TCGTTGGCATCTTTTTCCACGAACCGGCATCGTCATAGAACAATTATCCTTAACCGCCGCCGATCCCAAAAAATCTGCCAACCATCTTCGCTTAGACTCTCTCAGCGTAGACCTAGAATTGTGGCCGCTCATCGCACACGAAAAGTTGATTGTGAATGAAATCGATTTGGATGGTGTAAACGCCAACCTCACTTCCACTGTTTCTAAACCCACTACGGCTGTATCCCCTCGCGCTATTCCTGTCATTTTCGGTGCCGCGTTTCAAGAAAATACCAACACTGTCAATCAAAAAATCCGTTTTGATGTTAAGAACATTCAAATCACCAACGCGGTCATACAAAAAACAGCGGACAGCCCCAATGAAAAAACGACCTTCTACATTGATCGTTTCGCTGTCAAAAATTTTAATTTGGACAAAACGGACATTACGGTTCCTATTGATTTAAGCGCTCGAATCGATCATCAAGGAAACCTTTACCCTATTTCTTTGCATAGTGAATTGAATATCAATAAGGGCACGCAAACCATTCAATTCAAGGATTTAGAAGCGCGCCTGAACTCTCTGCAATTACAGGGCAATTTAAGGGCTTCAAATATTTCAAGAGCGCCTCAATACCAAGGACAATTGTCCTTGAATGACGATAATTTGGCTAACACACTGCAGTTGTTATTGAATAAAACGATCACCATGCCTAAAACACTGAAAAGCAAATTTGATGTGAATGGCAATTCAAAACAAGTCACTTTCTCTAATTTGGATTTAAACTTCGATGGCCAAAGAATCTTGGGCATTGTGCAATACGACTTTAACCAAAATCATGTGAACGCTGCTTTGAATGCTGGAAGCTTGTCTTGGCCTGTCGCTAAAAATAATCTTTCTAACACTAAGGTCACACAACCTACGGTATTGAACTTTACAACCAAAACGCTGAACGCTTCTGGAGAATTCAGTGCAGACAGCCAAATACAAGTGCAACACTTTGCGTACAACGCTTTGGTTTTAGACAATATTAATACCCAATTGCATTACGATAGCCAAACCTTCACTTTCGATCCTTTGGTCGTCACTGTATTGCAAGGGCTTTATCAGGGTAAACTTCAGTGGACGCCCAGCAATCAGCAACTGCAAGTCAGCGGCGCTTTGTCTCATTTGGATCTTGCTCGACTACAAGGCTATTTAGGGCAGAAACCTTCCTTAAGCGGTTTATTAGATGCCAAAGGAAATCTCAGCACAAACACAAGCGATACACAATCCCTCTTAGCTCGCTTAAATGGCCAAGTAGGGTTGTTGATCACCCAAGGAACATGGACACATTTAAACATGACGAATATTTTGGGATTTTTAAATCTGAGAAGTAAACAAGTCGGAACTGCCAGCAGCGATGCTTTTAGCTCTGCCAGCGGAAATTTTACGATCCGCGATGGCATTGCTTCTAATCCCGATTTAAAATTGATTTCGCCGGTATTAACATTAAAAGGAAACGGATCACTCGATTTGCGCGCGCACACCTTGAATTATCATATGAAATTGCACCTTGATAATATCGTCTTAGGGCAAGTTAAAGGTTTATCCAAATGGTTTAAACAAGACATTCCTTTAACCGTTACTGGCGATTGGAATCATCCCCACATGACACTGGATCAAGCTGCTTTGATTACAACGACGGTAACCGATCAATTGGATAACACTGTTAAAACAGTGCGTCAATTCATTCCGCTACGGTGATGAAGCTAAATACGTTTTCATCTCAATTACTGCATTGGTTCGATGCTTGCGGCCGTCACGATTTGCCTTGGCAAAAACAAAAAACCGCTTATCGCGTGTGGCTATCCGAAATCATGCTCCAACAAACCCAAGTTAAAACGGTGATCGATTATTTTCACCGTTTTACAAAGCGTTTTCCGAATGTGAAAGCGCTGGCGACTGCAGACATCAATGAAGTCTTACAATTGTGGGCAGGCCTAGGCTATTATGCGCGCGCACGCAATTTACACCGCACAGCGCAGATCATTCATCAAGACTATCAGGGCCGCTTTCCACGCACCGTCGACGCATTGCAAGAATTACCCGGCATTGGCCGTTCTACAGCCGGTGCTATTGTTTCTATTGCTTTTGGTGAAAAAGCCACAATTTTAGATGGCAATGTCAAACGCGTTTTAAGCCGTATTCTGGCTTTAGAAGGCACTTCCGCTGATAAAATTTTCAATGATACACTTTGGGATGTAGCAGAAAGTTTAACGCCCGCTGAACGCGTCGGCGATTATACCCAAGCCATCATGGATTTAGGCGCAACCCTTTGTACGCGCACCAAACCCCGTTGTCAGGATTGTCCTTTAAAAAATTTGTGTCGCGCTTATCAAAGCGATCGTGTCTTGGATTTCCCCAACGCCAAAATGAAAAAGATTCGTCCCGAACGAGCGGTGCATTTGATTTTATTGAAAGACAATGCACAACGCATTTTATTGCAAAAACGACCCGACAAAGGTATTTGGGGCGGATTGTGGTGTTTGCCTGAACTGAAAAGTCCAGATGAAGTGGTGCCTTGGTGCCATCAACATCAAATCTCAGAAGTCAAATTGGAACAAAGACTAGAACCAATCAAACATATTTTAACGCATTTTACTTTATACCTTCATGTTCATTGTGTGACTTGCTCCACCAATCGTGCTAGTATAGGGGCCTGGCATTCTTCTTTGGAAATTCAGAATATGGGTTTCCCAGCGCCTATACAGAAGTTATTAAATAAGGTATCGTGATGAGTAGAACTGTGCACTGTGTTAAATTAGGCATTGAAAGCGAAGGTTTGGCTTTGCCGCCTTTTCCCGGTCCCGTAGGACAGCGCATTTTCAATGAAATTTCCAAACTTGCTTGGCAACAATGGTTGGGACATCAAACGATGTTGATCAACGAATATCGATTAAACCTTTTAGAACCGGAAGCTAAAAAATTCCTGGAAACCGAAATGAAACGGTTTTTGTTTTCTGAGGAATAGGGCTTGTTGATATACTCATAGCAGTATTGCGTATTTAATTTTTATGGTATTTTGCTAAATAGCGATCCAAAGCATTCGCAAATTGTTGCAAATGCGAAGTGTTCATTTTTTGCGGGCCACCGCTTATGACACCACTACCGCGCAATTCATCCATCAAATTTCGTGTTGCCAGTTTATTGCTGATATTTTCTTTAGTATACATTTCCCCTCTAGGATTTAAAGCAGTGGCGTGTTTGGCAATGACCATACTGGCCAATGGAATATCCGCCGTGATAACCAAATCTCCGGCAACAATGGTATCAGCGATGTATTGATCGGCCACGTCAAAGCCTTTAGTCACTTGTATCGTTTTAATCAACGGATGTCTACGCACTGACAAAGGTTGATTCGCTACCAGTATCAATTCACAATGACAACGGAGCGCTGCTTTGTATAAAATATCTTTTATTGCATTGGGACAAGCATCGGCATCAACGTAGATTTTCATAGTTTGACCTTTTTGGAATGAGTGTCTTGCAATATAGCATTCAGGACTCAAAAATAACATATTTAGTTACTTTTGGGTGGGTTCGGTCCATTCCGGTTTTAGACCATAAAATGGTCAGAAAATGGCCCGATGAAATTGACTTAGCCCCGATGTATTATGTACGATGAAATGAAACCGTATGGTATCTGGATTTTAAAATAAAAAAGGCTTACGATGAAAATACTCAAAATTTTTCCTGTTTTACTCGCTTTTTATGAAATGATCGCTTATCTTTCCAATGATATGTACTTGCCCGCCTTACCCCAAATGACCACGGCCTTATCTACCACGCCCTTACTCACGCAAATGAGTTTAACCACTTGGTTTTTGGGGGCTGTTTCCATGCAATTGGGTTTAGGTCCCTTGTCCGACAAATACGGTCGTAAACCTATATTATTGTGGGGTGGTCTTGTTTTTGTCATAGCCACTTTGATGTGTGCTTTCACTTTCAACATTTATATTTTACTGATAGCACGATTTTTTCAAGGTTGCGCTGTTTGCTCTGTGACAGTCGCCGGCTATGCTGCCATCCACGAATTATACGATCAAAAAGAAGCGATGAAAGCACTTGCGCTCATGGGCAGTATCACGGTGTTAGCACCTGCCTTTGGACCTTTGTTGGGGAGCGTGGTGCTTAAATTATTAAGTTGGCGTGATATTTTTGGTTTACTGGCTATATTGGCCATCATCGTGCTCAGCATGCTACACAAATGGATGCCCGAAACTTTAGCGCCTGAAAAACGTCACCCGATTGAAATGAAAACTATAAAACATCATTACAGCACTGTTATAAAAAACAAAAAATTTATGTTAACCGCTGCAGCATTTTGCGCTACCTTCAGCGCCATGATTGCTTGGATAGCGATGGGGCCTTTTCTCGTCATCGATGCTTTTCATTATTCTCCCCTTATGTTTGGCGTTTTTCAAGCCATGGTATTTGGTAGTTTTATTATAGGAACTCGCTGCGTTAACCTAGGAATATCCAAACTCAAACCGACTAAATTGATTCATATTGCCGTTTATATGAGTTTGTGCGGGGCAACGCTCAGTTTAATTTTTTCTTTGGCATTTCAACAAACTCTATTGTGCTTTATCATCGCACTGATGATTTTCGCTTTCAGCAGCGCACTTTCTTTCGCACCGCTGCAACGTTTGGCCATCGAAGCATCTACTGCGCCTATGGGTGCACGCATGGCAATTTTGTCTAGCATGATGAGTGGAGCGGGGACAATAGGCAGTTTATTGGCCGGCTATTTTTATTTTGGCACTTCCGTATCGCTTGCTTGCATTACTTTCATTTCTGCTTTGACAGCTTTAGGGTGTGTTCGATATGGGGAAGTCGGCGGGACGGAATTAAACGCCTAGCATTTATTCATCAGAAATCTCTTTATTCAGCAGTCTATCGACTACCATTCCGCGAATAACATGACTTTCTATAATTTCGTCAATGTCTTCTAAACTGGAAAAGGTATACCAGAGATTATCCGGTGTCATATAGATATTAGGTCCTGCAGCGCATTGTCCTAAGCACGAGGTTTTTACGACTTTAAACCGACCATTTTGGTTTATTTTTTCTCTATTGGAAGCGACGTATTGTTTGATGTATTCAAAAACATTTTCTGCATCAAATGCAGCACAACATTTTTTCTCTGTCTTCTTGTTCACACAAATAAACATATGCCTACATTGTTTTTGCTTCATTGAATATCTCGCTATATATTTTTCTCTTATCAGGCAGTTTAGCAGTATTTTTATATAAATTCTATGTACCCTGTCACATCTAACCGAGCCGCGACCGTCAGGGAGCGGTGGTTCACAGTAAGGGATCGTGGTTACGATAAAACGATCATAGGCTTTTCGTTTTTTAAGAACTCTGTTCTAACTTAAATTTTCAATAACTCCGACAAAAATATCAACGGTAACTGTGATTCCTTACTCTGAACCACCGCTCCCTGACGGTCGCGGCTCGGTTAGATTATTTTTTCAAGCTTGGATCACCCCACCCAAACGCGCGCATTGGCAAACAAACGTTGCCAAGGGGTGTGTTCGGTCCATTCCGGTGCGCGCCAAGAACATTGCCAAGCACGATAACAACGCTCTGGATGCGGCATCATAATCAGGACACGGCCATCTGCATTACTAAAAGCGGTTGCACCTCCTGCGCTGCCATTTGGATTGAAAGGATATTGCATCGTCGGCTCACCAACATGATCTAAATAACGCAAGGCCGTCAAGGCTTTTTCTTGCAAAGCGGAATGCGACCATTGCGCCAATCCTTCGCCATGCGAGACCACAACAGGAATGCGTGAACCCACCATGTCTTTTAACCACAGAGATGGGCTGTTTTCAATTTCGACCATCACCACGCGCGCTTCAAATTGTTGGGATTCATTGGTGATAAAACGGGGGAAACTTTCCGCACCCGGAATGATGTCTTTTAATTGTGACAACATTTGACACCCATTGCAAACGCCTAAGATTAAAGTATCTGGACGCTCAAAAAACCGGCTGAACATCATTTTGAGTGGTTCATTCATCAAGATACCTTCACTCCAACCTCGGCCTGCACCCAAAACATCACCAAAAGAAAAACCACCGCACAGCGCCAACACTTTAAAATCGTCTAAACGAATGCGTTGATTAATCAAATCAAACATCGTCACATCCACGGCCACAAATCCCGCTTGCATAAAAGCCGCCGCCATTTCGGTTTGACCATTCACGCCCACTTCCCGCAAAATAGCCACTTTAGGTTTAATACCAAAATTCAAGTAAGGCGCTAAAATATCTTCTTTCAATTCAAAACTGGGCGAACTGTACAAGCCCGGATCGTTTAACAACGCAATGCGCTCAAATTCACTTTGCGCGCACAAAGGATTGTCTCTTAAACTTTGTAAACGATAACTCACTTCGCTCCAAGCAGAATGCCAAGCCGCCCGATGCTCTTCCAAAATCTTTTTGCCGCCGTGGTAAAAAGTCAGTACTTCATTGATAGCAATTGTGCCTATCATATGGCTACAGTGTTTCAAGCCATATTCGGTTAATTGTGCCAAGACGGCAGACAAATGTTTTTTTTCAACTTGAATGACGGCACCCAATTCTTCGGAAAATAAACTGGAAAGTGGATCATCACCTAACACATCGAGTTCAATGTTTAAACCCGTGTGGGCTGCAAAAGCCATTTCGACTAAAGTCACAAACAAGCCGCCATCAGAGCGATCATGATAGGCTAAAATATGGTTGTTTCGATTCAATTGTTGTATGGCATCAAAAAATTGTTTCAATAAAGCCGGAGATTCTACGTCAGGCGTTTCACCTTGACCTGCTTTGCCATAGACTTCACTCAAAATAGAACCGCCTAAACGCTGTTTGCCTTCGCCTAAATCGATCAACAACAACACGGAATCGTCATAGGTAATTTGTAATTGGGGCGTTAAACTCAAACGCACATCGCTCACCGGTGCAAAAGCCGACACAATTAAAGTGAGCGGGGACACGACTTGATGCACCACACCTTCGGTTTCCCATTTTGTTTGCATCGACAAGGAATCTTTTCCAACGGGAATGGTGAGATCCAACGCCACACACAATTCAGTTGCTACCGCTTTGACTGTATCCCACAAAGCCAGGTCTTCTTCATTGCGACCACAGGCCGCCATCCAATTGGCGGACAATTTAATATCACTTAATTGATCGATCGCCGCTGCGGCCATATTGGTAATGGCTTCGCCCACCGCCAAACGCCCTGAAGCGGCTGGATGAATCACTGCCACAGGACTGCGTTCTCCGATGGCCATCGCTTCGCCGTTGTACTGATAAAATCCCGCAACCGTCACGGCCACATCGGCAACGGGCACTTGCCAAGGACCTACCAATTGATCTCGGTACGTTAATCCACCCACGCTGCGATCGCCAATGGTGATCAAAAAGTTTTTACTCGCAACGGTGGGATGTTTGAGTACGCGCAAACAGGCTTCCTCTAAGTTAAGCACTCCAAAATTTAAGGCTTTTTCTTTTTGTGTGATACTCGTCACGCGACGCATTAAAGGGTTTGTATTCGCCAGTAAAAAAGCCAAATCCATATTCACCACATTATTGTGATACACGCGATCGTGCACGACCAATTGCGGTTTGTCAGTGACCGTTCCGATCACGGAAAATAGGCATTGTTCGCGTTCTGCGATTTTGACAAATTCAGCTAATCGATGCGGTTCTATCACCAAGACATACCGTTCTTGCGCTTCATTACACCACAATTCTAAGGGCGACAAGCTTTCATCCGCGCTGGGAATGTCACGCAATTCAATGTGTGCGCCGCGTTTGTGTTCGTACACCAATTCAGGAATGGCATTAGATAAACCACCCGCGCCCACATCGTGAATGCTTAAAATAAGATTGTCGCGACCCATCGCCCAACAATGGTTAATCACCTCTTGTGCGCGACGTTGCATTTCCGGATTCGCCCGTTGAACCGAAGCATAATCCAAGGTGTTATTTTGATCGAGCGACACTTGCGAAGACAAAGCCCCGCCTCCCAAACCAATGCGCAAAGCAGGACCGCCCAATACAATAATCAATGCACCTACGGGTAAACTTTCTTTGACGAATTGAGATTCGCGTATCACGCCCAATCCGCCTGCCAACATAACAGGTTTATGATATCCCCACGTTTTGCCTTCTACAGAGTGCTCAAAAGTGCGAAAATAACCACAAATATTGGGTCTGCCAAATTCATTGTTAAAACTGGCCGCCCCAATCGGACCTTGGATCATGATGTCGAGTGCAGAAGCTTTATTCGGAGGTGTGTGACTCTCTTTTTCCCACGCTTGATAAAAGCCCGGAATATTTAAATTCGACACACTAAAACCCGCTAAACCCGCTTTGGGTTTGGCACCACGACCTGTCGCGCCTTCATCGCGAATTTCACCACCCGGGCCGGTTGCTGCGCCTTGAAAAGGGGCGATGGCCGTAGGATGATTGTGCGTTTCGACTTTGATCACTATCGCCAAAGGTTCGTGGTGCAAAGCATAATGTTGATCGCTTACTCTCGGCCAAATAGATTGTGCGTCTCTTAAGCCAATGATCGCCCCATTGTCGCGATAAGCGGAATACACATCTTGCGCATGGTGTTCATAAGTACATTGAATTTGTGCGAATAGCGATTGAGATTGTTGCACCCCATTGATAATCCAATGGCTCTTAAAAATATGGTGCCGACAGTGTTCCGAGTTCACCGAAGCGTACATCATCAATTCTGCATCGGTGGGATCGCGTCCTAAACGTGCGTACTCTGAGCTGATCGCTTTGATCGTTGCTTCATCAAATCCATAGCCTTTTTCCGCACTCAAAGCAGCGCGCGCACTGTCTGACAATTCAAGCCACTTTACTGTCATTAAATCTGCAGCAGGTGGCGCTTTTAACCATATCGCTAAAGCTTCCACCTCTTGAATACAATCTTGCGTTAATCTGTCGTAAAATAAATCCGCGACATAATGCCATTGGCTCGATTCAATGGCGCGCGGATAAGTTTGGTACACGATCCCTTGTTCTAGGCGAATCACTTCATCCAAACCAATGCGAAACAAGATGTCCATGGCTTTACTGTCCCAAGGCGACACCGTCCCCCGCCTAGGCAAAGTCCAAAAGCGATTGGGCGCACATTCTATGGAAACAGGATGGGCTTGTAGAATTTGTTTCAAAACTTTTAGCCTTGACTCGGATAAAGGCTCTCGGGTTTCGACCAAATAACAAAAATGTGCTTCTATGGTGTCGATGTGAGGTAAACGGTCGATCACCACTTCGCGTAAAGCTTGCGCTTTAAAAGCAGGGAAAGCCTCCGGACCTAAAAGATAATATTGCATGGTTTTTTCCGTTATTTTTAAGGGATGTTAGGGCCCGTTTGCATTGGGTTTGTCGAAGCGAAAAATGAGGAAATCGAGACAAAATAGTTGCAAATTTGAGATAAGATCGGGTTATATTTGACGAAAATTTGCAGCTATTTTGACCGATTCTACTCATTTTGCAGCCGATAAACCCAATGCAAACAGGCCCTCCTATTGTAGCGCAATCAAAACACGACTTCCAGGCCCAAAGTTAATAGAATATCATTGAGAGAATCTCCATTGGCACGAAATAAATCGGCTCTTGACAAAGAGCGATTAATGTTTTATTGTTTTGTTTTAATATCAATGGTGGTATTAAATTTAATTAAGAAGGTAACAAAATGGCAGCCTCTATACAGATACTCTTAAAACCCGCAACAACCAACCTTATTTTTAGCGAACTGAAGAAAGATCCTCAGAAAGAAAAATCGGTCAGACAAAAGCTCTTTGAAGTTAGTTTCAGTAAAAACATGGATCAAGAAAAATTAAAATGGGCAATTGCAACACTGTATGGTGTATCAACCATTAAGGTAGAAGCAACCTCCCGAGAAAAGGAGTGTTTCTTAACTTTTGATAATGACAATGATGCGTCAAAATTTATTCAAAATATTTTGCCAGCAATAGACCAGGCATTGGACACTACAGATCCAAACACTCTAACCTATTCTGAATTAAAGGCTCAAAGAGAGACTCTTCTCGCATTAAAACAGAAGGATGTATCCCTAATAAAAACACCTTCCACCATTCTACCCCTTTATCCTGCACTCAGTCCGTCACCCTATTCGCCCGCTCCTAGCGGCCCTTCATCTTACTCTAGCAGTTCCTCTTCATCCTCCGCTGCAAGCGCTCCTGCTGTACCACAACCATCACCGCTTGGTGCCCAACCACGCTATCGCGTTGTCATGAGTGACGAAGCAGTGCAAAAAGCAAACCGGTATTTAGCCGCTTTAAAGGCAGGACAGGCTAGCCCGGGAACACGATTAGCAGAAATTTTGCGTGCTAATCAAATAAATTTACAACAACGACAAGATTACACAACCTTAGACTTTATCGATCTATTGCTTCAAACCAAAATGCCTCAAATTTTTGCTGAGAGGACAATAGAAGAAAGTGGATTAAATCCAGTACCACAATGGGCTCAGATCGAAACCTCCATTTTAGGAGACATCAACATAGCGATGGATGCAACCGTTTACGACAATGGCAATCATAGGGCTCCTACACCCCATCAAAACCCATTTACTGCAAGTTTGCTTTATACGCCGGGCGCTGTGTTAACACAGAGTCCAAATCCACAGCAAATGGGAAATGGTCAAATGCCCTATCCTGTTGCACCGAATCCGGATTATGCGGAAATCATCTCCAATGGAATGGTTGACCGCGCCAAGTTCAAAGCTTTGTATGCAAGAAGATTGTTGCCGCTGTTAATTTATGCCAATGACCAAGCGAAATACCTTAATCAACGTGGTTTTATTGCTGTACCGGGAATTGGCTGCGGTCAATTCGCGGGAGCTTTTTCACAATCAGTACAAGCCTTATTCCCTGACATCTTGCAAGAAATAGTCTGGGAAAACAGCGATAAACTCCCATACATCGCTGCAGTTTATTGTGCCGTTGACAGTAAACAGTCCTATGAAGTAAAGCAAACGCCAAATAAACCAATTCTGATATTTGACAAACCCTATGTAAGAATAAATGAACGGGGACAGCCACTTGACAACGGAATAGAGCCCGTGCCATTACTCGCTGAACCCACAAGTCACGGCGAGCAGTATGCAAATTGTAGGCTATTCAAAATTGTTGCTTGGGATCATTTTTCCTGGCCAGGCAATGATTTTTACCACCATTATAACCGAACAACCGACGATGGCGTCGCTGCTGCTGCTACAGATACAATCTCTCGAGTAACCGGTATTCCCGGAAATTATCAAGCTGGCCATTATTATGCACCAGGTCAAGAGCGTTGGCATATAGAAGTAGAACGGCTTAAAACTGAGCTAGCGGTAAAGGGCATATATCCGGAAGAGGACCCGGCCCCTCCAGCATTAAAAGACTGGCGAACGCTTATCCAGGAACGAAATCTTAAGCTTTCGACGCAGGGCAAAGTGATGGTTGTGCACTGCTCTACACGGGAATTAATGGAATACAATGCTATGGCCTTGGAAGCCGCGATCCCTTCCTTTGTTGCACTTCCTCCTGTTCAGCCGGCATCGCAGTCACCATTGAGGCCGACGCCGATGGCCTTCTCTGCGCAGCAGCAACAGATAGTAGTGCAACAGTTCTCACCCCCCGTGCTAGGAGGACCACTGCCGCAAATCCCAACAACTCCACCGCCGTCGCAGCCAACATTAAGACAGACGTCGGTGCCCTTCTCTGCACAGCAGAAACCGCCAGTAGTGCAACACTTCTCGCCCCTCGTGCCAGGAGGACCACTGCCGCAAATCCCAACAACTCTACCGCCGCCGTTGCCACAAGGACAATACGCAGCGCAATCGCCACAGGGACACTATGCAGCGCAACAGCCACAGGGGCAATACGCAGCGCAACAGCCACAGGCACACTATGCAGCGCAACAGCCACAGGCACAATACGCAACACCATCGCCGCAGGCGCAATCGCCACAGGGACACTATGCAGCGCAACAGCCACAGGGGCAAT
>JAJXUV010000003.1 GCA_021782495.1 Pseudomonadota bacterium | reverse complement strand
CAATTACGATCATTTTTACCAAAGTGGTGTTGACATTGCAAAGGAATTGCACGAATTGGGTTATGAGCGACTGTATCTTTTATCGGGTGATTATTTTAGAAAGGGAGAACTTCCGGATTATTTAACAGCGATCCCAAAAGAGAAAATTGATGAGATGAAAGATTTGTAAATTCTGCGCGATTTTTTCATGGGCCGTGTTGGGATCGAACCAACGACCCGCTGATTAAGAGTCAGCTGCTCTACCAACTGAGCTAACGGCCCGCGGAATTACTATACTCAAATATAAGGGAGGATGCAAGTTCAATCAAGTGCTTTGAATTCACGAAGTATTGTTTCTTTTTATATATAAAGTATGTTATGTTAGATGCATTAAGTGCTTGATAATGTTACCATGTCAGTATATAAATTTTGTTGTGAGCTAAAATATGCCAGAGATTAGTCGTTTTTTGGGGATGATTATTGTGATGTATTATCAAGAACATAATCCACCTCATTTCCATGTGCGCTATAATGAACATAGAGCCGCCATATCCATTAAAGATCTTGTTCTTTTGAAGGGGAAATTACCAACTAAAGTGCTGGGTTTGGCGATAGAGTGGGCGGGCTTGCATCAACAAGAATTGTTAGAAAACTGGGCATTGGCCAAAGAGTTTCATGGCTTACATCCGATTGCCCCATTGGAGTAAATATGATGTGTACTTATGATGTAGACGTAGTTAAAGTAAAAGTTTTAGACCGTTATCGTCTGTATGTGCAATTTGAAGATGGTAGAGCAGGGGAACTTGATATCGCAAAGCTAGTTCCCTTTGTCGGTGTATTTGCTCCATTGAAAGATAGAGTCTTTTTTGAAGAAGTTTTTGTTAACGCAGATTTGGGTACAATATGTTGGAGCAACGGAGCAGATTTAGCTCCGAGTTATCTGTACGAGCATTTACTTAAGTCAACGGGCTCTGGATAAAGAAAAGCCGTTAGGTAAATTCCGTTCAAGAGATAAGCATCAATAGACACGACATTGGTTAAAAGCCAAAAGTACCGGAACCAAACTCGTTGGCCAAACTAACATATTTCGGTGAATTGAGTAATAAACTGAAATAAATGCGGCGAAAACTGCAAGAATTTCGATAATCTGCTGCATATTCATCCCCAATTTTGATAGTGGCGGCATTATGCGATAAAATACGCCCATAATTAAATTTGCAAGAAAAATTCTTTTATGTCAGCTATTTCCTTAAATATCCGTTACTTAGGTTTGAATGACTATGAACCGGTTTGGCAGAAAATGAAAGCCTATACGGAGAATCGTGATGAAAACAGTGCCGATGAGGTTTGGTTCTTAGAGCATTCGCCTGTTTTTACCCAAGGTCAAAATGGTAAATCTGAACATATTTTAAACCCTGGTGATATTCCGGTTGTGCAAGTCGATAGGGGCGGGCAAGTCACCTACCATGGGCCTGGTCAATTAATAGTCTATTTCTTATTGGATATTCGGCGTTTACAATTGCCCATTCGTCAGTTTGTGTGTGCTATTGAAGAATCGGTGATCCGTTTATCGGCTGATTATGGTATCCTTGCGGCTAGACGAGATAAGGCGCCCGGAGTCTATGTGCAAGGGGCTAAAATGGCTTCTTTGGGTTTGAGAGTGAAAAAAGGCTGTTCTTATCATGGCTTGAGTTTTAATGTGGATATGGATTTGAGTCCCTTTAAACGAATTAACCCCTGTGGTTTAGCGAATATTCAAATGGCACAATGGTCTGATTGGACTGAAGTGCGCTCTATTTTTGATTTGGCGCAACCTTTGTTGGCTTATTTAAAACAATTTTGTTATGGTGATAAACCTTATGTTGAATCCATCTATACCTGATCCCAGCATCAAACAAAAGGGCGAGGCGAAAATGCGCCGCGTGCCGATTAAAATTGAAATGACAACTGAACCTTTGCCCAAACCCGATTGGATACGCATTAAATTGCCGCGCAATTCCGCGGTGGTGACGAGCTTAAAAGAAACTTTGAGAGAAAATCGTTTGGTTACGGTGTGTGAAGAAGCTTCTTGTCCCAATTTGCCGGAATGTTTCAGTCATGGGACGGCCACCTTTATGATCATGGGCGACAAATGCACGCGCCGTTGTACTTTTTGCGATGTGGGTCATGGCAGACCCGATCCTTTGGATCCCGAAGAACCTGCCAACTTGGCACGCACCATCGCAGCGATGCAATTGCGTTATGTGGTGATTACTTCCGTGGATCGCGATGATTTACGCGATGGGGGCGCCAGCCATTTTGTGGCTTGTCACCAAGCCATTCGCGCGAGTTCTCCTCAGATACAAATAGAATCTTTGGTACCTGATTTTAGAGGCCGCATGGAAATCGCTTTGGATACCTTATCGGAAGCGCCGCCGGATGTGTTTAACCACAACATTGAAACCGTGCCGCGTTTGTACAAACAAGTGCGTCCAGGTTCGGATTATGCTTTTTCATTGCAGTTGTTGAAACAATTTAAAGCGCGGTTCCCCCACATCTTGACCAAATCGGGTATTATGTTAGGATTGGGAGAGGAATTGCCTGAAGTTGAAAATGTGTTGGCTGATTTGCGTGAACACGATGTGAATATGGTGACCATCGGACAATATTTACAACCGAGTTTGTACCATTCACCGGTGATGCGTTATGTTCCGCCAGCGGAATTTAAGCAATTGGCTCAATTGGCCAAGCAATTAGGATTTAGCCATGTGGCCAGCGGGCCTTTGGTGCGTTCTTCTTATCACGCGGATTTACAAGCAAAGGGCGACTTAATTGATTGATAGTAGAGTACTTCCATCTCAATGTACGAGAAAGTGGAGTTGTTAGATTGATTGAAGGCATGTTACTAGGATCCATAGGAATGGAATTTTTTAGTTATTTGAAACCTTTTTTAGGATGGATGCAAGCGCATACGACGATTGGTTTGTTCTTAGTCTTTATCATTTCTTTATTTGAATCTCTGGCCTTTGTGGGTTTGTTGATCCCCGGTTCATTGATGATGACGGCTGCGGGTATTTTAGTGGGCGTCGACATTTTACCTTTGTGGTCAACTTTACTGGCAGCCATTTTAGGCGCGATTGTGGGCGATGGGCTCAGTTACAGATTGGGTTATCATTTCAAGGACAGCATTCACACTATTTGGCCCTTTAGACGGTATCCTAAATTTTTCTTAAAGGGTGAACAATTTTTTGCAGCACACGGCGGTAAGAGTGTGTTTTTAGCCCGCTTTTCTCCCGTGAGACCCATCGTTCCAGTGATTGCCGGCATGTTGCGCATGAATTCTTGGCGTTTTCTTTTTTCCAATGTGACTTCCGCTGTGTTATGGGCGCCTGCTTATATCGCACCGGGTATTTTGATTGGTTTAGCCGCTTTGCAATTTGCGCCCGAAGTGGCCACGCAATTTATTTTATTGATCTTGGGTGTGTTGCTGGTTTTGTGTTTGACCGCCTGGCTGATTAAAATTTTATTCTTTAAAATATTAGATTGGTTCAGCTTTTGTATGGATAAACTGTGGGAAGCCATTAAGCATACGCCTAAAATTAATCCCTTGTATCGCTTGCTACAAGATCCAGCTCGACAAGAAGGGCATCATCAATTAAATTTGTTGGTGGGCGTCGTGATTGCCGGCGTCTTGTTTTTAATCTTAACGTTTATGGTCGTGCAGCATAGTGGCTTATCCGATTGGAATGTTCCCATCAACCAAGTGCTGCGCAATTTGTATGCGCCTAAATTAGAAAAGATTATGATTGTGATCACCTACATGGGCGATCGCGCGGTTTTGGGGGCAACGCTTGCAGTCGCATTTTTGTGGCTAGCTTGGCGTAGACAATGGTATACACTGTGCCATTGGATTGCCGTGGTTTTGCTGAGTTATGGCATTGTTTCGGTGAGCAAAATCCTCTTTCATTTGCCCCGTCCCGGCGGATTGGTAGGGATCGATGGCAGCAATTCTTATCCCAGTGGACACACCACTTTGGCGATGGCGCTTTATGGTTTTTATGCCATCGTGTTAGAACGATTTCTTCCACAATACCGCCGTTTGATCTATGGCAGTGCGGCTGCTGTGATCACACTGATTGCTTTTAGTCGTTTGTATTTGGGCGCACATTGGTTTACCGATATTTTAGGGGGCTTATTGGCCGGATGGATTTCAGCGATGTTGGTGACCATTTCTTTTCGGTGTAAAGCAGCGCCGCAATTTTCTCTCAAAATCTTGAATAGTATTTTGGCAATTGCTTTTTTTGTTTTTCTGGGTATTCAAATCACCACCTATTTCAAAAAAGACAGTATGGATTATGTGCCTGTTTGGCCCAAGCATGAAATTGCCGCCAAACAGTGGTGGCGACAAACCAATACCGAAGTGTTGATTTATCGAAAAGACAGATTGGGTCGTGTGCGAGATTTAATAAATGTGCAATGGGTAGATAATTTAGATCACATTGCAGCAAGATTGCAAAAAAACGATTGGATTCTTTTACCCCGTTCCCCTTGGATCAACGCCGTCAATCATCTGGCGAATTCCAATGACAACAATCGCTTGACCTTATTTCCATTGTTGTATCAAGGCAAAGCGCCTGCTGCAGTCTTTGTTCATACCTTAGAAAATAATGAAACGACGGTCGTGGTATTGCGTTTGTGGGCAGCGAATGTAGATGTGTTGGACGAAGCCAATCCTTTGTGGTATGGAACGGTTAGCTATGAAAAAATCACGCGTCATCCTTTAAAATATGGCGGCGTTGCCGTGACCTTAAATGATATGCCACCGCCTACCGCATATCTCAGCGATGAAATGGATGGCTTTATCATGCGACATTTAAATTTAAGTTCCAGCTTGCTACCGCCGAATATTTCGGATCAGCAATGGCGGGGCGGGGTGTTGTTGATACGCGCGAGATAGCAATGTTCTAACCGAGCTGCGACCGTGAGGGAGCGGTTGTCATTTCACCGCTCCCTCACGGTCGCGGCGCGGTTACAGCGATCAAGGTGAAAGAGACAATAAATCTAACATCATTCCAATCTTATTCTGAATCTCTTGATATTCTTCCGTCACTTCAGAATCCAATACAATACCCCCGCCACCGGCAATTTCAATCTGTCCGTCATAACACAATGCCGTGCGAATGGCGATGTTGGTGTCCAATTGTCCATCCACACTGTAATACCCAATGGTGCCACAATAAATATGCCGTTGGTGCGTTTCCAATTCTTCGATGATTTCCATCACGCGTTTTTTAGGCGCGCCGGTAATGGAAGCACCTGGGAAACTGCTTTTTAATAATTGCAAAGGATGACAATCTGCCGGCAATGTTCCGTGAATCGTACTCACCAAATGGTGCACATTATGGTAACTTTCCAAAGCACACAAATACGGCACTGAAATACTGCCTGCCGTACACAAACGTCCCAAATCATTGCGGAGCATATCTACTATCATGATATTTTCAGCTTGATCTTTTTCACTCATTTGTAATTCTAAAGCTAAAATTTGATCGTCTATTTTCGTTTTCCCTCGAGGCCGAGTTCCTTTAATGGGCTTGGTTTCAACTTGATTGCCGGAAATTTTTAAAAAACGTTCGGGAGAAACACTTAAAATCTGGTGATCACCGCAATTTAAATAAGCACAGAAAGCACTACTGCAAGATTGCGTCAATGCTTGATAAGCTTGCCAGGGATCACCCGTGTACTCTGCAAAAAAACGTTGTGAAAAATTCACTTGATAACAATCGCCGGCGTGCAAATGTTCTTGAATGCGAGAGAAAGCGTGTTGGTATTGAGCATAATCAATACTACTTTCCCAAGGCTTGGTTAATTCAAAAGACGTATTTTTATTTTCAGTTTTCAACAGTTTTTCTATAAAAGAAAGGTGATCTTTATCCTGTCGATAAGAAACATAGGTTGAAGTTTTATGGTGGTGATCGACAATGATCGCCCAATCGTATAAACCCAAATGAAATAAAGGTAATTCATGGTGCGAAGCCATGCGACGTTGAATTTGATGTAAATTTATACCCCAATCATAAGCCCAATAACCCATGATGCCGCCTATGAAAGGGTAAGTGCTTTGCGAAAGGGTTGGAGGCAATTGTGCTATCAGATATTCAAGGGAATCGCCTTCAATTCGGGTTGTTTCGTTTTTTTGTATTAAGCGTGTTTCTTGGCCATCATTTAAAATTGTAAATTGAGGTTCAGCACTGAGAATACAATAACGTCCCGTCGATTGTTTGGCACTCTGTAGCAAAATAGGATAGGGATATGCATTTAATTTCCTAAACCATTCTGTGGAAGAAATAGAAGGGGGTAGGGGATATTGGAATAGATGCGTATCTTCATGATTCATATTGTTTTATTCCCAGATAGGTACTCGCAGAGAGTAACCGACAATTTACTTTGGCAATGAATTGTAGTACAATGGCCGCATCTTCTTCAATTTAAAGGAGTCCTATCCCATGACTACAGAAGATTTCCCTAAGCATTGGCGCTATTATGTGCGCGCTGGCCTTGTCTGTTTTTTAGCCTCTTTATTCTATCTCTATGATTTTGTTTTACAAGTTGCGCCTTCTGTTATTACCAACAACTTAATGGGCGAATTGGGCTTAGGGGCAACGGGTGTTGGGATTATGTCTGCTTTTTTCTTTTATGCTTATGCACCCATGCAATTGCCGGCAGGGCTGTCTTATGACAAATTCAGTCCGCGTTTTATCTTGGCGACAGCTACGGCCATTTGTGCTTTGGGTGGGCTCTTTTTTAGTCTGGGCGATAGTTTATTGATGCTCTGTATCGGCCGTTTTTTAACCGGCGCTGGAGCAGCTTTTTCTTTTATCGGAACCTTGGTTTTGTTGACCCATTGGTTTCCAGCCCGATATTTCGCCATATTGGCTGGTATTGTTCAATTTATGTCCGCTTTAGGCTCTATTTTAGGGCAAGCGCCTTTGGCCAATGCCGTGCAATCGGCCGGGTGGCGGCAGGCGATTTTCGTGATTTCTTGCATTGGCTTTGTCTTGGCTGCCTTAATTATTTTGATCGTGCGCGATTATCCAGCGCACCATAAACGTATGGTCACCGCCACTAAAAAAGCTTCGCAAGGAGTGCGGGGTTTAGTTTCGGTACTCAAAAATTCTCAAAGTTGGGCAATCGGCTTGTATTCTCTGATTGTTTGGACTCCTGCCGTGGTTTTTGCCGAATTATGGGGTGTTCCTTATTTGATGCAGGCCTACCATTACAGTGCCAGCACGGTTTCCAGTGTATTAATGTGGTATTGGCTTGGTATGGGGACAGGGAGCCCTTTAGCGGGTTATATCTCTAATCTGTTTAGAACGCGTAAAACCGTCTTGTCGGGGTGTTTGATTTTAGGGATGGCGAGTATTGGCATGCTGTTGTATGGCCCACTTTTGTCTTATTTCAGTTTGTGTGTCTGGATGTTTGTGTTTGGTTTGGCAGCTGCCGGACAATCGCTGGCCTTTGCCGTGGTACAAGATGGAAATTCTGAGGAAACCGTCGGAACCGCCATTGGTTTGAACAATATGTTTGTGGTGGTCAGTGGGGCGATATTTCAGCCAGTTGCCAGTATGTTATTGTCCTTTTTTTGGGATGGCACGCGTGCAGAAGGTGTTCCGGTGTTCAGCATCCAAAATTATCAAATGGCTCTAGGGGTATTACCCATCATATTTGTCATAGGGTGGTTGATTGTGCGTTATTGGTTGAAAGAGACTTTTGAGACGAGTGCCAGCGAAAAAAAAACGGTGTTTTTGGGCGAGCCTGAAGTATCGTTAGACTAGGGCCTGATTATTATTAAGGAAAATTATTATGACAAATCAAACCGTAGCCGGTTTAAAAGGGGTTAGCGCAGGTCAAACAGCTATTTGTACGGTAGGCAGCGAGGGAAATAGTCTGCATTATAGAGGCTATTCTATAGAAGACATGGTGGGTCAGGCGTGTTTTGAAGAAGTGGCGTATTTACTTATTTATGGAGAATTGCCGAATCAATCAAAACTAGCAGCCTATCAACAAAAATTAAAATCTTTGCGTGATTTGCCCGAAGCATTGAAAATAGTTTTGAAATTAATTCCCCGCACAGCGCATCCGATGGATGTCTTGAAAGTAGGTTGTGCTTTTTTAGGGACCCTCGAATCCGAAACTCATCCCACGCAGCAACAATGCGACATTGCCGATCGTTTAATGGCACTTTTTCCTTCCATAGTGATGTATTGGTATCAGTGGCACCATTTGGGTCGCGAAATTGACACGCATACCGAGGCCGATGGGGTTGCTGCGCATTTTCTGGAATTGTTGTTGCAAAGAAAACCAGAAGCGATGGTGTCTGAAGCCGTGGATCAATCTTTGATTTTATACGCTGAGCATGAATTCAATGCCTCAACTTTTGCTGCACGCGTCACAACAGCGACGCTCAGCGATTTTTATTCTGCTATTACTTCGGCCATTGGTACCTTGCGAGGACCTTTGCATGGTGGTGCCAATGAAGCGGCGATGGAATTGATAGAAGCGTATCAAACGCCGGCAGAAGCTAAAGCAGGTTTGTTGGATAGATTGGCCCGTAAAGAAAAAATCATGGGTTTTGGTCATGCCGTCTATAAAATACGCGATCCGCGTTCTGACATTATTCAAGGTTGGGCTAAAAAATTGGCGGCCTTGCGTGGAGATAAAGTGATTTATCCCGTTGCAGAAATGATAGATAAAATGATGCGCGATGAAAAACATATGTTTCCGAATCTGGATTTTTACAGTGCCGCTGCTTATCATTTTTGCGACATTCCTACCGAATTATTTACACCGATTTTTGTGTTTGCGCGTATTGCGGGTTGGTCCGCACATGTGATAGAACAAAGACAAAATAATAAAATTATTCGGCCAGGGGCGGAATACATAGGTCCTGAACCGCGGCCTTTTGTGGCTATTGCGAATCGATGAGGAAATTTGAAAAGTATGTTATCCCTGCGAACGGCAAGGGGCGGTCATTCCTGCGAAAGCATGGATCCAGTTTTAAATTCACTGGATTCTTGCTTTCGCAGGAATGACAAAATCATCGCCGAGGATGACACATCGTGTTAAGGAAATATCAGTATGAGTAATGTGACGAACAATGAACGTCCCGATTTTGACGAAGAATTAAAGAGAATAGCGCAATATGTGATGAAACCGCATGAACCTTCCAAGGAAGCCCTGGAAACCGCGCGCTATGATTTTGTGGACAGTTTGGGTTGTGCGCTATTGGCTTTGCGTTATGCAGAATGTCGTAAGTTATTAGGTCCCACCGTGCCGGGAACACAAGTTCCGCATGGCGCGCGCGTTCCGGGCACTCCTTATGTTTTAGATCCCATTACAGCGGCTTTCGACATGAGCGCCATGATCCGTTGGCTCGATTTTAACGACACATGGTTGGCGGCAGAGTGGGGCCATCCTTCCGACAATATTGGTGGCATTTTAGCTGTCGCCGATATGCTGTCTCAACAACGCATTTACAGGGGCTTAGCGCCCTTAACGATGCGCGATGTTTTTCTCGCGATGATTAAGGCGCATGAAATTCAAGGCGTATTGGCTTTGGAAAATTCTTTTAATCGAGTGGGTTTGGATCACGTTATTTTGGTTAAAGTTGCCACCACAGCCGTCGTCACGCATTTATTGGGCGGCACAGAAACGCAAATTTTGAATGCCCTTTCTTTGGCTTTTGTGGATGGACAAAGTTTAAGAACCTATCGACACGCACCGAACACCGGTTCTCGCAAATCTTGGGCCGCCGGCGATGCGACAGCACGAGGCGTGCAATTGGCTTTGATGGCGATGAAAGGAGAAATGGGTTATCCCAGCGCTTTAACCGCACCCAAATGGGGATTTTACGATGTGTCCTTTGGGGGGGAATCTTTTAAAGTATCGCGACCTTACAGTGATTATGTCATGGAAAATATTTTATTTAAAATTGCTTTTCCAGCAGAATTCCATTCGCAAACCGCCGTGGAATGTGCTTTTAAATTGCATGCTTTGGTGGCGGATAATTTAAGTCAAATCGATAAAATCGTTTTAACGACCCAAGAGCCGGCGATTCGAATCATCGATAAAACAGGGCCTTTGTACAATCCAGCTGACAGAGATCATTGTTTGCAATACATGGTGGCGATAGGTTTATTGTTTGGTCGTTTAACAGCCGATGATTTTGAAGACGAACGCGCAGCCGATCCGCGCATTGATGCACTGAGATCCTTGATGGTTGTCGAAGAAGATCCGCAATTTACCTTAGATTATTACGATGAAAATAAACGCGCCATTTCCAACAGCATCCAAGTATATTTTAAAGATGGTACGCACACGGATAAAGTGGTGGTGGAATATCCGCTGGGGCATCGACGACGTCGTTCCGAAGGAATTCCTTTATTGCTGGAAAAATTCAAAGCCAATTTGTTGACAGCTTATACTGCTTTGAAATCCGAAGAAATTTACCAATTGTGCGTAGATAAAAAAGCCATAGAAGCGATGCCAGTGAATTATTTTATGGAATTATTAGTATAATATAGTCATAGCAGTTGATTTTTAGGCGAGGCGCCGAGCTCTCGAGCGCC
This sequence comes from Pseudomonadota bacterium, assembly GCA_021782495.1. Lineage (GTDB taxonomy): Bacteria > Pseudomonadota > Gammaproteobacteria > UBA1113 > UBA1113 > VFKP01. Next base: position 232,084 of record JAJXUV010000003.1, on the reverse strand, counting down.
AGGAGTGTAGTACTCTACATGACTGGCGGGAGATGAGCGAAGGCAACAAAGGCTAAGAATCAAATGCGAAGAGTATATAAGGAATTTATCTTCTGAAAGCACTAATCAAACAAATTTTAGCGATCGCCGAAGAAGCAGGGACTGCCATTCTCGCTATTTATCATGATACCAAAGAGATTGCCGTCGATTTAAAGGCGGATAATACGCCGCTCACACAAGCCGATTTGGAAGCAGATCGCTTGATTCAAGCAAGGCTTGGCGCCTTAGCGCCGCATTATCCTATTTTATCGGAAGAAAGTGCTCTAACCGATTTTAGTGTTCGACAAACTTGGTCGCATTATTGGTTGGTCGATCCTTTAGACGGGACGCGAGAATTTATTCACCACACCGACGATTTTACGGTGAATATTGCTTTGATTGATCATCAAAAACCCATTTTGGGTGTGGTGCATGCCCCTGCGCATGGGGTTTCTTATGTAGGAGCCAAAGGCGTCGGCGCTTTTAAAATTACGGCTGATGGAGAATGGCATTCGATTCATGTGCGTGAAAAACCTGAGAAACCGACGGTCGTCCTCAGCCGGTTTCACAATACAAAGCTTTTATCGGATTATTTACAACCCTTAGGTGAGGCGATCATCAAACCCGTTGGCAGTGCTTTGAAACCTTGTTTGATTGCCGAAGGCATTGCCGATTTGTACCTTCGTTTAGGGCCGACTTCTGAATGGGACACGGCGGCTTCGCAATGCATTTTAGAATTGGCAGGCGGTCGGCTCTTTGATCTATCAGGACAGATTTTGTGTTACAATACCAAAGCGTCTTTGTTGAATCCCGCCTTTATCAGCGTGGGGGATACAAAGATAGATTGGTTAGAGTACTTAAAGTTATAAAATTATGTTATTGATGTGTCTGTCATTCCTGCGGAAGGCAGAGAGTCTGTCATTCTTGCGAAAGCACTTTTTTGTCATCCCTGCGAAAGCAGGGATCCAGTTTTAAATTGGCTGGATTCCTGCTTTCGCAGGAATGACACACTCTCTGCCTTCCGCAGGAATGACAGATTCCAAATCAAATTTTTTTCGGGAGAAATCAATGAGTCAAAATAAAGTCGTAGTGACGGTAACCGGTGCGGCAGGGCAAATCAATTATGCTTTGTTGTTTAGAATTGCGTCGGGTGCCATGTTTGGTCCCAACACTGCTCTTGAATTTCGTTTATTGGAATTAGAAGCCTCGATGCCCGCTTTAGAAGGCGTGGCCATGGAATTAGACGATTGTGCTTTTCCCTTGTTAAAAAAAATCACGTGTACTTCCGATATTAATACAGCGATGCAAGGCACGAATTGGGCTTTGTTGGTCGGTGCTGTGCCACGCAAAGCCGGCATGGAGCGTTCCGATCTGCTGAAAATCAACGGCGGTATTTTCAAAGCGCAGGGTAAGGCTATCAACGATCACGCGGCCGACAATGTCCGCATTTTGGTGGTGGGAAATCCTTGCAATACCAATGCGTTGATTGCGATGCACCATGCCCAAGACATTCCCCAAGATCGTTTTTATGCGATGACGATGTTAGATGAAAATCGCGCGCGGATGCAATTGGCTAAGAAAGCGGCCGTAGAAGTGACGGCTGTGGAAAATTTATATATTTGGGGCAATCATTCTGCCACACAATACCCGGATTTTTATCATGCGACGATCCAACAAAAACCCGTCACAGAAGTGATCCACGATTTGCCTTGGTTGCAAGCGGAATTTATTAGCACCGTGCAACAACGTGGTGCTGCAGTGATCAAAGCTCGCGGTGCGTCTTCTGCGGCATCCGCTGCCAATGCCGTGATCGATTCTGTGCATCATTTAGTACACGATACGGTGGGTAATTCCGGTTATTCCGTAGCACGAGTGTCTCAGGGAGAATACGGCGTCGATGAAGGTTTGATTTTTTCTATGCCGTGTCGCACCGAAAAAGGGGAGTGTGAAGTGATTCAGGGCATTCAGCAAAATGCTTTTGGCCAAGAAAAAATTGGGCGCACTTTGAACGAATTGCGGGAAGAAAAGCAAGCGGTACTAGACTTAGGGTTAATTTGATCGCGCTAATAAGTTTAAAAATTCCGAACGTGTCTGCGCATTATCCCTAAATTCTCCTAACATCACAGACGTGGTTAAAACCGAATTTTGTTTTTCCACGCCGCGCATCATCATGCAAAAATGTTGTGCCTCGATGATCACGCCCACGCCATGAGCGCCTGTGACGGCTAAGAGCGTATCCGCTATTTGTTTGGTGAGATTTTCTTGAATTTGTAAGCGTCGCGCGAAGACATTGACGAGTCGCGCGATTTTTGAAATTCCCAATACTTTGCCATTCGGCAAATACGCGATGTGACATTGTCCTACAAAGGGCAACAAATGGTGTTCGCACATGGAATACAATTCAATGTTTTTCAATAAGACCATTTCATCGATATCGGAGCTGAATAAAGCTTCATTGACGACTTCGTCCACACTTTGTTGATAACCTGCTGTTAAAAATTGAAAAGCGCGCGCAGCACGTTCAGGGGTTTTTAATAACCCTTCTCGGTGAGGATCTTCGCCAATTTCTTTCAATAAGTCGGTGTATAAAGATTCTAATTTTTGCATGTTCTTATCCTGGTGGCCAGTGGAAAGTTCTTCCACCTAAGAGGTGAAAATGGACGTGGTACACGGTTTGACCCGCGCCGGCATTGCAGTTTTCGACTAAGCGATAGCCGTCTTGATCAATCTTCAGCGTTTTAGCCAAATGCGTACCGGTGCTCAGTAGATGCCCTATTAAGGGAATATCTTCTGCAGTCAAATCGTTTAAAGTGGAAATATGTTTTTTCGGTATGATTAATTTGTGCACAGGTGCAACCGGGCTGATGTCGTCTATGGCGATTAAATGCTCATTTTCAAACACCGGCGTGCAGGGGATCTCACGCGCTATGATTTTACAAAAAATACAGGTTGTCATCACATGCTCCACTTTTCATGGGGTTTCATTATAGGGTATTATGAGCCACCTTGTCACGTGCGTTGATTAGGGCTGTAACCGAGCCGCGACCGTCCAGGAGCGGTGAAATGACAACCGCTCCCTGACGTTGTGGCTCGGTTGTAATCTGCGCTTAATGTCTTCTTTTAATTCAACCAAGGAGTCTATCAGTGAATATAGAAAAATTATCCCCTGGGCCTAAAGTGCCCAAAGAAGTGAATGTGGTGATTGAAATTCCCGCGCATTCGGGTCCAGTGAAATACGAAGTAGATAAAGAAAGCGGCGCGATGGTCGTCGATCGCTTTATGAGCACTGCCATGTTTTACCCTTGCAATTATGGGTATATTCCCCACTCTTTGAGCGAAGATGGCGATCCTGCCGACGTCTTGGTGATTACCCCAGTGCCTTTGATTTCCGGCGCAGTGATCTCCGTACGTCCTATTGGTATTTTGAATATGGATGATGAAGCTGGCGGAGACGCGAAAATTTTATCAGTGCCGAGCAAAAAACTTTTGCCGATGTTTGGCCATATCCACGAACCTGCAGATATTTCTCCACACCAATTGGCCATGATCCAACATTTCTTTGAACACTATAAAGATTTGGAAGAGGGCAAATGGGTGAAAGTAAAAGGCTGGGGCAATGCAGCGGCTGCCGAAGAAGAAGTGATGAATAGCTTGAAACGCTATCAGCGCGAGGTCAATGACAGTTTGTAGGATAAGGATAAATCCCGCGATAAGCATCGAAGGTATTTTTCAATAAACTGTACACGGTCATCGGACCTACGCCACCGGGAACGGGGGTGATCCAAGAAGCGCGTTGCTTGGCTTTTTCAAAATCGAGATCGCCACACAAACGACCTTCTATCCGATTCATCCCCACATCAATGACAATCGCACCGGGTTTGATCCAATCGGCATTCACGACGCGCGTAGAACCTACGGCAACGACCAACACGTCGGCTACAGCCACGTGCGTTTTTAAATCTTGCGTAAAACGATGACAAGTCGTGACCGTGGCGCCTGCCAACAACAATTCAAAACTCATCGGTCTACCGACAATATTCGAAGCGCCTACGACTACAGCATGCAGCCCTTTGACGCTTAAATTCAATTGCTCTAAGAGCATCATAATGCCATAAGGCGTGCAAGGTCTTAACAAAGGACGTCGTTGTGCAAGTCGGCCGAGATTGTAAGGGTGAAAACCATCGATGTCTTTAGCCGGATGAATACGTTCTAAAATGGTGTTTGCATTGATGTGAGGCGGCAAGGGCAGTTGTACCAAAATGCCATCGATGTGCGGCGCCGCATTTAAAGTATCGATTAAATAAAGCAGTGTGTCTTCGGTCGTGCCTGTTTCTAAACGATGGACTTCCGACAAAACGCCTACAGCCGTGCAAGCATCACTCTTTTTTTGAACATAAACCTGTGAGGCCGGATCTTGGCCTACCAAAATAACGGCCAATCCAGGCGCTCTGCTTTTTTGCGTGCTTTCTGCTTGAATCACTGAACGCAATTCAGATTGTAATTGATTTGCAATGCCTTTACCATCAATAATGTGTGCTGTCATAAACCTTACTCTTGCTTTTTAATCTACGGATAGGTATGATTCTATCACTTGAATGATACGGGGTATAGCGCAGTCTGGTAGCGCGCCTGCTTTGGGAGCAGGATGTCGGGGGTTCAAATCCCTCTACCCCGACCAGCGTTGTGTTAGGCCCGGGTGTAATATGGGTTTAAGAGTAAAAGACCTGTTTACAATTCGCTAGGCTGAGGTGGAATTCATTGATTTTTGAGCACCGCAGCGGAGCACAAAAAATCAATGAATTATGCCCAGCATAGTAGCATTGTAAATAGGTCTTTAAGCGCCCGTAGCTCATTTGGATAGAGCATCGGCCTTCTAAGCCGAGGGTAGCAGGTTCGAATCCTGCCGGGCGCGCCAGTTTTAAATGGTGGACGTAGCTCAGTTGGTAGAGCCCCGGATTGTGATTCCGGTTGTCGTGGGTTCGAGCCCCATCGTTCACCCCAATTTAAAAGGGATGATTATCATGTATCAAAAGATCATATTTTGGTTCACTTCCTTATTTTTAACGATAGCAGAAGCCGCACAAACACCTCAAAATACCCAAGCGCTTTCTTTGGGCGAAGCTTCTAATGAGCTAATGGGACCTGTTAGAGGGATAACGCACCTTGTCAATAGCATCAGTATTTTGGCCGGCCTGGCTTTTTTAGCGGGTGCACTGTTTCAGTATATGAATCACCGCAAGCATCCAACTCAGGTGCCTATTTCTAAACCGATTATCTTTCTGGTTTTGGGATTGCTGATGGTTGGAATTCCATTATTGGCGAGGATGACCCCAGGCGCTCCCATTTGATAGTACCTACCGCATCAACTTCGCGTTTTTCCCCTCACAAAATGCACGCACCTGCATCCAAACCTGGGCTTTTTCGTATGTTTAAATGAGAAGTAATCTGTATATGGTGCCGGGGGTCGGACTCGAACCGACACGGTGTCGCCACCACCGGATTTTGAGTCCGGCGCGTCTACCAATTTCGCCACTCCGGCATAAGGAGGAGTGCAGATGATACCAGAATCTTAAATAAAGTCAATAGAGAAGCCCTCAGTTTTTCCGACAATACTATAGCCTTTAAATTCTTTTATGTATTAAAAAAACACATTATTTTAATAAATTCTTAAGATTTGCCCTATGAGTATGCATTAAGATGTCTTTATTAGTTCAATTTATGAAGGTAAAAAATGGCAGCAACAACTAACAATCTATCTGAGGAATATGGCGTCAATGAAGATCCTTTATTTCTCGAGGAACGCCCGAAATTTGAGCGTACTCAACGTGTAAGTGAGGAAGACTCTATAGAATTTGAATTGACAAACTCTGAGGACTTATTTAAATCGAATATTACTGAGAAGGTGGATAGTATTGAGCAGGCAAATCAAGAAGATTCTATACAATATTTTGAATTAGAAGAACTGGATGTGCTGGAATGTGAAGAGCTGAACATATCAAATGATAGTGCTGAGAACCTAAATGAAGCAAGTCTGACAGAATCTTCGAATTTATCAGAATCACAACAATCTGATAACGAGGATGCCGAGAAAAAATCTCAAAAATTCACAGATGCAGAAATTGCGCTTGCAGTTGTAGCGGGTGCTTTCGTTGTTGCCGGTGCAGCGGCATTATTTGTTTTTTGTCCACCCGCGGGAGCGCTTGCTCTTTTTGTATTAGCTAAAATAGGTGCAGCTACTGGCGTCACTGCTGCAGCGCATGCTGCAATTCCAGTGGTTGCAGGCCTTGCAAAATTAACAGGTGGTCTCATTGCTGGAGCGGCAACAGCAGCGGCAGGTACTGTGGCTGGAGCAGCAACAGCGGGAGTAGGTATTGCGGTTGGAGCAACAACAGCGGTAGCGGGTACTGTGGCTGGAGCAACAACAGCGGTAGCGGGTACTGTGGCTGGAGTAGCAACAGGGGCAGCGGGTACTGTGGTCGGAGCAGCAACAGCGGCAACAGGGACTGTGTCTGGCATAGCAACAGCTACCAATGTAGCAACGGTAACAGGTAGCATGATTACCAGTGCAGCTACAACAACTATAGGTAAAATAGCCATAGCAGGAGCCGGTCTGGTAGCGATTGATGCTATCGGTGGAAAGATAAAAAGTGGGATGAAAGAAGTCAGTTCTTTTTTGTCTAAGGGTGCAAGCAACATGAAGGAATCACTGCTCCAACCAAAGGCTCAAAATACTCAAACAGCGAATATAGAGATAGAGATGCAGAATTTATCAAAAACGGGAAAAAGCGTTTCTCCTGCTAAGCCGGGTTAAGACACTTGTTGTTTAGGAAGTTTCTTTCCAACACTATCCCAAAAGTCCACCTAATCCACCCGGTATATTTCCGCCAAAATGTCGCATCATTTTGCTTAAACCGCCTTTGGACATCTTTTTAAACATTTTTTGCATTTGTTCGAATTGCTTCAACAATTGATTGATGTCTTGTATGGAAGTGCCGGAGCCTTGAGCGATGCGTCTTTTGCGTGAACCATTGATGAGATCGGGGAAATGTCGTTCTCTCAGCGTCATCGAATCGATGATGGCTTCAAAACGTTTTAGACTTTTATCGCCTATCATTTTATCTTTCAGCGCTTGCGGCGCCCCACCCACGCCAGGCAATTTGTCCATTAAAGTCGCCAAACCACCCATTTTTTTCATTTCTTGTAATTGACTCTTAAAATCTTCCAAATCAAAACCGCGACCCTTTTGAATTTTTTTAGCAATTTTAGCTGCTTTTTCTTGATCGACGGTGTTTTGTACGGATTCGACCAAACTGACAATATCCCCGCGACCTAAAATGCGTGACACAATACGTTCGGGATAAAAAGGTGATAAAGCTTCTATTTTTTCACCCACCCCCATAAATTTGATCGGTTTGCCCGTTAGAAAACGTACAGAAAGGGCAGCGCCTCCACGTGCATCGCCATCGGTTTTGGTGAGAATAACACCCGTCAAAGGCAATGCTTCATTAAAAGCTTGTGCGGTTTTAGCGGCATCTTGGCCGGTCATGCTGTCGACGACAAATAAGGTTTCGGTGGGAGAAAGCACTTTGTGCAGACTTTTGATTTCATCCATCATGTCTGCATCGATGTGTAAACGTCCCGCAGTGTCGACGATCAAAATGTCCACGCTTTTTTGTTTGGCGGCTGCCAGCGCACTTTTTGCAATTTGAATCGGAGAATCTTTGGATGAACTCGGATGAAAAGAGACTTCGATTTGGTTCGCCAATGTTTCCAATTGCAAAATAGCAGCGGGTCTGTACACGTCAGTACTGGTCAATAAGACGCTTTTTTTATGCGTTTCTTTTAAATAGAGTGCCAATTTGGCGGCAGTCGTGGTTTTTCCTGAACCTTGAAGGCCCGCCATTAAAATCACAATGGGCGCTTGAGCGGCTAAGTTCAAGCTTTCATTTTTTTCACCCATCACCACAATCAATTCATCGTGGATAATTTTGATTAAAGTTTGACCTGGAGAAAGACTGCGCAATACCTCTTGTCCCAAAGCGCGTTTTTTGATGTCATTCAATACATGTTTGACCGCACTTAAGGCAACGTCGGCATCCAATAGGGATTCGCGAATTTCTTTTAAAGTATCGGTGATGTTTTTTTCGGTAATGCGCCCTTGCCCCGTTAATTTATTGAGGGTAGCGCTTAATTTTTCAGATAAAGTATTAAACATAATCGAGTCATTATATATCAGGCGACCAATCCATCACAAGTTCTTGCGATCCTGATTATTTCAAGGCAAACTAGACCCTATATGTAAAGCGAGTTTGTAGAGGAGTTAAAATTTGCACACTTTACAGCCCACTACCGAAATACTGATCTTGGTGGGATTAATCCTGATGTCGGCTTTTTTTTCCGCATCCGAAACGGCTTTGATGGCCATCAATCGTTACCGCTTGCGTTATTTGGCGCAAACAGGATTATCCTCGGCGAAAAGGATCCTCTTTTTGTTGAAAAAACCCGATCGTTTATTGGCGACTATCTTAATCGGCAATACTTTTTGCAATATTGTGGCTTCTGCTGTGGCGACCATGATAGCCATTCATTTGTGGGGAGAAATTGGGGTTGTCATAGGTACACTGGTTTTGACCTTTTTGGTCTTGATTTTCAGTGAAATCGCGCCTAAAACTTTAGCCGTCACTTATTCGCAAAGATTTAGTTTTGTCGTTTCTTGGCCTTTGATCTTGGTATTTTATTTATTGTATCCCATTGTGGCTTTAGCTACGCATATTTCCAACGGCGTATTGCGCTTATTGGGTGTGAAATTGCAACAACACGCACACAGCGATCGGCTAAGCTCTGAAGAGTTGCGTTCGGTAGTGGTGGATTCTACAGAAAAGATTGCCGAGCATCATCAGGAAATGTTGTTGCGAATTTTAGATTTGGAAAAAATGACGGTGAATGACGTCATGATTCCGCGCAATAAAATTGTCGGCATCGACATAGCCGACGATTTACCGACGATTCAGCAACAATTGTTTCAGTGCAATATGAAATACATTCCCGTTTACCAAGACGATATCAATGACATTAAAGGTATTTTGCCGGTTTTCAAAGCTTTGGAATTGTTTTTTAATATGGATACGCATAAAGAAAAACTCTTTTCCTTAATGAAAGAAGCTTATTTTATTCCGGAAGAAACCTTATTATCCCAGCAAATGACGTATTTTAAATTGAAAGATCGCAACCATGCTTTTGTGGTGGATGAATATGGCGATATTCTGGGTTTGGTGAGTTTGGGCAATATCGTGCATGCCATTGTCGGTGAATTGGCCATCGAAAAAAGCGATGAAGAGACTTTTGTACACGTAGAAGCCGATGGCAGTTATACCATCCATGCCGCCATTCACGTCAGAGAGTTGAATCGTATTTTGCATTTACAATTTCCCAGTGAAGGTCCTAAAACCTTAAGTGGTTTGATAACCGAATATTTAGAAGCAATGCCTCAAGCACAAACTTGTCTTTGTGTGTCAGGATATAAATTAGAAATTTTAAAAGTCGAAGGCAATAAAATCAGTTTGGTTCGGTTGTTAGTGTAATAGAGGTAAATTCTGTTTTTAACCGAGCCGCGACCGTCAGGGAGCGGAGGTTCGGAGTAAGGAACCATGGTTACGAGAAAACGTCAATTTTAAACGAAGGACCAAACGTCCATGATTTGAAGTGGCCGTTTCTCGTAGTTGTAGTTTCTCACTCCGAACCTCCGCTCCCTGACGGTCGCGGCTCGGTAGAAGAGATCACTCTATCTGCAAACTCGCCATGACATAACGGCCTTCTGCCAGCAAGATGTTGTAGGTTCTACAAGCAGCCGGTGTCGACATAGTTTCAACGCCAATACCATGACTATAAAACAAAGCTTGCAACCAAGCTTCCAAAAATCGCTGAATATTACCAGTACCAAATACAAAAATTTGCGGTTTTAGATTAATAAAAGGCATCAAGGTCGCGATTTCAGTTTCTTTGGTATCGTAGGGGATGTAAACATCGGGCCAAATCGCTTCTGAAGAAACCATCAAAGATTGCGTATAAATTTGATGGTTGATTCGCACTTGATGCGGTTCATAGGCTTGAATTCGGTAGCGCATTTCGGCGTCGTCTAAATGAATTTGCATACTGTGTATTCCAGAAGTGTATTAGTCTATTATAACGGAAGAGGTTTTATGATACCATTATAACCCTTCAGTCAAAAAACCGAGACGCCCATGCGACATGCGTTAACAGCTCAAAATTTGGTCAAAATTTATGGTTCGGGGAAAATGGCCTTGGATCATGTGAATTTAGCCATCGCAGAAGGGGATTTTTTTGCTTTGTTAGGACCTAATGGGGCCGGGAAGTCGACTTTCATCGGGATAGTTTCTTCTTTGGTCACCAAAACAGAAGGTACCGTGCATGTTTTTGGGCATTCTATCGACGATGAGATTTTAAAAGCCAAACAATTGATTGGGATTGTGCCCCAAGAATTTAACTTTAATATTTTTAACCGAACCTTTGATGTCGTGGTAACCCAAGCGGGTTATTATGGCGTTCCTTTTAAACAAGCCAAAGCGTCGGCAGAAGATTGTTTGCAGCAATTGGGTTTGTGGGAAAAACGTTTTGAAGCGGTGCGTTTTTTGTCGGGCGGGATGAAACGCCGCTTGATGATTGCACGCGCCCTGGTGCATCAACCCAAATTATTGATCCTGGACGAACCCACGGCAGGCGTTGACATCGAATTGAGACGCTCTTTGTGGGTGTATTTGGAAAAATTAAACCAACAAGGTTTAACGATTTTATTAACCACACATTATTTAGAAGAAGTGGAAATCTTATGCCGCAATGTTGCCATCATCGATCAAGGTCGTATTTTGGTGGAAAAACCCGTCCATTCTTTGTTGGCGGATCTAAATGGAGAAACCTTTATTTTAGACATCGATGGTATTTTGACAGAAACGCCGACCTTAGAATCTTTTAGCTGCCGATTGATCAGCCCGAATAGCATAGAAATGGATTTACGAGAAGGTCAAACGGTGAATGAATTGTTTCAAGTCTTAGATGCAGCAGGTATTCGAGTGTTGAGTTTGCGCAATAAATTTAACCGCTTAGAAGAATTGTTTATTCGTTTGACAGGCCATTCTACTGAGCGTAATATGCAAAAAAATGAGGAGGGTGCAGAATGATGAATTGGATAGCCCTACAAACGATTTTACGCAAAGAAATGGTCCGCATCCTTCGCATTTGGCCTCAGACGTTATTGCCGCCAGCGATCACCATGAGTTTGTATTTTGTTATTTTTGGCCACGTGATTGGTTCGAAAATTGGCTTGATCGACGGTTATCATTACAGTCAATTTATCGCACCGGGTTTGGTGATGATGTCGGTGATTTTAAATGCCTATGGCAATGTCTCTTCTTCTTTTTTCTCGGCTAAATTTACCCACAGTATTCAGGAATTGATGGTGGCGCCTGTATCGGAATGGACTATTTTAATCGGCTATACCTTGGGCGGTGTGATACGAGGCTTGTTGGTCGGCATTGTCGTCTTGATAGTGGCTTCTTTATTTACACATATTCCCATACAACATTTTTTCAGCATGCTTGCAATTTTATTGATTTCAGCTTGGTTGTTTTCGCTGGCGGGATTTTTAAATGCTTTGTTTGCCAATAGTTTTGACGATATTTCGATTATCCCCAATTTTATTTTAACGCCTTTAACCTATTTGGGCGGGGTATTTTATTCAATACAAGTGTTGCCTTCTCCTTGGAACATTATCGCGCATTTTAACCCTATTTTGTATTTAATGAATGGTTTTCGCTATGGCATGCTGGGCATTTCCGATGTTTCTCCCGCTATTGGTCTTTTTATTGCAGTGATAGTCAGCGCTTCTTTGGCGATCCTTTGTTATATTTTATTAAAACGGGGTTGGGGTTTGAGACAGTAGAGGTAAATAAGAGATGAAGCTTTCGGTATACAGTGAAATTGGTAATTTAAAAAGTGTGTTGTTACACAGGCCTTCGCATGAAATTGAAAATTTAACGCCTGATTTGTTAAAACCTTTATTGTTTGACGACATCCCTTATCTTAAAACAGCCCAAGAAGAACACGATTCTTTTGCGCAGATATTAAGAGAGCAAGGCGTTGAAGTCTTGTATTTGATGGATTTGGTGGCTGAAGTATTGGAGAATGATGATCTACTCAAGAAGTTTTTACACGAATTTTTATCTGAAGCCGGGGTTAAAACGTCGCACCGACAAGATTTATTGATCAATTATGTGTTGTCTTTAAAAGATGAAAAAACCATTCTGGATAAATTGATCAGCGGAATACAGAAGACAGAAGTGGATTTCAAAGGTAAAGATTTAGTCGACCAAGTGAGCCAAGATTATCCCTTTCTATGCGACCCCATGCCAAATTTGTATTTTACCCGCGATCCTTTTGCCACCATTGGGTGTGGGATTTCTTTAAATCACATGCACACAGAAACGCGTCGACGAGAAACTTTATTTTCAAAATATGTGTTTGAATACCATCCTTTGTTCGCCGATGAAGAAGTGCCTTTTTGGTATAGACGAGAAAATTCCACGTCGATTGAAGGGGGAGATATTTTAGTGTTGAATGCAAAAACACTGTGTGTGGGTATTTCACAAAGAACGCAACCCGAATCCATTGAACGTTTGGCCCATCGTCTTTTTCAAAGTGAGGGTTCTTCTTTTAAAACGATTTTGGCTTTTCACATTCCTTCTTCAAGGGCCTTTATGCATTTGGACACGGTGTTTACCCAAGTCGATTATTCGACCTTTACCATTCATGCCGAAATTGAAGCACCGCTATCGGTTTATCGCATTACGCAAACGAATGGCGGTAATTCTTTGAACATTGAAAAAGAAATTGTCACTTTGAAAAAAATATTGCAACAACATTGCGAAGAAGAAGTGACCTTAATTCCCTGTGGCGGGGGCGATAAAATCGTTTCGGCCAGAGAACAATGGAATGATGGCTCTAACACTTTGGCCATCCGACCCGGTGAAGTGGTGGTATATGCGCGCAATTACGTCACCAATCAAATATTGGAAGATCATGGCATCAAAGTCCATGTGATTGGCAGTTCGGAATTGTCTAAAGGCAGAGGCGGACCGCGTTGTATGTCTATGCCGCTGATAAGAGAGAAACTATAAGATAGCGATTAATTTAAAAAATGAGATAATGTTTTATATGGGGCTCCCATTAAAATTCTTGGATTAAAATGGTACTAAAAAGGTCAAAAATTATGCTGAAATGGTTAAAAAAAAATAAAAAAAGCAAATTTTTCACTTTTTTGCATCCTAGTATGGAAAAACAATTAAAAGATCCTGAGGCTGTCCATCAATATTATCAAAAAATTATCAGTTGCATGCCCAATAACGTATATTGGTTAAATAGAGAGTGTATAACGCTTGGCTGTAATGATAATATTTTAAAATTAATCGGTTTAAACTCTCTAGATGAATTTGTGGGGATCACGTATGAGGAAATGGGTAAATTAGCTGGTTGGACTGAAGGTCAGGCGGAGTCCTTTAAAAAAGACGATATGGAAGTTATGTCAACTGGACTTCCTAAATACAATGTAGAAGAACCTCCTTTATACGATGAACAGAATAATCCAGTTTATTATATATCGAGTCGAGTTCCTATTTTTAATGGTAAGGAAGTAGTGGGTGTAGTGGGGATTTCTGTTGATGCGACCAAACAGAAATATGCGTTAGAAAGAGAAAAAATAGCCTTGAGTCATGAAGAAGAATTACGACGCGCTGTAATGGTTTTAAGTGGGAGCATAGTGCATGATTTGCGTACGCCGATTGCCATCCTACAAATGAACGCTAAAGAGCTAAATTCCTATTTGCCTGCTTTAATCGAAGCTTATCAAAAAGCTGAACAAGCCAATTTAACGCTAGATAAAAAAATGTCTAAAAATAACTTCGATAATTTAATGGAAACATTTCAAACGATTAAAGAAACCTCAAAAAAAATGAATGATTTTATTGACAGCACCTTAAAAACTTTAAGTAAAGTATTAGGAGGAGAGCTTAGGCAAGAAGATTTAGTTGCTTGTTCTATGTGGCATTGTATAGATAGTACTTTAAAGCCTTATCCTTTTAAAAATGAACAGCGTAATTTAATAAAATACGATCGAAAAGATTTTAAGTTTATGGGTAACAACGTGTTGATGATCCGTATATTGACTAATTTAATGAATAATTCTTTGCAACAAATTGAAAAAAATAAAAAAGGGGAAATTATTATCAGCATAGAAGAAATGGATAATTTTAACGTATTAAGATTCAAAGATACTGCCGGAGGTGCTTCTCCAGAAATTGTTCAACACTTATTTGACGGGTATAAAACAACCAAAGAAAAAGGAACTGGTGTTGGGCTGGCTTTTTGCAAATTAACGATGGAAAGTTTTGGCGGAAACATGGAGGGTTATTCTGTTTATGGAGATTATATTGAATTTTTACTTAAGTTTCCTAAAATTGAAACTCTGTAGCCCAAACTGTGTTATTGTGGCTACAATTACATTATGATTAATTAGAGAGAATAGAAATGGCGATTAATTTAAAAGGCAGAAGTTTTCTAAGTTTACTGGATTTCACACCACGTGAAATTCGTTATTTGTTGGATTTGTCCCACGATTTAAAAGAAAAAAAACGGATGGGATTGCATGGCAATTTGTTAAAAGGTAAAAATATTGTTTTGCTTTTTGATAAAACCTCGACACGGACACGTTGTGCTTTTGAAGTGGCTACTTTGGAAGAAGGCGCGCATGTGACCTACTTAAGTAACTCGCAATTTCAAGTCAAAGAATCTTTGGAAGACACGGCTAAAGTATTGGGTCGTTTTTACGATGGCATTGAATATAGAGGCTATGCACAAAAAACCGTGGTTGAATTGGCGAAATACGCAGGAATTCCCGTTTGGAATGGATTAACCGATGCCGATCACCCTACGCAAATTTTAGCGGATTTTTTAACGCTCGAAGAAATGGTGTCGAATAAACCTTTAAGCGACATGAAATTGGTCTTTGTCGGCGATACGCGAAACAATATGTCTTATGCTTTGATGTATGGTGCTGCAAAAATGGGCATGCATTTCGTGGCTTTGGGCCCTCAGGCTTTGGCACCGAATCCAGACATCCTAGACAAAGTATGGGAAGTTTCTAAATCCACCGGTGCGGTGATCGAATTTACGGATAAAATCGACAAAGCCGTGCAAGGCGCTGATGCCATTTACACCGATGTGTGGGTATCGATGGGTGAAAAAGTGGATTATGCTGAGCGCGCAAAACTGTTAACACCTTACAGAGTCACCACAGACATGTTCAATAAAACGGGCAATCCACATACGGTATTTATGCATTGTTTGCCGTCTTACCATGATTTTGAAACAGAAACCGCACAACATTTTAAAGAACAAGGAATAGACATGCGCGAAGTAGAAGATGCGGTGTTTCGACACAGAAATTCAGTGGTTTTTGATCAAGCAGAAAATAGAATGCATACGATTAAAGCGGTGTTGGTGTCTACGATGGGGTAGAAGCTTGTCATCCCTGCGAAAGCAGGGATCCAGTTTAAATTCATTGGATCCCTGCTTTCGCAGGGATGACAGAATGGTTGATTTTCGCAGGAATGACAGGATTATAGTAAATAAAACGAGAAAATAAAATTGACAAATAAAATTGGTCTTTTTTCACTGATTGCCATTATTGTCGGTTCCATGATAGGCGGTGGCGCCTTTTCATTGGCTACGGATATGGCGAGACACGCAGGTTTAGTAGCCATATTATTGGCGTGGTTGATCACGGGCATTGGTATGGTTTGTTTGGCTTTGGTCTATCAGAATTTATCTCGATTAAAACCAGAATTATCCGGGGGGATCTACAGTTATGCGCGCGCGGGCTTTGGTCGCTTCATTGGTTTTAATTCTGCTTGGGGTTATTGGTTAAGCGCTTTTTTAGGCAATGTGGCCTATGCTTTGTTATTGTTTGATGCTTTATCCTTTTTCTTTCCCATTTTTTCAGGCGAACACAATGTCTACGTTTTAATGGGGGCTTCGATGATAGTATGGACGGTCCATGCGATTGCCTTAAAAGGGATCCAACAAGCGGCGATTATCAATACCATCACTACTATTGCGCGATTAGTGCCTATTTTTGCAGGCATTGTCATTTTAATATTTTCTTTTCATTGGAATCAGTTGAGTTTCAATGCTTGGGGCACTTCGGATATGGGTTCTATTTTAAAACAATTAACCCGAACGATGATGGTGACTTTGTGGGTGTTTATCGGCATTGAAGGCGCCGTCGTTATTTCGGGAAGAGCTAAAAAAGCCTCCGACGTCGGTAAAGCAACTGTGATAGGCTTATTGTTTACCTTATTTATTTATGTTTTTTTAAATGTCTTCACTTTAGCAGCTGTACCGCGAGAAGTACTCATGCAATTTGACAATCCCACTTTGGCCTATGCTTTGGAATACCTTGTGGGTTCTTGGGGTGCTTGGTTTATCAATATTGGTTTGTGTATTGCTTTATTTGGTGCATTATTAAGTTGGACTTTGCTGGCTTCGGAAACACCTTACATTGCCGCAAAAGATGGGGTGATGCCAAAATTTTTTGCCAAAGAAAATATGCACAATGCGCCCAGCGTTTCTTTGTGGATCACCAATTCAGCGATACAAGCATTTTTACTGATTTCTTATTTGTTCAGCAGCACTTATTACATGATTTACTTGATCGCCACTGTGGCTATTTTGCCTCCGTATTTATTGAGTAGTTTGTATGCCTTTAAAATAGCGCTGAAAAAAGAAGGTTATGGCGCTCAGGAATCTTCGAAGAGAGATCTTATTTTAGCGCTCATTGCTTCTGTTTATGGATTATGGTTGTTGTATGCAGCGAATCTCAAATTACTGCTTTTATGTGGCATTCTTTATTTTGTGGGCTTATTTGTGTATGGCTATGCTTCTAAGCAAAATCAACATACCTGTTTTACACCCTTAGATAGACTTTGGGTTGCGATCATTTCCTTGGCTGCATTGGGCGGCGTATGGTTATTATGGTCTAAGGCGATACAATGAATATTGTGATCGCTTTGGGCGGAAATGCTTTGCAAAAAAATGGCGATATCAGCGCAGAAAGTCAGTATCGAGCTTGTCAAGAAACCGCTAGTAGTATTGTCAAACTCATCGAAGCAGGGCATCGCATTGCTATTGTTCACGGCAATGGCCCCCAAGTCGGCGAAATTATCAGCGATATTGAATTGGCGCATCGTGCAGACAGTCGCCACACGTTGTTTCCATTTGATGTGTGTGATGCTTTTACCCAAGGCTATATTGGCTATCATTTGCAAAATGCCTTGATGCAGGCTTTAAGAAAATCAAAGATTTTAAATAAAAGCGTGGTGTCGATTGTCACACAAGTGGAAGTAAGTCGTGACGATCCGGCTTTTCAACATCCCACTAAACCCATCGGTTCATTTTACGATGAAGTGAGTGCAGAGAAATTGCAGAAAGAACAAGGTTTTCAAATGGTGGAAGATGCGGGACGTGGTTGGCGTAGAGTGGTTCCATCACCCAAACCACTCGATATTGTGGAAAAGCATGTCATCAAACAATTGTTCGACGCCGACCATTTGGTGATTGCTTGTGGTGGGGGTGGCATTCCCGTTGTTAAAACAGAAGAGGGTTATGTGGGCGTCGAAGCAGTCATTGATAAAGATTTTGCCGCTGAAAAATTAGCAGAAATTTTAGAAGCCGATCAACTCATTATTTTAACCGCCATCGATAAAGTGTATATTCATTTTAATCAAGCCAATCAACAAGCCTTGGATCGCGTCAGCTCTAAAGAATTAGAACAGTACATTGCTTCGGGCGAATTCGCCAAAGGCAGTATGCTGCCCAAAGTGGAAGCCGCCAAAAAATTTGTAGAATCGGGACCTAATAAAACTGCCGTCATCGCCGCACTTGAAGAAGCCGCCCAAGTGTTTTCGGGGGCTGGGACGGTGGTCCAGTAATTCAGCGCGGGGCCCCATTACCGACCACCCCGCGATAACGATCGTATTCACCGAGCCGCGACCGTGAGGGAGCGGTGGTTCGGAGCGAGGAACCACCCAGCACGCGGTCCTTTCATAGTACTCGAAAGATCTTTCGTGTTCCAGATTGAGTTTGAGGGGAAATCCCCTTGGTATTGTTTGGCTCTGTACTGGCCAAAAAACAAAACTAGCCTATATAAAAATACAAACCCCGGTCTGTCATCCCTGCTTTCGCAGGGATGACATCGTAGTTTTTGTCCAGTACAGAGATTGTTTGGTTTTTTATATTAGGACTTAAGGAATCCTTAATAATGTCTTTTCAAAGTTTCGGTATAATAAGTGTATATTTACTAATCATTTCTACCCTTGGAGAAAATAATGTCTGCATCACCAAAAAACGTATCCGTTTCGCCCGAAGTATTTTATTTGGAAGTTAGCCGTAAAGCCGATGAGATTTCGACTTTAAAAGAATCTCTTCAGCAAAAACAAGAAAAACTTGAACAATTAGAAAAAGAGATGCAAGCGTTTAATGAGAAAGCTAACTTAAATGAAACACAAGAAGCAGAAAAGCGCGCGGCCGAAAAAAAACTGGAAGAACGAAAAAAGCAGGTAGCTGAGAAATTACAAGCAGAACGTGCTATTGCGGAAAAAGAAGCGCTGGCTGTTTCAGTGACCATGGTCAACGAATCAAAGCCAGAGCCAAAACCAAGCCCGGAATCAGATGAAGATGAAATCGATATAACTGAAAATAAAGAGAACGAAGAAAACAAAGAAAAAAAATCGAAAGACACTAGTCTAGAAGAAACTGAAGATGAAAATGGTAATAAAATTTTAAATCGTCTAGATGCAGAAGGTAAGGTTGTTTCCAGTGCTCATTTTGTGAAGAATGAGAATGGTGGGGTTACTGTTCACATCAATGCTTCCACCGAAGAAGGGCGTCTTCAAAGTATGAAAGACGGCTTAAAAGCGATGAGCGAGCAGTCCCCTAATTGTTCTGTGGGTTTTAAGAATTTTAGTGACCAGAATACTTATGAAGGCATGAAAGAAGCCATGAATCTCAACATGGCGCCGCATATAGAGGGCAAAAGACTGATGGAGTCAGCGGAATTTTTTTCCGAACAAGCAGAAAAAGAAAATCCTGGAACCAGTCGCCAAGTCACGCAACAATATCTTCAAAAAGCAGCGGGTCACGACAAATTAAAGGAGAGACTGATTGAAGAAATGGTAGATAAAGGTCTTGGTTCAAAAGAAGATCTTGAAAAGTTAAGCCCTGAAAAATTGGCTGAAAAAGCGGTAGATCAAGTAATGCTTGATGTCGAAGCAAAAAATAAGGGACCAGCGCTAGTGTCTTCTGACGAGGCACAGCCTGAGCCAGCACCAGCAGCATCTAAAAAAGAGGATGAAGTTAAAACTGAATCTAAGAGTGAGCCAGCTAAAGTTGCAGAGACAACTGCTGCATCAACATCTGATAAACCAGCTGCGTCGCCAACACCCTCAGGAACACCCCCATCACCGAGTCCATTCGGGGAAACGGTGGCGAAAGCGGTAGGAGCTGAGGCGAAAGCCGGTTTTGATGCAGGGAATGGGGCAGGGTTAGGCATAAGTTTACAGACGGATAAAGAGGCTGAAACGCCGCAAACATTTGGTCGATAGAATACAAACTACGAAGCAGTGAACGTGATGCAACGAAAGTCTGTCATTATCCTAATGAATGATAGAAATGATGAACGTTGAATAACACAGCGATGTCATCCCCGCGCAGCGAGCGGCTGCAGGTGGGGATGACAGAGCCGTGGTATGTCATGTCCATTACTCAGATCACTCCCGCGCAATCGCCATTTTTGAACGACTGGATCGCTTTAAATGCTCGCAAATAAAGCGATCGGCAGCGAGTAATTTTTCCATCGACACGTCGGTTTCTATTCCCAAACCATTGAGCATATACAAGACATCTTCAGTCGCCACATTGCCACTCGCGCCTTTAGCATAAGGGCAGCCGCCCAAACCTGCCACAGACGCGTCTATAATGTGGATCCCCAATTCCAGAGCCGCATAAATATTCGCTAAGGCTTGGCCATAGGTATCGTGAAAATGCACGGCAAGTTTGTGCACATCGATGTGTTTCACCAGCAATTCACTTAAAACTTGAACGTCTTTTACGGTTCCCACACCAATAGTATCCCCAATGGAAATTTCATCACAGCCCATTTCCAACAAAGCTTGGGAAACTTCTAACACAGCTTTCGGTTCAATTTTTCCTTCATAAGGACAACCCAAAGCACAAGAAACATAACCGCGCACATTGAGGCCTCGTTTCTTAGCATCCAAAACAATTTGCTCATAGTCGATTAAACTCTGAGCTAAAGTTCGATTGATATTTTTTTGACAAAAAGTATCTGAAGCTGCTGTAAAAACAGCAATATGTTTTAAATTCAAAGCCAAGGCTTGTTGATAGCCGTGTTCATTGGGGACTAAAACACTGTAATCTACGCCAGGAAAAGTTTTGGTTTTTTGAATCACTTCAGCGTGATCAGCTAATTGCGGTACCCATTGCGGTGAAACCAAAGAGGTGAGTTCAATGTGTTTCAAACCTGTTTGCGCCAATTGTTCGATGAGTTGTATCTTCACTTCCGTGGGAATAAATACACTTTCATTTTGCAAACCATCTCGGGGGCTTACTTCAACCAAGGTGACTTTTTTGGGTAGCGACATCTTAAACCTCCATCACCAACAATTCCGCACCTTCTTCCACTAAATCGCCCACGCTGTAAAATACTTCACGCACAACTCCATCTTCGGGCGCATAAATAGAGTGTTCCATTTTCATCGCTTCCATCAGCATTAAGCAATCGTCTTTTCGCACTTTATCTCCATTTTTTACATGCACCGCGATGACAACACCTGGCATAGGCGCATTTAAATGTCCTGTTTTCTCTGAATCAGCCGCCGCCGTCGCATTATCCTCAACCACTTCCAAATAATACTCTTTATTCTCACAAATAATCCATCGCTCTTGTCCGACACCTACCACTTTCATATAATGGATAGCTTCGTCGATATTTTTGGGCATTTTTCTTTGAGTACCGCAGTGTAGAGCTCTCAATCGGAACCCGATGTCCAGTGGGGACCGTGCGCCGCATGGATGTGGCGTAAGAGCGTACAGGGATGTATTCACAGCGTGTCCACACTGGACATCGGGTTCCGATTGGGAGCTTGCAGCCAGCATATCTACCATTTCGATCTCACAAGATCTATCATTCACAAAGATACTATAGCAAGACTCTGAATGATACACTACCTTCACAGTATATACAGTATTTCGATCTTTAAATTGCATTACCCGTTGATAAGACAATTCTAGTCTAAAACCATCTTGACGGTGCCAAGGAGAAAAAGTATCTTCGCTGTTGGCCACGAAAATTTCTAAATGAAGTATTTCGTATAAAGCAGCGCCACACACAATGGTATCGTTCATGTCGGCATGCGACAATTTCAATGCACTTTCATGTTGTGCAATAAAACCCGTATTTAATTTTCCGGCCGTGTAATCTTTTAAATCAATAAGATTTTGTAAAAATAATTTATTATTTTTAACCCCGATAATGTGCGTTTGTTTCAAAGCGTTTTTTAAAGTATCAATAGCTTCAGATCGAGTGCTAGCATGTACTATTAATTTTGCCATCATCGGATCGTAATAGGGACTGATCGTATCGTCTTGTTCAACACCACTGTCCACACGTACGGTGTCGCTTGCCGTCGGCCAAGATAAATAGCGAATTTGACCGATAGCGGGTAAAAAATCATGACTCGGATCTTCAGCGTACAGACGTACTTCAATGGCATGGCCTTGCGCTTTGATATCGTCTTGAGAACAAGGTAAGGGTGCATTGGCAGCGATTTTCAATTGCCAGGCAACCAGATCCAAACCCGTGATTATTTCAGTGACGGGATGTTCTACTTGAAGCCGCGTATTCATTTCCATAAAATAAAAAGTATCTGCATCATTTACTAAAAATTCCAGGGTGCCAGCACCGCTATAGCCAATGGCTTTAGCTGCCATGACGGCCGTTTCACCCATTTTCCGGCGTAAATCTGAGGGTAAATCAATAGCAGGGGCTTCTTCAATGATTTTTTGATGACGACGTTGAATCGAACAATCCCGTTCAAATAAATAAACGGCATTGCCGTGGTTGTCTGCCATAATTTGAATTTCAATATGGCGTGGATTTTCTAAATATTTTTCTAATAAAACGGTGTTGTCGCCAAAACTAGAAGTGGCTTCGCGTTGTGCACTTTCTAAAGCTTCTTTAAAAGCACGCGCATTCTCTACTTTACGCATGCCTTTGCCACCACCACCTTGTGCCGCTTTAATCAAAACAGGGAAGCCAATTTTTTGTGCTTCTTTTAATAAAAAATCAGCATCTTGATTATCGCCATGATAACCCGGTGTGCAGGGAATTTGTGCTTTTTCCATGATGGCTTTGGCTTTGCTTTTATCGCCCATCGCCAAAATGGCTTTGGGACTGGGGCCGATAAAGACAAGGCCGGCTTTTAAACAAGCTTCGGCAAAATCAGCATTTTCAGATAAAAATCCATAACCGGGATGTATGGCTTCTGCTTGAGATTTTTTGGCAATGGCAATGATTTTATCACCACGCAAATAACTGTCTTGACTGGGTGCATCGCCTAACCAATAAGCTTCATCCGCCATTTGTACGTGTAAAGCGTGTTCATCGATTGTAGAGTAAACCGCGACGCATTGAATCCCCATTTTTTGGGCTGTTTGCATAATTCGGCAAGCGATTTCCCCGCGATTCGCAATTAATATTTTTTGGAACATAAAAACGCCTTAATTCTGGTTTGCCCTTCAGGCGAGGTTCGCAATGCTGCGATGTGTTGTATCGTATAGTCGATCAATTCTTGGGTGATCGGAACATTGTGTTCTAATAATGTTTTAGTTTGGGCTAAAGCTTCTGGACCATTGTTCAACAACTGTTGAACAATCGCCTCAGCTTCTGCATGGAATGCATTTTCATCTACCGCACAAATGTGTACCAAACCCAGATGTTGCGCTGTTTTGGCATCGAAGGTTTCGGCCGTTAAAAAATACCGTTGTGCTTGTCGCAATCCAATAGCCCGAATGATATAAGGACTGATCACCGACGGACTTAAACCCAATTTCACTTCTGAAAAACAAAATTGCACTTTGGGTTGTGCGATGACAATGTCACAACAGGCGATCAAACCCACACCGCCGCCATAAGCATCACCTTGCACCAGAGCGATCGTCGGTTTGTTTAAAGTGTATAAAGTGTGCATCAGTTCTGCCAATTGACGCGCATCGGCTTGATTTTCAGCCGGCGTATAATCCACCATTTTCTGCATCCAGGCGAGATCAGCGCCGGCACAAAAAACAGGACCGGTGGATTGTAATACCATCACATGCACTTCATCGTTCGTCGCAATGCTTTTTAAAACAGTGAGTAATTCAGCAATCATCACTTCATTAAAAGCATGTCGCACTTCAGGACGGTTTAAAGTTAAGATCGCAATACCTTGATGGATCTCACATAAAACAGTTTTCATCTTATATCCTAAATATGCCAAAATGCGTTTCTTCAATCGACGCATTGAAAGTCGCCGACAAAGCCAAAGACAATACTCGACGTGTATCTTTGGGATCGATGATTCCATCGTCCCACAAACGCGCGGAAGCATAATAAGGATGGCCGGTGTTTTCGTATTGTTCTAGAATAGGCGCTTTCAAAGCGTTTTCTTCAGCTGCAGAAAAAGCCTTGTTTTGCCCTTTCAATTGATCTTTTTTCACTTGCGCCAACACATTTGCCGCCTGTTCACCGCCCATCACTGAAATGCGCGCATTGGGCCACATCCATAAAAAACGCGGGTTGAAGGCTCTGCCACACATCCCATAATTGCCTGCACCAAAACTGCCGCCGATGATCACGGTTAATTTCGGCACAGCGGCGCAACTGACGGCCGTCACCATTTTAGCACCGGCTTTCGCAATGCCCGCAGTTTCGTATTTTTTCCCCACCATAAAGCCCGTGATGTTTTGCAAAAATATCAGCGGGATTTTGCGTTGACAACAAATTTGAATGAATTGCGTGCCTTTGTCGGCAGATTCCGGGAATAAAATCCCGTTGTTCGCGACAATGCCTACTGGATAGCCATTTAAATGGGCAAAACCGCAAATGAGCGTCGTGCCATACAAATGTTTAAATTCATCCAAAGCAGAATCGTCCACGATGCGCGCAATGACTTCGCGCATATCAAAAGGTTTCTTTTTATCGCTGGGGATCAAGCCATACAATTCTTCGCTCGGGTAACGCGGGGCTTTAGGGGCTTGGATTTGAAAGGGTATTTTTTTGGTTTTGGGATAATAATGCAAAATACGGCGCGCAATTTCCAAAGCGTGTTGATCGTTGTTGGCATAATGATCCGCAACGCCTGAAACCTTGCAATGCACATCGGCACCACCCAATTCTTCGGCGCTCACCATTTCACCGGTAGCCGCTTTGACCAAAGGGGGGCCTGCTAAAAAAATGGTGGCTTGATTGCGCACCATGATCGATTCATCAGCCATGGCAGGCACATAAGCACCGCCTGCAGTACAAGAACCCATGACGATTGCAATTTGCGGAATTCCTGCAGCGGACAAACGCGCTTGATTATAAAAAATTCGGCCGAAATGCAATTTATCGGGAAAAACTTCATCTTGCAGCGGTAGAAAAGCACCGCCCGAATCGACCAAATAAATGCAAGGCAAATGATTTTGTGCCGCGATTTCTTGGGCGCGCAAATGTTTTTTGACGGTTAAAGGAAAGTACGTGCCACCTTTGACAGAAGGATCGTTCGCGATGATCATGCATTCGTGGCCGGCCACCACGCCAATTCCCGTCACAATTCCAGCAGCGGGGACGATTTCTTCATACACTTCATAAGCTGCCAGGGCAGAGCATTCTAAAAAAGGCGTTCCAGGATCGAGTAGGGCATCGATGCGTTCACGCACCGGTAATTTTCCTTTCGCGCGCAATTTTTCCAAAGCAGCTTCGCCACCGCCTAAACTGATTGTCTGAATTTTATCTTCTAAGTCTTGAACCAAAGTTTGCATGAACGCTTCATTGTCTTTAAATTCCTGAGAACGTAAATTGATTTTTGACGTGAGAATACTCATTCGCAGACCTCCAAAGCCAAAGCCGTTGCCTCGCCCCCACCAATGCAAGCACTGGCAATACCCCGTTTTAATCCGTGGGTTTTTAAGGCATGGATTAAAGTGATCACGATGCGTGCGCCCGAAGTTCCAATGGGATGTCCTAAGACGCAAGCGCCGCCGTGAATGTTCACTTTATCCTGGGATAAATGTAACAATTTCATATTGACCAAGACTACGACGGCAAAGGCTTCATTGATTTCATAGAGATCGACATCACTATCCGACCAATGGGCTTTTTTCAAGACCGATCGAATCGCCTCTGCGGGAGCCGTGCTGAACCAAGCGGGTTCTTGGGCATGCGTGGCATGGGCTATGATGCGCGCCAAAGGTTTTAATCCCAGACTTTGTGCTTTAGAAGCATGCATTAAAACCAGTGCAGCCGCGCCATCTGAAATAGAACTGGAATTGGCTGCAGTGACGCTGCCATCCGGTGCAAAAGCGGGTTTTAAAGTGGGAATTTTTTCTATTTTAGCAGTGCGTGGACCCTCGTCTTCTTGCATGACTTGATCGCCTATTTTAGTAGTATACAATACTGGCGCGATTTCATTTTTAAAATGACCTTTTTCCGCGGCTGTTTGAGCACGTTTAACAGAGGCGATAGCAAAATCATCCTGACTTTGGCGATCAAAGCCATATTCGTGCGCCGTGGCTTCTGCAAAAGCCCCCATTAATTTTCCAGGAGAATAAGCGTCTTCTAAGCCATCTAAGAACAGGTGATCTAAGACTTTTTGATGTCCCATTCGATAGCCTTGTCGTGCTTTGGAGAGTAGATAAGGTGCTTGGGACATGGATTCCATCCCGCCGGCAATACCGATTTCAATACTGTTTGCCTTTAAGGCATCGTAGACTTGCATGATCGCTTTCATACCCGAACCACACATTTTATTGACCGTCGTCGCTGGTGTATGCAGGCTTAGTCCTGCTTTAAGTGCTGCTTGTCGAGCCGGTGCTTGGCCTTGACCTGCAGACAGCACACAACCCATCACGACTTCGTCAATACTATCGGTCGGTAAATTCATTTTAGCTAAGACCGCCTTGATCGCCACAGCCCCTAAATCAGAAGCGGTCAAGGTCGACAATTCGCCTTGAAAATTCCCTACAGGCGTTCGCTGTGCTGCCACAATAACAATGGGATCCGTCATATTGATTCCTTAAATAATTCCCTACCTATCAAAATACGGCGAATTTCTGAGGTTCCCGCACCAATTTCGTATAATTTCGCATCCCTCAATAAGCGACCACAAGGAAATTCATTGATATAACCATTGCCCCCCAAACATTGAATGGATTCTAAGGCCATTTGGGTAGCACGTTCAGCGGTGTATAAAATCACACTGGCGGCATCTTTACGGGTTATTTTGTGTGTGTCACAGGCTTGAGCTGTAGCATACAAATACAAGCGGCAAGCATTTAAAGTACTGTACATGTCGGCGAGTTTGGTTTGAATCAACTGAAATTCGCCGATGGGTTTGTTGAATTGCTTGCGTTGTTGCACATAAGGTAAGACCACATCCAGACAAGCTTGCATGATGCCCACAGGCCCTGCGGCCAAAATCACGCGTTCATAATCCAAACCGCGCATCAGAACTTTGGTTCCTTGATTCAGTGCGCCTAAGATATTCTCTTCGGGAACCTCACAATCCTGAAAGACTAATTCACAAGTAGAAGATCCTCGCATGCCCAATTTATCTAATTTCTGCGCAATGCTGAAACCTTTAAAAGTATTTTCGACGATAAATGCCGTAATGCCTTTTTTGCCAGCAGAAGGATCGGTTTTGGCATAAACGATAATGGTATTGGCTTGTGGACCATTGGTGATCCACATTTTATGGCCATTTAAAATATAGCGATCGCCCTTTTTGTCGGCGCGCAATTGCATGGAAATCACATCCGAACCCGCGCCAGTTTCACTCATGGCCAGGGCCCCGACCCGTTCTCCGCTGATTAAAGCGGGTAAATAACGTTTTTTTTGTTCAGGAGTAGCGTTTAAGGTGATTTGATTGATACACAAATTGGAATGTGCCCCATAACTCAAGCCCACCGAAGCGCTAGCTCGGCTGAGAGCTTCCATGACAATGACATGGGCCAAATACCCCATGGCGCTCCCGCCGTATTCAGTTTCCGCGGTCAAGCCCAATAAGCCTAAATCGCCCATTTTTTGCCATAAAGCGGAGGGCAAATGTCCAGCATGGTCGATTTCTTCGGCTTTGGGCGCGATTTCGCGCTCAGCAAATTGCTGGACCGTGTCTTGGATTAGTTGTAATTCTTCAGACAAAGGGGGTAAAAGCCCGGTGAGTGTCATGTAAATCTCCCTCTAAGTACAGAAACTGAGTATATACCAAAGGGAGTACAAAATGCGAAGGCGCGATATTTTTAGGAAAGGGGCTAAATAAACTAAAAGCAAGTAAATTATATATTTAATTTAATACTTCCTTAATATTTAATCTGTATAATTTAGAGATAATAAATTTAGTTACAATATATTAAGGTAATATTATGTCAAGTATTTTCGAATTTGAAACAATCCGAATTGGAAATAAAGAATGCGAAGTTTTTTGGCAAAATGGGGAAGCGTATTGTTTTCTCGAGATGGGCAATAAGAACAAAAACGAATTTGTTCTGAAAGTAAAGCCTTTGGGAAAAGGTAGTTATGGCACCGTGTATGAAGGATATTTATTTGATAAAAAGACTAATCAAATTGATACTGAACCAAAAGCCGTTAAAGTTTATCATAATCGCGACAAACTGGATGTTCAAGCTATTAAACAAGAAGCTGAAAATCAAAATTGGTATTATCCAACCGAATTTTATGAAGATAAAGATATTGTGATTACCGTGATGCCTAAACTTCCAGGCAAAGATTTAAACGATCCTGAACTAATTGACCAAATAAATGACCTATCTTTAGAAGAAAGATTTGAATTGTTGGGAGAACTGATGCGGACCATCGCTGCCTTTCATAGAAAGCGGCCTTCCAGAGGTATAGGTTTAAATCATACGGATTTAAAAGCCGCCAATTTTTTGTTTGACATCAAAAAAAATCAAAAAACACGCAAAGTAGAGTTTGGTTGTTATCCTATCGATTTTGCAAATGAATCTAGAACACCAGCAACGACAGCGCCAGAGTATATTCTTGGCGTTGGTATGCAACAGACTTTGGAGATGGAAACTTATTCATTGACAAATATTGTTGCTTTAACACTAGGTGCACATAGGGAGGGTTTAATTGGGCGGAGGGAAGATTTTTACCATTGTTTTTTTAATTTAGACGAAATGGACCGCTATTTAAGAAAAGCAGGAGAAAAAGAAGGAGTTCAAGACGAAATAAAAAAAGTTATTTCAATGGTGCATGCAATGTGCGATGACAATCCTGCTCAAAGACCAACAGATTTTATGTTAGAAAAAGTTTTTTTACAGGCAAAGAAAGCATTGCAGGCCAAGAAAAAGCATGTGGTAGAAACAATGGATGAAAATAAGGAGGAGATTGATCAACTTCTTTCCCATATTGAAAACGGTAATTTATCTTCATTAGCAAATTCAACTGAATTTGCTAGCTTCGCTCAGTCCGACGACAATCTGGCTTTAAGGTTTTTTGTCAAGGCAATAGGATACGGGCAATATGTTATAGCGAAGTATCTTTTAGAGCAAGTTTGTCCAGAAAAAAGAGCGCTTTTAATCAATGCACGAGATAGGTATGGCCGCACTTTATTGCACAGAGCCGTACTTAGTAGCAATGCGCAAGCAGCAAAATTTTTAATTGAACAGGGCGCTGAAGTTGGTGGTGTAGACAATAATGGCAGAAGTTTATTACATCTGGCCGTTTTAAATAAGAATCGGTGGAATGAAGCTTTAATAGACTTATTATTGAAGCAACCCATGAATAAGATTAAACCTGATGGCGATGGCAGAAGTCCTTTATATTGTGCCATTTCTCTTGGTTGTCCTGCTAGCATCATTAAAAAACTTATTGCGGCGACACCATTTGAATTGAAAGAATATGTGTATTACCTGAGATTAGCGGCCGCTACTTGTGATTATGCGGTTGTTAATAGCTTACTAGAAAAATTAGCGACTAACGGTTTGCCGGATAAAAGTAAAATGTCGCAAGGCACGAATTCTGTGCCGGGAATTGTCAGGCGGCAGCTAAATTCTCGGAATATGAATTTAGACAAAAAAGAAGTTGCAGAGAAATCTCAGTTATTACATTTTGCCGCCAAAGGGGGAAATGCAGATCTAATCCAGGCCATTCTAGAGGATAGCCATTTTCAGGGTATTGACCTTAATCAATTGGATCAAAGAAAGTGGACCCCATTGGATTACGCTGTAGACCTAGGACAGGTTAATGCCTGCAAGATTCTATTAGAAAAAGACCCTGCAAAATCTGAAAAGCTAAAAAGCCTTAGAAACACTTCCCGCGGGTTTTCTATATTAGATATAGCGATAATGCAAAACAATTTTGAAGCAGCCCAGTTTTTTTTGCAACAAAATAAAACAATGTTAAATAAACTCAATGGAAAAGGGGCGACACCATTGCACATTGCCATAGAACTCGGTGATGCAAATGCGGTGGGGTTTTTACTTAAACAAGGCGCTGATCCCAATTGCAAGGATAAAAAGGGAAATACGGCCTTAGCTTTCGCTGAACAATGCGGTAATACAGCTATCATAACTCTTTTAAATGAAAAGAGGGTTGATTCATCGAATTCGACGAATAAAGGGCGATGTACGGCCTTAGATATGTCCAGAGAGAATAAATTGGAACAAAAGAAAAAAACTTCCTCTTTTACCCACGTTAAACATCAAATTTTTAGCTTTTTTGCCTCTAGCCCTTTGCCGAATAAAAGTAAAATGTCGCAAAGCACGAATCCTGAGCAAGGAATCGTGAGGCGGAGGCTAACTTCTCATTAGGGGGATTCCCAAGTTAGAAAAAATAGGGCAGAATAGATTACCTTAATCTATAAACTAACCTGGGGAGTCACCAATGAAACTAAGAAAACTCGCACTCATTTTGACGGGCATGTCGCTGGGGGTAGCTTATGCCACGCCTGCGCCGGCTACTTCAAATACACCCAATCCAAGCAATGCCACTTCGGCGGCATCCACGGCTAACCCGGTCCAAGCCGTACAATCTATGCCCGTGACCACAGACGCGCGCATCAATAATGTACGCATGGCGCCAGACAGTGCTATCAACAGCGACACCGACAAAATTAGCTATACCTTGGGTGTGGATATGGGGCGTAATCTCAAAGATCAAAGTTTGAGCTTAAATCCCAGCTTATTTGCTCGGGGTATGACAGATGGCATGGCAGGCGGCCCCTTTATGCTGAACGATGCGCAAATGAAACAAGCCTTAGACAGTTTCAAAAAAATTCTATACGCCAAACAAATGGAAAATCAGCAGCAAGTACAAGCTCAGCAAAAAGCTTTAGGCGATAAAAATGCCAAAGCAGGCACTGCTTTTTTAGCCAACAATAAAACCCAACCTGGTGTTCAAACGATGGGCGATGGTTTGCAATACAAGAGTTTAACGGCAGGCACTGGCGCGACGCCGACAGCGAACGACACCGTCACCGTCGATTATGAAGGCCGTTTGATCGATGGCACAGTTTTTGATAGCTCCTACAAACAAGGACAACCGGTGACCTTTAAAGTGTCTGAAGTGATTCCCGGTTGGCAAGAAGCTTTGACGCACATGAAAGTGGGCGATGAGTGGGAAGTGTATATCCCACCCCAATTGGCTTATGGACAACAAGGCGTGGGCGGGCCGATTGGTCCCAATCAAACCCTGATTTTTAAAATTCATTTAATTGATATTAAAAAACCAGGGACAACGGTGAGCCATAAAGCCAGTACGACCAAGAAGTCTTAAATGTCTACGCTCACAACTTGTAGGCCGCGTACCCGCTATTGCGCGGTGGCTTTATTGGGTTTGTCTTCTGGATTACCGCTCAGTTTGTCTAGCAGTACTCTTCAAGCATGGTTTACCGAAGACAATATCGGGATCATTGTATTGGGCTTTTTGAATATCGTAGGACTTTCCTACGTTTTAAAATGGTTGTGGGCGCCCTTATTGGATCGTCTAACGCTTTCTTTTTTAGGGCGACGCAAAAGTTGGATCATCAGTATGCAATTGGCTTTGATTGGGGTGTTGTGGTGTATGTCGTATTTACAACCTTCACAGCATCCGTATTTGTTGATGGGTTTAGGCGCTATTTTGGCTTTTTTCTCAGCGACCCAAGACATTGCGGTGGATGCTTATCGGGCCGAAATTTTGCAAGTCAAAGAACGGGGATTGGGTTCTGCCTTAAATGTGACAGGGTATCGACTGGCTTTATTGATCGCCGGTGCGATGGCCTTATTGTTAGCCGATCACATTGGTTGGGATTATACCTACAAAATCATGGCTGGGATTTTGTTGTTCTGTAGTGTGCTTACTTTTTTCACGCCAGAACCTTGCGTCTTAGTTCAACCAGCAAGTTTAAAAGAAGCTTTTTTCGGGCCACTCCAAGATTTTTTTGCCAGACCTAATGCGTTTGCACTCATTTTTGTGGTGATTTTGTATAAATTAGGTGAAGCCTATGCACTTTCTTTAACGACGCCTTTTTTATTGCGTGGATTGTCCTTTAGTTTAACGGAAGTGGCTTTGCTGAATAAAGTCATTGGTTTGGGCTCGATGATTTTAGGTGGCATTAGCGGTGGTTTGTGGATGATGCGTTTGGGGTTGTTTCGGTCCTTATTTGTGTTTGGTATTTTAGCGGCTTTGACGAATATTTTATTTGTGATCCTAGCGATAGTCGGTAAAAATATGATATTGGCTGGCATCGTCATTTTTTTTGAAAATTTTTGCAGTGGCATGTCGAGCACCGCTTTTGTCGCCTTTTTAATGGCTTTGTGTAATCCCAAATTCACAGCGATGCAATACGCCTGTTTGTCGGCAGTGGCTTCTATCGGTCGAGTGGTAATTGGTTCTACTTCCGGTATTTTAGTGCATTATTTAGGATGGACTAATTTTTATTGGTTGAGTACATTGATTTGCGTGCCGGGCTTGTATTTGTTGTGGTACAGCCACGATATGGTGTGTTTTAAAGAGCCCGAAGGAACACTGGAAGGAGTATGAAAGGTGAGCGATCGAGCACGGGGTTCTGTCAGAGCGCTCGAAATTCCCCTCGCGTTCGAGATCCAGTTCGCGGGGTCCTCTCCGGTGATAACGATCGTATTCACCGAGCCGCGACCGTCAGGGAGCGGTGGTTCGGAGTGAGAAACCATCCAGGGCGATTTTGATACGAAACGGAGAATTATCATTAGGACATCATCTTTATATCTCTTATCAGAAAAACTCGGAAAATTGTTGAGAGAAAAAGCCTGGAAACTCGCGACTGCTGAATCCTGTACCGGCGGCTATATCGCGCAAATGATCACTGCGATTCCCGACAGTTCACATTGGTTTGAACGAGGCTTTGTAACGTACAGCAATGCCGCGAAAATAGAAATGTTAGGTGTGTCTGCAAATACTTTAGAAGAATATGGTGCGGTGAGTGTTGAAACCGTTAAGGAAATGGCGGAAGGCGCTTTGAAACACAGTTATGCACAAATCAGCGTGAGCGTAAGTGGTATTGCAGGGCCGGGTGGTGGTTATGCAGGAAAGCCCGTGGGAACTGTGTGTTTTGCCCTCGCCTATGCCGATCAAGTGAAAACCTATCGTCAACATTTTTCGGGCGATAGACAAAGCGTACGCGAAGCGTCTGTGGAATTTGCTTTGTCTCAACTGTATTTGCTGATTGAAGGATGTCTATGAGTGATTTTTTTGATTTGACCAAACCCATCATCGTTGCCCATCGAGGTGCCAGTTTGTTGGCGCCAGAAAACAGTTTAGAAGCCTTTGACTTGGCCTATCAAATGGGAGCAGATTGGGTGGAATGTGATGTGGTCTTAACCGCTGATCATTTGCCAGTTATTTTACACGACAGAAGTTTGTGGCGCACTGCCAGAAAACGCATTAATATTGATGCATTGTCGAATGAAGCTTTAAAAAATTATAATATCGCTGCCTCTTTTTCCAAATCACATCCTTTTACAACAATTCCCAGTTTGCAAGAACTTTTAGAACTCGCGCTACACTACCAGCGTGGCATTAACATAGAGATAAAACCCTTCACAACCGAATATGCGCTGGAAACGGCAGCGCACACGTGGCAAATCATCAAACCTTATGTAGATCGGATTCCGATTTTGATTTCTAGTTTCGAAGAGGAAGTGTTATGTTGGTATAAGCAATATGCGCCCGCTGTCAAACGCGCGTATTTATTACCACATTGGAAAGCAGATTGGCTGGAAAAAGCAAAAGCCTTGGACGTGGTTTCTATCCATTGCCATGAAAAATTGTTAAATCCCATGCATCTTTCGGCCTTCAAGTTAAATAACTATATTGTTCTAGCCTATACTGTCAACACCGTCGATCAAGCGCATGCTTTATGGGCGATGGGCGTGGATGGCTTTTTTTCAGACGATCCGAAGTTGTTAGATTGAAGTCATGCAACATTTAACCGAGCCGAGACCATCAGGGAGCGGTTGTTAGTTTACCGCTCCCTGATGGTCTCGGCTCCGTTTGGTTCTTATAATTAAGGAAAAAAATGAGTTCTCATCAAGTCGACATGATTATCATCGGCGGCGGCATCAATGGTATGGCGATAGCAGGGGAAGCAGCGCGCTTGGGTTTGCACATCGTTCTAATCGAACAAAATGACATTGCCTCAGGCACTTCCAGTAAAAGCACGCAATTGATCCACGGTGGCTTGCGTTATTTGCAGCAATACGATTTTTCTTTGGTGAGAAAAGCTTTGCGAGAACGTGAAGTTTTACTTAAAATGGCGCCGCACTTGATTAAACCCATGGAATTTATTATTCCCGATGTACCTTCTAAAACGCCAAGATGGTTAAAGCGAGTAGGGTTGTTTGCATACGATTATTTAAGTGGTTATCATTCTTTACCAAAAGCACACATACTTCATTTAAATAACCATTTTTTAAAATCTGATATTCACAGCGGATTGGTATACAGCGATGCCGTTACGCAAGACAGCCGTTTGGTGGTAGAGTGGGCTTTGTTGGCCAAACAGTATGGCGCGCGCATTTTAAATTATCAGGCTATTCAATCTTTGAAGGAAACCGATACCGGTTGGTGTGTGGAATTAGAACAAGCTTCTTATGAAGCTCCTGTTATCGTCAATGCAACTGGACCTTGGGTTTCACAATCTCATCAACGGTATTTTTCTGATTTTGATATTCCGAAAATGCGTTTAGTAAAAGGTAGTCATTTGGTTTTGAAAAAAGAATTGCCCGATGACAAAGCCTATTTTTTAGAATGTGAAGACGGGCGTATTATTTTCTTAACGCCTTATGAACCGGGTTACAGTTTATTGGGAACCACAGAATTGACGTATGAGGGCGGTCTCGACAAATTAAAGATGACAGAAACAGAAATAAGCTATTTGTTAGAGTGTGTGAATCGGTACGTCCAGGTGCCTTTTTCCAGAGCCGATATCGCCGCTTCTTTTGCGGGTCTTAGGCCTTTGTTGGACGATCAAGTGCACGATGCGCATCACTTATCTCGGGATTATCGGCTACTGCTGCAAGAAAGTAAAAAAGGGCATACCCTATTGACGGTCTTGGGTGGCAAATTAACCACGCACCGGCGTTTGGCCTTAGATGCCTTGATTTTATTAGGAAAAAATAGAAAAAATTGGCCCCGAATTAAAGAAGAACCCATTTTATTGCCCGGGGGGGAAGCCTTCGATGAAAAACCCTATGGCTTTGTACCTGAAGCCGTATTGAAGCGTTATCGCGGATCTTATGGTACACTATGTCGCGCTTGGCTTGAGGGCAAACGTACTTTGCTCGATTTAGGCGAGCATTTTGGAGCTGGCCTGTATCAGGCCGAAGTGGATTATTTATTGGCTCAGGAATGGGTGCTTCGAGCAGAAGATCTCTTGTGGCGACGCACACGCTTGGGTTTAAATTTAGATGAAGTGGCAGTTGAAAAATTAGAAAAATATATTAATACTGTCATCCCTGCTTTCGCAGGGATGACAAAAACGCTCTTGTAGGAATAACAGATTTTTCGTAGTTCACGTTTTTAAATAAGATTAGTATATATGTTTACAAACAGCAAAATAGAAAAAAAATTATTACATTACACAGGTAAAGCGATCGCCGATTACAATATGATCCAAAAAGGCGATAGAGTCATGGTGTGTTTGTCGGGCGGTAAAGATTCTTTTACTTTATTGTGTTTACTGTCGAAATTGCGCATTCATTCCAATAATCGTTTTGAATTATTTTCTTTTACGCTCGATCAAGCTCAACCCGGTTGGGACGACAGTGGCTTGCGTGCTTGGATGGAAGAGCGACGCATTCCCTATGAAATTTTGCGACAAGACACTTATTCTATTGTCAAAGAAAAAATCCCCGAAGGCAAAACTTATTGTTCTTTGTGTTCACGCTTAAGGCGCGGCATTATCTATCGATATGCCAAAGACCATGGATTTACAAAAATTGCTTTGGGCCATCACCGAGACGATCTGGTGAACACGTTATTGATGTCGATTTTATACAATGGCGAAATTCGTTCGATGCCACCTAAATTGTTAACCGACGACAAACGACACATTCTCATCAGACCGATGGCGTATTGTCAGGAAAAAGACATCATCAGTTATGCCGAAGAACAACATTTTCCGATTATTCCTTGTACTTTGTGCGGCTCCCAAGAAAAATTAACCCGCAAAAAAATAGCTGCTTTAATGAAAACTTTGGCGGGAGAAAATCCTAAAATACCCAGCAATGCCTTGCATGCCATTGGACACGTTAAGCCCAGTCAATTGATGGATAAGGCCCTGTGGCCTTTTAAAGACTTGGAAAAAGAATTGTTGCCGATGGTGCTTTCAGAAGAAGCGGTAGAATTGGACGATCCGTTTTAGGGCCCTCACAACTTCCGCAAATACACCCGCTCAATGCCATGATCTGCGCCTTTTTCCAAAATCAATTGTGCCCTGTATTGATAGGGCAATATATTCTTTTGCAAATTAGGGGCATTGATGGTTTCCCAAATGTTGTCTGCAAAGGCCAAAGCCTCGGATTCTGTCATTTGTGCAAATTGGTGAAAATACAAATGCGGTTTGTCTAAGGCTTCTTGTCTAAACGCCCTAAAACGTTCTAAAAACCAAGATTTGATGATCGCGGGGGGAGCGCTCACAAAAATATTAAAATCGATGAAATCCGATACGTACACGCGTTGGCTTGCCGCCATGTCAGGCATTTGTAAGATATTCAAGCCTTCGACAATCAAAATATCCGGCGCTTCAATGGAAAGTGTTTCACCGGTGATGTCGTAAGTAGCGTGCGAATATACGGGTACTTTTACTTTGTTAACCCCCGACTTTAAAGCATTTAAAAATTGCAACAAAGCAGCGCGATCGTAACTTTCCGGAAATCCTTTTTGCGACATCAAGCCTTTGGCTTTTAAGACAGCCCCCGGATATAAAAAGCCGTCAGTTGAAACCAAGGCGACTTTAGGGTGATGCGGCCAGCGTGATAATAATACTTGTAAAATACGGCTCGTCGTACTTTTCCCCACAGCCACACTGCCTGAAACGCCGATAATGTAAGGGACTTTGTGGGTATTTTGGTGTAAAAAATGATTGCTAATGCCGTGTAAATTTTGTGTTTGCGTCACGTATAAATTCAATAAACGCGATAAAGGAAGGTAAATGTCTTCGACTTCACTGATGGAAATCGATTCATTGAACCCTCTGAGGCTGGCGAGTTCTGCTTCTGTCAATAAGAGCGGGGTATTGTCTCGGTATTGACGCCAATCTTGGCGCGAGAATTGTTTGTAGGGGGATAAAGAAGACACAAAAAACTCCTATACTCTTCGCAGTTGATTCTCAGGCTTTGTTGCCTTCGCTCATCTCGCGCCAGTCATGTAGAGTACTACACTCCTGGCGCTCGAGAGCTCGGCGCCTCGCCTAAAAATCAACTGCTATGAGTATATTTAGGCAATATCGCTACACCATCGGCTACCGGTCTATAATTCGGGACATCCAAGTTAAACTTTCCGATTTGCGCGTACACTTGTGAAGAGCTACCGCCATCTAAATTTAAGGCATACAAACAACCCAAACCGCCGTGTTTCTCCGGTTTCCCGAGAATAGCCGCCAAATCGGCTGTGGTAAGTTGTGCGTTTTCAGTCACCACTAAAATCACTTTGTTCTCAGCATTATAACCAACGGCTGTCCGATTATCTATCCCTTCTTTTAAATGGGGAATATTGCGGGCTATCAATAAACGTGGCCCTGCTTGCACAGCGAAATCGATAGACTCAGTTAATTTAAATTGATTCAAACTGCGAATGAAAGGGGTATTATTTTCCAGATAAAAAATACCCCACCAAGAAATAGGCTTTGAAGAAGACAGCACTTTGCCATCGTTGATGCGCAATCCCAAGGGCGTGCCTTCGGGCGTAAAAAATCCGGCATTGGTGACAATCAGTGCTTGGGAACTCAGTGCCATGTCTTTAGCCGTTTGTGGTTCTTGAGGGGAGATTAAAGCCAAACGATTTTTCTTCAAATCAATTTTAAAAGCGTGCAAAGTGCCAGGGTTTAAATTTAAATTGGCATAATCGATGCCCGGCGAAAGATTTTGCCATTGCGTGGCAGAAGTCGCTTTCGCGTTGGAATAAAACCAGCCTAAAATGGCGATAGCGACAATACCGATCAAACTGAACCACTTACTCATATGGCATTGTTCTCCACCCAAATCAAGGTCGCCATCCGGCCGCCAGTGTGATCATTGTGTCGTAGTGAATAACGCGCGGAATAAAATCGAGTTGGATCGCTATAGGTACAATATTCGCCACCATAAATATGCTGTACACCCAAATCCTGCAATTGCGTTTTCGCGATCGCATACAAATCGCCGTGCCATTGTTGGTCTTCGTCTTGATAAAAAGCTTCTGAAAGACGAGGATTCAGATCTAAAAAAGCTTCTCTGAATTCATTGCCGACCACATAGGCTTTTTGAGCAATGGCTGGTCCCAGCCAAACATAGAGTTCATGCGCAGGAAGGTTCAATGCATTCAAGCCGGCTTCTACAATGCCTTGATGAAGACTGCGCCAACCCGCATGCAAAGCAGCAATGCCTAAATTTTTAGGATGACAGAGTAGAATCGGCAAGCAATCGGCCGTTAAGACCGCGCAAATTTTTCCGCTTTGATGTGTATAAACGCCATCGGCCTCAGTGCTGGCCAGCATTTGATCGGCATTGACGACTTTTGCACCATGCACTTGGTGTATCCACTCGGGCCTATAAGGTAATTGCATTTCCTGCACGAGTTTGGTGACGTTTTGATCGACGGCATTGGCATCGTCTTGTACTCTGTAGCTCAAATTTAAACCCGCAAAAATATCCTGACTGTAGCCTTCGGGCCTTAGCGTGGTGAAAGCGTGAATCTTAGCGCTTAAAGGCCAATTGGCTTTTAGATAAGGCATAGGCGGTATTCCTGTTCATGGTAGGCACGATTATATCTGATTTAGGGGATTTAGGTCAAAAGAAATTTATTTTTATGCACGCGGTTCTATTGACTTTTCAACTTTAAAACATTACAATCCTAAACACGAACTTATTTTTAGACTCAGTGTTAACTAAATTAAGGTGGGGAAATTATTATGGCAGCAGATATGGGAAAAGGGCTTGATGGGGGCGATGAGGTCCCGATAATTATTGATTATCAATATCAGTCTCGTTCTCAGCAGCAAAACTCTCTTATCGTTGAAAACTTTATAGCGCTTTTAAATCAAGTCAATGCCTTAAAACCGATCCTCGGCAAATCAAAACAAAATATTTATTTGAAAGAAATACGCGACAATTTAGAATTTTTGTTTCAGGAGAAACGAACTAAAGAGAAGTTATTGGATGAGTCAGTTTATAGGAAATGTGTACTCAAGTTGTGCCATGATATGTTGTGGATAGAAGCTCATTATCCTGAAGGGCAGTATCCGTTTTTTCGTAGCGCTATCGCTTATTTAAAAGAGGAATGTGAATCGCATCTTAATGAAAATCCAGAATATCACTATCTTCTAAAATTAGAAGAGATTAAAAATAACCACTCTGATTTATATCAACCTTTCCAGGAATTTGAAACTACTTTTGTACGAGATGTGGAGTCTATAGGAGAAGATAAAGCAAAAGTGTATGAAGCAGTCACTATTCAGATGGATAAAATACTGTCACAGTCTGAGGATTTTGATCATGGTGCGGCTAATCGAAGATTTGATATCCTTTGTGCTGAATTGTCTTCTGAGAGAATGAATATGGCAATCACTGGGTTCACTTGTCTGGGAGGATTGGCGATCACTGGCTTGGGTTTAGGTATACAAGGTTTGGGCTGTGCACTCATAGGATTTACATTGGCTTCCGGAATAATCATGGGGGGCTTGAATCTACCGTTTTGTTTGTTCGGAATAGCAGCAGGCCTAGGGCTCCTCTTTTTAGGGAGCAAGGTAAGAGATGAAGGAATCGCTATTTTTTCTGGTGCGCTCAAAGCCCAAGACAGTCGAGAGAGGGTATGTCCAGGCTTAAAAACGCTACAGAAGAATGTAACGCGGTCATTGGGACAGTCTTTGAGCGATGAGGAAGATTCACCTTCCAATTCCCATCATGGAAATTTGCTTGGTTCTTCCGAAGTGAAAAATGTTTCAGAAAATGGGAAGTGGACATGGAGTTTACCAAGCCCTCCGAGTTTGTTTAAACGTTTGCCAAATCTTTTTGGGAGTTCAAAATCATCATCATCCAGCCTATCGTTTGATTTATAGGCGCCGCTTGTTATTCTCTGAACCTTTGGTTAGAATCCTCGCATTGCGCCCGTAGCTCAGTTGGATAGAGTACCTGGCTTCGAACCAGGGTGTCGGGAGTTCGAATCTCTCCGGGCGCGCCAATCTAATATTTTGCTTTCTTATAACCACCGCTCCCTTACGGTCGCGGCTGAGTTAGAAAATGACTACTTTCGGATGTTTCACTTGAGTTTCAATCCTTAAATAGAATTTGAATTTCTATTAAAGTGGGCTGTTACGTGCGCCAAAATTATAAAAAAACCCACGCAAAGGTGGGTTTTTTTATGGTTGTTTAAAATTAAAGGTTTAAATTTTCGGGGTCTTTAGGACTGGGCTTCGTACCCATTTCTGGCATAAAAGTATGACAGCCTAAAATCAAAACGATACTACCCGCTAACATCAATAACAAAGAAGGTTGTACCATTTGTCCATAAGCAAACAAAAACAAGCCTATGGCATACAAAACCAAACCCGCTGTACAACGCATGGCTTCTTTGTAGCGCGCTTGTTTTTCACTCGATAAGTGTTCGTCATTCAAAGCTTGAGCGGGCGCATTATGCACTTTCTGAGCGATTTGAATGGGGTTTTCAGCTTTTATCAAATATTTAGCAAGATTATCAAAAGGATTTTGATTGGGGGCAAAATGAGCAGTCATGATTTAATCTCCTTATCATTACATGGTTAAAAGATCTTACTTGTCAAAGCTTATGGCTATTTAAACCTTGGCAAATACATGGCTTTAAGTAGAGGGTTCCGACACCTAATTCTCAAAGACAAATATAAGTATAGTTTATATTTTGGCTTTTTCAAGAAGAAAAATGTAAGAAATTTCCATTTTTGACCTAAAAGCAATCAAAAAATGAAGTTATCCACTTGATTCATCAAGAATTTTATGGTAAACAAATATTTTACATCATTAAAATAGCAATCAAATTTAACCGATCGGCAATATTCGAACTTCCTTCCTTGCTCCTGTATCCTATTCAAGTTACAATCGCTGCAGAGTTAATCTAGGGTAGCGACTAAGATGCACAAAAAACGGGTGATTGCCAATTGGAAAATGAACGGCAGCCAAACTGAGATTGTGGCGATGCTGAGTGCCTTGCAAAAAGACAATAAGCTGTTAAAT
Source organism: Pseudomonadota bacterium (assembly GCA_021782495.1). GTDB lineage: Bacteria > Pseudomonadota > Gammaproteobacteria > UBA1113 > UBA1113 > VFKP01. The sequence goes on along the minus strand of JAJXUV010000003.1, from coordinate 190,741 downwards.
CAAATAGAAGTCTCTTTATGCCCGCCCGCCGTTTTTTTAAGTAGTATGAAAAATTTATGCGCTTCTTTGCCGATTTCTTGGGGCGCGCAAAATGTCAGCGATCAAGAAGACGGGGCTTTAACTGGCGAAATTTCGGCGAAAATGTTGGTAGAGGTGGGGTGTCGATATGCTTTAGTCGGCCATTCTGAGCGTCGCTTGTATTATGGCGAAGACAATGAGTGGGTTGCTCGAAAATGGTTGGCTGCCAGAAGCAAGGATTTGATTCCCGTTTTGTGCGTAGGAGAAAGTTTGGCACAAAGAGAACAGGGTGATACCCTTTCTGTGGTGAAGGAACAATTGAATGCGGTGCTGGAACGAACACATTCTACACAATTTGCACACACGGTGATTGCCTATGAACCCGTTTGGGCTATTGGAACGGGTTTAACGCCTACCCAAAATGAAATTCTTGAAGTGCATATGGCCTTGCGCGAACACCTGGTAAAACAGTATGATAAGGCCCTCAGTCAAACCGTCGCTTTATTATATGGTGGTAGTGTCAAAGGCGAGAATGCGGCCCAACTCTTAAATTTAGAGAATGTCGATGGCGGTTTGATTGGTGGGGCTTCTTTAAAATACGATACTTTTGCACCTATACTTCGTGCTTTAGTATAAGGAGACAACATGGCATTCATATTATTTATCGTACATTTGCTGGCTTGCGTGGGGATTATTGCACTTGTGTTGTTGCAGCAGGGTAAGGGGTCAGACATTGGCGCTGCTTTTGGCAGTGGCGCTTCCAATACCGTATTTGGCAGTCCGGGTTCAGCGAGTTTTTTACTAAAATTGACGGGATTTGCAGGCTTAGTCTTTTTTGCGACGAGCATCGTTTTGGGGTATGGCGCAGCCAAAATGAATCCCACTGCCAAAAATCCAGACAATGGGATTATATTACCGCTAACGCCGAATAATGGTACACCGAATACGACACCCGGTCCTAGTAATTCAGGCGTGAATATTCCATTGCCGCAACCGATGAATGGAACGCAAAAATAACAAGCCGAAATGGTGGAATTGGTAGACACGCTGTCTTGAGGGGGCAGTGGCGTAAGCCGTGCCGGTTCGAGTCCGGCTTTCGGCACCATGTATATGGTTTTGTCATTCCTGCTTTCGCAGGAATGACAATGCATAAGGAAAGAGTATGTTAACAAATTATCTTCCGATACTGATTTTCTTAGGATTAGCCGCTGTGTTGGCCATAGTGCCTATGCTGGCCGGTAGTATTTTGGGTCCACGTAAACCGGATAAAGTCAAAAATGCGCCTTATGAATGTGGCTTTCCCGCTTTTGAAGATGCTCGTATGCCTTTCGACATTCGCTATTATTTAGTCGCTATCTTATTTATATTATTTGATTTGGAAACCGGATTTTTATTTCCTTGGGCCGTGGTTTTGCGTCAAATTGGTTGGTTTGGCTTTATCGGAATGATGATTTTCCTCGGATTATTGGTCATTGGCTTTATCTTTGAGTGGAAAAAGGGGGCTTTAGAATGGGAATAGACATGAGTGCAGCACAAGAAATTTTTCAGCCGGAAGCCATGCAAGAACATGGTTTTGTGACGACTTCCTTGGAAAAATTAGTGGCTTGGGCGCGCAGTGGTTCCTTGTGGCCGGTGACTTTTGGTTTGGCTTGTTGTGCAGTCGAAATGATGCATTCTGCAGCGGCGCGTTACGATTTGGATCGCTTTGGCATGATGTTTAGACCTAGCCCTCGTCAATCGGATGTGATGATTGTGGCCGGGACTTTATGTAATAAAATGGCGCCGGCATTGCGTCGTGTCTACGATCAAATGGCAGAACCGCGTTGGGTGATTTCCATGGGTTCTTGTGCAAATGGTGGGGGTTATTACCATTATTCTTATTCCGTGGTGCGCGGTTGCGATCGCATTATACCAGTGGATATTTATGTTCCGGGATGTCCGCCCACGGCCGAAGCTTTGGTGTATGGTGTGATCCAATTGCAAAATAAAATCAAAAAAGAGAAACGCATTTTTTATGGTAGGGATTAAGCCATGAGATTACAAGATAAATTGCTGTCACACTTGAATACTCAGGGTTTTGTGTTCAAGATCTCAGAAGAGCCTCTGGTGACTTTGAGTGCGGATGCGCCGCGCGAACAGTTGGCTTTGCAATGTGCTCATGAAGAATGCACTTTAATTTTGAGTAAACATGCGCTATTGGATGTCGCGAAGCAATTACGCGATGAAGCGCAATTTTCTTTTGAACAACTCATCGATGTGTGCGGCGTAGACTATTTGAGCTATGGTGTAGATGAATGGGTCACCGATAAGGCAACGGGTACGGGTTTTGAGCGTGCAGTCGATAGAGAAGGTATCCGAGAAATACCTTTTTCTGGCCCTCGTTTTGCCGTGGTGTACCATTTATTGTCTTTGAAACACAATCAGCGTTTAAGGTTAAAAGTATTTTTAGAGGAGCGCGATCTGCGCATCCCTTCACTTATCGAGTTATGGCCTTCTGCCGATTGGTTTGAACGCGAGGCTTTCGATTTATTTGGATTTTTATTTGAAGGACATCCTGATTTAAGGCGTATTTTAACGGATTATGGTTTCGTAGGACATCCTTTCAGAAAAGATTTTCCTTTGTCTGGACAGGTAGAAATGCGCTATGACAAAACCATAGGGCGCGTGATTTATCAGCCCGTTTCTATACCAGAACGGGTGTTGGTGCCTAAGGTGATCCGAGAAGACAGTCGTTATGCCGAAGGAGAATATCCGCATGACTGAGTTGCATAATTACACGCTAAATTTTGGCCCCCAACATCCGGCGGCGCACGGGGTATTGCGGTTGGTGTTGGAAACTGAAGGCGAAGTGATTCGACGTGCCGATCCACACATTGGTTTATTGCATCGCGCTACGGAAAAATTGGCTGAAAGCAAACCCTACAATCAAAGTATTGGGTACATGGATCGTTTGGATTATGTTTCCATGATGTGTAATGAGCATGGCTATGTTTTGGCTTTGGAAAAATTATTGGGAATTACACCGCCGGTACGTGCCCAATACATTCGCGTCATGTTTGATGAAATCACGCGTTTGTTGAATCATTTATTGTGGCTGGGCGCACATGCCTTAGACATCGGCGCCATGGCCGTCTTTTTATACGCTTTTAGAGAACGAGAAGATTTATTGGATTGTTATGAAGCGGTTTCGGGGGCGCGCATGCACGCGACCTATTATCGACCCGGTGGTGTGTATCGCGATCTGCCGAATAAAATGCCGCAATATACACCTTCTGCTTGGCGCAGTGAAAAAGAAACGCGTGAAATGAATGAAAAACGGCAGGGCAGTCTTTTGGATTTTATCCAAGCTTTTTGCGAGGCTTTTCCCCAACGCGTGGACGAATACGAAACCTTGTTAACGGATAACCGTATTTGGAAGCAGCGTACTGTCGATATTGGTGTGGTCACCGCGGAGCGGGCTTTGCAATTGGGCTTTACCGGGCCGATGTTGCGCGGCTCTGGCGTGGCTTGGGATTTACGTAAAAAACAACCTTATGAAGTCTATGCCGATTTGGATTTTGCGATTCCCGTGGGTAAAAATGGCGATTGTTACGATCGTTATTTGGTGCGTGTCGAAGAAATGCGTCAATCCAATCACATCATTTTGCAATGCATCGATTGGTTGCGTAAAAATCCTGGGCCTGTGATCTTGGAAGATGCCAAAGTGGTCCCCCCGCCGCGTGCTGTGATGAAAGAAAGTATGGAAGCCTTGATTCACCACTTTAAATTATTTACCGAAGGGTATACTATTCCGGCCGGAGAAGCCTATGCGGCAGTGGAACATCCCAAAGGCGAATTTGGTGTGTATTTGGTTTCCGATGGAGCCAATAAACCCTATCGTTTGAAGATTCGGCCGGCCGGGTTTAGCCATTTGGCGGCATTAGATGAAATGAGTCGAGGACACATGATAGCGGATGTGGTATCGATATTGTCGAGTCAGGATATTGTGTTTGGGGAAATTGACCGATGATGAAAAAATCTTTATTTTGTTATTCCGGCGAAATGAATTGTCATTCTGGCGAAAGGCAACAATTCTGTCATCCCTGCGAAAGCAGGGATCCAGTTTTAAATAGGGATTTTTACTGGATCCCTGCTTTCGCAGAGATGACAGGACTTAAAAGGATGACGGCACTTGAGAGGTACACAGTTAATGAAAGATGATTCTATCTTCGAACTAAGTCCCCAAGACAAAACAGCCATCGACACTTGGCTTGCGCAATACCCTGCCGATCAAAAACGTTCTGCGCTTATTCCTGCCTTGCACATTGCTCAAAAAGCCAATGGCGGTTGGTTGTCTGAAGCCGCGATGAAAGCCGTGGCCGTGTATTTGGATTTACCTCAAATTCAAGTCTTTGAAGTGGCCACTTTTTACAGCATGTTTGAATTAGCACCGGTGGGCAAACACACGCTGTGTGTGTGCACCAATGTCTCTTGTTTATTGAGTGGCTCGGATGAAATCGTCTCCCACCTTAAAAAACGTTTGCGTATCGATTTCAACGAAACCACCGAGAACCAACAATTCACTTTAAAAGAAGTCGAATGTTTAGGCGCTTGTGTGGAAGCGCCAGTCTTGCGCGTGGATGAAGCATTTCATACGCATTTAACCCCTGAAAAAATAGATGCCTTATTAGCAGAATTGGAGAAAAAGGGATGACAGCCACCGATCAAGTCTGCTTTAGAGCCAATCATTTGCCCGATTCTTGGAATTTGAAGACTTATGAAAGTCTGGGCGGTTATAAAATTTGGCGCGATATTTTACAAAATAAAGTGGACCCCACGATCATTATCGAACAAATTAAAGCCTCTTTTTTGCGCGGTCGCGGGGGTGCAGGATTTCCAACCGGATTGAAATGGAGTTTTATTTCGCGTAATTCTCCAGGGCAGAAATACGTCGTGTGTAATTCGGATGAAGGCGAGCCGGGGACTTGCAAGGATCGCGATATTTTGCGCTTTAATCCACATCAATTAATAGAAGGCATGGCCATTGCCGGTTATGTGATGGGCGCGACGGTCGGATATAATTATATTCGTGGCGAATTTGATGAACCCATTGCGCGGTTTCATCAAGCTTTAAAAGAAGCTTATACAGCAGGTTTATTAGGCAAGAATATTTTAAATTCAGGTGTGGATTTTGATTTATATCACCACATCGGCGCAGGTGCCTATATTTGCGGTGAAGAAACGGCTTTGTTGGAATCCTTGGAAGGCAAGCGCGGCTATCCGCGTTTCAAGCCGCCTTTCCCGGCCAATTATGGTTTATATGGTTGTCCTACCACCATCAACAATACGGAAACTTTTGCTTCGGTGCCGGTTATTTTAGAAAAAGGCGCAGAGTGGTTTTTGGAAATGGGTGTCCCCAAAAATGGGGGAACCAAAATATTTTGTGTATCCGGGCATGTGAATAACCCAGGCAACTATGAAGTGCCTTTGGGATTGCCCTTCAAAGAATTGTTGGCAATGGCGGGGGGGGTTCGAAAGGGGCACCAATTAAAAGCAGTGATCCCAGGGGGATCTTCTGCGCCTATATTAACCGCTGAAACCATGTTGCAACTCAATATGGATTTTGACAGTCTCTCGCAAGCCGGATCGATGTTGGGATCGGGTGCCGTAATCGTCATGGATGAAACAACGTGCATGGTGAAAGTCTTAGCTCGCATCGCGCATTTTTATTTTGAAGAATCTTGTGGTCAATGCACGCCTTGTCGAGAAGGGACGGGTTGGATGTCCAGGGTTTTACATAAGATTTTGCACGGACAAGGACGCCAAGAACATTTGGCGCTTTTAGACAATGTGGCTGAAAATATTATGGGGCGTACCATTTGTGCTTTGGGTGATGCAGCGGCCATGCCGGTGCGTAGCTTCATACAACATTTTAGATCGGAATTTGAATACCATATCGAGCATGGAACTTGTAATATATGATTAATAACTACTTATCTAAGCATACGAAAAAGTCCAGATTTGGATGCAGGTTGCGCGCAATTTTGAGGGGAAAAAGCGGAGTTTATATGGGCATAAATGAGCATTTTTCGCCGAGAAATTGCGTGCAAGATGCGCCAAATCTGGGCTTTTCTAGAAAAGAGGTAGGATAGTAACCATGATTGAAATTGAAATAGATGGGCAAAAGGTGGAAGCCGAACCAGGCAGCATGATCATCGAAGCTGCCGATAAAGTGGGGATTAAAATTCCACGATTTTGCTATCACAAAAAATTATCGGTTGCGGCAAATTGCCGTATGTGTTTGGTTGCCGTTGAAAAATCTAGAAAGCCTTTGCCGGCTTGTGCGACGCCGATCACCGATGGCATGGTGGTGAAGACCCGTACGGCGGAAGCGCTTGCTGCACAAAAAGCCGTGATGGAATTTTTGCTGATTAACCATCCTTTGGATTGCCCCATTTGCGATCAAGGCGGCGAGTGCGAATTGCAAGACGTTGCCATGGGTTATGGCAAAGATGTATCGCGTTTCACTGAAGGCAAACGTGTCATAAAAGATAAAAATTTAGGATCTCTCATTGCCACTGACATGACGCGCTGTATTTTGTGCACGCGTTGTGTGCGTTTTGGCGAAGAAATCGCCGGCATCGTTGAAATGGGTGTGACGGGCCGGGGGGAGGCCAGTGAAGTAGGCACTTACGTCGAAGAACATTTGATTTCTGAAGTGTCCGGCAACATCATCGATTTGTGTCCGGTGGGTGCCTTGACATCCAAACCTTTTCGTTTTAAAGCACGTGCTTGGGAATTAAATCAGCACACGAGTATTGCGCCGCACGATCCATTGGGCGCGAATATTTACATTCACACTCGAAATGGAGATGTGATGCGCGTTGTGCCGAAGGAATGTGAAAGCATTAATGAAACGTGGGCGAGTGATCGGGATAGATTTAGTTATACGGGATTAAATGCAGAAGACAGATTACTAAAACCCATGGTAAAAGCGCATGGTGAATGGCAAGAATGCGATTGGTCTTTGGCTTTGTCTACCGTGCATAAACAGTTAGAAAATATACATCAACATTGTGGTGAGGATCGCATTGCCGCCGTTGTTTCACCGAATTTAAGCAGTGAAGAATTGTATTTGGCGCAGAAATATTTACGCGGTTTGGAGAGTCATTATATAGAACATCGCTTGCAACAAGTCGATCCACAATTCATTCCGACACCTTTATTGGCTCGAGAAAGGCAAGCGAGCATCGCAGAAGTGGAAGACATGGATGCGATTTTCTTAGTTGGCTGTGACATTCAGCGCGAAGTCCCTTTGCTGGGATTGCGTGTACGTAAAGCAAGTCTTCAAGGAGCTAATATTCTCAGTTTAAATCCCCTGGATTTTCACTTTAACTTTGAACAAAAAGCCCAATGCATTGTTTCCATGCAAACTTTTCTCTTTGCTTTGGCAGTCTGGATACAAAGCGAGTTAAAGGCAGAAGAATTGAAAGAATGGCCTGTATTGGATCAATTAATAAAACAAGACGTCGATTATTGTGGTCATCCGGATGAACGGGCTTTGATTCAAGCACAAATAGAAAGCATTCGAAAAGTCTTTGTCGCGGGGCGACAGAAATTGATTATCATGGGGGCTTTAGCCATCAACGATCCCCAAGCAAGTTTGATACAACAAGCGCTGTTGTGGTTGGCTGAACGGTACGATGCTAAATTGATCTTCTTGCTCGCGGGAGCCAATCAGCATGGTGCTGTATTGGCAGGTGCTATGCCAGAACAGGCGATGTCCATAGTCGATTTGTGGCACGCGAAATTACCGGCTTATCTCTTAGTGAATGTAGAACCTGAATTGGATTGCACGCATCCGGCTTTGGCTTTAAAAGCCTTACACGACGCCTCTTGTGTGGTCGTGATGACGGCTTTTGTCACTGAAAAAATGTTGGAATACGCCGATGTTTTATTGCCCATCGCGCCGTTTAGTGAATATGCTGGAACTTTGGTGAACTTAGAAGGAAAGCGTCAAGCTTTCAATGCGGCGGTGCATCCGCAGGGCGAAGCCAGACCTGCTTGGAAAATATTCCGAGTCTTAGGACAATTGGCGCAAATGCCAGGCTTCGATTACGATACTTGGACAGAGATCACGCCTGATATTCCCACAGAAGCTTCAAAAGCACCTTTATCGTCCTTGACAGAAAGATATCGATTGCCACAACGACAAGCGGGCTTGCAACTGTTGCCATATTGGCCCTTGTATCGAAGCGATCCTTTAGTACGTCGAGCAGATCCTTTGCAGCGTTGTGCACTAAGCGCCGATCCCGTGATTGCTTTGCATCCTGAAACCGCCGCGCATTATGGTTTCAAAGCCAATGAAGCGGTGTCTTGGCAACAAGAAGGTCATGTGGCTACTTTAATAGTGAAAACCGATCCGAGCTTAAGCCTTGATACGGTGTATTGGCCCATGGGATTTTCTGAAACGGCGTGTTGGGGGGCTTTGGCGCCACTCGTTTTAGAAAGAATGCGTGCTTTGGAGGAAAATGAATGATCGATTTACTCATTGCATTGGTCTGGATCGTCTTAAAAATTTTATTGATAGCCTTGCCTTTGCTAGGCGCAGTGGCCTACATGACTTTGGCCGAACGTAAAATTCTGGCCTATGCACATGTGCGTATCGGCCCCAACCGCGTCGGTTTTGCCGGTTTATTGCAGCCGCTTGCCGATGGTCTCAAATTATTTTTTAAAGAAATTATCATTCCCAGTAAAGCGAATCCCGTGGTGTTTGTCTTGGCGCCGATTGTGTCTTTTGCCACGGCCGCAGCGGCTTGGGCCGTAATCCCTTTTGATGAGGGTTGGGTCTTGGCCAATGTCAATGCCGGTTTATTGTATGTCTTAGCGCTGACGTCTTTGGGTGTTTATGGGATTTTGATGGCGGGTTGGTCTTCCAATTCTAAATATGCTTTGTTTGGCGCGATGCGATCGGCGGCGCAAGTGGTGTCTTATGAAATTGCGATGGGTTTTGCTTTAGTTGGCGTGTTGATGGCAGCAGATAGCACCAATTTGCAAGATATTGTGCTGCGTCAACAAGGTGGTTTGTGGCATTGGTATTGGTTGCCTTTATTGCCTTTGTTTGTCGTGTATTGGATTTCGGGCGTAGCGGAAACCAATCGCGCGCCTTTTGACATGGCTGAAGGCGAAGCCGAAATTGTGGCGGGCTTTCATGTCGAATATTCAGGCATGAGTTTCGCCATTTTCTTTTTGGCGGAATACGCTAATATGATTTTGATCAGCGCCTTGGCCAGCGTGTTGTTTTTGGGTGGCTGGTTGTCGCCTTTTGAAGGGATCCCGGTTTTGGGTTCACTTTTTTCTTTCGTTCCAGGCATTATTTGGTTTTTTGCCAAAATGGCTTTCTTTTTATTTTTATACGTATGGTTACGGGCGACTTTACCCCGTTATCGATACGATCAAATCATGTATTTAGGCTGGAAAGTATTGATCCCAGTGACCATCGTGTGGATAGTGGTGACGGGACTGTTGATTGAGTGGAGGGTGGCGCCGTGGTTTATATAAAAGTAATCGAGCCGCGACCGTGAGGGAGGGCATACGGCGTTACCGAACCGATGACAAAAGAGCAGATATGGTTGGTTCCCTGAGGTTTTTGCAGTTGAGGTATAAGAGATGCGTTCCTTAAAAGAGATTGTTAAAAGTTTCATGTTGTGGGAATTGTTGGTCGGCTTAAAGCTGACGGGGCGTTATGTTTTATCAAAAAAAATAACCATTCAATACCCTGAAGAAACGACGCCTATTTCGCCTCGCTTTAGAGGCTTACATGCTTTAAGACGTTATCCGAATGGCGAAGAACGTTGTATTGCGTGTAAATTGTGCGAAGCTGTGTGTCCTGCTTTGGCCATTACCATTGAATCGGCCCCGCGCGAAGATGGTTCTAGACGCACTACACGTTACGACATTGATTTATTCAAATGTATTTATTGCGGCTTTTGTGAAGAATCTTGTCCGGTGGATTCGATCGTTGAAACCCATTGGAGCCAATACCATTTTGAACATCGTGGCGAAAATATCATGACCAAACCAATGTTGTTGGCCATAGGCGATCGCTACGAAGCTGAAATTGCCAAAGCGCGCGCGGAAGACGCGCCCTATAGATAGGATATAAATGATGATAGAAAAATTGATTTTTTACGTATTTGCTGCCTTGTTGATAGGCAGTGCGACGATGGTGATCGTATCGCGTCAATCGGTGCGCGCGGCTTTTTTTCTCATCGTTGCTTTTTGTGCTAGTGCTGTTTTGTGGATGCTGTTGAGCGCTGAATTTTTAGCTTTATTATTGATTTTTGTGTATGTGGGCGCCGTCATGACCTTATTCATGTTCGTGGTGATGATGCTCAATTTGGATCAAGAAAGTTTGCAAGAAAAATTCGTGCGTTATTTGCCTTTTGCAGTTTTATTGGTGGCTTTGATGGTTGGTGTTTTGGTATACGCAATGAAACCTGGGCATTTGGGCGAGCTTGGTTTGGCCATAAGTCCGCACCCATCGGCGGATTACAGCAATACCAAAGCCTTGGGGTTATTGTTGTATACCCATTATGTTTATGCTTTCGAATTGGCTGCGGTGATTCTATTGATTGCCATTGTGGCGGCCATTGGACTGACACACCGGGAAAAATCTCGCAATAAACGGCAACGAATAGACGCGCAATTGGCCGCAACTAAGGCCGATCGATTGCAAATACTTCAATTGGAGGCAGAGAAATAAATGGTGACACTCACAGATTATTTAATCGTCGGCGCCATTTTGTTTGGCCTCAGTTTGGCAGGCATGATCATCAATCGTAAGAACCTCATTATTGTATTGATGAGCGTGGAATTGATGCTTTTAGCCGTGAATATGAATTTCATTGCCTTTTCGAGTTTCTTGCAAGATCCCCGAGGGCAGATTTTTGTTTTTTTCATTTTGGCCGTGGCAGCCGCAGAAACGGCAATTGGATTGGCGATATTGATTATCTTGTTTCGTCATCGTCAATCGATTAACGTCACCGATTTAGATACATTAAAAGGGTAAGATTTCTATGGAACTCTTAAAAACTTTAAGCTTGTTAGTTGTCATTGCGCCTTTGGTGGGTGCAGCGGGCGCAGGCTTATTCTGCAGACAAGTGTCTAAGCAGTTTGCACACCGGCTTACCATCGCATTGATGGGATTTTCTTTGATCTTATCCCTCTATGTGGCCTGTCTTGTCATAGGCCAAGATCAAAGTTACGAAGGTGTTTTGTATCTCTGGGGGCAAAGCGGCAAATTAACTTTAAATGTGGGTTTTCTCATCGATAATTTAACAGCCTGCATGATGGTGACAGTAACTTTCGTTTCTTTCTTGGTCCACATTTACAGCATTGGCTATATGGCAGAGGATGGTGGATATCAGCGCTTTTTTTCTTATATTTCTTTATTTACCTTTTTTATGTTGATGTTGGTGACTGCCAATAATTTCTTACAATTGTTTTTTGGTTGGGAAGGGGTGGGCTTGGCTTCTTATCTCTTGATTGGCTTTTGGTTTAATCGAGAATCGGCTAATCAAGGCAGTTTTAAAGCTTTTTTAGTGAATCGCGTCGGTGATTTTGGTTTTGTGGTAGGCATTGCCGGCGTTTTGGGTTATTTTGGTTCTTTGGATTATATCCCGGTATTTGCGGCTATTCCCGGTGTGGCAGAAGCCAATACGCTGATACCCGGAACAAGTTGGTCGGTGATCAGCTTTATCGGATTTTTCTTATTTGTGGGTGCTATGGCTAAATCAGCGCAAATGCCTTTGCATGTGTGGTTGCCCGAATCCATGGAAGGTCCTACGCCAATTTCGGCGTTGATCCACGCAGCAACGATGGTGACAGCCGGTGTTTTTATGGTGGCGCGTTTATCGCCTTTGTACCAATATACCCCTTCTATGCAAAGTTTTATTTTAATCATTGGCGCAACGGGCGCTTTGTTTACCGGCTTGATCGCGATCGTCCAAAATGATATTAAACGTGTGGTGGCTTATTCAACCTTGTCACAATTGGGTTATATGATGGCTGCCGCGGGTGTTTCGGCCTATGCCGCGAGCATTTTTCATTTGATGACGCATGCCGCTTTCAAAGCCTTGTTATTTTTAGGCGCGGGTTCGGTTATTCTGGCTATGCACCACGATCAAGATTTGCGCCACATGGGTGGTTTAAGAAAGCAAATGCCGATTACTTATTTTACATTCTTGATAGGTACTTTGGCGCTATGTGCAATTCCACCTTTTTCTGGATTTTTTTCCAAAGATGCGATCATCGAAGCAGTACACAGTAGCCAAATCGGTGGGGCTTCTTATGCTTATGTGTGCGTGGTTTTAGGTTCTTTTGTCACGGCTTTTTACAGTTTCAGAGCCTTGTTCTTGGCTTTTCATGGGGAAGGTCGAATGAGTCACGAGGCCAAACACCATGTGAAAGAATCACCTTGGGTAGTTTGGTTGCCCTTGGTTTTATTGGCGATCCCTTCCGTCATTCAGGGTTATATGATGGTTGGACCGATGTTGTTTTCAGAACCCAGTTATTTAGGCAACAGCATCACGGTATTGACACAAAACAATGTGTTGATGCGAATGGGTGAAGAATTTCGAGGAGGCTTTCATATGATTTTAGAAAGTTTTGGCAATTTCCCCTTGTGGTTTGCAATTTTAGGCGCATTTAGCGCTTGGATTGCGTATGTCAAAAAACCGGAACTGCCACCATTGTGTGTGAAACGATTCAAATGGCTTTATACTATTTTGATCCACAAATATGGCTTCGATGATTTTAACGATTGGTTTTTTGTGCGCGGCGGTCAGCGCACCGCCAAACTCATGTATCAAGGCGATGCGCGCATCATCGATGATTTTTTCGTCAATGGCGCGGGCAGATTGATCACTTGGTGTTCTGCTACGGCCAGACGTTTGCAAACGGGGTATATTTACCATTATGCCTTTGTGATGCTCTTGGGTTTGATGGCCTTATTGGTTTGGTTGATGTTTAGGTAGATAGGGAAAATAGAATGTTCACAAATATCCCATTACTCAGTTTAATTATTTGGGTTCCCGTCATAGGCGGTATGGTTTGCATGTTTGCCGGAGACGATCGCAAAGCGACGCGTGCGCGTTGCATTGCCTTATTCACCGCATTTATCAATTTAATGTTATGTATTCCTTTATACATGCAATTTGATACTACAACTTCCAACATGCAATTCGTCGAAAATATCGATTGGATTGCCAAATTTGGCGTGCATTACCAATTGGGGGTAGATGGTATTTCCGTTTTAATGGTGATTTTGTCTACCATCACGACTTTTTTAGTGGTGATTGCTTCCTGGCGACCGATTAAGAAAAATGTCGCGCAATACATGGCGGCGTTTTTAATCATGCAAGGGATGATGGTCGGTGTCTTTGAAGCCTTAGATGCTATTTTATTCTATGTATTTTGGGAAGGTATGTTGATTCCGATGTATCTGTGCATCGGCATGTGGGGTGGCTCGAGGCGAACTTATGCTTCGATTAAGTTTTTTCTCTATACTTTTTTGGGCTCAGCTTTAATGTTGATCGCTTTATTGTATTTACGCACCAAAACAGAAGATTTTAATCTCTTAAGTTTTTATGCCGTTAAATTAACGATGACCGAACAAATTTATATTTTCATCGCTTTTTTACTGGCGTTTTCCGTCAAAATTCCCATGTGGCCGGTACACACGTGGTTGCCCGATGCACACACCGAGGCACCGGCAGGTGGTTCGGTCGTTTTAGCAGCACTGATGTTAAAAATGGGCATTTATGGAATTTTGCGATTTAGTATGCCGATTACACCGGATGCGAGTCAATATTTGGCCGGATTCATGATCGTTTTATCCTTGATTGCCATTGTGTACATTGCCATTGTAGCGATAGGGCAGACCGATATGAAACGCTTGATTGCGTATTCTTCGGTTGCGCACATGGGTTTTACGACTTTAGCTTGTTTTGTGATTTATAAAATCATCGCCAAAACCGGAGATTTGCACGATGCGTATTTGACTTTAGAAGGCGGTATGGTGCAAATGCTCTCGCATGCTTTTAGCACCGGCGCCATGTTCTTGGGCGTTGGGGTTTTGTATGAACGCTTGCATAGTCGCGAAATCAATGCCTTCGGCGGTGTGGCGCATAAAATGCCGTTGTTTGCCGCTTTCTTTATGTTGTTTGCTTTGGCTAATGTGGGTTTACCTGGAACGTCTGGTTTTGTCGGTGAATTTTTAATTATTCTAGGCAGTTTTAAAGCAAGTTATGTGATTACTTTGTTTGCAGCCAGCACTTTGGTCTTATCAGCAACGTATACGCTGTGGTTGTATAAACGCGTTTTCTTTGGTCCGGTGACGACCAAAGGCGTAGAAGCGATGCACGATTTGGAAATGCCCGAATACACCGTCTTGGCTATTTTGGCTTTTTTAGTGATTTTCATTGGGGTTTATCCTAATGCTTTATTGCAAGTATTCCATGCCTCCATAGGCCATTTGTTAGAATTGTCCACAACCAGTAAATTATAGTATGAGGGACTCCGATGAATTTTACACCGCCTGATTTTTTTCCCGCCATCCTAGAGATGCTGACTTTAGGCATGACTTGTCTTGTGATGCTTGTTTATTTATTTTTAGACCAAAAAAATCGCGGGATCACGTATTTTTTAACGCAAATCACTTTGTTGGGAACAGCGGTGGTGGCGATTTCTTTGCATGGCAGTCCGGAAGTGATCACTTTCGATGGCAGTTTTATTTTAAATTCCCAAGCCATTTTATTAAAAATATTCATTCTATTATCGGTTTCTTTTGTTTTGATGTACAGTCGAACTTATATTCGCGAAAATGACATTCTCCACGGAGAATTTTATTTATTGGTTTTATTCAGTGTTTTGGGAATGGAAGTTTTGGTGTCGGCCTACAGTTTTTTAACCTTATATTTAGGCTTAGAAATTTTTTCCCTGCCTTTATATGCGCTCATCGCGTTAAAAGGCAATAAACCCGTTTGCCAAGAAGCGGCAATCAAATATTTTATCATGGGAGCCATTGCTTCAGGTTTTCTCTTGTATGGCATTTCTTTAATTTACGGCGCTTGTCAAAGTTTCAATATCCACGAAATCATTTCCATGATGAGTTTGTCCATTCACACCGAACCCTTGCTCTTAACATTGGGCTTAGTTTTTATGAGTGCGGGCGCTTTGTTTAAATTGGGGATTGCGCCCTTTCACATGTGGGTGCCAGATGTCTACGAAGGTTCTCCCAATGCCATGACTTTATTGATTGCTACCGCGCCTAAATTGGCGGGTTTTGCCTTGTTGACGCATATTTTGGTAGAAGCGCTGCCGGTTTTATTTCCACAATGGCAATATTTATTAATAGCTGTGGCATTGTTGTCGATGGCAGTGGGGAATATCATCGCCATTGTGCAAGACAATATCAAACGGATGTTGGCGTATTCTTCGATTGCCAACATGGGCTATATGTTATTGGGCTTGATTGCAGGAACGCCTCGCGGTTATGGTGCGGCTCTGTTTTATATGATCATATATGTGGTGATGTCTTTGGGGGCCTTTGGGGTCATTACCATGCTAAGCCGAAAAGGCTTTGAGTTAGAAAAAGTAGACGATTTTAAAGGGTTAAATACGCGCAATCCCTGGCTTGCCTTCATGATGTTACTCATTTTATTTTCAATGGCCGGCGTGCCACCCAGCGCGGGTTTTTTCGCCAAAGTAGGGGTATTGGAAGCCTTAGTGAAGGTGAACATCGTCTGGTTACCAGCCGTGGCTTTGGTTTTTGCGATCATCGGAGCGTATTATTATTTGCGGGTCGTCAAGGTAATGTATTTCGATGAACCTTTGGAAAAAACACCGGTGATCTTGGAATCTTTCGATACCCAATTGGCAATAAGCATCAATGGCTTAGCGGTATTTTTCTTAGGCTTGTTTCCAACGACTTTGATTGAATTGTGTCAGCAAGCCTTTTTGGCTTAAAGGGAAAAAACCACTTCAAGTTAAGTCTGCGCGAACCTAACCGAGCCGCGACCGTCAGGGACCGGAGGTTCTTTGATTGAATTGTGTCAGCAAGCGTTTTTGGTTTAAAGGGAAAAACCCACTTTAAGTTAAGTCTGCGCGAACCTAACCGAGCCGCGACCGTAAGGGAGCGGTGAAAAGAGAATGAGGCCCGCTTTCTCCGCTCCCTTACGGTCGCGGCTCGGTTACAGTAACGCAATTTGCATTCTTAAATAGAATTTGCGTTTATACGCAAATTTCTTGGTAAAGATACGGTCATTTCACCAAAAGATATGCCTCAAACAATTACTTCCCCCTTTTGATGGCTTTTCAACTTCATCAGAGGAGGCAAAGAGAGTAAAGGCATTTTGGGCCATTTTAATGCCGCCAACCATTAATGTCACTCCAGCCACGATGCCAGCAGCTGCCGCAACGCATCCCCCTATCGCTATAGGTGAGGTAATCCCAACAGAGGGAATGACAGAACTTGCCAGTATAAGCCCTAGGATAACGCCCGCTGTTACTCCGAGTGCGCCCATGGCAAACATAAAAAAAGCAGCGCCCAACTGCGCTTCGGGAGACATATCATTAATCTGTGCGCCTAAACAACCGATTTCAGGAGCAGTTCCCCAACAACCGTTTTCATCATTTTCTTCGTTGGCTCTAGAAGCTTGACTGGATTGGTCGACGCTAGAAGCTTGACCGGATTGGCCATCACTAGAATCCGGATCGTGGTCGTCGACGTTAAAAAAATCTTCGCTGTGATCTGAAGGTTGTGAGAAAGCCTCTAAAGACTTTTCTATCTCTTCTAGTGTTATGACCCCCGTCTTTATTAATGCTTTTGACAATGATGGTGTATTGTCAGGTAGATCCCATTGCTGGTCGGCATAGTAAACCATGGTGCAGAAATTACGCTTTTTATCTTCATCGAGCGCTCTAAACAAATTCACTGTGGGTGCAAAATCTTGCTCTTCTATGCATACCAAATAGTAGTCTTGCAGGGCTCCTACTAGCCAACTTTTAACCTTCTCATGCATCTCCGAACTGTTCTCAGCGCTAAAGAAATACGTGTTATATCTTTGAAGGTTGGAAATTAATATTTCAGATACTTTTTGTCTGATTGCTGTTGACAACAAATTTTGATTTGGTTGTTGCGCGGCATTTTGATTTTGTATCATCGCAGAGAGGGTATGAAATGTAAATCCGCGATATTGGTCATTCTCCTGCAGCGAAAGTCTCTCAATTGTTTGTTCAAGTGTATCTACCGCTAGCTTAAATTTGTTCGAGCTAGCTAATTGTGCTGGTTGAAGTGAACAAAGGAACTCATAGTACGCTGCCACGAATTCTTTTACCTTTTTTTCAGCAGCATTCTTTTTTTGAGTATCTTCAGAATCAGAAAAAAAATCGTCGCTCAGGTCATTAAGGCTTTTAATCAATTGGGTAGATTCTACCCGAATCTGGGATTCTATATTGTATCCAGATGCTGCCATTATTTAGCTCACTTTTTAAAAATGTATTATCACATGGGAACAATTAACAAACTAGTCACAGTGTACTATAAAAACTTCTATGCCGCAACAAAAAATTTCCTTAATAATTTTAAAGTCTATAAGCGATTGACTGGTTAATACCCCGATTCCAGCGTCGCTATCCGCACTCCAAAGCCAATCAATGCTACGCCCATCGCTTTGATGATGTAATGTTGAACTTTGGCGATGTGGGTTCGAATAGAATGGTGGGTAATCATGATGGATAACCAGGAAAACCATATCAGGTGAATGAAGACGATTTCAAGGCCATATCCAATTTGCGCTAAGCGTGACATCGAAGGGCTCATAATCAAAGTAAAAAATGCCAACAAAAATACGATCGCTTTGGGATTTAACAAATTGCATAAGAGGCCTTGGACAAAGGATTTCGAGGCCGATAAATCCGTATTTTGTTTGTGTGCATTCAATTTCAGCGAACCTTCTTTACTGAGCAATCCTTTGATGCCCAAATAAATCAGATAGCCTGCGCCCAAGTATTTAATGATGCTGAAAAGCAATAAGGATTTGGCGATCACAATGGCCAAACCTAAAATACAGTAAGTTGAATGGATCAATAAGCTCGTCGAAACGCCCACTGCCGTAAAGATCCCAGATTTTCTGGAATAGAGGAGGGCATTTTTGGTGACCACCGCAAAATCAGGGCCGGGAGAAATGGCAGCCAGTAGGATTATTAAAGTGATACTCAGCAGTTCATACATAATACATAACCCCTTAATGGAACAGGTGTTATTGTACTTTAAAAATGGAGCGGGGGCAAATTATGGATAGATTTTTCTCTTTGTGTATTATAAGATTGTTTGAAAATGCTTGATACTGAGAATAGCCGGAGAAATTACTCAGCTCTGTCATGTATGGACTCAGGCAGCGTAATATTGAGTTCCAAGACAGAATGTTCGCCTCGGCGTTCCACATCGACTTTGACTTGTTCTTTGATTTTGTGATCAGGAATATCCAAATACTTGGCGATGATATTTAGAATTTCATTTTGCATGTCATTGATCAAATCTGGCCGTGATTGACGCGTGCGTTCATGAGAAATAATGATCTGCAAACGCTCTTTGGCCGTCGAGGCGGTATTGCGTTTGTTTTTCTTAAAGAGATCGATCAAACTCATGCAGCAGCTCCCTCTTTGTCCTTGCTTTTAAACAAGCGTTGTAAGAGTGTTCTTTTTCTGGTGTGAATAAAACGCAAAGGAATTTTGTGACCTAAAAAGCGATCGACAGCATCCAAATAAGCTTGGCCGGCATCGCTTTCTTGGTCGAAAGTGACTGGAATACCGGAGTTAGAGGCGCGCAATACGGCAGGAGATTCTGGAATGACACCCAATAAAGGAATGGCCAACAATTCTTCTATGTCACTTAAGGCCAACATGTCGCCGCGTTCGACGCGATTCGGCGCATAACGCGTTACCAACAAATGTTCGCGAATAGGGTCTAATTTATCTTCAGCGCGTTTGGATTTGCTCGCTAAAATGCCCAAAATGCGATCGGAATCGCGCACTGAAGAGACTTCCGGATTAGTGACTACAATAGCGCGGTCTGCAAAGTACAGTGCCATCAGAGCACCTTTTTCGATCCCCGCAGGCGAGTCACAAATAATATAATCGAAATTGCTACTTTTTAATTCCTCAATGACTCGTTGAACGCCTTCTTTGTCCAAAGCATCTTTGTCGCGCGTTTGAGAGGCGGGCAATACAAATAAATTCTCTAAACGTTTGTCTTTAATTAAAGCTTGATTGAGACTGGCTTCTTCTTTAACCACATTCACCAAATCATAAACCACTCTACGTTCACAGCCCATGATTAAGTCTAAATTACGCAAACCGACGTCGAAATCGACTACCACGGTTTTATAACCTTTCAAAGCCAACCCAGTTCCCAGCGCCGCGCTGCTCGTGGTTTTTCCTACGCCCCCTTTACCGGAGGTGACAACAATAACTTCAGCCAAGGTTTACTCATCCTACAAATGATACAGATGGCAGAATGATACAGGGTTTTCAAACAAAAAAAAAGGGACCAGTCTTTGGTCAAATCTATAACCTCATATTTTTTATGAATAGAAGCAGAGATTTTTTTGATAAGAAAATAAACAATATGAGGCGGGCAATGTTGGAAGTGGCCTATCAAAAAATTATTGTCTAAATTGAGTAAAATTTTGGCGAGCTGAAACCTGAGGAAAACGGTTGAAAAATAAGCTCGAAAAATGGTTACATCAAAATCGCCTATCCATTTATATTTGTACCTTAATTTTCGATAAGTGCGTAATTTTTAGCCGATAAATAATTTATTTTAACACCTACTTTGTTGGGTTTCCAGAAGTAAGCAATCAAGGCCGCTAAACCGTTCACCATGAAATTAAAGGCACTACGATGTTGGGTATGCTGAATATGATAAAGTGCTTTGACCTGGCCGATGATCGTTTTGATAATATTGCGCTGATTTAAGAAAAAAGTTTCAAACGCCGACAACATTTTTTCCTTCTTATTTTTTCTGGCCTGGCTAATCAACCGTAATCAGCACGCAGCTAAGCCTTCTGCTAATTCTTTACCAACGTATCCCTTATCTGCTGCAGCCAAGCCTTGCAAATTTTTAGTTAGTTGTTCTACAACATGCCTATAAAAAAAGTTGACATTAGATTTTAATGATGATTATCATGTGGATTGATATTTGCAGATCTATTGAATTTATATGATTTTTTAATTTTAATGCTAAGGAGTTAAGCATGTCATCAAATGATCAGAATAAAGAAAATTGTTTCACCGAACAAGTGTTCGGATTTTTCAATAAAACGAAAAATTTATCAAAAATAAAAAGCTTATTAATTCCTAATTCATTTCAAACGATTTGACGGAATAGGGAAGACTTTAGGATTAAAATTTTTACGAGATTTTTCAAAAAAAAGAAATTAAAGACGCCTGTTCTTGATTGTGAACGTTTATTATCTTGCGGGTTTGTTAGCAATAATGACTCCCTAATACTTTCAGGTCGAAAATCACCTGTTCTTTATAAAGTATCTTAAAATATTTTGATTATAAAGGATTTTGTCAACTATGAACAATAAAGTTGTACTTATTACTTGGCCTCCTTCGTCTTTTTCCAGTGAGCATCTTCGAGGAAGTGCTTTGCCATCAGAAGGACATAGTGCGTTACAGATAGAATTCTCTGGAAGGCAGGTTTATATTAGTTTCTGGCCAGGGAAATGTAAAAGTTGGCATAGAGAAGAACCTTGGCTTTGTCAAAAAGAAGAACCTCATTTTCATGCTTCAGCAGATGAAGATGATTTGACCATGAAAAGAGGTGGTAATAAAATAAATTTATGTGGGCTTGACGTTGCGCAAATGGTAAGGATGTTTGATGAATTGCACGATGAAAATATGAATGCGTACCATTCTTGGCGTGTATATAATAACTGTAGCGACATAACGCTTAAATTGTTAGAAATAGGAGGGTTATTTAAATATGATAATGTAGATAGATACAAGATGAATATATGGGTGCCAATTATAATAGGGATAGCGTGCTCTTCTGTTATAGCGATAGGTATGATGAATGCTACAATATATTCGCGTGATGGGCAAGTTTATAAATTATCAAATTTAATTGAGCCAATTATTGAAAGCACTCGACAATTTATCACAATGTCCCCTTCTATCTTGCAACGAAAAATATGGGATTCTCTGTATAAAATTTATTGGTTTTTGGACGAATTCGAATTATCTGGGTTTGCACCCTTATTAAGAATTATGAAATTTTTTATAAATATGACAGAGCCTTCCACAAATTTTCCATCAAATGTATATGCCACCTATTGGGTGCAATTTTATCAAAATAAATTTATAGCAAATTTAATAGGGTTATCTGCAACATGTTTTGTTTCAGGATTTTTAAGTAGCTATTTGTCGTATATGATACTATCTTTTAAATCCATATCTCCTGTATATGTGAAGCACTTTGCTGCATTAGACCAGGCTATCCAGATTGGATTAGGTATGGCGGTTTTACTAATTGCTGAGGCGGGGTCAAGAGAGGGGATGAAATATAATCACATCCCTAGGCCAACAGCACCTATATTGCCAATGGAGATCGCAGTCAATTATCTTTACATGCCCTTTATAGGTATTATAAATAAAATTCTATGCAATCGGGTAAGTTGGCCTATTGTTTTGGGATTGCCTTTAATGATATTGGTGGTCCCACTTTTCATGAGAGCCTTATATGATACTACAGTAACACCAAAGTATCTGTTGAGTTTAGTAAATGATAGAAAGCATTTGTTACAGGAAGAAAAAAGGGAAGAGCACATTAATTTTGAGGTTTCAGAAGAAAATACGACAGATCTTGAATTAGCGTCAGAAGATAAATCCCCATCTCTTTATAATAATGCATATCAATTTTTTAATTCTGTAGTCACTAATCGTAAATTATGGGCATTAGGAGGTACGGCTATCTTAGGGGCAACCGTTTTTTGGGGAATGAAAAATATTGAAGCAGAAGTTATTAGCAAATTATCAAATCACAGACCGTAAATGTTATTTTTTTATTTTTAGGAGGCGTTATGATAGTTAGTAGAAGAGATTCGAATTATGAATTTAACAAGAATAAATGGGTTATTTCTTTGGTTAATACAGGTCCAGGAGAGGGGACAGGCAAACTTTTTGGTCATGCTGTTATTCTTGTTGAGGGCGTTTTGGACAATGAAGAATTATTTGTAGGGGAATATGATATTACTGCAAACGCTTTCCCTGAAGCACAAAGTTACGTACAAGGTTCATTAGGCAACATTATGGGGTATATTACTAAAATTAGGTGTAATCCTAAACAAGGTGCAAGCATTAACGATGTTGATGCAAAGTTTGAAGGAGCACATAGAGATTACCATTTAGAACAATATTCCTCTAATAGTTGGTATGCTACTCCAGAGGCTGCGAAAAAAATGATTAGCGCAATAGAAAATGACGCTGCTATTTTAGACAATGAAATAAATGCGGCATTTCAAGAAGGACGTGAAACTAATTGGCCATTCAAATATCAAAAGGCAGGCGCTAATAGATGGAGCTTATGGGGCGGGAACAGTGGTCACAATTGTATCACGTGGGCCGAAGAAAAATTGGCAATTGCGGGGGTAGGTAATGGGAAAGTATGGATTGATTCAAAAGCGGCAAGTACAGAAATTCATGTTAGGTCATGTACCATAATATAGACGTTTTAATTTTTTAAAAGGAGTCATGTTTATGGGGCATGTCATTGTTTATTATTGGGCTGGTGCAAAGGGTGTTGGGACAGTAGGCGATGGAATTAGTTCAGGCATATCGTATGGGCATATTGCACTTAAAATTGTTCCAAATGAAGAAATTCCAGAGGTTCATGAATACATAAGCTTTTGGCCAGGAACTTGTAAACAACATAATCAACATCGTCAAGATGCTTATCTTTGTAACGCAGATACTGCTCATTTTCATACAAAAGATCAGGACGATCTTACTTATGGAGATAGATTAGCAGAAACCATTGTATTAACGACGTTGGATGTTAATTCTATTATCGAAAGTTACATGCGTTTTAAGCAGGGTAATTTTATGTGGTCGACATTTGGCAGTAGTCCTTTAGCTAGTGAAGAAAGAAGAAACTGTGTGGGGCTTTCTTTAATGTTATTAAATCATGGAGGATTTCAGAAATATATTAGCGATTATTATGTCTATGGATTGATTATAGGTGGAATCTCATCTTTACCGATTATATCTTATTTCGCCTATATGTTCTACATGATTAAATTGGGGATTGAATGGGATGATCATATGTGGGGAGGTGCTCCTGGATATCATACTATTACAGGCCCAACTTTTATATCGTTAGCGGCATTTGCTAGTATAGCATCAAGAATCGGCATTCTAAAACGGAATTCTCTCAAATTTAAAAGGGATACAAGAGGAATCATGAACTCAGTAGGTGCTCTTTTTTTAGGGGGGATCTCGTGGATATATTTTTTTATTTTAGAAGAACATGCGCGAGATGGAGGGTATAAATTTCTAAGTAAAGAAATATTGAAATATATTGATAATAGTGTCTTCTCATTTTTCTTATTTCCACCAATAGCTACTTTGTTGGGTGCATATATGGCCGGACTTCTTGTTAAGATAGAGAATGAAGATATTTTTGATCCTGGTTTTTTTGCTGGATTTTTTGCATCTCTTCCTGGACCATTAGCTGGCTTTATTACTACATTCTTAGTCGCTAATTTAACAGAACTAACAGAAAAATTCTTTATGGTTAATCAACATAATAGCCAATTAATTAAAATAGAATTAAAATTTGGAATCATTAATACTCTGTGTGCTTCCTTAGCAGCATATATAGGAAGCTATCTAGGAGCCATGTTATTTAACTATCTTATTTATAAGAGTGTTTCAACTCCTAGAGATTTATATAAAATGTCTATACATGCTCATGAGGTTGAAAAAAATAAATTATTACCCTTAGAGAATTTGGAAGGAGAAAATAACGCGGTAATTGGTTATTTGTATGAAAAAATTACGAATAATAAAGGTAAAATTTTAGTAGGTGCTGGCCTTGTTGCGACCATTGGTTTTTTTTCTTGGAGAGGATGCAAAATACCCACTAATATAAATGATAAGCTAAGTTCCATAGTGCCACAATTCACGTGATGAGAAGCCGAAACACTTTTTTTCGGGTCATATCAAGATACGTGGCATAGAATTGCAACTCTTAGACATTAATGCATGCGATCCCTCAAATTGAAAATCAAAAAGTGACGTGACTTGTTCCCGGCTGATGAAATGCAACATCATAACGATTTGCCACCGTTTTAATGTCTTCAATTCATCAGTCCCGCGGGTTATGGCGTATTTTATCCAATAATTTTTCATGCTTTGTCATTCGGTAATGACACCGTATAAGGAACCATTTGTCAAATTGATGTTACTGATAATTTAGCGTATGCGTTATTTAAGCATTTGATTTTCATGAAAATATTTCTAATGCAATGCCAAAGAAGGCGATTGTGAGAGAATTCGGAGAATTCCGATAGCTTTTTTACAAATTGTGCCCATAAATATCCTAAGGTTTGGGCTCTGTTCCAAGTCATTTATGCACTGGAGGAAATTGTGGCGCCCAAAGGCAATATACTCTTTACCCTGTTTCTGGCAAGTCGAATAAAGCTCTATCAGCACTTCTGGTTAAGTAAGTGTCCAGCTCCGTGACAATCTGGTTAAAGGTTCTATTTGTAGTGGCCTTATCCAAAATGTAAGCGCCGATTAAAATTTTTCTTCGAGTGCCTTTTTTTCGTTCCCGGTTTTTTTTGGCAGCTTCTAATAACTGGATTTGTGCGGTGAGTTGGCTATGTTTCTTTTTCAAAGATTCAAGGCGCGTGGAAGGTGTATTCATTCATTTCCTCGATGGTTTCGTTTTCAGTCAGTCTTTCATCAATAAATGCTTTGCACCATTCGTACCCTGGAGGCTCAGGGCATTAATCTAGAGCCGAAACATTACCGCTCGGGTATGGTCGATAAGAGAACCAGAGAAAAATTTTTTGAATATGTGGATTTGGTACGACGCAATGGGGAGTGGCTTCTCAAAGACCCCAATATTGCGTTAACAGCGTTAACTCGTCAGCAATCCACCTTCAAGCACCACGATGTGGCGCGGTTTGTGAACGGTTAACAGCAGATACGAAGCAATTCAATGCGGCGTATGCCAAAATAATGACTTCCAAAGAGCTCGACCATTGCATAAAGATACAGCGGGTTTGGATAGATTTACTACCCAGGAACTTTTAGCCATTTTAGTCAGTGTGGTGGGTTTTGCGGGTACTGGTAAATCTACAATCCTCCAAATGACACGAGCGCCGATCAAAAAGAAGCCAAATTTTCGAAAAATTTGGTGCGAAGTCTGGATAAAGACGAAGATTTGGAGATAAGCCTGTAGTTGTGGTTTAATGAGCAGAATCAAGATGAAAGAAAGCCGTGAAAATATAGTCAAAACAAGGAAAATCACATAATGATTGCAGTGTCTAAAAACATCGACCTTCCCCAAACAACGCCCAATCGGTATTTAACCGCTATGACAGCCCTTAATCTTCCTGCCCCTGAGGGGACGAGAGGTAATTCACATTTTGAAGAAAGTTTTTTTGGAAGACAAGGACTTCAACCCCAATTTTTTGTGGCGGGTGATAAAGAGCCTTTAAATACCAACCTTATTTTTGGGCATTTTGGGATTTATGAGTGTAGCGATATTTTACGTACCAAAGGGATTGCCTTAGTGCAAAATGAAAAAGTGTATGCCGCCAACCACAATAGAGCCATATTGGATATGTTGTATAGCGCGCTTAAAAATAAGGAGCATCTGGACCACATCACCATTAACGATTGGATAGACATCAAAGAGCAGAAAAAGGAGTTACTAGACAAAATAAAACAATTTAGAGATTTTTTGGAAATAGAAGAATGGATGATGTTAATGACTTGGCTATCTAAGCAAACCTAAAGTGCGTGACAAACAATACGCGTACAATTAATGACACGCTTTAGCTCAATTCCAGACAGGTGTTTTTTTTGAGAGAGTCTGGCCTGAATTAAGTCAAAATGAACAAGACAAGCTCAAGGCGATAGCGGAAGGGCGCGTGACTGGTAAATGGAATAAAAAAAGTAAAAAGGACTAAGGACGCCTAAATTTGTCGCCATTGGGTTATCCCCAGATTTTGTGGATAAGTTACAAAAAAAGATAGAATGATGCAGCTTTTGAATAAAACAACTGAAAGTTACTTGTCAACACACAAAATGATTTTGGATACTATGCCTGGCTGGTGTAGAGGGAAAATCAAATGGCTTAAAAATATGGCTTAACCCTTTGTGAGCCCAATGCACCAGCACTTAAAATGCCTGTTCGCTAAAAAGCGCAAAAACTATTATTATTGCTAAAAAAGAACCACCGTACAAGTCTCTATTAATGTCCATTTTTTAGTTGGGAAAATATTCATACAACTTATCTTTTGTACTGTAATTTTTACGGGTGAAAAGTATATCGTAAAAGCTTGCTGTCATTGAATGGAAACCCAAATTTACAAGATATTCTGAGAGCGCGACAGTCCATCCATGTTAAATCCTGGGTACGTTCTATGATACAGCTTCCAAATAAAAATTTAGTGGTAGGTGGGCATAAGGGACTTATAACCGTTTGGGATATTAGCCATCCAAGAAACCGAGTAGCGAAGATACATAATTCTTTAGGAATTTTATTTGTCAAAGATTCAGCTATTATTTCTTTATCGTACATTGAAAATAAATTAATAAGCGGTGATTTTGATGGTCAAGTGAAGATATGGGACATAAATGATGCGGGTAAAGTATAGGGTATGAAAACATTGTTTCTTTATGAAGCGCCTGAAAAGACTTTTAAGGGGCGATCGGCCGCACAAACAATAATACCGCTCGAGTTACCCGAGCCACAAAAAAAATTGCCTGTGGCTGTTTTGATGGGAAAATACATTTTTTTAATATACGCTCAAATTATTTTTCTTCTGAACCGGAAAAGACTTTTAATAAATTCGGTTCGGATATACGCGCATTAACACAGCTTAAAGAAGATGATAGCTTGGCAAGTGGAGATCTTTTAGGAAAAATAAAAATATGGAGTGATTTAGATGCAGAAAGGCCGCGTCTTATAAACACAATAAAGGTCAATGGTTCTGTGAATGGAATGGTGCTACTGGAAGATAAACGATTAGCGGTTGCAACATCTAGAGGGAAGATTAAACTATTGCTGAGATCCAATATCTTAGCACCCGATAATCCCATATTCAATTTCAACGGTAGTGAACCCTTAATTAATGATAATGGCCATGACGAAAACGAGCAAAATGACCCTAATGCTAGAGCTAAAAATTGTCCTTGTTGTACCATCAGTTAAAATGAGAGCGCCATAAAAGCCTAGTTTTTGTCAGCGTATGCAGGATTTTTCTGGATAGCTTAGTCAATAGGAGTATATTGTGTATTCAAACTTTCAAATTAGCAAACTCTGTGTTAGCCGCCATTATTGAAACCCCCATCTTACAAAATTGAATGAAAATCCTAACAAGTTGTTTTTCTCTGTAAAATTCAGTTATAGTTATTTAGAGTATCGCAAATTGTAAACAATGTATAGTGATCTGGCGCATTAAAAATGTGGCTAGTATGCCATATTCTAGTGAGCGATCATTCATAACCCATGAGCCACTAAGGAGAGTATGCTGATGTTAAGTAATGCAATAGAACATAAAGAAGAAGGTAATCGCCTATTTGCCAAACAAGATTATCAAAAAGCCTTAGAACAATATGAATTGGCTATTATATGTGATCCTACTTTGGCTGCAGCTTGGCTCAATAAAGGGATTACGCTGAAAAAACTTAGTAACAACGAAGAAGCCATTCTAGCTTTTGAAAAAGTGTTGACATTAAATGAAGACTATCATAAAGCCAGGCAGTATTTGGTGGCTACCTTATTAGCTCAAAAAAAATATTCTCGGGCATGGCCACATTTTGCTAAACTTAATAATCCATCGCAAGAGCTCCAAATGGGTTATATAAAATGCCAACAGAATATAGGTGCAAAAATTATTTTTGCGAATGTTGATTTGAAATTCACAAATGATAATTCGGTAAAGATTTTAGAATTTGGAGATGGAATGGCTTCAGGATTTTCTGGCTTTGATATATTAAGTCCTGACGGTAAAACTATTTCTGATTTATTGGCATCTACGCTGTGTGAATTCATCGAACCTATTCCTATGGAGGAGGATAGTACATTTCATCCCATTTTTTTAAATGCTCAGCCCGGCATTCGTTTTTCAAGTGAAATTATAGACACTAAGCTTACGCAGTTTATTCAGGAGTCTAAAGTTATTTTACCAAAAAAAGAACTTTCACCCGAAAAAATTAGAAATCATTGCGCTATTTACGGTGGAAATGATCTAATCCCTACACCAGTGACTGTCTTAAAATTAGGGGATATTAGGGCAAATTTTATTTTTTCAAATAAAATTTTAATGCATCGCTGTTTTATGAATGCAGGCTTGATGGATTCAAGGCCGATAACACTTATTATGCCGCGCCAATACCATTCGGAGTTATATGCACAGATTGTCACTCAGCTGCCAAATTTCAATCAATTTGTTTTAAAAGTTCCAGACAAAGAACGTGGAGAAGGGGTTATTATTGTTGATAAAAAAGGGCTCGATCAATATTTAAAGATATTGCTTTGTCCGAAAGAACACTTCTCCAATGCATCAGGAGATTTCGCTAATTACGTATTAAAAGAGACAGGGCTTCCATTTCGCCTTCTACAAAAAGAATTGTTGCACATCAATTCTTGGAGAAGCAGTGATGAATCTGAATTTATGATTGAAGCGTATGTCCCTTCGAAGCCTGTGAAGAAAGAAGGAAATTTATACGATGGAACCATGCGTGTTGCGTTTATTTTGGTTTGTGAAGAAGGGAATTTTAGGTTTATACCTATGGGAGCCTATTGGAAATTACCGCCGAACCCAATGGTTCAGGGCGGTTCTCTGAGAGAAAGTTGTGTTTCTTCTTTTTCTGAAACACATTTGTTATCAGCGCTTCCGCAGAAAGCAGATGAAAAAGAAGTTTTTAGACAACTCAATGTATTATTGCCATTATTATTTGAAGATATATTGCAGTTTGATGCGGAAAAGTATATTAAGCAATTTCCAGCAAATAATGATGAAGAAAAAAATTTCAAATCTGTTCAATGGCTTAAATTGTCTAATCATTACATCATGCGTGGTGAATTAGTGATGGCGCATCATTATTTAAAATACGCTGAAAATTTAACGCCCACCAGTCGAAGTTATTATCATCAACTGGGAGTATACTATCATGCAAATAAGGAATATGATAAAGCTCTGAGTGCTTTTGACAGTGCAATAGAAAAGGACCCAAGAATACCCGCTACTTTTTTGCGACGGGGAAGCACTTGTCTTAAAAAGAATGCTGTAGAGTCTGCTGTTTTAGCTTTTAAAAAAGCTTCTGAGCTCAATCCAGAGTATACGGAATTAATTAAACATCTATTGAGTAGATACTTTGAAGAAAATGAAGAAAAACAGCGCGAACAGATGAACGTTTTCTCTTTACAATCTTCCTATACGCACTCTATATGAGGGATTGATAAAAATAGATTCATGATTACAAGCACAAAACGAGTGTAGTTTAGAAATGAAAACGAACGTTATGCATTTCATACAGAACAGTCGCTAGCAAATACAGATAGTAACGATAAAGGAAAAGAAGAAGTTACAAGAAAACCTATGACGCTAAGCCAAAGCAAGCTTGGCTGATTGGTTATATATATGGAGAAAAGAATGCGGATGTTTAAGACAATACTTGAAATTAGCAATCATGTTGCATTTAATGAGTGTACAGCTATAAATAAAAGGTAATATTCTATTAACTTTTTGGGGTGGTCAGCAGAACATGAATCCATTACCCATGGGAGCCAGGGCTCCCTCTTACCTACGAGCCTCTTACTTGTCAAAATAACTAGCTAATTTAGCGTGTATCGTCGATGAGGGAATATTTTAAGATACATGAAAAATCAAAAAAGGCCATGATTTCAAATAGAGAAAAAACCCTTGAAAATGAGTTTGAATATTTTTGTTTAATTTTTTTAGAATAGGTCAATGTACCTGAGGAAAATGTGAAAAGGAGGAATATATGGGCATTAAAAGTGAGTTTTATTTGAGCGTATCATTTGACATGTTAAGAGATGTCATCTCTCATATTATTCCAGAAGGAGAGTTTGTCGATGAAAAAGTAAAGTTGGGCCCTGTTGATGCAAATATATGGGCAACCCGGACAGGCCCATTTACGACATATGTAAAAGACCAGGCTATTTATCTGGCAGCCCCTTTTCATGTGAATTTAAAGTTTCCTAATTTCTTTGCTCATTTAGCAGCAGGAGAACAAATATTAGAATTTACATTAACTATCAAGTGTTCGGTGATTACTACTGAAAATTTGAAAATCACACTTAACTTAGACATCTTTGACATTGATTGGAAAGCTAAACCCGCTTTGCATGGAGGGATTACTGTCACCGGTCATGTTGAGCCACGTTTTAGAAATTGGTTTAATCCAAAGCTTCAAGAAGTTGTAGCATTAATTAATAAAAATTTAAGCTTTCAAACAGAAGTCAGTAGTGGTCTGCAAAAAATACAAACGCCGATAAAATTACAATATAAAAAAGAAATAGCGCGTTACCATAAAGAGGGATTTACTGTTAGCGCCATTGATTTAGAAAAATTAGATCGAGTTTTAAATAAATTGTTAGGAAAAGTTTCTCCTGCTGCTAACTTATTTTCTTCAGATAGAGCAGAATCAATGTATATTTCTAGATTTTTTAATTTCATGTCTAATGCGAGTATTACACCGGCTATAGCGTCAGTAGACATTCCTAGATTGGGATTCTAGAAGAGCAGTGAAAAACAATGGTATCTATCTAAGCTATGTTAATAAAATAATGAGTAACCATTTGAATCGCTCCAAGCTTAGTATTTTATGTTTATAAATAATGCAAAATAACTACGTCATCGAAAAAGGAGGCCGGGGTAGGCTTAAAAAGGTGGTTGCCGTTATGATTTGAAGCGCGCGGCAGCGGCAGAATCTAATGATGATAAGTGCTTATTATTACCCGTAAAAGAATAATTGGAGAATTTTACTCCAGTTGATTGTTTTAGTTTTTAGCTTTATTAAATTTTCTTAAGCTGCTTAATCCACAAATGTGATGAAGCATCGGTTAGTATATGCGTAATATGACTTGACAAAAGGTTAAATAATAGTCAAGATAAAAGATGGATAAAATAGTTATTACAAGGAGAAAAAATTGCCTACCGAAAATTTGCCAGTTGAAGTTTCTCAAAATCAAACTACATTAGATCCACACAATTTAAAAGCTCAGAATAATCACCAAGTTGCTTCTGAATTTACAGTGGATGATTTTACACAAAAACTAGGTACTGCCGATCTTTCAATGAATAATTCAGCATATTCTGGATTAGTGACTGATTTAGAATTAGCGGTTTTTAGTGCATTGGCGTATAGAGACAAAAAGCAGCATGATAGTGCTGTTGAGCAAGATTCGTCTGATGACAAACGATTGTTCTGGTGGCATACGTTCTATCAACATGGATGGAACATTTTTCATCATAAAATAGGAAAAGATGGTTTTAGAGCAATTGCCTATATTCATGATGAACGCAAGCAAATTGTTGTTGCTTTTCGAGGTACAGAGCCAAATGAATGGGCAACTCTATTAGCTGATTGGGATGAGGTTGTTGGCTCTGAAATTGGAACTCATGGAAAACAAGCATGTAGTTTTACTTTAGAGGTAGTTGAGCGTATGCATGCAGTAAATAAATTAGTCATGCCACCTCAAAAATTTATTGAAGATCGTTATCATCTTACCTTAACTGGACATTCTTTAGGTGCCTGGCTTGCGTCGAGTGCGTGTGTTGCATTAATGCACCAAGCAGTTGTTTTTGATAACCCCAGAGTTTGTAACATAGCTCCTAAATATCGACAGGGGATACCTATATCAAGTATGGCAGATACCTGGCAATTTCCATTAACAAGTTATTTAGCACAACCTAATATTATTAATACGGCACATGAACAAAGGGGTTATGGGTTACAATTAACAACAACAGCAGCAGCGCGTTCACACACGGGTATTATAAGTAATCTAACCACTGAGACACAATATTCGCTGTCTCAACATAGTATTGATTTAATTGTTGCTACATTTAATCCAAATACGGGTAAACCATATCAAGGGCTAAGCAAGCGGGTATTGCAATGGCCACATGGTGGAGCCCAAGCAGCTAATCAATTAAAAGGTATTTTACCTTCTGAATTAAGAAATACATGGCATCTACTTTTTCGCTACTGGCTCAGAGAAGATGTTGCTTGGACTGAATGGGCAAACTTAACCTGTGAAGTCGCAGTCTCGAGTATTAACTGGTTTGAGCGTGCTATGTCAAAATTTACTGTATTCTATATTATTCGAAAAACAGAAGCATTACGTAAAATTTTTCGAGAAGCTTACAGTGTTTGTCAGTATGATTATTCAAAGCACAATGCCATAGAGGCAAAAACTCCAGAAGAAGAATTCCAGAAACGCTTTGAAGAGCATTACGATGTAATCGAATTTAATGAGCAAATGCTTCCAGCATCAAGTTTTCCTGATAGCATATATAGATTTCTAAAAAAACTTCATTTCACGTATAAACCAAATTTACCGCAATTTTTTTCTGGGGAATATGAATATTTAAAACATCTACAATTTATACATGATAAAAAGACGAACCAAACTTTTATTTATTTTCATCCTTTAGCTAATATGACTGCAATAGATTGTCGTCGTGAAATATTAAAAGCACAAAAATTCTTAAATGAGGATTCTTTTCGTGAACATGAACTGCGTGAACTGGAAAATAAAACAAAACAATTGATAAGAGCGTGTTCATTTCAGTCTACAGAAATAGAGAATTTAGTGGTTAACATGACGAGTAACCTGGAGAGTGAAAGTGCTAAAATTACAACATTAGAAATTATGCCGAATAGTAAATCATTATTTTATGGCGCTCCAAAACAAGCCCATGATACGGTCCTTAGAGAGAATTTTTTTAAGGAATTAACACGTCGTTTTTCTGATTCAAAATCTGAGAATATTGAAGTTATCTATGGGCTTAGTGGTATTGGGAAAACAGAGCTTGCAATTCGATTTGCACAAGAGAAATATAAAAGTGGTTGTTACCAAGCTGTTATTTGGCTAGAAGGCGATAGTTTAGAAACAGCATATCAAAATTTTGCAAGATACGTTTTAGGCAATGAGGTTGGCGATTTATCTTCCCACAAAACCTTAACGTATATTTCTCAATATTTAAGTAAAAACTTTAACTCTATTCTTTTTGTTTTTGATAATGTTGAATGTTATAATACAATTCGTCCTTTTCTTTCAGAGTTACCGATCGCTGCTCGCGTAGATGTATTAATCACTACGCGTAACGCAAATTTAGGATATCAATATGAGGGGGTTGCCTTAACAGCATTTACGCAAAAAGAAGCGGCGTATTATATACGAAGTAATTTCCCCAACCAAAATATACAGGATAATGAAGCCTTAGAACTTGCAAATATGCTTGACTTTCATCCGGGCGCACTTTCTCACTTAATTGGATATATTAAAGCTAAAAATATATCTATACAAGAATATATAACCAAATATAAAAATGAGATATTGAGAATAATTCATACAGAAAGCGAGCAAAAGCACAATGAAATGCTTCTTCTTTCTATAAAAAGAATAACAGAAGATTCTTCATTTGCCCGTCAAATTTTAAACTTTTGTGCATTTTTATCTGAAGATAATATTTCTTATGATTTACTTCGAACTTACTTCAAAGATTTTAATGCAAATGAGATAGAAACAGCATTGCAACTATTGAGTAATTATGGTCTTATTGAAATTGTGCAAAACAAACCTAAATATCTGCGAGTTCATCGTATTGTCCAAGAAACACTCCGGCATGAGCTCAACAAAACACCTGAAGACTTTGATATAATTAGAAAAAAAATACTAGATTTTTTTAATGAGCAATTGACAAAATATGAACACATCTCTGTTTCACAGAACACTTCAACTTCTACTAAAAAAATAGAATATCTTTATTGTCAAGCAGAAGTGGCATGTAATCATTTTGTGCAAGCTGGATCTTGGCTCACTGATATAGAATCAGTGAGCCGATTAAAATCTAAAACTTTTGTCGAGCAAGCTATATCACCTAAAATGCAAATATGCTATGTAGAACTACTGCTTAAATTAGGTAAACACTTTCAAGATAATGCTGAATATTCAAAGGCGATTACACATTATAAGCAAGTTTTAGCTTTATATCAGGCTATTAATGATGATAAAAATCTGCCAAAAATAGCAGAATGTTTAAATAGTCTTGGCAGAGCGTTTAGTGAGAAGAAGGAATATGCTAAAGCAGCATTATATTACAAACAAGCACTGGTATTATATCAAGCTATTCATGGAGATAATAAACACCACGATATAGCAGCGTGTTTAAATAATCTTGGCATGATGTTCTATCATAACGGTGAATATGCTAAAGCAGAATATAACTTAGTTCAATCTTTGAATTTATACCAAACTATGCATGATAAAAATAATTCTGTTGATGTGGCAAAATGTTTAAGCGATCTTGGAATGGTATTGAGTGAAAAAGGGGATTATACTAAAGCAATTTCATGTTATGAACAAGCCTTAATGCAGTATAAAATTATTTACGGAGAAAATAATCATCCAAATATAGCAGCTTGTCTGAATAGACTCGGTGTGATTTTTTATAAAAATGGCGAATATGCTAAAGCAGAACAGTTGTTAGAACACGCTTTAGGTTTATATAAAGCTATGCGTGATAAAAGTAATTCTTTTGATTTGGCAATATGTTTAAATAATTTAGGGATGCTCTTCCATGCGCAAGGAAATTATATTAAAGCAACAGAATATCTTGAGCAGGCCTTAAGTTTATATCAAACCATACCTGGTAAAGATAATTTTTTTGATGTAGCAGTATGTTTAAATAACTTGGGAACAGTTTTTTATGCACAAGGGGATTATGCGAAGGCAATTTCATGTCATCAAAAGGCATTAGTAATGCTTCGGACTATTCATGGAGTGGACAATCACACTGATATAGCCAGATGTTTAGATAATTTAGGGATGATTTTTCATGCACAAGGTGAATATACT
Organism: Pseudomonadota bacterium; assembly: GCA_021782495.1. Classification (GTDB taxonomy): domain Bacteria; phylum Pseudomonadota; class Gammaproteobacteria; order UBA1113; family UBA1113; genus VFKP01. The sequence goes on along the minus strand of JAJXUV010000003.1, from coordinate 155,325 downwards.
ACGGCTGCAGTATACTGTGAGCAAGCTTTGAGTTTGTATCGAGCCGTCCATAATGGAAATGATCATCCCGATATTGCAAAATGTTTAAACAATCTTGGAATGATATTTAGTAGTAGAGGATTGTATGGCGAGGCTACACAATACTATCAACAAGCGTTAAATATCAGAAGAAAAATTTATGGAGCAGATGAGCATCCTGATGTGACATCCTACTTATTTAATATTGGAACAATTTTTCATAGGCAAGGAAAGTATAGCGAGGCTATACAATATTATCAACAAGCGTTAGGCATCAGAAGGAAGATTTATGGGACAGATGAGCACCCTGATGTGGCAACCTGTCTACTTAGTATTGGAACAGTTTTTTATAATCAGGGAAATTATAGTGCAGCTAAAGCACATTATCAACAAGCGTTAGACATCAGAAGGAAGATTTATGGGACAGATGAACACCCTGATGTAGCATCCTGTTTACTTAATATTGGAACAATTTTCCGCGATCAAGGAAATTATAGCGAAGCTAAAATATATTATCGTCAAGCATTAGAGATCAGAAGGAAAATTTATGGTACCGATGAACATCCAAATATAGCATCCTGTTTAGTCAATCTCGGAACGATATTTCGTAATGAGGATAGATACATTGACGCTAGTATGTATTATCAAGAAGCGATAGAAATCTTCAAAAGAATCTATGGGACTGATGAACATCCAGATATAGCAAATTGCTTATTTAACCTCGGAAATATACTCTTTAATGAAGGAAAATACAGTGAGGCAAATATATATTATACAAAATCATTAGAGCTAAGAAGAAAAATTTATAGTACTGATGAACATCCAGAAGTAGCGGCTTGTTTACTCAATATTGGAAATATATTTCTTAATGAGGGTAAGCATCTTGAAGCTAGAGAACATTATCAAAAAGCATTACAAAGCTTTATGAAAATTTATGGTACTGATATACATTTAGATGTAGCAGCTTGTTTATTTAGCCTCGGGAATATTTGTATTAGTGAAGGCAAATACTCTGATGCTAAAGAATATTGTGAAAAGGTATTAGAAATCAGAGAAAAATTATATGGTACTGATGTACATCCTGATATAGCGCGTGTTCTAATTCTCTTAAGTTTAATCAAATTAGCATATAATAGAAAAGAAGCATATGAGGACTGTCGGAAAGCCTACGATATTTTGTTAAAAACTTTGGGGGAATCTCACTCATCTACAAAAATAGCTAGGGCCATACTTGAGAAGAATTGGTCAGATGAGTTTGACGATGGTAATACTGAAGGAATTTTCTCGAAAATATTTGGTCAGGCTAAAGCTGAAGAATTATCTTCTCTTGACTCATACAGGATGCCATTAATGCAACCTGATTATGGACTTTTAAATAATAAAAAAGAAAACCATGACAATAATACAGCAGATTCATTAATGCCTTTGCTATTCAGTGGCGGTATTGCAACCAGTTATGCTGCATATAGATACCAGAAACAGCAATCACGCGAACGCACATCAGAGAAAGATTTTGCAACGCATAAAGCCAGGCCGGAAATTAGCAGGGTTCGTCACGTTTTTCCACATGATCAATACAATATCACTAACTATGGCAAACGTATGTCATTTAACTTTTTTACACATACCGCAAAAACTGTATCCAATACAGCAACATACTTATCTTGGGTTACGCGCTTTAATTCTAGCAATAGAGCTGGGATTGCATTTGGGAGCGCTTTAACTTTTGGGGCGGCTTTATATGGTAGTTGGAAAATGCTACAACAAGAACCACCAGTTGATCCCCCAAAAGCTATCCGCTCGCATACTGATAATTTATCAGATGTACCTCATACCCCTAAGCAAATACGCTAAATATAAATGGAGCTTTGTCAAGGAACTGTTATTTTTGGCTGTTTTTCCAAAAACAGCGCCTAAAAAACCTATCGGTCATAACTATATTTTAGTTAAAACTTATGGTAAATTTTTTTAGATTTTGAGCTTTTGGGTGCCAGTGTGTAAATAGGATGTTTAAGGAACACATGTTTTTATGTGCTCCATCTAATAGGAGATTTTTTATGGGGTTCAGTATTTTTGATATTTTTCGGCGGCGTACCGCCACAACGCTCAACTCATCGTCCAGTCATCCCATTGATACAGTAGCGCCTAAAGAAACCCCGCAAGAAGCAGCGATAAAATCCTTTACTGAAAGGATGGAATCTATTAACTTTGATGATGAAAAAGTAAAAAAAGTTTATTCCGGTTTAGTTACCGATTTAGAGTTGGCAGTATTCAGTGCATTAGCATACAAAGATGCTGAAGAACATAAAATGGCAGAAGAGCGATTGTCGGCTGAGAATAAAGGGCATCGTTTGCGGTGGTGGCATGTTTTACACAGCAAGGGATGGCGTGTATTTCAAGTTAAAATAGGTGAGCAAGGTTTTAAAGCCATCGCCTATGTTCATGATGACCGTAAACAAGTGGTGATAGCCTTTCGTGGTACAGAGCCTAAAGAGCTAGCGACAGTATGGACAGATTTAGATGAGATAGTGCAAAATAGAATAAGCTGTCATGGAGAACAAGCGGATGCTTTTGTTCGTCAAACTTGTCGAGAGTTAACAGATCGTGGTGAAACCATTATATCTCCTCCAACAAGTAAAGTTGATTACCAATGGGCGCCAAAAGGTTATTATTTGACGTTCACGGGGCATTCATTAGGTGCCTGGATTGCTTCGAGTGCTTGTTTCAATTTTGGATATCGTGCGGTTGTTTTTGATAATCCGGGTGCACGCGCGATTGCTAAACAGTATAGAGAAGGAAAAATACTGCCAAGGATAGCGGATACAGACTTGCTTCCATTAACCAATTATCTGGCTCAACCGAATCTTATCAATACGGCACATGAGCAAATAGGGTATCCATTACAGTTAACAACTGCGGCTCCGATAAAAGAGCACACTAATATAGTGACTCATTTGCTGACAGAAATGACTTATTCATTATCTCAACACAGTATTGATTTATTGACGGCAACTTTTGACCCTAAGACGGGAAGGCCCCAACCTGAACAAGTCAAACGAGTGGAACAATGGCCGCAGGGCGGCGCAGAGGCAGCTAAAAAAATTATAGAAATTTTTCCAGAAGACTTAAGAGAGATTGGACATTTACTATGTCGCCAGTATTTTAGAGGGGATTTAAGTTGGAATGAGTGGTTAAAACTTACGTACGACGTGGTTTCCGGTATTGTTAAAGTTAAGAATTTAAAGTGGAGTAGAGAGACTATTCAACAAAAAGCAGAAGCACTTCGCCAAGCATTTGCAATAGCCTATAATGCAATTCAAGAACATGATTATGCACAGTATACCCCAAAAGAACTATTGACTGATGAAGAAGCTTTTCGCCAGAGATTTAAAATTCATTACGAGGTTTATAATTTTGATGAACAAGTGCTGCCGGTATCGGCTTTTCTTGACAACGAAATGTTGCATTTTTTAAGAGGCGTAATTGACCATCAAAAACAGGAGAAAAACTTATTCAAGGATAATTTTAGTTATTTAAATCAAGTTTTGGTTCAAGTAGACCCACAGAATAATGCCATCATTGCACTCAAGATTTTGCCTGAAACAGGTATGACAGCCGTTGATTGTCGACGTGAGATTATGAGGTCATTGCCCGAGTTACGAGCATATCTTAACCAATGGCGCCCCAGTGTTATTGAGAAAACAACACTAAAATATGAAGTGCCTGTATTGGCTGGTGATAAAATTGTTCGTCGAGAAGCTTTATTAAGTAAAATTGCCGAAAAATTTAAGCAACCAACTAATCCAGGTTGCCCAGAGATTATGACTGTGTACGCGCTGGGAGGTATGGGCAAAACACAGCTGGCCAAACAATTCGCCAATGAATCTTATCAACACTCTCTGTATCAAGCGGTTATTTGGTTAGAAGCAGAAGATGATTTATCTAATTCATACCAGAAGCTAGCAAGTAGGTTGTTAGAAGAACCCATCGCAGCGTTAAAACCAGATGGGTACAGCCTTTGTTTGATGTCACCCTTACCAGATAGTGTGAATGAATTAAAAGCTGGAAGGGAAAAAAGTAAGATTTATATTGACTCAAACACCTATATGTATAAAGTATTAGAAGAGAATGGGGTAATGTATGAAGGGAAATTACCCGATAATATTGATTTGAGCAATTTAAGTTTGGGGCTAGATAATCCAGAGTTAAAAATGCAGATTTTGGACTATATATCGAAACAAGGTCCCACCCAACCAGATTGGGAAAATAGATTAAAAGGGTTATTACAAGAACGCTATAGCTCGATTTTATTTATTTTTAATGGTGTTAATGCTGGTGGTATAATCGAACCTTATTTGCAACAATTACCGAATGCATCTACAGTAGATGTATTAATCACAACGCGTAATGTTCAAGTATATAACCAATATGGGGGGCTTCCCGCAGAAAAATTTAGTCCAGAAGAAGCTCGTGAGTATATGTACTTAAATTTACCTGAGCTTTCTATATCTGAGGAAGATGCAAGCAATTTGGCTGAAACTATTGATTATCACCCATTATCATTATCTTATCTCCTTGGCTACATTAAAGTAAGAAATATAACGGTAAAAGAATGTCTGAAGCGTTACAAGCAACAAAATGTAAGTTTATTGCTTAACGCAATGAAAGGCCATATAAATGAAAAACAAGGAAGGGCAATATGGCTAAGCTTAAAAGAATTATCTGACCAATCGCCGCTCGCACATCAAATATTAAATGCGTGCGCCTTTTTAGCCGCAGACGATATTTCTAAAGCTTTTTTAAAAACGTATTTTGATGATGTCGACGAAGAAGTATTGGAAGATGCACTAATGGTACTAAGTCAATCTTCGTTACTGAATCCCACACTAGGAAAGCCTGGATATTATCATACACATCGTTTGTTACAAGATGTGGCTCGTTACGAACTTGAACAAATGCCAGATGTTTTCAATGAAACAACTTCCAAGTTATTAAAAATTTTTAATCAACTGATAAAAAGTCCGGAGACTATTTTGCTTTCAGCTGATATAAATACTACCGCTAAAGCAGAAGCAATACAATTGTATACTCATGCTGAAGTAGTCTGTTCTCATCTTAAATCATCCTCATTACCTTCCGCTTCAAATAGTTATGCCGAATTGTTATACAACTTGGGAAGATGTTTCTATTTTTATGGTAAATATTCACAAGCATCTTATTATTATTCGGAGGCATTAAAGATATACAGACAAATTCATGGTGATGATAATCACTTTGATATAGGGAAATGTTTAAATAATCTTGGCTCTGTTTGTTTAGTTGAAAAAAATTATTCTCAGGCAGCTATATATATTCAGAATGCTTTAGATATATTCGAGAAAATTAATAGCAATGACGATCTTATCATTGATATAGCAAAATGTTTAAATAATCTTGGAATTGTTTTTCGTAATCAAGGAGAATACACGAAGGCAATAGACTGTTATCAAAAAGCATTAAAAATACATCATAAATATAATAATTACGGCGGCATTACATCATGCTTGAATAATCTTGGCCTTTCGCTAAGGGCACAAGGCGAGTATGCGCAAGCTATGAAATGTTATCAGGATCAATTAAAGCTATTACAAGAAATGCATAATGGGGATAATCACCATGATGTCGCTTTATGTTTAAACAATATGGGGCTCGTATTTTATTCTCAACACGAATATGAAAAGGCTATTAGCTATTATAAGCAAGCTTTAAAATTATATGGACAAATTCACAATGAGTATAGCCACCCTGACATAGCGGGTTGTTTAAATAACCTTGCAAACGTGTTTTATGATCAAAAAATCTATTCTGAAGCCGTTGAATACTATCAACAATCTTTGTCTATAAGACGAAAAAATCCTAGCCGTGGTAACCTTGATATCGCAAGGCTTTTAAATCGCCTTGGAAATATCCATCATATGGAAGGTAATTATCTAAAAGCCTTAGAATTTTACCAAGAAGCCTTAGAATTATATCGGAAAATTGATGTGATTAATAATCACAAGGATATAATTGGATGTTTACTTAATCTGGGAGATATATTTTATCGTCAAAATAACTCTCTACAAGCAATAGGTTTTTACCAAGAAGCCTTATTACTTATTGAAGATGAAGATGTTGCTCATAAATTAATAGGTTTAAATGGTCTTTTAGGCGCTCAACAAAAAATTAGTGGTAGTGATAATGACCCAGATGTAGCAGACATTTTACTAAATTTAGCATTAGTTAATTTATCTATAGCCGATAGAGAAGTAGCTTGCGAGCAGCTTAAAAAAGCTTATTCTATTTATCTACAGCATTTTGGAGTAGACCACCTCAAGACGAAATCAGCACAAGACTTATTGAAAGAAAATTGCCCGGGGTATTTAGAAAAAATCTTTGGTTATGCCAAAGCAGAAGAAACGTTATTATTCAATCTAGATGCAAGATTATCAAAGAGGGTTATTACTGAACCTATCTTGGTAGAACAGGAAAAAGAAACAAACTCTCAATTAGATTCTATCGCTCTGTTATCTACTTTAACTTTGAGTGGTACTATGGTCAAGTATGCACATAGCAAAATGTCTACAAATAGTAAATCGAAGACACAGCCAGAACCCAATAATATATACACTTTCTCTAATGTTTCTCTATTCAGAAATACCCCATCTTATTTTTTCTCTCTGCAGAAGCCTCCTATGAAAAACACTTTTAAAAAGATTCAAAGCATCTATAACAACTGCAACGATCTGGGTAAGGATAAAGTTACGATAGTTGCGTTTTAACATAAAAGGAGATAAAACTTTGCTCGATAAAAATATATTAGATCAATATCCTGCAAACCAAGGATATGAATATTATACAGATGATATATTAAGAGTATTTGAAAAATATATTCTTAATCATGGATATAGAATCCGTCCAGTTGGCAATAAAATAATAGTTGAGACAATATTTGAAGATGCTGATTCATTAGCTGTGAAGCCCGATTTCTTACCAGCGATGGTAGTTGATCGCGCAGCAGAAACAAAGAAATTTAATAGACAAGGTATTCAATATGACATTGTTATTGCTTGTCCAATAGAGCAATACTTGGTCAGTCATGATAAAGAGCATCCGACATTTTCTTTTATTAAAGATGTACTAACCAAAAAAGAAAGAAATTACCTTGTATTATTTCCTCACCATATACCCGGAGGTTTAAACGGACAAAGTGGTCATTGGAATTTGGCTGCTTTGTATATCAACATCATTCATTCATCTATATTTCTAGATATTTACGAACCTTTAAGCTCTGATGAACTTATTGACGAAGCATTTTTTAAGCAGAATTTCTGGAATAATTTGTTAGCAGAAACTGTAAAATGCACTATTAAAGGTACAGCACAGCAAGCCGATTCAAAGTTATGTGGTGTGATCGCTGGGGAAAACATTCTTTTTTTTCTTGAAAATAGCGCATTGTCAGCTGATTTTGAATATCCAAAATATATTTCGACAAAAGAAATAAAAGCATTGCGAGAAAAGCATATATTTCTGATTGATAGCCAGAGTTTTGCAAAACGGCAATATGATAATCAGCAATATGTTGGTTCAAAAAATGATAATTATGAAAAAGCTAAAGGCGAACAGATTTTTCATATTCTTAAAGCTGCTTTTTTAAAAGATCCAGAAAGTATGTTCAGCAAAGAATTAAAAGAATTAATGGATAAAATTGAAAAGCTTCCTAAAACATGCGATACCCTTGAAATTTTGGAGCCTTGTAGAATTTTTTTTCGCACACACCAAGAGATCTTAAAAGAAAAAAAAGTTTTTAGTCAATTTTTCATAGAAATAAATGGAGAATTAACTATTAATTCAAAATGGAATACAATAGAATTATTTAAATATTTAGCTGAAGATTTTTGCAAGGTAGTACAAGACAAATTTAGCAGCGATTCAACAATAGAAAAAAATCCCGTGAAAAGTTCTTTTATGTACAAAAGAGCCCAAGGTTATAGCAATACTTATCGGGGAGATGAGTACCAAAAATTGGTTGGAATGTATTATGCATTATCTTGTTATCGGCAAACAGGCGTTAATTTTAGCGTATATTCTGAAAGGCTGGATGGAGAGATAGATCTTGGCAAATTTGACGACTTGGAATTAGAAACAGATGCTGATTTTAAGGTGGTACAAGTAAAACATGCGGGTAGTACAAATGCCAATAGCCAAATCTATACATTAGAAATGATTTGTGGAGAAGAAACAGCAACGCAAAAAGAAAAATCTAAAAAGGCAGCATTACATATTTATTTTAACTCTTTCCAGAGGATAAAAAAGAGCAATAAAACAGGAAAGCCTGTAACTTTCATGTTTTATACTAATCATAGATTAGATCCGAGGATATTATATTTTTATAACAGAGAGTCTGAAAAGTTTACCAAGCTTTTAGATGAACACAAGGGTAAAGAAAAAGAAGATCAAAGAAAAATAATAAATAGTATTTATCAATCTGAATTTTTTAAAGAGAGGGTGGCTGATAAAATTTATACTGATACAGTACTTGTATTCAAGGAGTTATCTAATGAAGAAAGATTAATAAAAATTATTGATGATAATATAGATTACGTGATTGAATATTGGTTATCCAACAGAACAACTCTGGGAGAGAAGCGTAAAATAGAGAAAAAGTTTACCGACAATAAAGCAGTTGTTTTTTTGCTCATGGGTTGTTTTGATTATGAGCGCGAATCAAAGAAAATTGTACTTAGCCAAGATTTTTTTAGTAAAAATTTTTCAGAAAAACCTCTTCACCACTATTTTCAAAAAAAGTTAGCGAGAAAAAAACATGCAAAAATGCGGGATAAAGAAGTTGGTATTGAAAAATTTTATACAGAATCATTGCATGATCTGTCTAAAAAAATTCATGAAAGAAATTTAAATTTTGACGATAAAGGTTTAAGGATTAAAATAGAATCACAGCCTATGTTGTTTTCTTTTTTTACCGGGGGAATAAGTTCAGAGATAAAAGTAGATGCTGTTTCATTATTCTTTCCAAAACGTGAAATGCTAAACTTGATTAAATCACATCCAAAATTGCCCATACCTAGCTTCGATAGCAGTGCGAAAATTGACAAAGAAATTGTAGAGTTTATTAATGAATTTATTTTCAAAATTGAACAACCAAATTTAAATTTTCTAGAGGAAAGGATAGTAAAAGAAGTTTGTAATTTATTTCGTATTAGTGATTTAACCTACTATTACAAATTTCAAGATTATTTTTTGAAGAATTTTCGTTCCCCACTAGGGGAGAGAATAAATAGAAAAACTATTACGACATTATTTAATGATGCAAGCCAAGCAGTCTTAGCGCAAAGATTAGTTGGATATTCTGATCGCTATGTAGATAATTTAAGTAAAGGAAAGCTTGATATTGTTGCTAATAAAACATTCACACTATTAAATACCGCATTTTCAGATGTGAACTGTTCAGTCATTATTTTTTACGGTGAAAAAAATATTGGAAAATCTTTTACTATAGCTAGTTGGATAAAGCAGCAATATCTAAAAAATGGCAATAGTGCCACAGACAGTCATGCGTTTCTTCCAAAAGATCATGTATGGGAGAGCGATGTAGAAACATTTGCAAATAAACTAAATTTGCTTGTTGTTGATGAAGTTAATTTACAGTTATTGGATGCAACAATTTTGCTAAAACTGGTTGATGTCGCTAATAATTTTAAAAAAAAATTAATCCTTATTGTTGATAAAGAAAGTTTAGAAAAATTTTGTGGATTACTTTCTGGTTATAAAACTATTCTTATAGAATCTCTTCCGATGAACAATGAACAGGTTTTAAATTTGTTAGGACTCTCTGAAAATTTTAATTTTAGTTTTAAAAACATACAAATTAATATTAATGATATACTTACTTGGCGAGACCCTTGTGGAATTTCTCATGTATTGAGGAATCCTGGTTTTTTACTTCAGATGAAGGAGAGCCGGTATATAGAGTGGGGTGCAGAGAAAAAAAATCTTTCTGAGGGAGCTAAAGCACATAAAACAAAAGAGCGAAATGAGAAAGTAATATATATTGAACAGTTAGTGAGAGTACGCCGCTATTTGAAGTTTTCTAAATATTTAGAAAAAATTTCTGGTACAGTGTTGATTGTTAATGTTAGTAATGATTTTAAGATTGAAAAATATATCAATAAAGATATTAAAAAAGACATTGAAATAATTGATTATCGTAAACCAAAATTGTCACAGAAAAAAGAAAGTGAAGCGAAAAAACAAAATAAAAAATTAATTATCCTAACAAAAGATAAAGATCATTTAATTCAATCTAGAGAAGATATTAAAGAGATATGTTTTTCTCCAAACGATAAAGGTTTAGTTGAACTTATTAAAACTCAAGTAGATTTTGAAGAAGAATGGCAAGAAACTGAGGGGGAGTCTATTGTTTGTCTTTTAGAGAAAGACGTTTCAAAAAAAGTGCTCGTCCCTGTTGTTGCTGGCATGGGAAAATCAACTGTTGTTGCAAAACTTTCTGAAATAAATACACGAAAATATTTGAAAGAAACAGATTATGTCTGGAAGATACCAATTTATTTGGACGAATTAACGCAAGAAGATGATGCTTTGTCGTTAACGGATTTTTGCATGAAAAAATTAATGCATATTTATGATGTTGGAGGAGACCCATTTAAAAAAGATCTTGATTGGTTGCGAACAGCTCTTAGGATTGATATAGAGCAAGGTAATGTATTGCTCTTACTAGATGGTGGTGATCAACTTGAAAAATGGCAATTAAGTAGCTGTAAGCAGATCTTAGAAAGACTAATTCATTATCAGCATGTTATTTTGTTTACTAGACCTAATCAGTTAGCTTTTGTTTACTATCCTACTGAAGTAGTTATTTTGCAACCGTTTGAATTTGAACAAATAAAAGCATATTTCAAAGATGCTTTTGATGCGTCTAAAACTCAAAATTCATTTTACAATATGGCTATAAAGTTTATGAAAGACAATGTGCAACTTAAAGAAATTCTAGGTGTGCCCTTGCAGTGCTACTTACTGTGGCAAGCCTGGCAACCTTATTATAATAAATGGTTAAGCCATAAGACAGATGAAAACTTAGCATTGCAACTTGCAAATAGCCCAAACACCTTAATTGAATTGTATCAAAAATTTATTGAGGCGCGCATGTTAATTTTTTTCCGTAGGGTTTTAAAGATTTCATCTGGGTTTTTACAAGAAATTGAGAGGGTTAGGCTGTTAGGAACTTGTTATATTGATCGCTTATCGCAGATTTCAGTTTTTAAACAATTCTCAGGGCTTGATAAGTTTATTGAACCTTTAGTCTGCCCCATTGTAGAATGGCTAGATGAAGATATTTTAAAATTGGCATTGGTAAAACGTGTTAAAAAATCATTAGTCCTAAAAGTGGATTATATATTGTCACATAGAACATACCAAGAATACCTCGCTGCTAAATTTTTTGTTGAAGGTATGCTTGGCATGAGAGCTACAATGCCAAAGCAAGAAGAATATTGTAAATCTTTGTTAAAATATGCTCGTTTCTTTACTCGTTATCAGTTATTTTGGAGTTTTGTTTTAAAGTGGATTAGGCACCACATTGCTATTGGGTTGTTACCAAAAGATGCAGAAGAAAATTTTCATAATATTTATTGTTCTGATCCGGATATCATTAGAGATTTACAAGATAAATATTGGCAAGCTTTGCAAGAGGGTGGTAATTTCCCTGAGGCATATAAACCAGATTTTAGCTTTTCAAATTTACCATTAGATAAAATAGCACCTACTGAAACAATTGCTTCAAGTGATAATGAAATTTTTGTAATAAATTTTTCGTTTAATCAGGTAAAATCTATTGTTGAAAGTTATAAAGGTCGGATTTATAATTATTATGATTCTGATATATGTATGGCGATAAGACATATTGCTTTTTATAAAAAAGAAGATTTAAATGAACGTCTTTCTTTGCTTCAGCATGCACAGCAGCCAAACGGGAAAATTCATGAATCATTTCGTGTGCATGAAGCTATCGCTGAAACATTACTTGCAATATTATCTGAAAATCAAGAAATTTCTGTTTTGAAAGGGATATTGTTTTATATAGAATATTTTAATGAATTAACTAGAGAAATAAAAAGTCATGTACTTCCCGTTATATTAACTGCTTTGCAAAAAGCACCACCAATTAAAGATACAATTGATGCCGTAATATTTCTATTAAATTATGATGAAACAAATTTTAATTCTGTCTTTTCTGTGGCCATTTCTGCTTTGGAACGCACTTATGCTAATAAAAAAAAGAAAGAATTGGCCGAAAATATATTGAAAAATATTGTTGATTGTTCTGAAAAATTAAATGTTTCTTCTCGGACGCTACAATATTTAGTAACACTTGCAAAACACTGTCGGGAATATAATATAGAGTTAACGTCTCGTGAAATTAAAAAGGTAAAAAATAGTCAAATACAGATTTTTCTTTGTTTTTCTTTTTGGGGAGAGTCTTATAAGAGTCATCATGATAAAAAATGCATAATAGACCCTATTATATCTCATATAAATAAAGATAGTATTAAAAATTTGGTAATAATTTTTGAATCAGAAGAAATGCCCGCTTTCTCCTTATGGGCACAATGGTTAGGATTAAAACTTGACACTCAGTTAAGTTCTAGTATTGATACAGAGTATTATAAACATTTGCAACAGCTTAGTCAGGGGTTTTTGGATAGTACTCGCAGTGATTACAGTCAAGTGGATGGAGGAATACCGGCAGCTTGTCAATTACAATCTGCTTTTAATGAAACAGCAGCAGTTTACTTGATTAAAAAGCAAGATGAACCTTATTGGCAATATCCGGTTGTGCTATCAACACATATTCCATTTCTGTTATCCTTTTATTCTGAAACGAATGAATATCCAAGGTTAGCTTTGTGTGTTTATTTAAGTTTTCTGAAAAAAATCTTAAAATCTGAACAAATGAAGCTAAGCAATTTACCAACTTTTTTTAATCACCATAAAGTCAACGCGGTACAGGCAGTACAGTACGGTTGGGATAACTATCAACGCCATAACATAAAAGAAGGTTTAAAGATAGTTAAATGTTGGACTGAATTCTTAAATTGGCCTTTATTTAAAGCGAGTAATAGACTTGCTTTAACTCTGTTATCTCCAGTAACAGAAGATGCTTGTGATCTTATAACAGAAAGTGGGGAGAAATTAGAAAATATAACTAAGTTTTTTTAAATAATAATACAACACTCTACATATAAAGCTTATACTTAAACAGAATCCTTATGTTATCTTTTTTCTATCCTTTTAAATATTTTTTTAATAAATTTTTTGCAAAACGTAATAATAGTAACTTCAGCTTCTTCTTCCGTGGCACAGCTTACTTTCAAGTCTATTGGTGCATAGGAAGCGAGATAGCTTTTTAATAAGGATACATCTGCCTTGGCTGAGTACACTTTCGCACTATTGTTTTTCTACGCGGTGAATCAAAAATGATAATGAAATTGTATTCCGATCGGCCGCCAAATATTTTTGAATTTTAAGAATAAATGATTGTTGCTAGCCTCAGATTGTGATTGACATAGAAATTTTTTGTTGATACATTGAGGCATCCAAACATAAAATAAATTTTTTATGAAAAGTTGGACACATCATAAATAATACAAATTTTGAAGAAATTATGTGCCAAAGATCTTGAATCTACAAAGGAATAGTGTATGGATACATTAAGAAAACTAGGATTTTCAGACAAAGTGCTTTTCTCTATTTTACAAGTTCCTATTAAATCATTAGCGCTGTATAGGTAGGATTTTACTTATGCCAAGAAAGCGTGTTTTATTACCACTGGAATATAAGTTTCCTGAAACCCCTGTTCTTTCGATTAATGCTAATGCTCTCCGAGCAACGGAGAGAAGTAGTGTGCTGGGCATGCCCTCAGAAGTAATAGGTTCTACTGAGGTTATTGATGATTCTTTTAAGCAAGAGAATAGTTTAAAAAAAGAAAAAATAGATACAACTTTACCTGTAGAGTGTGCACCTGAGATGGATTTTCGAGATGTGAAAACGGTGAGAGTCACAAGAAAATCAGGCGGCGGTGGAAAAAAACAAATATCTGATTTCGACAATGGCCAATATATCAACCAAACGAAGATTCCAAAAAAAATTAGGGATGAAAACAAAAAAGATAAGGTTTCTTCAGAAGGTAAAATTGCAATGTCACATGACATTTTTGATGAGCGTAATTATGTATTTTGGCAACCTTCAGATGATTACAAATATGACCCCATCGGTGTAGCTGTGTCTTTAGAAGGAAATCTACAAGGCAATTTATCCGCCGAGTTTCATCCCAATAAAGGACTTTTTGAACTTTCGGCAAATACAGGGATGAAATTGCGTTTACGCGGCGCGCATATGTCACTTACCAATGCGGCTGGAAAGCTTAATTTTGCTTTGGATTTTGCGAGTATAAATGCGGATGCTGAATTTTCTATGAATAACAATCGTGGGCTAGATGCAAGAATTTGTGGACAGATTGGAATTACGGGCCCCACAGCTAATGTTTCATATGATTCATTAGAAATATTTATTTCTGGCCTATCATTTCAATACAATCTTTCTGTAAAAGCTGGAGTCGGGCTAAAGGCTGAATTAGAAGCGGGTATAACTTTAGACAAAACGAAAGCCAAAGCTATGACATATTTAGGTTGTGGTTTTTTTTGTGGCCCTGGAGTTAAAGTTGGAAATCAACTGACAGTGGGACTTGACGATCAATTTGGAGTGCGTGTTGCTGAAAAATATCAAGAGATTGTTGATAGTGATTCTTTTCAGGGTGCATTAAGGCTATACGATAGAGAAATAGCATTGAATGATTTATGGGAACCTACTGGGTATAGTGTTATTGATATTCCACTTAGATTATTTCGTAACATTGTTCTTGAGAGTGTTAAGCAGGAAATCCAAGATATCGCTAAAAATGCTGCCTTGGGGGCTGGTGTTTTCTCAGTACGTACGGGCTCTTCTGTGCCAGAACTATTTGTTTCTCCAGATGAGAGGACATTGCAAAATTTAAGAGAATTTGACAGTAATAGTACAAATAGCAGTGATGCACTAGGCATTGTTCTTTACCAAGAAAATAAGAGATCCTTTGTTAACCCAAGAAATTTGGATCTGTTGATTCAGCCGAAATTTGAAAAATCACCCCAAATATACACAAAAGAAATGGTTGATGATTTTGGGTGTTCTGGTGTCGAGGTTGGGCTTCATAAATTATGGGATAGAAAAGAATTAAGCATTTCTACCGGTTTTTCCGGCGAATCTTTTCAAGATTTACGAACCACTTTTAAAGGAGAGCTAACACATAAAACACAAGGAGGGGATACTAATAGTTATGGACTTGTTTTAGGTTTGGGTGCCGGTGGGAGTACTATTGCACTGACATTAAGTTCTACTAATCCAATAGCGATAGGAGTAGTGGGCACTTTAATACTCGGAGCTGCAGCGTATAAAGTGGGAGAAAGTTTATATCAAAAACATAAAACTAAACCATTACCTTATTTAGACGATAATAAAGATTGCCATAAATTAGAAAGAATGGTTAAAAAAAATAGAAATGGGTTTTTGACAAAAAAAGTTACAGAAAATCTGATTGCTCAGGTAGATAAATGCACCCACAAAAATCTTAAAAATAAGGAAGCCAATGCATTATTGGCCATAATGCGATATTCCTTAGAAAATTATAAACCTTCCGAAGATAATTTCTTGAAACGATGGTATGAAGACAATGATTTTGAAGAAGAAATAAAAAAATACAATCAAGGTATAAACAGATGTTGTAAAACCATAAAAGATACTTTTGAAGCGGGAAATCTTAATGAGGCAAGAGGTGCCCTTGAAAATCTCAAAAAATCTTTTCCTTATGAAAAAATATATTTTGATATACATCAGAATTTATACGATAAAGAAAAATTACAAGAGCATTCTTTTTGGTTACTATCAAAAGGACTTGTTGAAAAAGCAAACAAATTTCATCGGGAAGCATTTGCCAGCGCAGATACAGAGATGCAATTGGACTATATAAAATATAGACATCATCTTGGATATTCTAATAATACACAAAAAGAAGCAGAGAAACTCCTAGAAAATTTTGAAGCGTGCAAAACCTTATCTTTGGAAGAGATTAGTCGGAAAAATAGAATAATTATGCAATGTATAGACGCCGAATTTGGAAAACCTATCGATTCCATATCTTTAGATTATCTTTTTGATATGTCTGGCAAAATAACTCAAGAAGAACCGTTGGATATTTTCACTCACATTGACAATCTCTTTGAAAAGAAAAAATCTATTATTCACGGCGAAATAATTCAAAATAAAGAGCATAGTGAACGTCCTGAAAACTTTAACCAGGCAAAAATATCAGAGCTTGTTTCACTATCAGAAAAACAACTTCAATATTTATCAGGTTTTCATGGAGATGACGCTAGTCATCAATTTTTTTCTAAAAAATTAAATTTATGTTTTGCTTTAGACAAATTTGATGAGGCAAAAAAGATAGCGAATGCGGAATTAACAGAGCCTAATCAAATCGATGTGGACTCTGTGATGAGCATAGGTAGGGTTTTCTCAAAATTTGCACAGGGGAGTTCCGGTGGTCAAAACGTACAATCTATCGATATAATCAAAAGAACACTTGAATTGCAAATTCCAGTAACAGCAGAAGAACGCGCTAAACTACTTTTTTCCTTAGGAGAGTCTTATCTCTGCAATGACGTTGCGTCCACTAAATTAGCGATAGAATCTTATAAAAAAGGTTTAGAATATGATGCTTCAGATAGAGCTAAGTTTATATTATGTGATAAATTATTTTGTTTAAGTCATTTCCAATATGAAGAAAGCCAATATAGCGATGCTTCTATTAGTAGTGCAGAAGCTACAAGACTACTGAATGAAATGGAACGCTCTGGAATGGATGGGGAAAAATTTTTAGCTTTAAAAAATAGGCTATTAGTTATGTCGGGAGTGCTAGAAAGCAAAAAAAATTATACGGAACAATCCCAGTATTATTTGCAAGATCTTTGCAAAAACCTGCCGTCTGATTATCGTATGGCGCTTGCCAATCTATTATATAACGAATATGAACGCCAGAGAAGCATATTACAAAAAGAAATAGATTCTCTGCCCAAATCTAATTCTAGTAAAGATGAAAAAACATCACACCAACAAGAATACGATGCCATAAGTAAGCTTCAATATGAAGTGATGAAGACAGCCTATGAGTGTGAGAAACAGTCCTTTTTATTATTTAATAGAACCTTAGTGTTAGCAGCATATGCAAAAGATTCTGTTCAAATTCAAGAAATGATTTCGTCAGAATGGAATGCTTATTCTAAAAAAATCTCGGATAAAACTATACCTAAAGATGAAAGTGAAAATGCCATTTCAAGTATGCTTACTATAAGAGATGTATTGTATTACGCATCAAAAGAAAGCAAGGATAATAATTTTATTAAGTATGCTATAGATAAATTATCGGAAATTATAGAACTTGATTTACCTAATAATGAAAAGGCGGTTGCTTTATTATGTAAAGGAGAGTTGATAGGCGATCGTGGTCTTTTAAACCGTCATAAAGCACTTGAATATTATAAGAAAGCTTATGAGCTTGATTCACATAATGAGAATATAGTCAAGGCATTGGTAAAAGAATACTGTTACCGTCATGAATATTCTACTGCTAGAGCTTTTTTAAAGGAAGCTTTTCAATCAGGATTTAAAGCCGATTACGATGAAAATTTGAAATCTATCAATAAAAAACAGATCCAAACAGCGCAGTTTTGTTTGTACTTATTTTCTTCAGCCGTTAGTGGGGCAACAGCTTTATTGCAAAAATACGGTGACTTATCTGTAGATTCGAAAAAATATATCGAACACTTTCAGTTCATAGAAAATCTCGTTAGTTCAAGCATTGATTTTTATTTAACTTGGGTAAATCCAGACACAGAAGTATCAGGCGAACGTTTAGTTATGTTTGGATTGAGTATAGGAGTGCAAGTAACTTCATATTTAAATAAGGTTTTTTATACAGAGAAATATCATGATTTTCATAAGATGATAAGTTGGACGTTACCCTATGCACAATCTTTCCTAGGCGTGGGAAATGTAATGCTATCTATTTACAATGTAAAGAAACTACAAGATAAAATGTTAGAGATCAACAGGCATAACTATACTGATTTATATATGGCAGGGCTAGGTACCTTAGTAACTATATCTTCGTATTTAAATCGCAATTGCTTCGAAAAATGGAGAGAAGATGGCAAAGCACCTACGACTTTTCCCTTGATATTAGCGGAAAACGCCACCTGGTTAATGGGTAATACAGTTACAACAACATTATTTAGTTTATATCCACATAAAGAAATAATAGAAGGTGCTTTGGTCAGTCTCATGGCAGCCTCTCCCGAACTGACAGAGACACTGGCCCAGTATCAAGATCTTATCGTAGAAAAAGGCGCAGAAGCTGCAGCCGCTGCAGCAGCATTTTGGGCAAGCGCAGGTATAGCCATAAAAATTCTAATAGTTTCAGGCGGTTTAGCAGGAGTTTATGGAACGTATTGGCTGTATTGCAACGAGAAATACAAAAATCGTATAAATAATATTAGTAAGCAGCTGATATTTGCAAGATCTCATCTTGGGAAAACAGTTAAAGCCAATGAATATATTAAAACTGCGCAGCAAGAACTTGATGCTATTTATACTGATTGGGGAAAAGATGAACCTGGAGCACTTTATTTTCAAGATAGTTTAAATGCTACTAATGCATTATTGGAAAAATCAGAGAAAGAGCTGGAAGATGCAATTTTTGTTTGTGAAAAGAGATTACAGGAGAAGCCATTTGATATAGATTTTAAGATTCTTCGTGCTTTACTGTTTATGAAAGCTGCTACAAAAACTTCAGCTACGGATAAAGATACTCAAAAATCTAATGATAGAAAAGAAACATTCATTGTGCAGGCTAGAACAGAGTTACTACAAGTCTTGCAATTAGATGCTTCTAACAATGAAGCAGTCTGGGATTTAATTATTCTTGATACAGTTGAATATAAATTTAATGTCGCATTAAACAGATTAAATACATTAAAATCTCTTACACCAGTAAATTCAGAAAATAGAGACACTTATAAAAAGAAAGAAGATGAACTTTTAAGTCAAATGCAACATATGAAAACTTACATTCTTTCTCACTATAAACAATATTTTGATGATATCCGAACAGTATGGTTTGGCTCAGCAAGAGATAATTTAATTTCTTGTCCAAATGAGGAGTTCATAGATGGTCAGATTTATTGGACAGAAGAGGGAAATGTTTATGAAAGAGTAAATGATACTTGGACACCCTTGCGGCCTGAAAATTGTAAAGAGCTGCAAGCAAAATCAGGGCATTATCTCCTAGGAAAAGATGGAGTATTTTTAAAAATGCAATCTGGTATAATTACATCATTAGACAATAGCGTAGAAGATTTGCGAGCACTTTCAAATGCACTTAATAAATGTCTTTCATCTAAAGTTATAGTAGATACTTTGAAAAATGTATTCAGTATTTCTAATGATCCCAGAAACTTACTTTATCCACCACAGGCAGTTGAATTTAAACAAGCTTTAGATGTTGCAGTTAATTCTTTGAAAGAAAAAGACTTGAAAGAGCCTTATGAGAATTTTCAGAATGGGTATAGCGATATAAAAAAATTCATTCTAGATGTGCGGAATTTTCTTTCTGATAAAATGAAATGCTTAGAAAATGAAAATACATCAATTGAAAAAAAACTAGAAGATACGTTGAGTGATAAGTATATTACAGAGATTAAAACTTATTTTCAAGAGGAAAGTAATTCTTTTAGCGAAGAAACTACTGGAAATTTAAATTCTATTGATGAAACTGCTGACAGTATTCAAGTTAACACAGAAGCATTAGAAAATGTACTCTTAAAACTGCAGGAAGCAAAAAGCGAGATTGAAAAACAATGCGATCTGAAAGTGGAAATGAGCACTAGAATGCTGTGGATAAAAATGTTTCTTGATATAACTGCTCAAATGTTGAGTCTGATGATAACGCATGTGGGTGGGCATTATACAGGGACGTTTTTAGACAAAATAAGGATGGCAGAATTACCGCTACCACATTGGCAAACTGGTTATGAGGTAAATTATAATCGTTCCCCTCAAGTAAGCCACTATCATGATAAACCTTTAGTAGCATCCCAGGAAAGTTTTTGGCATATGCCGGAACATAAAAAAACATCTATTTTTACTGATCATTCTACGCGGAAAGATGTTTTACACTCTACCGGAGATATTACTTCAAAAACCGGCTGTAATTTAAGAGTGCCAATAAAATCCGTAAATGCGCTTTCGTGCACTAAGACGCATGCTTCAATAACCTTTCTTAGACCGCCTTCTCGAAAAAGTAATCACTCAATTTTAAAGCAACAAAGTAACTCTAACTCTAACTCTAACTCTATCTCTAAACTTAAAGGAAAATAATCATGCCAAGATCTAAAGAAGAAAACGAGCAAAAAGATAAAATATCACCCAACAATTTTTTGGCTACAGATCCATTACAAGAAAATTTTTTTTCTTATGAAGCTTTTTGTATGTACGGTTTTCTGCTCACATCGACTGCTACAGGATTTGCTTTGTCAATGAGAGAAGATTGGGGGAGAATAGCAAAAGAACATGCGTACATTTGGGCTCCCGTAGTGAGTACAATTTTTGTAGGAATTCTTGGAAGCTGGGGAAATCGTTTTAGAGAAACCAGAGATGTATTTCGTGCTCGAGAGTTTCATAGAGTTGAAGAACTTATAAAACGTATGAGTTCTGCCCAGGAACAAGGTGAAAAAGCATTGTCTACAATGAATTTTCATTTGGCATTAACACATTTTCAAGAGGTTATCTGTATTTTTGACAAATTATATCTTGAAAAATTATACATTGCTCATACTGAACATGGTAAAAAATTATACCTGGATTGTATGTATAAACAAGCTTTTGTATTATATCGACTTGGGAGATATGTTGAAGCTTATGCAACTATTGAAGCAGTAGTGTCTGATGAATCCTTTCAAGGGGACTTTCATGAAAGAGTTCTGCTCTTGAATTTAAGAGCATTAATTTTTATAGAAGAAAGTAATTTGCCCGAAAATAATCTAGATAAAATTTTACCCCTTCGTAAATTGGAAGAGGTCTCTTCCAGAACACTCAAAGACGAACAAAAAGAAGAAATGAATGACCAGGCCTTGAAAGCCATAGAAGATTTGAAATTATCTTTTAAACTGGATTCATCACAAAACTCTATTTTTCTGCTTATACATTACCTTGAGAAAAATTATGCTTTTATAGTTAGAAATATTCCGATAGCTTTGATTGAGCGAGCCATTGATTTGTCTAGCTATTTTAGTAGTACTTTAGAAGAAACTGTATTTTCTATTTGTGCGGCTGCATGCGTTGAAAAAAAGGAATTTAGTAAAGCTATCTACATTTATAAAGGCTTATTAAAATCTAAACAACCAAATCCAAATGAATTATTTTCTCTGGCGCAACTAAGTTTGAATTGTTTTGATGCCTATATGAAATTACTTGATTCGCATGAAATAGACGAATCTCACTTTTTTGGTTTACTTAAAAGAGTTGAAGCTGAAAATGCGCCCGTAAAAAATCCTGAAGATAAAGAAGCTGAAAACAGCGAAGATGATGAGCTGAAAGATGAAGAGCCTCAAAATAGTGAAGAGTTTGCGCAAAAAGATAATGGTAGATTTCCTAAATTAATAGAAAAGAAAGTTATAAAATCAGATATCATTTCTTTAGCAAGAAAGAAACTTGCTTTAACAATCCATTATTTAGAAGGAGAATTATTTTTGTCGGATAGTCCATCGGTTCTGGCAAGAAATTATGTAAATTACGGTTTATTATACCTTAAAATAATAACCTGTTTTGAACAATTAGAACAAAGACAAACAAGTATAGATTTAGGAAAAGATGATCCATTACATTTTTGGGATAAGAAATCTATTACCCGAGGGGTTAAGACCTGTGTTGAAAAAGCAGAAAAATTGCTGGTAGATGATAGCTTTTTAAGAGATATAGACTTAAAAAATAAATTGGAAAAAATTATTAACCAAATTAAAGCTTCCATACCCGAAATATTGGTTTCCGCTTCTCTAGCCTCATCGTCTTCATCATCCAGCTCAATACAACCCACTGAGAGTGATTTTAGTGGAAATCGGTATAGAGTGTTTAATGCAATACAAGTATCAGAAGAAGGAATAAGCGAATCTGAGATACAGAGCCAAGGCAGATCTAGTTCTCTTTCATTACGGAGAGGGAAATAATAAAATGTCAGTGTTGCTGCGATTAAGCAATGAGAACGGAGTGAGCCTAAGCCTCCCGTGGAGCCGTCTTGAAATTGCTAAACCATGTTGAAAAAAAAGATTAGAAGGAATTCTATAGTAGCGATAAATTCTCTTCCCGGACTATTTTCTAAACGATCTTATCATTATCTTCCCAAGGCAAATGTCGATACAAAGCTTCTTCGGACAAAGTAAAAATGGGGTATTTGATGATTTGGAAGAAAGGGGAGTAATCAAAATCTTTGGGTGTAAAGAGTTTCGGATTACCGTGTATCAGTTGTATACTTTGCTGTTCGTCTTTTTTGATGATCGGTAAAATGGGAAATTGAACCGCTCGAAAAGCTTCAGCGATTAAAGTAGAACAAATTTGTCGGGTTGATTTACTGTCTTCAGAAAACAAACTCGAACGCCAGCGTCTGGGAAATATTTTCCACGGCAACAAAAACCGCAGTAAATCTACAATTTGACGCACATCGTATTCATATCCTAAGCGATCGATAGCATACGCAATGACGTTTTGGGAGTCTACTTTAGAAATGCCATTGGGTCTACAAATACGAATGTGCTCGGATTGGTAGCGGCTCAGCGGAGAAATAATCGTTCCTTTTCCCAACAAACTTTCGATGACCAATTGTTCTGTGGGTTCGCCTTGATAAAAATCTTTGATTTTTTGTCGCAAAATAGGGTGTTCAATGTCGTGCAGACGGCCAATATACAAGACTGAATGCGACCAGGGACTTTGGGTTACCATTCTAATGAAAGAACTGATGCGCGTACGGCCTTCTACCAATAAGACATCAGCAGGCCTGATTTCATAAGACAATTTATCAAAATCACAAATGGGAATGTTTACGCGAGGCATTTCGGCCATTAAATAGCCAACCATCCATTGTTGTAATCGTTCAAAAAATTTCACAGATCAATATCCTTACAATTCGAGATGAATGCCTAGTATAGGCTAAATTTTTTATTCATGGCAATCTGATCCCTGCGCAAGGAGGGATCCAGCGAAAAATCCTGGATTCCTCTTTGCGCAGGAATGACAAAAGAGACCCTAACTTGAATTTCCGCATTTAGCCAGGTATGATTCAGACTTCAGTGGTCATATGAGGATAAATGCATGTTTCACGGCAGTTTGGTTGCCTTAGTTACCCCCATGGATGATGAAAGCAATATTGATTACACTAGTTTGGAGCGATTAATTGCCTTTCATTTGGAGCAAAAAAGCGATGGCTTGGTGATTGCAGGCACAACGGGTGAGGGTGCAACGCTTACCGAAGAAGAAATCAATAAACTAATTCATTTTGTAGTTCGAAAAGTCAATTCAAGAATTCCCGTGATTGCCGGGACAGGCGCCAATAGCACCCATAAAACCATTGATAAAACCTTTAATGCGATGGAATTGGGCGTCGATGGCTGCTTGTTGATGACGCCAGCGTATATTAAGCCCACTCAAGAAGGCTTATATCGGCATTTTAAAGCCATCAGTGAAGCAGTCCCCGTGCCTCAAATTTTGTACAATGTTCCTTCGCGCACAGCCTGCGATATGTTGCCTGAAACGGTCGCGAGATTGGCGGAATGCAGTAACATTGTGGGTATTAAAGAGGCGGTGAAAGATAAAGCCCGCTATGAACGGCTCATCGAATTGTGTGGCAATCGTTTGAGCATTTTGAGTGGCGATGATGGCTCTTGTAAAGACTTGATTTTAGCGGGTGGTAAAGGCGTGATCTCAGTCACGGCCAATGTGGCGCCGCAATTGATGCATGAAATGATCCAAGCTGCTTTGGAAGGCGATCGCGCTAAAGCTGATGAATTGGAGCAACGTTTACACGCCTTACACCAGGCCTTGGGCGTAGAAACCAATCCGATTCCGGTGAAATGGGCAGTTCATCAATTGGGTTTAATCCGCGGTGGCATTCGTTTACCACTGACCACTTTGTCTAAAGAACATCAGGATACCGTCTTGCAAGCCATGGAATTGGCCGGGGTAAATGCGTCATTGGGTGAAATATGATTAAAGTCAAAATAGTGTTATTTTTAATGAGTGTGCTCTTATTGGGTTGTAGCGTAGAAGGCACGGACGATTTTGGTAGTTACTATCAAAAACAAGCTAGCCTTGAACCGCTGAAAATGCCACCTGGCGTCACAGCTGAGAAAGTGGATAACTATTACATTGTACCTCCTGGACCTATGGCGGATGTAAAGACCGTTTCTATTTTGCCGCCGGGCAGTCGTGCCTTTAATTCGGCCTTGAAAAAAGCGCCACCTCAAGCTGTAGTTGCCCCACAAGAAATGCAACCAATAGAAACAACCGTCTCTGATACAGCGGGAAAACCTTCCAATGACAACTGAACGCACACTTTTGTATACGGGCAAATCTAAAACAATCTACGATATTGGTGAGAAAGACGTTGTGTTGGTCGAATTTAGAAATGATGCGACAGCATTCAATGGTGCTCGACATGCACTTTTAGAAGACAAAGGCCGCATCAATTGTGCCGTTGATGCCTTCCTCATGGGGGTTTTGGCTAAAAATGGTATTAAAACGCATTGGTTAAAACGTCTGGGTCCCACTGAAATACTGGCTCGGCGTTTAGACATGTTAAAAGTAGAATGCATTATACGGAATAGAGCCGCCGGCGGGATTTGTAAACGTTTGGGTTTAGAGCGCGGTCGGGTATTTTCGCCGCCTTTGTTTGAGTTTTTTTTAAAGGACGATGCCTTAGGCGATCCTTTGTTAACGGAAGATCACATTTTACTTTTGGGTTTAGCGACTCAAGAAGAAATTTCAACCATGAAAGTTTTGAGCTATAAAATCAACGACATTTTAAGTCCTTTATTCTCGGAAGTGGGTTTCGACTTGGTTGATTTCAAATTGGAGTTTGGTTACTATCAAGGCGAATTATTTTTGGGCGATGAATTTACTTTAGACGGTTGCCGCTTGTGGGATCAAAAAACGGGCGACATTTACGATAAAGATCGCTTTAGGCAAGATTTAGGCGATGTGATTGAGCACTATAAACAGGCTGCGCTTCGTCTGGGAATAGAAGTATAGTTACTGGAGAGGTACCGAAGTGGTCATAACGGCACCGACTCGAAATCGGTCGGGGGCTTTGCGCTCCACGCGGGTTCGAATCCCGCCCTCTCCTCCATATTGAAGAGGACATCATGTATCATTTGCTCGCTCCTCGCTATGTTGCCAGCTTTGATGTCGATGCGCAAAAAACATTTACCCCTTTGTGTCCGAATGAATTGCCTGTTCCTCGTGGAACAGAAATTGTCGAGCCATTAAATCAGCAAGCCCAATGGGCGAGTGTGCGTATTGCTTCCAAAGACAGCCACAGCGCCAAAGCTTTGTGGGTAGCGAATGAAAAACACCCTCCTTTGGAGCAAATCGCCGGACTCAATATGGATCTCCGTTGGCCAGTGCATGCCGTGCCAGGCACTTTGGGCTTTGAATTGTTGGATGGCTTACCGCGCATCAGTGAATATGATTATGTGGTTTGGAAGGGGGTGGAATTGGATATGCACCCTTATGGCGCTTGCTATCACGATTTGAAGGAACAATTGAGTACGGGCGTCATTGAATTCTTGCGGGTTCGGGAAATCCAGACGGTTCTGGTGGGGGGCTTGGCCACCGAGTATTGCGTCAAAACAACGGCGCTTCAATTGCAAAAAGCGGGATTTCAATGCGTGTTGAATTTGGCAGCTTGTCGAGGGATCGATCCCATCGCCATTCAAAAAGCCTTAGATGAAATGCAAGCCGCAGGGATTAAGGTGGTACAATCTACGGATGATTTTACAAGGGCGCATTCAGAATGATGATAGATTCTTTATTAGATACGGATTTTTACAAACTCACCATGATGCAAACCGTTTTGCATCAATTTCCCAGTGCGATGGTAGAATATAAATTTCAATGCAGAAATCCAGACATTGATTTAAGACCTTATGCCGAGGAATTTCGTGCCGTAATTGACGAACTGGCTAATTTATCTTATACCAAAGAAGAGCTGGATTATTTACGAGGCATTCGTTTTTTCAAAAGTGATTTTGTTGAATTTTTAAGAATTTTTAGATTTAACCCAGAATTTGTCCACATCGATACTAAAGATAAATTTGAACTTTCTATAAAAGGTCCTTGGTTACACACGATTTTATTTGAGATTCCCATTTTGGCTATCATCAATGAAATTTATTATCGACATCAACCCAATTATCAGTCTTTGTTGCA
Source organism: Pseudomonadota bacterium (assembly GCA_021782495.1). Taxonomy (GTDB): domain Bacteria; phylum Pseudomonadota; class Gammaproteobacteria; order UBA1113; family UBA1113; genus VFKP01. The sequence goes on along the minus strand of JAJXUV010000003.1, from coordinate 128,634 downwards.
AAATGGCGAAGAGAGATTGCACGATAAAATTAAAATGATTGCGGAGAATACCGAGGGCAAAGATTTTGTGTTTTCTGAATTTGGGACACGTAGACGTTTTTCTAAGGCTTGGCAAGAGCTGGTGTTGCAGGCGCTCAAAAACAAATTGGGTGCCCAATTAACCGGAACCAGCAATGTTTATTTTGCCAAAAAATTACAATTAAAACCGATTGGCACTATGGCGCACGAATATTTGCAAGCTTGTCAAACCCTCGGGCCGAGACTGATTTACAGCCAACAATTTGCATTTGAGCGTTGGGCACAGGAATATCGGGGTGAATTGGGTATTATTCTAACCGATGTTTATGGTTTGAATGCCTTTTTAAAAGATTTTGATTTGTATTTTTGTAAGTTATTTGATGGCGTTCGTCACGATTCAGGGGATCCCATGGTCTTTGGTGAAAAAATAATTGCACATTATGCGGCGCACAGAATCGATCCTCGAACCAAAACTTTGGTTTTCAGCGACAATTTAAATTTTGAAATCGCTTTGAAAATTCATCAGCATTTTAGAAATAGAATTAAAGTGGCTTTTGGGATAGGGACTTATTTGACTAACGATATGGGGATCCCAGCGATGCAAAATGTCATTAAAATGATTTACTGCAATGGTCATCCGGTGGCGAAGGTTTCGGATACACCGGCAAAAACCATGTGCCCCGATCCGGAGTATTTGCGATATTTGAAACAAGTGTTTGGTATATCGTCATAGGTTTGTCATCACTCGGAGTACCGAGTACAGGCTCCGCCGGAGAACCCGGAGATCTACAAAAAAACAAAGTGCTACACTTTGACGTTGAAAAATTGCAAAGCGTGAAGATTTCCTGGCTCCGAGATGACATATCCGGTTGAATATAATTTTGAGTTGGAGTTGTAAATGGAAGAAATCATCGCCGGTGTGGATGAAGTGGGGAGGGGGCCTTTGGCAGGACCGGTGGTGGCTGCGGCGGTGATTTTAGGAATTTCGATAGAAGGCCTTAAAGACTCCAAAAAATTAAGTGCCGATAAGCGTGACTATTTTGACAAAGAAATTCGGCAAAAAGCGTTGGCCGTGGGGATTGGGCGCGCGGAGGTAGAGGAAATCGACGATTTGAATATCTTACAAGCCTCGATGCTTGCGATGCAACGTGCAGTGGCGGCATTAAAAGTGCTTCCCACTTTAATCTTAGTCGACGGCAATCGTTGTCCAAAATGGTCTTATCGCAGTCAAGCGATTGTGCGAGGCGATGAAAGTGAGGCGGTTATTTCAGCGGCCTCTATTGTGGCAAAGGTATATCGAGATCGAGAAATGACAAATTATCACGAAGCATTCCCCCAATATGGATTTTCTCAACACAAAGGTTATGGAACAGCCATGCACCTTCAGGCTTTAAAACAGCATGGTCCTTGTTCGATTCATCGTAAAAGTTTTGCGCCGGTGAGAGACGTCCTACAATGATCACGCCTTCCTTCATCCATCTTAACTTACATACCGACTATTCTTTAAAAGACGGTTTGTGTCATTTGGATGCTTTATTTGAAAAATGTGAGGAAATGCAAATTCCCGCTTTGGCGATAACGGATCTCAATAATTTATTTGCCACCATTAAATTTTACACTAAAGCCCTTAAAAAAGGCATTAAACCAATTATTGGTTGTGATATGGAGTGTTTTCACTCTCTTAAAAAAGAGAAACCCGCCCTTTTTCATTTGACCTTACTGTGTCAAAACAATCAGGGATACTCGAATTTAATTCACTTAGTTTCCAGCGCGTATCATCAAGGACAACCCATTTTAGGCAAACCGGGGATCGATGCGGAATGGATCAAATCCTATCAAGAAGGTTTGATTGTCTTGTCAGGCGGCATAGAAGGCGATGTGGGACAGGCCATTTTGAATCAGGATATTGCAGCTGCGAAAGAACGCATTTTATATTGGCGTTCTATTTTTGGCGATCGCTATTATTTGGAAGTGCACAAAATAGACTTTCCTAATGAAGACTATTATTTAAAAGAAATAATCGCATTGGCCAGCGAATTGCAAATCCCTTTGGTGGCCACGAATAAAGTTCGCTTTTTAAATGCAAACCAATTTGAGGCACATGAAGCGCGCGTTTGCATCAGTGAAGGCACTTTATTAGCCGATCCACAACGCACACGTCATTATACCCCAGAACAATATTTACGTAGTGCCGAGGAAATGCAAAAATTATTTGCTAAGATCCCCTCTGCTTTGCACAACTCTGTGGCTGTTGCCAAACGCTGCAATGTTCACATCACTTTAGGCGAATACCACTTACCGCATTATCCGGTGCCAGAAGGCTTTACCACTGAAAGTTATTTAGAATACATGGCTGAAACGGGTTTAGCGCATCGCTGGCCAGCAATTGTTGCTTTGAAAGGCGAGGCTGCACTGCAGCGCAGCGATTATGAAGAACGTTTAGAACGTGAACTAAGTGTGATCAACAATATGGGGTACACCGGATATTTCTTGATCGTTGCAGACTTTATCAATTGGGCTAAAAATAATGGTGTTCCAGTGGGGCCAGGCCGTGGTTCAGGGCCGGGCTCTTTGGTTGCTTATTGTATCGGTATCACCGATTTGGATCCTTTACAATATGATTTATTGTTTGAACGCTTTTTAAATCCAGAACGCGTTTCCATGCCCGATTTTGACGTCGATTTTTGCATGGAAGGCCGAGATAAAGTAATAGACTATGTGGCCAATCGTTATGGGCGACGCAGCGTTTCACAAATTATTACTTATGGCACGATGGCCGCTAAAGCCGTGGTGCGCGATGTGGGAAGGGTGTTGGGTTACCCCTATGGTTTTGTCGACACCATTGCCAAACTCATTCCCTTTGAATTGGGCATGACCTTAGAAAAAGCCTTAGCCCAAGAAGAATTGTTGCGACAGCGCTATGATGAAGAAGAAGACGTGCGTGCTTTGATTGAATTGGCTGTGGTCTTAGAAGGTAGTGTGCGCAATGCGGGAAAACATGCAGGGGGTGTGGTGATTGCACCTTCTCAAATCACGGATTTTGCCCCGCTGTATTGTGAAACGGGTAGCGATGCCTGGGTGACGCAATACGACAAAGACGATGTGGAATCAGTTGGTTTGGTGAAATACGATTTCTTGGGTTTAAGAACCTTAACCATTATCAAATGGACTTTGGATGCTGTGCATGCTTTGCAGAAAAAACAAGGCGCCACTTTATTAGACATTCAGTTGATCGATTTAAAAGACAAAGCGACTTTTGAATTATTGCAACACTGTCAAACGGCTGCGATATTTCAGTTAGAATCTCGAGGCATGCGAGACATCATCAAACGCTTAAAGCCAGATTGTTTTGAAGATATCATTGCTTTGGTCGCTTTATTTCGACCGGGTCCTTTGCAATCGGGGATGGTCGATGATTTTATCAATCGAAAACAAGGCATAGAAGAAGTCGTGTATCAACACCCTGATTTGCAAAATGTGTTGAAAGCAACTTACGGTGTTATTTTATATCAAGAACAAGTGATGCAAATCGCGCGGGTATTGGCGAATTATACTTTGGGCGGCGCCGATTTATTACGCCGCGCCATGGGTAAGAAAAAACCCGAAGAAATGTCGAAACAGCGTCAAATCTTTATTCAAGGCGCCAAACAAAATAAGATCGATGAAAAGTTGGCGAATACCATTTTTGATTTGATGGAAAAGTTCGCAGGTTATGGCTTTAATAAATCCCACTCCGCAGCCTATGCGTTATTAACTTATCAAACGGCTTGGTTAAAAGCGCATTATCCGGCACAGTTTATGGCGTCTGTTTTAAGTTCAGAATTGCAAGACACTGATAAATTGGAGGGATTGGTTGATGAATGTCGAAAAATGGGTTTAAAAATAGTCCCACCTTCTATTCTAAGCAGCGATTATGCGTTTAGAGTCAATAAGGAAGGGGCTATCGAATATGGTTTGGGGGCTTTGAAAGGGGTAGGCGAGGGTGCTGTAGAAGCCATCATTCAAGCGCGCGACAACACCTTTAGCAGCTTTTATGATTTTGTGATGCATTTGGATTTAAAGAAAATCAATAAACGCGTTTTCGAAGCCTTAATTGGCAGTGGTGCTTGTGCGTGCTTTGGGGTGCCTAAGGCAACTTTATTAGCGAGCCTAGGAAAAGCTTTGTCTTTAGCTGAGAAAAAAAATGTGGAAAAAAATCAAAAACAAGGATCTTTGTTCGCATTATTGGAAGATACGACGCCTAAGATAAGCTATATAGAAGTGCCAGCCTGGAGTTTAAGGCAAGATTTGCAAGCTGAAAAAACGAGTTTTGGTTTTTACTTTTCACAATTGCCTATTTTGGCTTATCGCGCGGAATTAGATTCGGTTTTAAATACGCGTATTGGCAATTTGTCCACAAATGATTATCAAAAAGTAGCGGGTTGGGTCTTGGAAGTGCGCACACTCATGACCAAGCGCAATGAGCGGATGGCTTTCATTAAATTGGCCGATGAAACGGGACAGATTGATGTGGCCGTCTTTTCCGATCTTTATCAAGAGTTGCGGCATTTAATTCAAAAAGACGCTTTGTTGGTGATAGAAGGTGACACTAATGTGGACGAATGGAACGGTGCTTTGCGAATGAGTGTGCGCCGTTTGTGGGGCATGGAAGACTTCAGACAAATTCATTTAAAGCACATTGAATTAAATTTAAAAGATGAAGAGGTAAGCCCACAAAAATTACAAGCTATTGAAAGCATTTTAAAACGCCATCATCAGGGTTCAACACCGATTCATATTTGTTTTTCAACCCAAAAAGCACAAGTGCATTTCGCTACCGGCGATGCTTTTCATGTGAATCCTAGCGATACTTTGTTGGATGAACTGGGAGAGCATGTGGCTTTTAGGCTAGTGTATTGAGTATAAATTAGGGCTTGTTGACATTTGGTTTGTCGAAGCGAAAAATGAGGGAGCCGAGGCAAAATCATAGCAAATTTGAGGAGAATATCGAGCTATATTTGACGAAAATTTGCTATGATTTTGACCGGTTCTACTCATTTTGCAGCCGGTAAACTAAATGTTAACAGGCCCTAAACAAAACAAACTCGATTTAATATTTCCTTAATATTTTATATCAGAATTCATGATAGAATTATCAAAATTTTATGTTAATTAAGAATAAATAAGTTTCTATATAGAGAAGGGGTTTTATATGTCATCTAGCTCATCTGCTGCAACCACGGATATAACCAATGTTGATAAAGCGCGTGAAAAATGGAAACAATTTTACGCGCGACTGATAGAACAAACACGCTTTGGATCAGAGGAAAAAAATGAGAATTTTTTATTAACTTATCTGATGGCAGGCGAAGAAGATTTAGGCGAACTCAATGAGGAAAAACAACAAGCCTTAGTTCAAGCACTTAGGGATGCTGATTGGGAAGCCCCCATATTAAATGATGAAAACTTAGAGCAAATTGCACTTCAGTGTTTCAAAGACACTCGTATTACTTACCAGCAATTAATCACTTTATTGGAACGTCAACAATACCAATTGGATTTTGGTGCTATAGAAACGCATGCATTGTTGGATGAAAATGAAGAATATACTGATTATGCTAAAGTGGTGTTCTTATCCGTGCTCCAGAGAATTTTGAAAGAGAGGCAAGGCCTTGAAGTAGATGAAAAAGGAAAAGAGCGTTTGCGCTATTTAATAGCCGCTTTACCAAGATCAGAACAAATTGTTTATGGTTCAATTATAGATGAAACTAAACTGTATGAGGGGGGTGTATTACCAATAGCAGATATGGCTTATCCATCCGATTCTCTTTTAGGGAGAATGGAGCGAGAAGGCATTATGCTTCTGGATTTTGCTAACTATTATGCTGAAACGGTTAAATTGCATGATAATACATTTACTGTTAATCTCAAAAAAATCCCATTAATATCGATGTCTGATGGTGTGGCAGATGCGGTATCGATAGCACTTTTTGGAGTAAAAAGGTATGTAAATCCCGTTTTTCGTACTGGAAAGCTGAATGTCAGAGATATAGAACAGGGAATTGAGAGAGAATTTAGGCCGACGGCTATCACATTAAAAAATGACCCTCCTCCTAAACAGATTCATGAGTTTAAAAATCCAGGTCGGGTTCCTGCTACTGCACATGACAGGTATCATGCAGGCATTATGTCAAGGATGACAATAGAGTTTCGGAGATCTTTACTTTATATGATTGATATTGCTAGAGGCAACTTGCGGTCTATGCATGAAACAGAGCAAATGGAAAAGAAACAAAAACAATCTACGTTAGTGACCTTAGAAACATGGATAGCGGTTGATGCTGCATGGCCTATTTCAAAGGGCATTAGTGTTTTTTCTAAAAAAGAAATGGAACAATCGACACAAGAATTTTGCAAAAATTTAGATAGTGTTACGATTGCTTCAAAAGGTGGCGGGGCTATAAGTGACAATTATAGTGGTTTTTTTGACAGCGAAGACAATGTTTCTGTATTTGGAATGATTATTTTTGTTGATATGTTAAGAAACAGAGATCAGTGGTGTCAGTTATTTAACATCGATCCAGAGCTATTAAACGGGCAATTTAAAATAGGCTATGAATTTATTAAGCGATTGAGTATCCGCGATGCTCATTTCTTAAATGATTCTCCAGAATTGCAAGCTTTAAAACTTAAAGTTGTTCAAGAAATTGGTGATGTCAATGATAATGACCTTTGTGATCTATTAAAAGAAATAGAAAACTATTATCACGATCCAGTGAATAAAAGTAATCCAATCTGTGACTTTGCAAGAGAAAAACAAGGAGGCAATCTATTTAATCAAAAATTATTGCCAAACCAAGTAGGGTTGTTTATACATCCAGGACATGAAGCATTCTTTTCAGAGATTCATGGGAAATATTTTCATGGAAAAGAATTTTCAGAATCATTATCTGATGATGAAGTAAAAATTTCCAATAAATGTTGTTGTTTTTTTAATTCCGCTAAAAAGAAAAGCAATAGTTCTGAATCTACAATGGGCGTGGTGGTTGAAGGTGAAAAAACAGAAGAAGAAAATAATTCTCCATTCGAAATGGAAGTGGTGCGTGAAGATGGGCCGGCTAAACAATCAAAACAGCGATCTTGCTGCGATATATTGTAAGACGCTTATAAAATGATACAACCTGAGTTTCGATGCTGAGCGCTCTCGGCTGTGGACTTTGGCTCTTCTTTTTTCTGAGAATTGAAATGTCTTAAAAAAGAAGAATATTTCTTTTCTAATTCTATTTTTTCTTTCTTGTCGGGCCTCTCAAGTAAATCTAAAATTGCTTTACATTGCTCACGTACTGCAGTATCTGTTGCTGTATGGTGATAAATCATTGCAGCACCTAGAGGACTAGGGCCACCACGACTTTCCTGATAAATGTTTGCACCAGCGTCTAATAAAAGCTCAACCACTTTAATGTGTTTCTTAGTTACCGCACAGAGTAGCGGCGTACGTTCGAGGAGATCGTCTTTATCCTGTTTATCTGTTGTATATTGATAAGGTTTATCAGGGTGTATTTTATGCTTTAGCAAATAGTCAACGACGGCTTCTTTACCATTACTTGCTGCAAAATGTAATAAGGTTGTACCTCTATTATCCTGCCAGATCAATTCAAGGCCTTGTTTTTGCAGTTTTTTTATTTCAGTGGGATCGTTACTATTTATAGCCGCTACTATGGTTTCACGTGTGAGCATAGCCTTATCTCTCATTAACTGTATTTTTTGTATAGTAACACCTTTTAAATTATACTTCAATCATAAAATTAAGTTTTTGATTTTATGATTATTTTCCTATTCGATTGGGGTGTTTATTCTCCTAAAACGCCATTCACCTTCGCCGCACAAATAAAATCATTTTCAGATAAACCCTGAACGGTGTGGGTATTGTAGCGAATGAGGCAATGGTTGTAATGGACTTCTAAATCGGGATGGTGATCTTCGTGGTGCGCGATCCAAGCCAGGGCATTCACAAAAGCGATGGTTTCATAGTAATTTTTGAAAGAGATGCGCCGTTCTAAGCTTTTGCTATCTTGACTCAAAGCCCATCCAGGAATTTCATGCAAGTAAATCTGGCATTGTTGGGTGGATAAAGGCGCATCGCCGGCTTTACAAGGGGTACATTTTTTGTTAATTAAAGAAGTCATTTTAATATCCTAAAATTAAAGTCATTTCCGTAGTTTAGCAGAATTTTAAAGCCCATTGATATTTTTTTAAAGTCTTTGAGATTCATAGAGTTTTCATTTCAAATAACAAATAAGTTGACAAATTGTAATCTTTTAGTATATTTGGATGATCTTATTCTTAAGAAGGCGTATAAAGCGGTTTCTGAAGTGATGGGGATGGCGTGAAACTTGCACCAGCCCCCTTAAATACGGTATCATAAGCCCAAATTTTAAGCACGTCGGAGTGGGGTTTATGACAGTTGATCACTCAGTATTACATTTTTTCACTGATGCCAGCACCCTTGTCAAAGGGGTCATGTTGATCTTATTGTGTGCATCTTTGATTTCTTGGACCATTATTTTCCAAAGAGGTTCTTCTTATCGGCGTTTGCGTAAACTGGCTCGTCAATTTGAAGAAACTTTTTGGTCAGGTCTCGATTTAACGCAATTGTATGCTCGCATCACGCAAAAAAAAGTAGAGCACTTGGGATTGGCAGCGATATTTCAAGCAGGCTTCGAATCGTTTAGCCATGCCAAAAAAGAATCCTTGCCTGTGGAAGTTACTTTAGAAAATGCCGAACGCGCCATGGCGATCGCCGAAAATCGAGAGATCGATGAAGTAGAGCAGTATTTGCCCATTTTGGCGACGATTGGTTCTACCAGTCCTTATGTGGGTTTGTTTGGTACGGTCTGGGGGATTATGACTTCTTTCCAAGCCTTGAGCCAAAGCGAGCAAGCTACCATTGCTATGGTGGCGCCAGGAATTTCTGAAGCTTTGATTGCTACTGCCATGGGTTTATTTGCTGCGATCCCTGCGGTGATTGCTTACAATCGCTATGCCCACAGCGCAGAACGCTTGTGCAATCAATACACAGCTTTCAGACAAGAGTTGACCGGCATATTGCAACGTCGCTTATATAAGCCACTGAAACCATCAGAGGAATAATTCTGCTATGTTGTCATCCAAATACAGTCGCAAACGAGGTGGCCGACGCACTATTTCAGAAATGAATGTGGTGCCTTATATCGACGTTATGCTGGTGTTGTTGGTAATTTTTATGATTGCAACGCCCCTTTTGACGCCGGGCGTTAAAGTGCAGTTGCCTCAAGCAAAGGCCCAAGCCTTAGAAGATCACAGCAATAAACCGCTGATTATTTCAGTGGATCAGGAGGGCCGTTATTATTTCAATGCCAACAACAATCCTGAACAAGCTTTGAATGCACACGATTTGGTGGTGAAAGTTGCAGCACGGCTACAAATTGCTGAAAAACGGGGCGAAAAACCCTTGGTGATGGTCAAAGGCGATGCGAATGCCAATTATGGTCAGGTGGTGGGTGCTATGGTTTTGTTGCAACGCGCGGGTGCTGCGCAAGTCGGCTTGATCACGCAAAATCCTCCGGAAGGAGAGGCTTGATGTCTACAGTATTTGCACGTAGTTTCAGTTATGCTTTTTTCTTTCACATTGCGATTGCTGTTCTTTTTTTCGTGTCTTTGGCAGACAGTCTGAATAATATTCCTTCTGCTGCGAATACCACGACGGAAATACGCAATAACAAAGACATTGTCAATGCCGTCGCCATTTCTGAAAATGAATTAAGCCAAGAAATTCGCGCACAACAAGCCGCCGATGCAGCGCGTAAAGCCCAAGCAGCTAAAGAAGCCAATCAATTGGCTGCGGCCAAAGCACAAGCGCTGGCTCAAATTCAACAAGCCAAACAACAGCAAGCGGCATTGGCAGCGCAACAGCAAGCCGATGCTAAAAAAGCGGCTGCACAATTGGCCGCATTGCAAGCACAACAAAAACAAGCGGCACAACAATTGGCAAATACTCAAGCGCAAGCCGCAGCGGCTAAAAAAGCAGCGGATGCGCAACAAGCCGCTGCAGCAAAGAAAGCGGCGGATGCGCAACAAGCTGCTGCAGCAAAGAAAGCAGCGGATGCAAAACGTTTGGCAGCACAGCAACAAGCTGGTAGTGCCAACAGCAATCTGGAAACGCAGAATGAAATCAGTCGCTATGTCGGCTTGATTACGCAAGCGATCCAAGTACAATGGACGCAATTGCCTGGTGTGGAACAACAAAAATTAGTGACGACGATGATCATCCGTTTGGCGCCAGATGGAACGGTATTGCAAGTGCAAAATGTGGGAAGTAGTGGCAATCCTGCTTTGGATCGTTTGGCTTTGACAGCAGTTTACAAGGCTTCGCCTTTACCAGTGCCAGCCGATCCCAAACTCTTTGCCAATTTTAGAGAATTGAAAGTGAAGTTTAGCGACAATTAGAGATACGACGATGAAAAAAATACTATTTAGTCTATTATTCTTTTTCAGCATCCAAGCCATGGCGGCTTTAGACATTGAAATTACCCGTGGTGTGGTGCGGATGATCCCGATCGCGGTAGCTTCTTTCGACGTCAATAATCCCAATAACCCCAATGACATGAGCCGCATCATCGCTAACGATTTAAATCATTCAGGGCAATTTAAAGTCATGGCAGCCAGTCAATTACCACAACAACCGCACGATCCCGATGTGGTGAGCAGCGATTTATGGAAGAGTTTGGGGCTGGACAATTTGGTCATCGGTAAAGCCGTGCCCACCGGCGCGGGACAATTGCAAGTCAATACCACTTTGTTGGATTTATTTCATAATAACCAAAGTACGCCCACGGTCTTGACACAACAATCTTACACCATCCCGAGTAATGAAAGTAGGGCTTTGGCGCACCACATCAGCGATTTGGTGTATGAAAAATTAACCGGAGAAAAAGGCGTTTTTTCTACGCGTCTGGCGTATATTCGTGTGACGCCTATCCCTAATAGTCGCCATAAATATTATTCTTTGATGGTATCGGATGTGGATGGATACAATGCCAAACCTTTGTTAACTTCGACTCAACCGATCATGTCGCCGTCTTGGTCGCCGGATGGTAAATCCATTGCTTATGTTTCTTTTGAAACTAAATTAGCGCAGATTTTTGTTTCAGACGTTGCCACTGGAAAACGTCGATTGATTTCCAGTTTTCCCGGTATTAATGGCGCACCGGCTTTTTCGCCGGATGGGCGCTATCTCGCCGCTGCTTTGTCTTTGGGTAAAACCAATCCCAATATTTATTTGATCAGCTTAAGTGGTGGGCAATTAACCCAACTCACGAACGATTCTTCTATCAATACTGAACCTGCTTGGTCCGCAGATGGCCGTTCTTTATTGTTTACTTCGGACAGAGGCGGTTCACCTCAAATTTACAGTGTGAATATCGGAACGCAGCAAACCCAACGCATGACGTATGTGGGCACTTACAATGCCAGCGCGAGCTATTTGCCGGGCAGTAATACCAAATTTTCTTTATTAACCCGGAACAACCGTGGTTTCAATGTTGCGATTTATGATTTACAATCAGGAACGATGCAAATCTTAACGCAAGGTAGCTATATTGAGTCGCCGAGTCCAGCGCCTAACGGCCGGATGATAGTTTACTCCACGCAAGTTGGAGGACGGCGCATGTTGGGTATGGTTTCGAGTAATGGGCAAGTGAATATCCATTTACCTGGAACGGTGGGGGAGGATCAGGCACCTGCTTGGTCGCCAGGCCCTGTTTAGATTTCTACTATGCTGGCCGTACTGCGTTGATTTTTTGTGCTCCGCTGCTCATTTACCTCATACGTAAACTCCGCTGCGGTGCTCAAAAATCAACGTATTACGGCTCAGCCTAGCGAAATCTAAACAGGGCCTAATAAAAATTAATCATTATTGAGGAGTTACGAATGAAAGCAAGTTTGAAATGGGCAATGATTCTGTCGATCGCGGTGGCTTTAAGTGCCTGTTCTTCCAAATCTGACAAAGAAAATACGAGTGCGATGTCAGGCAATGGTGCAATGGCAGCCGGTGTGGGTGGCAATCCAGAGTTTGAAGACAGCGAAGATGCACGTATGGCCAAAATTTTGGGTATTGAAAAGAATACGGTGTATTTTGATTTTGACAAAGACGTTATCAAAGCTGAGTATATGCCGATATTAGATGCCAATGCGAATTATCTGAAAAAGCACCCGAATGCACGCATTTTGATTGCTGGTAATGCCGATCCACGCGGTAGCCGTGAATACAATATCGGTTTGGGACAACGCAGAGCCGATGTGGTTCGTCAACGTTTGACCATGATGGGTGTCAATGCCAATCAAATGCGCACTGTCAGTTATGGTTCGGAAAAACCAGCGGTTCCTGGCAATGATGAATATGCGTATTCACAAGACAGACGAGACGATATTACTTATGAAGTAGAGGGTTAACCTATCACCGAGCCGCGACTGTGAGGGAGCGGCTCGGCCGTGAAAACGATTAAGGTATGTATTAATGAAAGTAAAATTATTCTGTCTCGTCTTAGGAACCGCTATCATGGCACCCATCTGGGCTGCTCCTATCATAGAAGGGCAACCTATCATAGAAGGGCAACCGGTACAGAGCACCAATGGGGCTTTGGCACAAATGACACCGGTCAGTCAAGCGGCTCCTACGATGCAAGTACAGACGAGCAGTGCCGATTCTTCCGATCTCTTAAATACAGTTACGCAATTGCAACAACAAGTGCGTAATTTGGAAGGGCGATTGGAAATGCAAGCGCATCAAATCGATCAACTAACGCAAGCGCAAAAAAATATTTATCTGCAGTTAGGGAATAAACCTGCAGACAATACTTCTATTAGCGCAGCTGCAACGGATTTAACGACTGTCACCGTCAACACGGCAAGCGCTAAACTAAGCACTGATGGCCTCAGTGTGAAACCCAATGCAACGGTGGCTAACACACAAACGGCGGCCAGTGGCACAACAGTCGCAGCGGGAACGCCTAAAACGACGAATAACAATAACTCTGATGCACAACAAAAAGCGCTCTACGATCGCGCTTATCAAGACATCACACAACAACAATACACCAATGCCAGCCTAGAAATGAACACCTATTTGAGTCAATATCCCAATGGGACTTATGCCGCAAGTGCACATTATTGGTTGGGCGAAATAGGGTTAGTGGGTGGCGATTTGGCCAGTGCTCAAACCCACTTTCAAGCAGTGGCCTCTCAATTTCCCAATACACCCAAGGTGCCCGATGCACAATTAAAATCGGGTTACATTTATTATCAACAAGGCAAATGGGCTTTGGCCAGACAAACCTTGGAATCGCTGGTCCAACAATATCCCAATACTTCTGCGGCCACGCTGGCAACACAACGCTTGCAAGATATGGCCAAGCAGGGGGTTTAGTTTTTTCCTATGTTACCTGAAAAACCAGTGTTATTACGAATCACTGAAATTTTTTATTCTCTACAGGGCGAGAGTTGCACTGTGGGTCTTCCCACAACCTTTGTGCGTTTAACCGGTTGTCCTTTGCGCTGTTATTATTGTGACACGACTTATGCTTTTAAAGGCGGCAAAAAACTGAGTCTAGAGGCTGTTTTAGAAAAAGTTGCGACTTTTCCAACACGCTATGTTACTGTGACGGGTGGCGAACCTTTGGCCCAAGAAGCCTGTTTTACTTTGTTAGAAGCCTTGTGCGATCGAAATTATTTCGTGTCTTTGGAAACGAGTGGGGCGATGTCCTTGGCCAAAGTCGATCCTCGGGTGATTAAAGTCATGGATTTAAAAACACCCAGCTCCCAAGAATGCCATAAAAACAATTATTCCAATATTGATTATTTAAATCCATCCGATCAAATTAAATTTGTCATAGGCGATAAAGCAGATTTTGATTGGAGTGTTCGTACCCTAGAAGACTATCAATTAATTGACAAATGTCAGTTGTTGTTTTCGCCGATCACCGAGGTATTGTCCCCGACGGTTTTGGCTGACTGGATTTTGGAACACCGTTTGCCTGTGCGCTTTCAATTTCAATTGCATAAATATTTGTGGGGAGATGTCGCGGGGAAATGAAAAACAAAACCACTTCTCCTGCAACAGAAGCTGAATTATGGGAGCGAGCCTGTGGGCTTCGAGAGAAGACTTTAGGGCATCTAGCGGCAGAAATGGGAATCGAATTACCTCCTCATTTCAAGCGTGAAAAAGGGTGGATAGGTCAGTTGTTAGAACGTGTGTTGGGCGCCAGCGCGGGCAGTCTCGCCAAACCAGATTTTCCGCATTTGGGAATAGAGCTAAAAACCTTGCCTTTAAAATCCAATGGCAAACCGAAAGAATCGACATATATTAGCATGGTCCCTTTGATGAACACTTCTTTATTAACTTGGACTTCTTCCGATGTATACCATAAATTGCACCGGATTTTATGGATCCCTTATTTTTTTGATACAGCAATATCGCCCTACCATTGGCATTTCAGTCAACCGATTTTATGGTCGCCGAGTGTGGAAGAAGAAGCTGTTTTAAAACAAGATTGGCAAGATTTAATGTCTTTGGTGCAACTCGGTCAATTGGATCAAATTCACGCGCGGTTGGGAGAATATTTGCAAATTCGCCCCAAAGCCATGAATGCTGCCGTTCGGACAAAAGGTATTGGTCAAGACGGAACAAAAATACAAACTTCACCACTGGGGTTTTATTTGCGAACAAGTTTTACTGAAAAGATTGTACTGTAAAATTATTCTATGGTACGTCCATCCACATAATACCAACGCCCATCGATGCGTTGAAACTCACTGATTTCGTGCAGTTTTTGTCGGCGGCCTTGAAAGAGGTAATGTGCAATGAATTCAACGAAAGCCTTGTCGTTTTGGGGCTTGACCGCTGAAGCGGTTATGACTTTTAATTTTAACCATTTGATTTGTTTTGCCCATTCGGCAGCATGGTGCGGATCAAAGCCAGTCAGCGCTGAGCCACGCATGGTTTTGGCAATGTAATCGATATTGCCTTGTGTGTAAGCCGTATAACGCGAACGCATTAAACTTTCTGAGGTGGGTGCTGGCGCTTCACCGTCAATATATTGTGCACAACATTGTTCGCTATTTTTCATAGAGCCACAAACACAAACATTCATAAAGTATCTACTTAAAAAAATCGTCCCGTTCTTTAAACAGGCTTCCCATTTCTTTTTGAAGTGCTTCTTTTGTTTCAGGATTTTCTGTTTTCACAGAGGTATTATATAAAACAGGATGATTGAAATATTCAATCATCAATTCTTCTTTCTCGACAAAAGATTTTCCAAACAACAAATCTCCTAATTGCAAAGCAAGATCCAAGCCAGAGCTGACACCCGCAGCGGTGACACGATTTCTATCGACCACCACACGTTGGTCAACGGGTATAGCACCCAAAGAAGCCAAATATTTTTTCGCCATCCAATGCGTGGTGGCACGATAACCCTTTAATTCACCGGCATAGCCTAAAATGAGTGCCCCCGTACACACTGAACTTAAGTATTTCAATTGCGGAGTTTGCCCTTGAATAAAATACACTAAGGCTTTATCCTTTTTTAAGGCTTTGACAACACCAGCGCCGCCGGGGACAAAAAGAATATCCATTTGAGGGGCTGTGTCAAACGTAGCAGTGGGTTTTATAGTAATCGCTTTGATATGACTGCTGACAGGTCTCGTCGTATTTGCAATAAAATAAATTTGCGTATTGGGAAAATTGTTGAAAATTTCTAAGGGAGCCGTGACATCCAATTGATCAAAGCCTTTAAATAAAACGATTCCCAATTTTAAAGATTTTTCCGAGGTGATTTGCATAGGATGCTCCTGAATTTTTGTGCTTAAGGCGTAAATCGCCAAGAGTAGTGCAAAAAGAAACAACAGATATTTAATGACTTTCATTGTTTAAACACCATCCGTGTTAATAATATTAGGGCAACACCCAGTCCATAATAAAGCCAGCGTTTGTAAGCGGAAGCATGACCGGCATGATCGCAGCCTGTTAAAGCATGACAAATAGCGATATATAAGAAAGTACCGGCAGCGATGCTGTTAAAATACCCTTCTACTAAATTAAAGGGTTGCGCTTGTAGGATAAAGCCTAAATTTCCAGATAGCAAGATCCCCAGCGGCGTTGCGAAGGCCAATAAAATCAATAAATATTTTTGAACCATTTGAGTAAAATGATAACGGCCTAAGAGCGTGCTTAAAGCAAAACCTTCGGAGCCTTTATGCACTAAAATAGCGATGGCCAGCATTAAAAAATGCATAAAATCGTTGCTGAATCCTAGGGCAAAACCTTCTATTAAAGCATGTAAGCATAAGACCCATAAGATCCAATAAGCCAACCAGTGATGTGATTTGCGTTCCGTGATAGAAATAAGATAGGTAATGCCTTTTTCACAGAGTAACATGAATAACAAGGCAGCCAAAGCCCAGATAAGGACACTATATAAGGTGGCGTTGCCTAGAAAAGGGTGCAAATCCACATAAGCTTCGGGCAATAAGTGAAGTAAGGCAATGCCGAGAAAAATGCCACGGGAAAAAGATTCTGCACAAGCCAATGCCTGAAAGCGCGCGCCGCTATGATAAGCACGCGCTTTGGAACCTAAAATGTAGACCGCGTAAAAGGCGAGAATTGCTACAGTGTATTGGCCCCATCTCATCAAGATCTTTTACCTTTTCAATAAAAAGAATCCCGCTCCTGTCTCTCGCAATATACTCACCAACAGGGTTTTCTCATTGGTTTGACTAACTTTCGTCAATTGATCCGTTGTCTGAACCGGCATATTGGACACAGACAAAATGATATCGCCTGGACGTAAGCCTGCCTGCCACGCCGGAGAGTTTTCAGTTAAATCGATAATTTGTATACCCTTAATGTGGCCGTAATTCGGCACAATGGCATCGTAATTTTGCAACATGGTCCCAAAGAAGAAGGGGTTTTGGTTGGCAATTTGATTTTGATAAGCATTAGGATTGGCGGATACCAACTTGATAGTCAAAGGTTTGCCATTTCTCAAAATACTCAAATCCACACTGCTGCCAGAACGCATTAAACCAATGCTGTTTTTGACTTGTGAAGCCGATTCTACTTTAGCCCCATTAACCGCTGTGATCACATCACCCAATTTTAATCCGGCTTTATCGGCGGGAGAGAGTGGATTCACCATACTGATAATAGCCCCTTTGGTATTTGGATCGTGAAAAGCATCGGCCAATTCAGGGGTCAAAGTTTGCATCATAATACCGACTATGCCGCGATCGACTTTGCCGTATTTGATGAGTTGGTAAGCGATACTTCTGGCCATATTAGAAGGAATGGCAAAACCGATCCCGACATTGCCACCACTGGGCGCCAGAATGGCTGTGTTAATGCCGACTAATTGTCCTTTCAAATTGACCAAAGCGCCGCCCGAGTTACCTGGATTAATCGACGCATCCGTTTGAATAAAATCTTCATAGCCTTCAATGCCTAAATCGCTGCGTTTTAAAGCACTGACAATGCCGGAGGTGACGGTTTGATCCAAGCCATAGGGATTGCCTATGGCAATCACAAAATCACCGACTTTCAATTGATCGGAATTGGCGATGGGTAAAGAAACTAAATTCAAGGCATTAATTTGCAAAACAGCGATGTCGGATTGCGTGTCTTTACCGACCAGCCGGGCTTTAAAACGACGGCCATCGCTGAGTGTGACGGTAAAAGTATCATTTTTATTCGCTAAATGCGCATTCGTGATGATATAGCCTTTGGCGGTGTCAATGATGACGCCTGAACCAATGTTGATCCCTTTTTCTCGGGGTTTGGCAGGAGGGGTTCCTTCATTGTTATTTTGCTCATCCCCCGCTTCATTCGGGGGCAGTGGCAGAGGACTGCTGTTTTTGGCTTGAATATTCACGACAGCCGCCATAATGGGTTGTACCACGCCAGATAAAGAAGGCAGGGGCTGATTATTGACTTGTTGCGGTAAATCCGCTTGTAAAACGAGGGGGGTGAGTGCCAGGCAAGTCAACAACAGTTGTGATAATTTCATGAAACGCTCCATAGTATAAAAAACAACCAAAATGTAGTATGAATAGACCTTAATAGATAGCATTCTTGCTTCCTAAATGCAAGTCTTTCTTTCCATCGAATAACCAGGTATTATATTCCAGCTTTAGCCAATCGAGTAAAAAGACATGTTGCAAAATATTCGTGATAAAACTCAGGGTCTTATTGCCACGCTGATTGTTGGCTTGGTGGCTTTCACTTTCGCCATTTGGGGGATCCATTACTATTTACAAGAAAGTAAAAGCAGCACGGTCGTGGTGCAAGTCAACGGTACGAAATTAACCCAAGATAATTTTGAACGTCTTCTAAAACGTAGCGAACGCTTATTTTCTTTGTCTAATCCAAATGTTCCGATCAGCGATGCGGCGCGAAAAAAATTGCAGAAAACAGTCGCGGATCAATGGTTAGAAATGACGTTATTGAGTGAAGCCGCGAATCACGAACGTTTTGCAGTGTCGGCACCGATGTTGCGAGAGACCTTAGCAAATTTAGCCGTTTTTCAAGAAAAAGGTGTTTTTTCTCCCACTTTGTATCAACGAACTTTGGATGCTTTGGGATATACCCCTCAAGAATTTCAGCAAAATTTGCAAAATCAATTGCTGATTGATCAAGTGCGTTATGGAATGATCCAAAGTGCTTTTGTGTTGCCAAATGAATTGACGGATGCGGTGGCGACTTTGTATCAAACGCGCGACATGGGCTATGTTTTGATCCCCGCCCAATCTTTTGCCAACAGTATGACACTGGATCCCAAAGCGATTGAGCAATATTATGCAAGCCATCCATCCGATTTTATGGATCCCGAAAAAGTAAAGATAGCTTACATCCAAATTAAACCCGAAAATTTAAAAAAACAAGTCTCGGTGAGCGATGCCGAGGTCAAAGCCTATTATGATGCTCAGTCTGAAACCAAGCCTTTTGCTGCCGTGAAAAACAGCATTGCAACACGTTTGCAAAATCAAGCCGTGGATAAATTGATGGGTAGTTTGAGCGATCAACTGGACAGTCTCGCTTATGAAGACCCTACCAGTTTGCAAGCCGTTTCGCAAAAATTGAAATTGCCCATTCAAGTCAGCGATTGGTTTAACGCGCAAACCAAACAAGCTATTTTTGAGCCAGCGGTTATTCAAGCTGCCTTTAGCAATGATGTTTTACAACAAGGTTACAACAGTGCTTTGATCACCTTGAGTGATGGCAGTGTGATGGTGTTGCGTATTCAAGCGCATCAAGCCACGCAAGTAAAACCCTTAGCCATTGTGCAAGCTCAGATCCAATCTTTGTTAAAAGCACAAGCGCTTGAAAAAGCAGCCAGTGCCAAAGCGGAGTTGATTTTGAAAGGGCTGCAACAAGGTCAAGATCCGAAGGTCTTAGCGCAAAAAAATGGTTTGTTGTGGCAAGAAACGCAGGGGGTTACACGGACTTCAGCGGGGATCGATCCCGACATTATCAAGCTTTTATTTAAGACGCCTTTGAATTCTGATGGGAAGCAATCGGTAGTGAGCACTTCTTTAAAGAATGGCGACGCAGTGGTGTTGCGTGTTCGAGGCGTGCATGTCGGTGACATCGCGCGTTTAAGCGTACAACAAAAAATGCAATTGCAGCAAGAATGGGGGCAAGGATTGGGGGAAGCGGATTATGATCTGTATGAACGTGGTTTGAAGGATGCCGCGAAAATTAAAATGAATTTGTCGAAGGATGTTTCGCAGGACGAATAGTATGTCATCTTCGACAAGGCCACGCAGCGGCCGCACTCGGGGAGCCAAGAAATCTATAAAAGACAAAGTGCTATGTTGGCTTTGTAAAAATGATAGATGTAATGATTCAATATTTAAATTAAGAGGTTAAAATGGACGAGCAGAAATTAAAAGCATTAAATGCGGTGCGCGATCAAATCGAGCGTCAATTTGGTAAGGGTGCCGTGATGTTATTGGGTGAACATGCCGATGCGCATGAAATCGAAACCATTTCTTCGGGTTCTTTGGGTTTGGACATTGCCTTAGGCGGTGGTTATCCTCGAGGACGCGTGGTGGAAATTTATGGCCCCGAATCTTCGGGTAAAACCACTTTAACTTTACAAGCGATTGCTGAATGTCAAAAAATCGGTGGCCAGGCAGCTTTCATCGATGCAGAACATGCCATGGATCCAGGGTATGCTTTGAAATTGGGCGTGAACGTCCAAGATTTATTGGTTTCACAACCCGATACCGGGGAACAAGCTTTGGAAATTGTGGATATGTTGGTGCGATCCAATGCCGTCGACATTGTGGTGGTGGATTCCGTTGCCGCTTTAACCCCTCGTGCTGAAATTGAAGGTGAAATGGGCGATCAACACATGGGTTTACATGCACGATTGATGTCTCAGGCTTTGCGTAAACTCACTGCCAATATCAAACGTTCTAACACGCTTGTTATTTTCATCAACCAAATTCGTATGAAAATAGGCGTCATGTTCGGAAGCCCTGAAACCACCACCGGTGGAAATGCCTTGAAATTCTACGCTTCGGTTCGCTTAGACATCCGTAGAACGGGTGCATTGAAACGCGGCGATGAAGTGTATGGCAATGAAACCAAAGTTAAAGTCGTTAAAAATAAAGTCGCACCGCCATTCAAAGTCGCCGAATTCGATATTTTGTATGGTGAAGGTGTATCTTATCACGGTGAATTGGTGGATTTGGGCGCGAAACACAAAGTAATTGAAAAATCGGGTGCTTGGTACAGTTACAATGGAGAACGCATGGGTCAAGGCAAAGACAATGTTCGCGATTTCTTGAAAAACAATCCGACGATTGCGAAAGAAATCGACGCCAAATTGCGTTCAGAATTGTTGGCACATCCCGAGGCCTTGTTGGCTTCTGAGGATGCAGAAGCCTTAGAGGAAGCAGATATCTGAATACAGTAGAAGACGAAAAGCTAATGTTGCGGCGCGTGGCTTTAAATGCTTTGTCGCGCCGTGATCACAGTGTGGCGGAGTTAAAGCAAAAATTATTGAAAAAAAGCGATGATGTGGAATGCATTCAGCAAGTGCTTCAGTCTTTAATAGACAAAGGTTTTTTAAATGACACGCGTTTTTCTGAATTGTTGATACACTCTAAATACAGACAGGGTTTAGGACCGCGCCGCATAGCCCTTTTATTGAAAGAAAAAGGTTTGTCTTCGCACAGCGTAAACACGGCTTTCAAGGATGAAGAATGGTACGAAGGTTTGGCGATGACGTGGGCCAAACGCTTTAGTGAAAAGCCAAAAGACAATAAAAGTTATGGACAGCAAGCGCGATATTTACAATACCGCGGTTTTTCTTTAGAACACATTAATCGATTTTTACGAGAACCTTATCATGAACAGCAATGAATTAAGAGAAAAATTTTTAAATTATTTTCAAGAACAGGGGCATACCCCCGTTTTGTCCAGTTCTTTGATCCCCAAAAACGATCCAACGCTGTTATTTGTCAACGCAGGCATGGTGCAATTTAAAGATGTTTTTTTGGGCTTAGAAAAAAGAGATTATACGCGCGCTTGTTCTGCTCAAACTTGCATTCGCGCAGGCGGTAAACACAATGATTTGGAAAATGTGGGCTATACGGCCAGACACCATACTTTCTTTGAAATGCTGGGTAATTTCAGTTTTGGCGATTATTTTAAACGAGAAGCTATTCAATACGCTTGGGATTTCTTAACGAAGATCTTGCATTTGCCGCCTGAAAAATTGTGGGTCACGGTGTTTGAAGAAGACGATGAAGCAGCTAACATTTGGTTAAATGAATTAAAAGTCGATCCGAAGCGGTTTTCACGTTGTGGCGCAGAAGATAATTTTTGGTCGATGGGCGATACCGGACCCTGTGGCCCTTGTTCTGAAATTTTTTACGATCACGGCGCCGATATTTTTGGTGGTCCTCCGGGAACATCGGAAGCCGATGGCGATAGATACATCGAAGTTTGGAATATGGTGTTTATGCAATACGATCGCCAAGCTTCCGGCGAATTGATCCCTTTGCCCAAACCCTCTGTCGATACGGGAATGGGGCTAGAGCGTATGGCTGCGGTGATGCAAGGCGTACACAATAATTATGACACTGATTTATTTGTGCCGATCATTGAAAGCATCGCCCGTTTTGCGAAGTGCGCCGATCTCAGCAATACTTCTCTGCGCGTCATTGCGGATCACATTCGCGCCACTTCTTTCTTGATTGCCGATGGCGTGATGCCGAGCAATGAAGGCCGTGGTTATGTCTTGCGACGCATCATTCGTCGAGCAATACGACATGGGTATGCCTTAGGCTTAAAAGAGCCTTTTTTCTATCGCTTAGTCGCTACTTTGGCGCAGCATATGGGCGATGCTTATCCTAAAATAAGAGAACAGAAAGCTTTTATCGAGCGTACTTTGAAACAAGAAGAAGAACAATTCAGTCGAACTTTAGAGCAAGGCATGCGTTTGTTGAATCAACAAATTGCTCAATTGAGTGGTCAATGCATTCCAGGCAGCATTATTTTTAAATTGTACGATACCTATGGATTCCCACCGGATTTAACGGCCGACATCGCCCGAGAACGTGGTTTGCATTTGGATATGGAAGGCTTTGAAGAAGAAATGCAAAAGCAACGCACTTTATCGAGCAAGGCAAGTCAATTTGCTTTTGATTACCATGAAAAATTGGCTTTTGAAGAAAAGACGGATTTCATCGGCTATGAATCTTTGTCTGATCGTGCCAAGATTGTTGCTTTGGTCTATGAAGGTGCTAAAGTGGATGTTTTAAAAGCCGGCCAAAAAGGCATGATTATTTTGGAACATACGCCTTTTTATGCAGAAAGTGGCGGTCAAGTCGGCGATCAAGGCGTATTGACGGCTTCCAATGCGGAGTTTCAAGTCGAAGACACGCAAAAAGAAAGCGGCAGTATTTTGCATGTGGGTATCGTTCAACAAGGCGAATGGCGCATTGGCATGGAAGTACAGGCTGAAGTGAATACTTTGAAACGTAAAGCCATTGCACGTAACCATACAGCCACACACTTATTGCATGCGATATTGCAAAAAGTCTTAGGAAAAGAAGTCGTTCAAAAGGGATCTTTGGTTGCACCCGATCGTCTTCGTTTTGATTTTTCTTATTTTGAAGCTTTAAGCCCCACGATTTTAGAAGAGATCGAAAAACAAGTGAATGTGGAAATTCTGAATAATACTTTGGTGGAAACACACCACATGAATGCGGCCGAAGCGATTCAAAGTGGAGCCATGGCCCTATTCGGTGAAAAATACGATGAAACCGTGCGGGTTTTGCAAATTGGTCAGGTTTCCAAAGAACTGTGTGGCGGAACGCACGTCAGTCGCAGTGGCGACATTGGTTTGTTTAAAATCATTGCCGAAACTGGTGTTGCTGCCGGTATTCGTCGAATAGAAGCGATTACGGGTTTGGCAGCTTGGCAATGGGGCAATCGCTTGCATCAAGATTTGAATGCTTTGTGCGATCTCTTAAAAATTCAAAAAGACGATGTGTTGACGCGTGCCAAAGCGCAGATAGAACGTTGGAAAAAAATCGAAAAAACCTTGGAAAAAGCGGAGTCTCAATTGGCTTTGTTGCGTGCTCAGGATTTGGTGTCTCAAGCGCAAAAGATGGGAAATTTTTCTTATATCTGTGCCGAAGTCGGTGTTATGGATCCCAAAACTTTAAGGGAAATCTTATTGCAAACCAAATCGGCTTTGGAACCTTGTGTGGTTATTTTGGCGAGTCAATATGAAGATAAAGTACATTTAGTAGTCGGTGTCAGCAATGCCTTAAGCGATAAAATACACGCAGGGCAATTGGTGGGGTTTTTAGCTGAAAAATTAGGTGGCAAAGGCGGCGGTAAGCCCGATATGGCGCAGGCTGCGGCGAGTGATGTATCGAAATTGAAATCAGTGTTGGCGATGGCAGAAGAATGGGTGAGTGATAAGGTGTAATTGCTCCATCATGCATTGATTGCTATAACCGAGCCGCGACCGTCAGGGAGCGGAGAAAGCGGGCGATATTTTTTTCCGCTCCCTGAGACGGTCGCGGCTCGGTTAGAAGAAGCTACTTTTGAGGGCGTTAAGCTCCAGCAGCAGACTCTTTATGCCTAAAGGTAATACGCCCTTTCGTCAGATCATAGGGCGTCAATTCCACTGTCACCTTATCACCCGTTAAAATACGGATGTAGTTTTTGCGAATTTTACCGGAAATATGGGCTGTCACAACATGCCCATTGTCGAGTTTAACTCTAAAAGTGGTATTCGGCAGGGTTTCTAGGATCACCCCATCCATTTCGATATGATCTTCTTTGGACATAATTTCTCACAGATTTATTCAACAATTGGCAGTATCTTAGTCTAAAAATAAAGATATATCAAGTGAAGACCGGCTTACAATTCTACTATGCTGGATGTAATGCGTTGATTTTTTCTGCTCCGCTGCTCATTTATGTCAATATAAACTGCGCTGCGGTACTCAAAAATCAACGAATTCCCTTCAGCCTAGCGAGTTGTAAGCAAGTCTTTATTCGTCTAAATACTTTTCAGCGTCCAGCGCTGCCATGCACCCTGAGCCGGCAGACGTCACAGCTTGCCGATAAATGGGATCGGCCACATCACCAGCCGCAAATATACCCGGAATGGAAGTCGCCGTTGCATTGCCGTTTAAACCACTGTGCGTGACGATATAACCATTTTTCATTTCCAACTGACCTTCAAATATCCCTGTGTTGGGTTGATGGCCGATGGCAATAAAAATACCTTCTACCTGAATTTTTTGAGTGTTTTCATTTTGAGTGTGTTTCAATTCGGCCCCCGTTACCCCTCGATTATCGCCCAAGACTTCATTTAAAGTGTGATTCCAAATGATCTCCACATTGCCTTCTTTGGCTTTGGCCATCAGTTTATCGATTAAGATTTTTTCGGAGCGAAATTTATCGCGTCGATGAACGACATACACTTTGCGCGCGATGTTAGACAAATACAGTGCTTCTTCCACGGCAGTATTGCCGCCACCGACCACCAACACATCTTTATTGCGATAGAAAAACCCATCACAAGTCGCGCAAGCCGATACGCCACGGCCTTTGAAGGCTTCTTCTGAAGGCAGGCCTAAATACTTAGCCGAAGCGCCGGTGGCAATGATCAAGGCATCGCAAGTGTAGGTCGCGAGATCGCCGATTAAAGTAAAAGGGTGTTTTTTCAAATCCGCTGTATGAATTTGGTCAAACAGGATAGCCGTATCAAAACGCGCGGCATGGGCTTCCATCCGCTCCATTAATTTGGGACCTAATAAGCCTTCAATGTCGCCAGGCCAATTATCCACTTCGGTTGTGGTCATTAATTGACCGCCTTTTTGCAAGCCCGTAATGAGCAAGGGCTTTAAATTGGCTCGTGCAGCATACACAGCGGCGCTGTAACCGGCGGGTCCTGAGCCTAGAATAATTAATTTTTGATGTGGATGTTGTTGCATTTTTATGGACCTTATTCTTTAAATATCTTTGGAAGCATTATACCCGCTTTGTCATCCCTGCGAAAGCAGGGGCTCAGGGTTTGAAAGTGGATTCCTGCTTTCGCAGGAATGACAACTTAAGTCGCCGAATTTCGCTGTTTTCGATGTAGCCGATAAAATAAAAACACCGGTACTATAAAGCCCACCAAGCCACTGAGGAAAATCATCGTATATCGAACCGGATTTCCCACGGCAATGTCGCTGGGGGGAATGACCCCGATGATCAAAGCAATGCCACAACCGATGAATCCTAAAAGAGCCACCAATAAGGTACCGCTTATGCCTTTGCCCAATTGAAAAGACCGTGTTTCTTGAGGTTTTTTCCATTTCAAATACACAGCGGCCGCTAATAACATCACATACATCAATAAATACAATTCGGTACTTAAAGCAGTTAACAACCAATAGCCGCCATTGACACTGGGAAAAAGTAAAAAAGCCCCTGAAATCAAGCTGACTAAAATGGCTTGACCCAATAAGACGCGATTCGGTGCATGATGCGGATTCGTTTTACAGAAAAATGGGGGCAAAAAACCATCTTGGCTGGCTTGTAATAAGCCTTTGGCTGGAGAAATGACCCAACTGATCATGCCTCCGATACTGCCGATTAAAATCATCAGCCCTACAATAGGTAATAAAAATCGAAGATGATACACCGCCAAAAAATTGTCAAAGGCTTCTATGACACCATTGACGATATTGATGTCCTTTTGCGCTAAGACCATGGCAACAGTCAATGCACCAAAAGCCATCGTAATAAGAATGAAAGGGACAGCGATGGCTAGGGATTTGGCATAATCGGCGGCAGGATTTTTTAAATGATTGATGTGGACGCTGGCTAATTCAATTCCTAAAAATCCAGCAATGATGGCCGTTAAAGAAGAAAAAGCACCGTGTTGTTGTCCGAAAGGAAAGAATGCCGATAGGGACAATTCAATATGTGAGGATTGATGGCTTAACAGCCACCATACACCGGCTAATAAAATAAGCGATAAGGGAAATACCATCCCTAATAGAGCCATCCAGGAAGCTGCGCGAGTAGACAAATGAATGCCGCGTAAATTTAATAAAGTTAAGCCCCAAAAAGTCAGCAAGATGAGGGTTAAAAGAAAGCCTTTGTCTGTGGCTAAAGCCGGATTGATAAAATAACTCGCGGTTCCCGCAATGAAAGATAAGATGGTCGGAAACCACACCATTGTATTGATCCATTGTAACCAAATAGCTAGAAAACCCATTTTAGGCCCAAAGGCACTTTTGATCCATTCGTAAATTCCATTGCCTATTCGAGTGGCTGCCAATTCTGCAGACAACAAGGCGATTGGAATTAAAAAGGTAATGGCAGCAAAACAATAATACATAACGAGGGAACTGCCGAACAAAGCCGTGGTAGGTAAATTTCGAATGCTGTCGATGGCACCCGCAATAAATAGCACCAGGGTGAATCGAGAAATGTAAGCCTTATTCATATTCATCCTTTATAAAAAAGCCTTTTTTAAAGCCTGTGCTATGTCGGTTTTTAAATCGTCGAGGGCTTCTATGCCTACCGACAAGCGCACCAAAGTATCGTCTATGCCGAGTTCGGCTCGTCGCTCTGGGGGTAAAGAAGCATGCGTCATGAGTGCAGGGTGGCACACCAGGCTTTCAACACCACCCAAACTTTCAGCCAAAGTAAACACCTTTAACTGTTCTAAGAAAATTTTGGTTTCAGTTAGACTACCGTGCAAACGTAGACTTAACATCCCACCAAAATGGCGCATTTGATCTTTGGCCAGTTCGTGTTGAGGATGCGAGCTTAAACCAGGGTAAATGACATTTTTGATGTTTGCTTGGGTGCACAACCATTCTGCCAAGGCCATGGCATTCTCACAATGACGATCCATGCGCACCGCCAAAGTTTTTAAACCGCGCAGTGCTAAAAAAGCATCGAAAGGGCCGGCAATAGCGCCAGCAGAATTTTGTATGAAAGCCATTTGTTCTGCCAAGGCAGAGTTATTGCCAACGACGGCAATGCCACCGACCATATCGCTGTGGCCATTCAAATATTTCGTGGCAGAATGCACAACGATATCGGCGCCCAAGGTCAAAGGCTGTTGTAAATAAGGGCTGGCAAAAGTATTGTCGACGACGATCATCAAACCCAATGCCTTGGCTTGTCCTACCAAGCTTTTTAAATCGACCAATTTGAGCAAGGGATTGGTCGGAGTTTCTAGCCACAATAGTTTGGTTTTGGCGGTCGTATATTGCTTTAGATCGACTTGAGGTTTGCTCAAATCTGCAAAAGTGAAAGATAAGCCGGCACTTCGTGTACGAACTCGATTGAATAAGCGCACGGTGCCGCCGTATAAATCGTCGCAAGCAACAATGTGATCGCCGGTATCCAATAATTCTAAAATCGAAGCGATGGCAGCCATCCCCGAAGCAAAGGCAAAACCTTGAATTCCTTCTTCTAAATCGGCTACACAAGCTTCATAGGCATGGCGAGTGGGGTTTTGAGTACGGGAATATTCATAGCCTGAATGTTGCCCAGGGCTTTTTTGTGCATAAGTGGAAGTCGCATAAATCGGCTGCATCACTGCACCTGTGCTGAGATCAGGCGTCTGACCAGCATGTATCACGCGGGTATTAAAGGCTTGTTTTGGCATGAAAATCTCCCTTAGTGCGATGTTTTTAAATTTAATTTTAACACTTAATTAAAATGATATACAAGATGAATCCTGGCTTGGTAGTCTGTGTCTCGTTCATTACTGCGCATTAAGATTTAAATTAGATACTACATAGCGGCAATACGATAAACCTCGACCTTAGCGGGAGGAATATTTTTCCAAACAATTTGAGAGTCTATCAATTGATAATTTGATGGATAAAAATACAGTGTTTTTCGGATGTCATAGGTAAATTGAATATACACGCCTTGGGGATCTAAAACTTGAGGTATTTGCGCCAAAATGCGCTTTGTCGTTTCGGGTTCTAAAGATCGCAAGGGGAGACTCGAAACAATGGCTATCACCGGACGCGATTCATTTTTCAATAAAGTCACCAAATCTTGTGCAAAACCAGTCATAATCGCCACAGAGCTAAACTCTTCGCTTAGTGTATTGGCAAAATCAGGTGAGGATTCAATAAGAACTAGGTCGTTGGGATGGATACCACGTTTTAAGATAGCTTCTGTGATAACGCCAGTTCCAGCACCGAGTTCTATGACCACGCCTTTTTGAGGTCGAGGAATATAAGAAGCCATGGCTCTGGCCAAATAAGGTGAACTGGGTACAATAGCCCCGATGGTTTTGGGTGTTAAAATGAGTGTTTTAAAAAAGAAATACATTCGGATCCAGGCTTTATTATGCTGAGCGATCCAAGTTTGAAAATAATTCTTTAATTTTAACATTAATGTACCACCGTCCATAAATCTTGTTTTAAGGCTTTGATCGTTTCATCCGATAATTTTTGTTTGTGTTGACTTACAATAAATAAATCTTCTACTCGCTGTCCTAAGGTGGTAATTTTGGCTTGTTCTAGATTTAACTGATGTTGAGTGAATACCAAACCAATTTTAACCAAGAGTCCAGGCCTGTCATAAGAAATGATTTCAATTTCTGTATGGTTTGCATTTTCATTTTGATGGCATTGAATGTCAGTACTTATCGAAGGCCATGCGAATTTTTTGTGAAATCTTTCGTTGAAGACGGGTGGCGCAAGGTTTTTTTCCAATAGACCTAAGGCTTTTTGCAAGCGTTCTAATAAATGTAATTTCCTTTGCACATAATTTTGATCGCGCAAGACATAAAAACTGTCTAAGGCATAGCCGTCTTCCGTGGTTAAAATATCAGCGGATACCACATTGAGATTTTCTTTTTCTAAGACATTCGCGAAGGTTGAAAATAAAAAAGGGCGGTCTTTGCAGTAAATAAACAATTCATAATGCCCGTGTCTGGGATGATCGCTGAAACAAAAAACTGCGTTCGTTTCTTTCCTTAACACTAAGGCTGTATGCTTTACAATACTTGGCACACTGTGGTGCAAAAAATAAATTGGCGGCCAATTTTTCCACAATGCAATAGCCTCTTTTGGGCAGAGCAATGCAGACAAATTTTTTTCTAAGAATTTTAAGGTAAGTTCTTTTTTACACAGTGCTTTGACTTCACTGGGCGATAAAATACAATGAACCGCCAAAGTCTTTTCGGTCGCTAAATACAATTTTTTTAACAAACTGTCTTTCCAACTGTTCCATAAAGTGGGGTTGGTCGCAGAAATGTCGGCGACCGTTAAGAGGTACAATAATTTTAACCGATTTAGATCTTTGACCTTTTTGGCAAAGGCAATCAAAACAGTGGGATCGTGTATATCTTGTTTTTGAGCCACATGCGACATTAGCAAATGTTCTTCTACCAACCAGATTAAATTCTCTTGTTCTTCGCGACTGAGTAAAGTCGATAAACGTTGTGTTAGTTGAATGGCCAATTTTTTTCCGACGATGCTGTGATCTTCTGAACGTCCTTTGCCACTGTCGTGTAAAAGCGCTGCCAAATACAGCACGACCGGTGATTGTATGGTGCCAATAATTTCATGACACAAAGGGTATTGTTCTTGGTATTTTGTTTCGTGAAATTTATCCAGCATAGCGGTTAATAATAAAGTATGTTCATCGACAGTATACATGTGAAACAAACTGTGTTGTATTAAGCCGATGCAGAATTTTAGTTCGGGTAAATAGTAGGGTAACAATCCCCAAAGACGCAAGGCTTTAAGACAAGGATAAACATAAGGCGCGTTGTCGAATATTTTTAAAAATAAGGCTTGCGTTTCAACGTCTAAAGCTTCTTTTTCTGTCGGTGGATTTGTATGCAAGTGTTGAATGAAGGCTAGAGGGATATTTTCTTCTGTCATTCCTGCGAAAGCAGGAATCCAGGGTTTGAAATTAGATCCCTGTTTTCGTGGGGATGATAAATCAGTCAAAAAACTTTTCTCTAATATCTCTATATACCTTTGAATCAAAAGCACCTGCTCATAATAATGTCGCATAAAAGAACGATGATCTTCATGGTATTGCTGTGCCAACAAAGCCTGTGCTTCAAGCGATAATTTATCTTCTTTTTTCTTGGCGTATAAGTGCAGCGCAAAACGAATGCGGGCCAGATAAAAATAGGCGTCGAACAAAGCTTGGCATTCTTCAGAAGTTAGAATGCCTTCAGAAGCCAAAGCATCCCATCCGCTCCCTGACGGTCGCGGTTCGGTTACCAATAAACTATATTTAAAATACCATAATGCCGTTTGAACATCCCGCAAACCACCGGGACCTTCTTTGACGTTGGGTTCTAAGCAAAAGGCGTGCACACCGAAATTCTGGTGGCGCCGTTCTTTTTCTGCTTGCTTTTTTTGGTAAAAATCGAGTGTTGAAAAAGGCAATAATTTTTGATGATACGCACAAAATAATGCGTATAAATCACTAGAGCCACAGAGATAACGTTGGTCCAAAATACTGCTGAGTGTGTTCAAATTTTCAAAACACAAAGCACTCAATTGTTCCAAGGTGGTGGTGATGGGAGAGGCTTTTAATTTGAGGTCCCACAGACGTTGTAAAAAACACTCTAAATGCGGTTCTTCTTCAATAGCGGTGTGGGTTAAAATTAAAATATCCACATCGGAATAAGGATACCACTCAAAACGTCCATAACCCCCTATGGCAAGCAAAGAGTATTGCTGCGAATTCACCGTACAATCTTCCCATAAGTGAACAATCACTTTATCTAAAGCTTGTGTGTACTCTTTAATCAAATCCGCTGTATTTTTTTCTTCATTTAAACGATGAGAAATCGCATCCTGGATCTCCCTGAGTTGTTTCTTATAAGGTTCTAAATTATTTTGCATCGCCATCATTGTCATCGTGCTTCAGCTTCTTTGGCAATGACATGACTAATACATCCGGTTAAGCATTTCACGGCGGGAATATCCAAAGACTCATTGGGTCCATGTGCATTAGAATACGGTCCTAAAATCCCCGTAATTAAAAATTGTGCTTTTGGGAATTTCGCGCTTAACATAGCCATGAAAGGAATGGTTCCGCCTTCGCCCATGGCCAAGGCTTCTTTTCCAAAATAGCATTCTGAAGCTTCTTGAATAGCCGTTTTAAGCCAAGGTTTTAATACAGGCGCTTCCCATCCGCGGCTGATTTGTGTTGGTGTAAAAGTGACTTTAGCACGATAAGGCGGACTGTCTTCTAAAATTTGTTTCAATTGATGAGCGGCTTTGTCGGAATCACACGTAGGCGGGGTGCGCAAAGACAAAGAAATCGTCGTATAAGGTCTTAAAACGTTTCCGGCATTGTTTAAACCGGGTAACCCATCGCAACCTATGATTTCTAAAGCCGGACGCCAAGTACGATTCAACAAAAGTTCAGTCATATTATCATTGACAGGTAAAAAAGAACCGCTGCGTGGAAAGACTTTGATGATTTCATCGCCCAGCACGGTCGCAGCAATCCGTGCTTCTCGAATGCGTTCTTCGGGGAGCTTAACGTGAAAAGCCGATAACAAAATTTCCCCGGTGTTTTTATTTTCAATGCGACTTAATAATTGTCTTAAAATTCTAAAACTAGAAGGCATAATGCCGCTGCCATAACCGGAATGAACGCCTTCGCGTAGCGTTTCTACCTTTAAAGTTCCGTTGATCAAACCTCTTAAAGAAGTGGTATTCCACAATTGTTCGTAGTTACCACAACCGGAATCTAGGCAAATGATTAATTCGGGCGTTCCAATGTCTTTTTGAAGTTCATCGATATAAAAAGGCAAATCGATACTACCACTTTCTTCGCAATTTTCAATCAAAATGACAATGCGACTGTGTGGGATATCATTGGCTTTTAAAGCTTTGATCGCTAAAATAGAACTGAAAATAGCGTAGCCATCGTCGGCACCACCGCGCCCATACAATTTATCGCCTTTTAATACGGCCTTCCAAGGAGACAGATTTTCTAGCCAGCCTTGCATTTCCGGTTGTTTATCAAGGTGCCCATACAGTAGAATGGTTCTATCGGTTGAACCGGGGATGTCGATGAAAATAAGGGGCGTACGTTTGGGCAGTTGCAATACGCGCAATGTTAATCCGGCAATAGCTTGGCGATTGACCCAATCGCTTGCCAATTTAACGGCTGCATCGATATGACCGTTTTTCTCCCACTGCGGATCGAAGGCCGGTGATTTATTGGGAATGCTAATAAAATTTTTTAGAGTGGGGATAATGTCTTCGTCCCAAGTTTTTTCGCATAAGGTACGTATTTTTTCAGAGTGAGTATAGATTGTCATCTTGGCTTCCTTAATTATTTATCTTTGAATATAACCATTCTAGCTGGTTTATAAGATTTTGTTAATAAAAAAACTCTATAATCGGAGAGTAGATTTTAGTAAGAGAGATTGAATCTGTATAATTTCGAGCCATTTTTAGCATTTTTTTCAATTAAAAAGCGCAATATTTCTATTTTTAAGCTAAGGTTATAGCTAAGAGGAAGTGAAAATGGCGATGATGATAATCACATTGTTTAAGCTCAATAAAAATGAGCGGCCATGAGTTAGAGGAGAAAGCCATGTTAAGTAGAGATTTAGAAGTGACACTCAATCAAGCTTTTAAAGAGGCTAAGGAGCGTTTGCACGAATACATCACCGTCGAACATCTTTTGTTCGCATTATTAAAAAATGCATCGGCGATAGATGCTTTATTGGCTTGTGGTGTCAATGTGAATCAAATTCAATATTTATTGTCGGAAGCTTTAGACAAGATCCCCAGTTATTCTGAGACGGGAGAAAAACGCGAAACACAAACGACCTTAGGGTTTAAACGCGTTTTACAAAGAGCGATTTTTCATGTGGGGCAATCGCCCGGACGCAATGAAGTGGATGGTGCGAATGTGTTGGTGGCTATTTTTAGTGAACCCGATAGTGAAGCCGTGCAAATTTTAAAAGTGGCTCAAGTGAACCGCTTAGACATCGTGAATTACATGAATCGAGGTAATCCTAAATCCCAAGAATTGCCTGCACAATTTAAAGCAGACAATTTGCAATCTCCGTTGGGGGAAGAAGAAGGGGGAGCAAATGGACAAAGTGCTTTGGAAGCTTATAGCACGAATTTAAATGCTTTGGCCATGACGGGAAAAATCGATCCGCTTATTGGTCGTGAAGAAGAAATTGCTCTGACGATACAAGCTTTGTGCCGTCGTCGTAAAAATAACCCTTTATTGGTAGGCGAAGCGGGTGTGGGTAAAACCGCGATCGCTGAAGGTTTGGCCAAATTGATTGTTGAAGGCAATGTCCCCAAAGTGATTTCTCATTGTACGGTCTATGCTTTGGATTTGGGAAATTTGTTGGCCGGTACAAAATACCGTGGCGATTTTGAAAAACGCTTCAAACAATTGATCCACGAATTGGCTGAACAACCTGGCGCGATTTTATTCATTGATGAAATTCACACGATCATTGGGGCGGGTGCTGCTTCAGGCGGGGTGATGGATGCTTCCAATTTAATTAAACCCTTGTTAACTTCGGGAAATTTAAAATGCATCGGCGCGACGACATATCAAGAATACCGCGGGATTTTTGAAAAAGATCATGCCTTAACCCGACGTTTTCAACGCGTCGACATCAATGAACCTACGATAGAGCAAACTTATCAAATATTGAAAGGGCTGAGAAGCAAGTTCGAATTTCACCATGGGATCCATTATTCTTTGAAAGCTTTGCGTTCTGCAGCAGAATTGTCAGCGCGCTTTATCACGGATCGCTTTTTACCGGATAAAGCCATTGACATTGTGGATGAAGCGGGCGCACACCAAGCTTTACAAGGAGAAAACCGTAAAAAACGTGTTATTAATTCGACGGAGATAGAACAAGTCGTCGCGAAAATGGCGCATGTACCGACTAAAACTGTATCGACTTCAGACAAAGAAGTGTTGCGTAATTTGGTGCGCGATTTAAAAATGATGATTTTCGGTCAAGACGAAGCCATTGAAGCTTTGGGTGCAGCAATTAAACTCTCACGCGCAGGTTTACGTGAAACAGATAAACCCGTGGGTTGTTTTTTGTTAGCCGGGCCTACGGGTGTGGGTAAAACCGAAGTCACACGTCGTTTGGCTGCTTTAATGGGGGTGGAGTTAATCCGTTTTGACATGTCAGAATACATGGAAAAACACACCGTTTCGCGTTTGATCGGTGCACCTCCAGGTTATGTCGGTTATGATGAAGGCGGTTTGTTGACAGAAGCTGTATCACATCATCCTTATTCCGTGGTCCTATTAGATGAAATTGAAAAAGCGCACCCCGATGTGTATAACTTGTTATTGCAAGTGATGGACCATGGTACTTTAACCGACACCAATGGTCGCAAAGCCAATTTTAGAAATGTGATTTTAATCATGACGACTAATGCCGGTGCTGAGGATTTGGCTAAAAACACCATGGGATTCACGGAGCAAGAGCAGAATTCTGATGCCTTGTTGGCTATTAAACGCTTATTTACGCCGGAATTTAGAAATAGATTGGACGCGATCATTCAATTTAAGCACTTGGATTTGGCTACCGTTGAAAGTGTGGTGAATAAATTTTTGATGGAGCTCGAAGTGCAATTGGAAGAACACAAAATTAAATTAAAAGTGGATGAAGAAGCCAGGCATTGGTTGGCCGTCCACGGTTACGATGAAAAAATGGGTGCACGTCCGATGTCGAGATTGATTCAAGAAAAAGTGAAAAAACCTTTGGCCGATGAAATGCTCTTTGGCGCATTGGCTCAAGGCGGCAGCGTACATCTCGAAGTGATTGACAACGATCTGCACGCTACTGCAATTCCCAGTGATGCGACTGTGACGGCGGGGTGAGAGGGTCTGTCTGAGACTTAATATCCAAAATGCAGCAATGCTCTGACCGAGCCGCGGTGAAATGTGGCCCGCTTTCTCCGCTCCCTTAGGGTCGCGGCTCGGTTAGAACAATCAAAAAAAGATCTTTTTCTTGCCTTAAAACACGGGGTATGTTAAATTATCAAAATTTATTAAGGTATAAGAGAAAGTGTTAGACGTAAAAGGCTTAAGAGAGGATGCCGAAGGCATTGCTGAAAAATTAAAAACCCGTGGCTTTGACTTGGATGTGGCTTCATTTAAACGCTTAGAGGCAGAACGTAAAAGGCTGCAAGTGGAGGCAGAGCAATTGCAAAATGAACGCAATGTGCAATCCAAACAAATTGGGATTTTAAAAGCCGAAGGCAAGGATGTGAGTGCTGTGATGGCAAAAGTCAGCACTTTAGGGGATACCTTAGCGCAACTCACACAAAATTTAAATACCATTTTATCCGAATTAAATAATTTTTACGCCTGCATTCCTAATTTGCCACACGAATCTGTTCCCATTGGTCAAAGCGAAGAAGAGAACGTGGAAATCACTCGAGTCGGTACTCCTAGAACTTTTCATTTTGAAGTCAAAGATCACGTGGCTTTGGGCGAAGCTTTGGGACAAATGAGTTTTGAAAAAGCCGCAAAATTAACCGGCGCACGTTTCGTGGTTTTGCAAGGCGATTTGGCTCGCTTACAGCGCGCTTTAGGTCAATTTATGTTGGACATTCATACCAAGGAACACGGTTATCGAGAATCTTATGTCCCTTATCTCGTCAACGATGCTTCTTTATTGGGCACGGGGCAATTGCCGAAATTTAAGGAAGATTTATTCAATACCACAGCAGGGTATAGCTTGATTCCCACTGCCGAAGTGTCTTTAACCAATTTGATGCGCGATGATATTGTGGCGGAGAAAGATTTACCTTTGCAATGGACGGCACTCACACCTTGCTTTCGAAGTGAGGCTGGCGCGTATGGTAAGGATACGCGAGGTATGATTCGACAACACCAATTTGAAAAAGTGGAGTTGGTATGGATATCGCATCCCGAAGAATCTTATGCTTGTTTGGAAAAATTGCGATCGCACGCCGAAACGATTTTGCAGCGTTTGGAATTGCCTTATCGCATCGTGTCTTTGTGTACCGGCGATTTAGGTTTCTGTGCAGCGAAGACGTATGACTTAGAAGTGTGGTTACCTGCACAAAATACCTATCGAGAAATTTCTTCTTGTTCCAATACCGAAGCCTTTCAAGCCCGGCGCATGCAAGCGCGTTTTAGAAACAGCAAAGGCAAACCCGAATTGGTGCACACTTTGAATGGCTCCGGTCTCGCCATTGGCCGGACGCTTGTCGCCATCATGGAAAATTACCAAGACGAAGCGGGGCGCATTCACATCCCCAAAGCTTTACAGCCGTATATGAATGGGTTAGAAGTGATTGCTTAAAAAGTATAAATAATATACCTTTATAGATACCTTGTCACAATTGCCGGGTAAATAGAGATAATTTAACCGAGCCGCGACCGTCAGGGAGTGGTGGTTCAAAGTAGGAATTATGATGGCGAGAAAAGGGGGTAAGATTCTCGCTTCGAGAAACGAAATGCTAACCGACCCTAATAAGTCGAATAAAAAATCTTCCAAAATATCGAGTTAGCTGTAATTTCTTACTTCGAACCACCGCTCCCTGACGGTCGTGGCTCGGTTAGAAACTGCCTGGCGATTGTGATAAGATACTTTAAGGAATTCGCTGTACTCGGCGGTAAACGACGATGTCATCCCGGGCAAGCCGGGATCCAGTTTCAGGCCAAAATTAAGGCTAAATTCTTGCTTTCACAGGGATAATAGACCAGAATGTACATATATAGGCTAATTTTATTTTGTCCAGTGCAGAGCAAATAATTGACTTTCTAATTTTTCTTAAGGTTGGCTTAATATTTTACTAATAGAATTCGCAGGTATGACAGCTGGGTTTTGAATAATGGGGTAGAGATTATGAGTGCGTCACCAAATGAAAGCGATTTGCTTAAAATGCTCGAAATGCCAATCAGCAATGATAAGGAAAGCCAACGACTTAAACAATCTATGCAGGTATTCATCAAATCAATTGAGGGCGATTTCGCTGATCGAGATTCTTTTCTTCGACATGTAGAAAATATTAAAAATATATTGGAAAAATTATTATCCAGTGCCGAAGTTTTCAGTCGAGACATGCAATGTATTGTATGGCCACTGCTGAAAGTTCTTGAAAATTTTCGAGATGAGGCTATTGATGATATTTTGAAAAGTTATGAAAATATTAGTGTTTTCTTGGAAGAAGTTGAACCTCAGTATCGACGAATATTTTCCGGAATTTTTAATCTTACTCGCTTGTCGATAATCGAAGCAGCTAATAGTCAACAAAATATTTGGGTTTGTCTGAACTATATTCCACGGGAATATAAATTGCAAACAAATGATACATCAATTCTCAATCAACGCTATGTCAGAATAAGGTTGATTTCAGAATTAATAGAATTAAAAAACTCGGAAGGCTTAAATGAAAATGGAAGAGCCACGATAGATACAGCGATAGCTCGGCTAGTTGATTGGGGAAACTTTCAACAAGTTTTTCGTATTGCAACTTCGTCTTTACCAATATCTAAAGCGCAAAGCTCAGTAGGTACCGTCATTCCACACGGTGAGGAGCAAAAAATTAAAATTGATCAGGAAGAATTCGGCCTGATTCCAGGCGGAGATCACGATGGTTCAAATTTGTCAGAAATTCCTGCTGAAGATGCTGTAGTAGAAGGAGATGAAGATGAAGAATTCGAAATCACTGGCGGAAAGGGTAATCTCCGCGATGCAGTAGAACCCTCACTTGATGTAGAACATGCTCAGGATCCTCATGCTCAAAGTGAAAACGAGTTAAGTCCAAGTTTTGGCGCAGACTGTTTGAGGTTTGTGCAAGATCATAAAATAGCCTTAGGTATTGCAAGTGCCGTTGTCCTAACAGCAGTCCTCCTAGGCGTTGGTGTTATTCCGGGTGGTCCGCTCATTCTGGCAGCTGCTGCAATTGCAGGTGCAGCGATCGCTTCGCATGCTGGGATATGCATCGGTGTAGGTGTACCTGCGCTCACTTTGATGGGTTGCTTAACTTTTTTTAGTAATAGAGATTTTAAAAATGCAGCCTTAGATGAACAAGCGCTTTATTATTTAGGTGCCTTCTAAAAATGCAGCCTTAGACAATGAAGCGTTTTATTCTTTACTTTCCGTCGCCACATAAAAACTTTGAGTGGTATTGGCACCTTTCATATTCCAAGCTTGCACCGACACAAATTCAATCGACAACAACATCCGCGCTTTAAACCCTTCGGGCAAAACTTTAAAATGCCAGGTTTCTTCACCGCCAGCACCCACAGCCGTTGTGTTAGAAGGCACATAGTCTTCACCCAGCACTTCCAGCCAAGTGCTGGGCAAAGCTTTTAAATACCAGCGATAACCCGTAGTCGGATTGGATTTTAAACGAATGCTAAATTCTGGATTATCGGCAGTGACGGTAATCGCACGTGTGGGATCGGTAAAAGGTTCTGGGTTAGCCATCACCAAAGTTGAAGCAGGGATAGGCCTTTCTTCAGCCAATAATAGGCAACACACTAGGCACAAGCCAGCCACTACGCTAAAACGACTTATTTTCATATTAATAGTTTACCTCTTTTCTAGGAAAGCCCAGATATGGAGTGGGTTATTAGGGCCTGTTAACATTGGGTTTATCGGCTGCAAAATGAGTAGAACCGGTCAAAATCCCAGCAAATTTTCGTCAAATATTCTCGATATTATCCTCAAATTTGCTGGGATTTTGCATCGGTCCTCTCATTTTTCGCTTCGACAAACCCAATGTTAACAGGCCCTAAAATTTTTAACTGCCCATAATTGCGCCACTGATGGCCCCACCCGAGGCAATGACGCGATTTTGTACATAATAAGTGCCTTCTATATCAGAATGATGCTTGGTATCGGCGCTGAGTTGTACATTATTAGTCTTGGTGGGAGTTTTTGCCGCCACCGTTTTAGCTTGAAGCTTTGAAGTGGTGGTAGGCTTTGGTGTGTTGGGTTTCTCAGTACAAGCAACCAAGCACAAACAAGTCAATAGCGTACCCCATTGAATGAATTTATTCATGACAAAAAATCCTTTTTAGCCTGTTTCGGTCCAACTGTACACTTTTTGCAAGAATAAATCAAGCTTTCAACAAGGTTGTTTTGTATAAATAATGCGCAATTAATGGGGTGTGGGTAGAAATGATGAGTGCAGCACGACAAGAAGGCATCTTCTGCTAGCGTTAGCATTCCCCCATCATTTTTATCAATTCCCATAAAAATAACTCTGTACTGGACAAAAAACTACGATGTCATCCCTGCAAAAGCAGGGATCCAGTTTCAAATAGGCTTTCTTTACTAGATCCCTGCTTTCGCAGGGATGACAGGCGGGAAAAGTACATAAACCCGTATGGTATTACCATCGTCGTGCTATTTCTAACCGAGCCGCGACCGTAAGGGAGCGGTGGTTCGCAGTAACGAATCACGGTTATCTTTAGGCTATTTTGGAAGATTTTTAATAGAGAACTTCAAAAAGCGAAAAGGCTTTTTCATCTTCTCGCCATTCTAATTCCGTACTGCGAACCACCGCTCTCTTACGGAATTTGTATATTATATGGACTGGTTTTGTTTTTTTGTTCAGTACAGAGAAAAATAA
Organism: Pseudomonadota bacterium; assembly: GCA_021782495.1. Classification (GTDB taxonomy): domain Bacteria; phylum Pseudomonadota; class Gammaproteobacteria; order UBA1113; family UBA1113; genus VFKP01. The sequence goes on along the minus strand of JAJXUV010000003.1, from coordinate 88,446 downwards.
TTCATTTCTACATTTTTCTTTAAGATTACCTTAAGATTTTACTGATAGAATTGCATACAAACAAAATATGCTTGTTTAAATGCATAGGGTAACTGAATATCATTCAGCAAAGGTAAATTTTTCGTAAATAAAGGTTATAATTATGAGTTTCTCGCCTCAAGCAGTCGGTAATCTACAAGAAGACATTGCAAGATTAAAAATTCATGAGTTATCTTTATTGCGAACCCTTGATATACCGGTTATTTATGAAGAAGCTTTAAATCCCGAGTTTGAAACATATGTTTTGAAGGAAGAAGGTCAGAATGGCGAGGAAGGATTCAGCTTAAATCTGACACAAGCGCTTAAAAATTTAAGCGAACTTATTAGTAGATTAAGCTCTGATTCTCTTGGTTTACATGTCGAAGTTATTAAAGAGATATTAGAAAAACTATTGCTCAACATTAAAATTTTTGACCCAGAAATACGAAAGCACCTAGCACCACTTCTGGGATTTCTTGAACTAGGGCCGGCACAAAGTGATGAATCGGGTAGTAGGGCGATTGCCGATATTTTGCAAGATTACAAACATCTTATCGCTTTCTCAGAAGAGCACGAAGCTCAATATCAAGAAACATTGAACGGCCTATTTGACACACACAAAGCCTCGATAGTGAAGGAAGCCAATAGCAAAAGAAGTATTCAAAGTTATTTAGATAAGATCCTAGAACAATATATATATCAAACAGAAGATTCAAAAGTTAATCACCTCTATGCCATAAAAAGCTTAACTTTAAAATTGATTGCGCTGGAAGGAGAAAAAGTGGATTCGCTGGGCCTGAAATGTGGGAAAATAGAGACATTTACTATAAAACATACTAATGAAATAAATAAGGGTATAACGCATTTGCTTGATAAACAGGAAAAGCTCCAAAATAATACCGAGACTTCCTTTACTTCCACTTTCGCTTTCAAGGTAATTGCGGTGACGGGGGTTGTGGCTGCGGCTATTGGGGTTGCGATACTTTTTGGTATTCTGACTGCCGGTGTGGGTCCCACCATCGCTAGCGTGGTGGGAGCAGGTGTGGTGATAACGGCCTATCCAGCGACGGCCGCTGTTCTTACAATGGCGGGTATTGGCGTTTTGTCCTGGATGACGCATTCAATAGATCAAACTTTTTTTGGAAAGAATGCCGTAAAAAATAGGCAAGTTCCTAAGGTTTCTGAAGAGCATAGAGAAGCAAATCCCATCTCACAGTTTGTAGCTAACATCGCGGTTGGTTTGCGCGTTCTTGGAAGAGTTTGATGTACTTCTTTGAAAATTTTTTATACTGAAATCTAAGAAACGACCGCTAGATTAAAAATTAAACAAAATACACAAATACCGTATAATAATTCTCCAATGTAAATAACCTTTATTTTCAATCTCCTCTTAGTTTTCTTAAATTCCTGTAAAATAATTCAGGGGAAACGGATCTAAATTTGTACAAAATGGGTTTTTCACTAATAAATAGGATATAAAATCCGTATCTTGTCACCATCGTCAGACCGTTCTAACCGAGCCGCGACCCTAAGGGAGCGGTGGTTCGAAGTAAAAATCACCCTTAACTTCGATATTTTGGAAGGTTTTTTAATAGAGAACTTAAAAAAGCGAAAAGCCTATCCCCATTTTCTCGTCATTCTAATTCTGTTCTGCGAACCACCGCTCCCTTAGGGTCGCGGCTCGGTTAAATTATACTAAATTTGTTCAAAATTTAGATGCGTTTATTCTGAAAATAATTCATTTTCATCCTCTTCTTAAGATTACCTTAAGATTTAACTGATAGAATCTCAAATAAGACAGGATATGTTTGCCTAAATTTAGGTGGCACGCAACACTTTCAGCCGAGCCTAGATTAAGGAAAAAGGAGGAAATTATGAGTGCATTTTTTGATAAAGATGCGTCTAAAGGTGATCTATTAGAAATGCGACCATTTGAACCTAAATCTGAACCTACACAGAAAGATAGCAATAAACCCTTAGAAATTTATGAAACGTATCTACAGCCACAACAGTTACAATTTGCACATTTAATCGAGTGTTTAAATACTAAACATGAATCGAAATTAGATTTTTCTGAACGCTTCAAAACATTAATTTCGTACCTAGAAGAGTCGAGTAAATTTTTTTTAGAAGCCTTAAGCAGCGGAAAAATAAATGTTTCAGATATTGAAGAGGCTTTAAGAGAGAGTGAATTAAAAAAACGAAGGGATTCATTTTTAGATTTCTCTACATTATTTTCTGAAGAACTAGAAAAAAACGAATGGTTGTCTCAAGCTAAGAATTTTTTGAATTTGTTATTCTTAAATCCAGAGCTTTTTGATTTTGAAGTCTTAAATAGAATGCAACCTTTAATTAAGGTACTTGCTTATTTTGATGAATCAGATCCGAATATTAAGCCTCTTGTAGAAAAATTTGAAATTATAAAAATAATAAAAAATGAAGAAAGGCTATTTTCAAATTTAAGAGACGTTTTAGACCCTAAATCTAATGAAGCACCTTCAATGAGTGCTAAGGAATTAATTAAAGAACTGAAAAAGTCGAATCGAATATTTCTAAGAGCCTTAAAAAGTGGAAAAATTAATATTGCAGATATTTTGAAAGCTTTAACAAAAGAAGAACTAAAAGAGGAAAGCGGTTTTTTTTCTCAAATTTGGAATCGTTCGGAGTCTCCTGAAAACCAAAAAAGCAATGAATTTGCTATTTATAGAGAATGGGTAGCAGGCGCGGTGCGTTTTTTGGATCTTCTATTGTCGAAACCGGAAATTTTTTATCTTGAATTAAAAGTATTAGTTAATGGTATTCAATTGTATCAAGATAAAATATCAAACAGTATCCAACCTTTGGTTGAAATACTCTATTATTTTAATAAGTTGGATCCTAGTGTTAAGCCTCTGATAGTAAAATTTGAACTTATAAAAAAAATAAAGCAAAAAGAGCATTATGATTTATTCTTGAATAATTATGAAAAAAGTTTTGGGGCGGCTATTCAATACCAGATATTTTCTGATTTAGATCAGCCTATGTCTAGATCGGTCAGTTCTATTATGGATACTTTATTTGAATCCTACGTCGGGTTATCCGATTCTAGCCCTCTATCCTTATTGGAACAAGCACGTGATGCGGCATGGTTACTTCTTAAGTTAAAACAACTTGATAAAAGAGGACGAGAAGAAGGTTTTGAACAGTATATACATAAATTAACGCATACCTATTTTTCGAGAATGAATAATTATAAAGGCGACCTTTTTAGACACCACTCTAAACAGTATGGAAGCTTGTATGAACCTATAGAATCGGAGGTTAGCCAGAAAATAAAAGAAATAAATAGGGAAATAGAACAAAATTTAGGAAAAAAGCAAGAAAGAGAGGTTCATAGCGGAAATGTTGAAGAAAATAAAAGTAAAGTGGCATCACAAAGCGCTGAAAAATTTGAATTAGCGGATGAAGAGCATCTTGAAAAAACGCAAAGAAATTCTGATGAAGAAAAACAAAAGAAAGCAATGAAACCAGGAGAAAGAGTTCGAAGTTCCTTAGAGGTTGCATCTAAAGTAATCGATGGAACCCAATTTTTTGATGTTGAATTGAATGAAACTCAAAATGAAGCTCAAAATGAAGCTAGAGAAACCAAGAGAGACGATACAAAATCCTTCGAAAATATGACGGATTTTCTAGAGGAAAAACAAGAAAGGATAGAAGGTGAAAAAAGGGTTGGTTCTGGCGTTGAAAAACAACCGGGAGAAGTTAAAGTAGTAAGTGGAGAGTCTCTTGGAAATGCGAGTGGTAAATTTAATGAAGAAGAAAGAGGAAAAATAGCAGGTGCGAAGTCAAGAGGGATAGTTCAAAGACGCTTAGCGTCTCCGTCCGAGGTAGCCAATGGAATCCGATGGTCCTATGTTGAATTGAATGAAACTGAAAATAAAGATAAAGAAACTAAACCAGAAGGCTGTGCCTCATTCATTTTTCAAACTTTGTTTGGTTGGTTAGATACCGCTAAACAGAAAGCAGAAAAATACCCTAAAGCAACGGCGGCTATTACGCTGGGTTCTTTCTTGCTGATTGGTGCTGGAATTTGTGTTGTGACAGGTGGTGCTGGGCTGCCTGTTCTTGCCTTTGTTAGCGCAATATACATCAAAATAACTCTGGCGGGCGTGGTTACCGCAGGGGGGGTGGGGGTAACGCAGGCCGCCTGTAGCGCCTGTTGTTTTTTTCTAAAGCATAAATCGGATAGCGCCGGAAGAGGAATAGAGGCTCATTCCTCAGGGGCGCCGCTCAGTTGCGATCTGCCAGGCGATTCTAGCAAACAGTTGCGCATCCAGTGAATTTAATGTAGAGTGTTCCCCCTAATAGGATTGCATTCAAGGCATAACCCATGGTCGGGATTGGTTTATTCATCATTGGTTTAGTGATTTTAGCTTACCACCAACGAAGCGCGCTGTATTATTCGCTCTGGGGAGGTTTAGGCTGCCTATATGCCAGTTGCACGTTTTCCACAGGCGCGACTTACACTTTATGGATAGTGTGGGGATTGTGGCTTCTCTTTTTTCAATTTGATATTTTACGCAGACACTTATTAACCCCTTATTTATGGCGCCAGTACCAAAAGATTTACCCGCCCTTATCACGCACGGAAGCCGAAGCCTTGGCCGCAGGTACTGTCGATTGGGAAGGGGAATTATTCGGTGGCAATCCGCGTTGGCAAAATTTATGGGATAAGCCCTTAAGCGCTTTGTCGGCAGAAGAAGAGGCTTTTTTAAAGGGGCCGGTAGAAGCGCTTTGCGCACAAATGTCCCCCCATGTTTTTGTTGCCGTGGAAAATGACATGCCCCCAGAAATTTGGGAAAGCCTAAAAACACAGGGCTTTTTTGCTTTGTCTATTCCTAAAGAATACGGCGGTTTAGGGTTTTCTAAAACGGCGGTGGCGATGATCCTGGGTAAAATCGCTTCTTGCAGTGCCGTTTTAGCGGCAATGGTTTCTGTGCCAAATTCCTTAGGTCCTGCTGAATTATTACTAGAATATGGAACCGTCGCGCAAAAAAATGAGTATTTGCCGCGTTTGGCCAAGGGGATCGACATTCCCTGTTTTGCGCTAACCAGTCCCGAAGCCGGTTCCGATGCCAGCCATATGCCCGATTATGGCATTGTGGCCTATGGACAATGGCAAGGGCAGTCCATTATCGGTATTCAAATTACATGGAATAAACGCTACATCACTTTAGCGCCCAAAGCAACGCTTTTAGGTTTGGCTTTTAAATTGTACGACCCCGATCGCTTATTAGGCGATACTCCCGATATTGGTATTACCTGCGCTTTGATTCCCACCAATCACCCTGGTGTGAACATCGGTAAACGGCATTTTATCAACAATGGTTTGTTTATCAATGGCCCCACTTCAGGCAAAAGTGTTTTTATTCCCTTGGATTGGATCATCGGTGGTGTTGCGCAAAAAGGGCATGGCTGGCGTATGTTAACGGATCGCTTATCCGCAGGGCGGGCGATGGCTTTGCCAGGTTTGTCTTTGGGTGGCTTGTATGCCGTGACTTTTGCAAGCACTGCTTACGCCTTTATCCGCAAACAATTTAAATTATCGATTGGAAAATTTGAAGGCGTTCAAGAAAAACTGGCTTCGATGATTCTTGCTTTATACAAAACAGAAGCGATGTTACATTTGACTTTAAGCCGTGTGGATCAGGGCCAAAAACCCAGTGTTTTATCCGCTATTGTGAAATACTATGCCACTGAAAATGCTCGTTCCGCTTTGCAAGCGGCGATGGACGTGCAAGGGGGTAAAGGCATTTGCATGGGACCGCGCAATTATTTATCCGATGGTTATCAATCAACGGCTGTTGGGATCACCGTAGAAGGTGCGAATATTTTAACGCGTAATATGATTATTTTTGGTCAAGGGGCTGTACGCGCGCATCCTTATATCAGTGTGTGCGTCGAGGCTTTGCATAACCCGGATCCCAAGCAAGGCTTAGTTGATTTCGACAGAGCCATTTGGCAGCATGTCGCGCATTTTATCGCGTTGTGGCCACGCTTGATTTTTCAAAGCGTCACCGGCGCCTGGTTGATTTGGCCTCAAAAACACACCTATCAACGCTTGCTGCAAAAAATCACGGCAAGATGTACACGTTTTGCTTTTTTAAGTGAGTGTTGCTTTTTAATTTATGGCAGTCGTTTAAAATTCAAAGAGCGCGTGTCGGCGCGTATGGCGGATATGTTGATAGAATTGTATGCCGCTAGTGCGGTGGCGAAATACCATCAGGCAGGGCAGGATAGAGTTTTGTGGACGGATGCCATGGCGAGTGCCTTAAATGAAGCTGCTTTGAATGAAAGTGTGTATCGCATCGATAAAACCACAGCGGAATTGTTGCGACAATTGCCGAAGCGATGGATGGCCTTATTACTGCGTGTTTTGTGTTTGCCTTGGGGAAGAAAGTCTTGTGACGTGAGCGATGCGCAAAAAAGCAGCCTCGTGAAGAAATTATTAAATAATGAAGCTTTGGTTCAAAATATTCAAAGCAAATTGTATTGCAGCGATCCACTTCACAGTGTACTGGGTAAATTGATGAAAACCCATGAACAAGCTTTGGCAGCTGAAGGCGTGTATCAAAAATTAAAATCTTTAAACGTGCATACGCCCGATTACTTAGAACAAGCTTTGGCGCAAGGCTTAATCAGCACAAGCGAAATGCAGCAATTACAGTCATTGGAAGAAGCGATTGCAGATCTCATTGCGGTAGACGATTTTCCGGCAGACATGTTTCGAAGAGGCTAAAAAATGGATATCATTTTAATAATCTGCGTTATTATATTAGTTTTTGTAATAAAGCCTTTGCGTTGCCAGTGGTTTACACGGCCTTTGTTAGCCTTATATCGTAAAAAAGTACCCAAGTTGTCTGCAACGGAACGTGCGGCCATGGCAGCAGGAACGGTTTCTTGGGACGGCGAATTGTTTTCGGGCGTACCGAATATCAAAACGCTTTTGCGTTATCCCAAACCGCAATTGAGTGCCGAAGAAGAAGCCTTTTTGAATGGTCCTGTTGAGGCTTTATGCCAACAATTGGATTCCTGGGCTATTCAATTTGAAACCCACGATTTATCCGACTCTGCTTGGGAATACATTAAAAATCAGGGTTTTTTAGGATTGATTATCCCCAAAGCTTATGGTGGCAAAGCTTTTTCGGCTTATGCGCACAGTCGTATTATCAGCAAATTGGCCAGTGTTTCAACGGTGGCGGCAGTCAGTGTGTGTGTGCCCAATTCCTTGGGTCCAGCTGAATTGTTATTGCATTATGGTACTACAGAACAAAAAAATTATTATTTACCGCGTTTGGCTCAAGGTTTGGAAATTCCTTGTTTTGCGCTGACCAGTCCAGTGGCCGGTTCAGACGCCACGAGTATCATAGACACGGGCATTGTGTGTGAACAAATCATCGATGGACAACCTGTGTTGGGCATGCGTTTAAATTGGAGCAAACGTTACATCACTTTAGCGCCGATTGCGACCTTAATTGGCCTTGCTTTTAAGCTTTACGATCCCGATCATTTATTGGGAGACAACGATTTTCTGGGCATTACCTGCGCCTTGGTTCCTAGAAATACACCGGGTGTTGCGATTGGTAGACGCCATTTACCTAATGGCATTGTCTTTCAAAATGGTCCTATCCAAGGACAAGATGTCTTTTTGCCTTTGGAATACATCATTGGTGGCAAAGCGCAAATCGGGCAAGGCTGGAAAATGTTGGTAGAATGTTTGTCAGTGGGGCGCGCTATTTCTATTCCTTCGATGAGTATTGGTGCTTTAAAAGCTTGTATTGCTTATGTGGGGGCTTATACCAAAATTCGTCGACAATTCAAACACGCTTTGGTGGATTTTGAAGGAATACAAGAAGCTTTGTCGAGCCTGGCAGGGTTAACCTATATTGCGGATGCGATGGAAGAATTAGCGACGACTTTAATCGATCAAGGCGAAAAACCCTCGGTGATTTCTGCGATTGTTAAATATCAAGTCTCTGAAATGGCGCGTAAAGGTATTTTAAACAGCATGGATATTTTGGGGGGGAAAGGCTTATGCATTGGAATGAATAACCCGATGACCGCTTACTATTGGAGTGTCCCCATTGCCATCACGGTAGAAGGGGCGAGTATTTTAACCCGGTCTTTAGTTATTTTCGGCCAAGGATTATTTCGTTCGCATCCTTATTTATTCAAAGAAATGCAACTGGCAGAAGAAAAACCTTCCAAGAAAAATCTGTTTCAATTTGACAAAGTATTATTAGCGCATTTCAAACATATTTTGCATGTGACGGGTTTGAGTTTTTTGGGCGGGTTGTCGAAGGGAAAAATGTTAAAAGTGAAAACGGAGGACACCGTATTAGCCTCTGCTTTACAAAATTTAAATCGTTACAGTGCTGCTTTTTCGCTTTTAGTAGAAGGTTTGGCTTTATGGTATGGCGGGAGTTTAAAACGCAAGGAATTTCTTTCATCGCGCATGGCCGATCTCTTAAATTATCTTTTTTGTTTGAGTGCCGTGATTAAAAAATTTTACAACGATGGCCTTTCTAAAGACGATCAAGTTTTATTTACTTGGTGCGTGCACACTTTATGTTATCAAATAGAAGAAACGATGATAATGATGTTAAGTAATTTGCCCTTTTATTTGCGCGTCAAATTACGTTTTATTATTTTTCCTTTGGGCAGACAAGCTTCTCTTCCCAGTGATGAATTAGAAAAGGCTTTGGCTAAAGCCGTCGCAACGCCCTCTGCTATTAGAACACGTTTAACGCTGGGTGCTTATTTAAGTTCTGAAGACGACAAACATCCGGTGTCAAGGATGAATGCGCTCTTACCTTTGTTTATAGAAACCGAACCTTTGTGGCAAAAATTGTTAGAATACGCCAAAACCTTGGAAGAGCCACGTTTAAGTTGGGCTGATAAAATCAACCGCGCCGTGAGTGCCGGTGTCTTAGCCCCGCAAGAAGGGCAGTTGCTCTTGCAGCGCGAATTGTATCGCGCAGAGATCATTGCGGTGAGTGATTACAATCAAGAAGAGATCAATGAGTTGGTTTTGTAGTTCTATGTTATTTATCCTTGGCAGTTTTCAACCGAGCCGTAACCGTGAGGGAGCGGTGAAATGACAACCGCTCCCTCACGGTCGCGGGCTCGGTTGAGGTCGATTGACTCAGTACTCACTGCATTTCTGCTTGCCCTTGGGGTTATTTATGAATACGTTTTCCTTCCATAACAGGATTAGCACCTTGTTGTACTTTTATTTTCATCGTTTTTTCATCTTTTCCAGGAATAAAAGTAAAGGTTATATCAAGTTGTTCTGTATAAAATTGCGTGGTTGAAAGGGGCAATGCTTCAAGTTTGGGTTGATCTTGTGGGCCGATCATCAGATGGCCATTTTGATCGACTACCTCTATTAAGAAATCTTTAGTTTTATAAGCACCTACGTAACGTTTGTATAAAATCGGATCGATAGAAATAGTTTTTATTACCGTTGGAATATAAGCTTGCTCACCAAAAACGGTATCAGCGAGTGAAATCGTGATACTTCTGCTGTCCATTTCCACATTAGAGAGGACAATCACGACGGTATCGTCTTTTGGGAAACGGGCAATATAGGTGTTAAATCCTTCTATACTACCACCATGGCCTGTTTGCGTATGGTTAGCGATTGGAGTTAAATCGACGCCATAACCATAATTATTCATGACGGGTGTAAACATTTCCTGGCGTGAATCTAGACTAAGCACTTTATTGGTATACAAAGACTGATCCCATTTATACAAATCTTCAATCGTAGAATAGAGTGCGCCTGCTGCAAAAGGAATCGACATATCTATATAATCGGCATTGTAAAATTGATCAGCACAACGTCGATAACCCGATGCGCGATGGTATAAAACTTCTTCTGTTCTGTCATAGCCGCTATCAGACATAGACAAGGGTTTAAAAATATGGCTTTTAATGTAATCTGCGTATTTTTCACCGGAGACTTTTTCGATGATAATCCCTAGAAAAATATAACCACTATTGCTATATTTCCATTGTGTACCGGGTTTAAAATCAAGTGGCTTATTTTTAGAGAGTAATAGCGTTTCAGCTGGTGTTTTAGGAATTCGTTTTCCTGCTGGTTGTAGAAATTTTTTATCGTCTATATAACTTGGAATGCCAGATGTGTGACTGAGCAGCTGGCGAATCGTGATTTTCTGCCAAGTTTTAGGGCAAGCATCAAAGTATTGACAAGCAGGATCGCTTAAAGAAAGTTTATGTTGTTCCGCCAATTGCAAAATTGCCGCCGCAGTGAATTGCTTTGTAATAGAACCTAAGCGAAATTTAGCATCAATCGTATTGGGTGTATTCCATTCTAGATCTGCCATGCCATAGGCTTTTTTGAGTAAAATGTGGTTGTTTTGAGCCACCAATATAGTACCCATGAAATGACGATTATTTTGAAAAGCAGTAGCCACAGTATCGAGTTTTTCAGAAAGCGTGCTGCTATTATCGATGGCAAAGCTGGGCGTAGTGATTGCGAGTAATACTAAAGTCAACGCAAAGACAGTGCACTTAGAAGATGGATAAATTTTCATTGTTCGTCCTTGTGATTTCTCAATAGATATATTTTAACATGGTTTTTTTGATTTTACAAAGACATTATTTTCTAGGTAATTTTCAGATCGCTATGGGTTGCTTCGTCACCTTCCGAAGACCGTCATTGCGAGGAGACCGTTCCACAAATTTGGTGCGAAAATATGAAATAAGTAATGGTCGACGCAGCAATCCATGAGAATTTTTAGTGGTAAAAGAAACTGTTGTTTATATTATGGCAAATAAAAAGTACGGTACTCTTTATAGGGGCGTAACATCTTTTCTTGTTCAGAGAGTCTGTCAGCACAAAGAAAGTACCTTCAAAGGATTTGCTGAAAAATACGGCTGTAAAAACTTGGTATTTTACGAGTTACATGAAAGCATGGTATCTGCGATTGCACGAGAGAAGCAAATTAAAGCCGGTTCTAGAAAAAGTAAAATGGATTTAATTGAGAGTATTAATCCAAAATGGCAAGAACTCTACGAAGACATTGCTTTCTAAGAGAGTTTGAGATCGCATGGATTGCGAGGTGATTTTTTTTTGAGGCCGGAGTAAAGGCTAGTAGCCATATCGTGCGCACTGTGTTAGAGTATGGTATCGTTACATTTTGAGTCAAAAATATTTAAAATAGGTAAGCAATGATGAAGAAGACTGGAAAAGATATATTTGATGTAAAACTGGATACAGAAGAAAGAGAATTTCTAGATGCAGTTGAACGTGGTGAATGGAAAAATGTTAGTGATAATAGAGAGTCGACGAGCTATTTTTAAAGAAGCAGCAGGGCATTTTAAGAAAATAGAGTCTTTAGGATAACTTTCGATATGACTAAACCTAAACGTATTTTCGTTCTTGGACATATGGGTGCTGGTAAAGCTTTACTCAGCGAAGCTTTGGCTAAAGCTCTGCAGTGGAAATACATCGATGCCAATCCCAGTTTAGAACGTTACATCGGACGAAGTTTGAGTGATATTTTAGGAGCACAAGGCGAAGAATCCTTTCATCGATGTGAAACTGAAATAATATGCCATTATATTGCCCAAGAACACGTTGTAGCTGTTTTAGAAGAATCGGTGATTGCCACTGCAGAAAATAGAAAATTATTGTCTTCAGAGTATGTGGTTTATTTGAAAGTCTCCATACCTGAGCAACTGAGTCGAATGTCTGGTGGCAGAGTTCCCTTGCTTCCTATTCCAGATATGAAAGCCTTTTTAGAAAAACAGCATCTTGAGCGCGATAATTTATTTGAAGAAGTAGCAACCTTGATCATCGAATCTATTTCTGTTGAAGAAGATGTGCGTAAAATAATGACGGTATTAGAAAGCTAGATACCTTAAGTATTCGGCGCGCGCCGATGATCATTTCTAACCAAAGCACTGATATCGTAATCAGGGATTAATTCCGCACCTGAAACACATGGCTTGTGCACATCGCGACTAAAATAGGAACTGCTGCAACCGGTACACAATACCATGACTGAAGTTTTATCTTTCTCTGCTTGGAGTTCTTTATAACGTTCTTGAAGTTCTTGCAAGGTAGGGCCTTCTTCTATGGCTTCTGGCATAGCTTCTTGTCGCTCAAGCAATCTCACAGCATGCGCAACATCTTCTTCTCTGGATGGATTTCCTCTGACAAATTTAAAGCTTAAAAGCGCTATTTGTAAGAGTATCCATAAAAACAAGGGACCTATAAAAGTGGACAATAGAATGAATATAAATGAATCTTCTGATTTTTCAGCGTGTACATTTTGTAAGTTCCATTCTCTATTCAACGGGTTATTGAGCGCTGCTGCTTTCATTGCCTTGGTATTACACGCGTCTTTAGTATGTTCTTCTAAGCATTGCGTAGCACTTTTTATTCCATAGTCAAAGGCGCCGTGAAATCCTTTGGTTGTTAATTGCAATGCGGATACAAAATCAGCGCAGAGTTGCGGCAGAGGGTTTTGCCATTCTCCTAACTCTAGCCGACAGGCAAAAGGAATAAAAATAGGTAAAAAAACGCGACTGAGAGAAAAAAATCCTGCCATCATAAAGGATACGATACTAAATAGGGATATTTCTTTTTTTTGAGCTGTGTTGCTAATCAATGGTTTTTCGTGTAATTTTTTTTGAAGACTTTGATGAATACGCTGTAGTTGTTGCATAAACGCTGTTTTCTTTTCATTGGGTATCTGTGCTTGCTGATTCAATATCGTTTGTATGCCGTGATATATCATACTAAACAATGTCTTATTATAATAAATGCCTGTTAAGGATTGCCTAGTTATCGGATCGAATTTATTCGCTTGCAATGCCGATAAATCACCTACATCGTAACTTCTACCGGCGCTCGTTGTTAGCGGAAACAAAATGCTTCCTTGGGTAAAGGGAGATTTTATCCATACGCCCACCTTTTTTAAACCAGTTTCCAAATCTTCTTCATGGAATCCTAAATTTGTTAGCATCTGAGAAATTATTTCCGAAAAGTAGGGTGCTTCTTTTTGGTTGAGCATTAAAGAACGCAATAGCGTGGTATCAATATCGAGGGCCTCGGGCATGAAGGGTGGTATCGCATTGATCAAATATTTAATAATCAATCCATAGCTTAATAGCCTCATGGTATTATCGATGATTGCGAGATCGGCCATAGAAAAAACATTTTCACAGCTATCGGCTATGAATTTTTGTGCGAAATAGGGCGTATATTTTTCTGCTGGACCATTTATAATTTCCATATAACCGAAATTAAATGCACGGAGGATTTCCCTTGCAACACGACGATCTTTATTAAAATGGGTATAGTTTAAGCATAAATCGGCAATATTTCCCTCTAATATAAACAAATCGGACAGATGACGTTGGGTGGTAGCTTCTATAAGTGTATTGGCATGCTGATTAAATATTTCCACACCAAGCCCAGCCGCCAAGGCAAGGGAAATATTTTTAAAGTAAATGCTTTGAGAGTAGCGCAAAAAATGCTCAATGTAGGCTCGTACATGGCGACGGTTTATGCTCATTTTTTTACCCTCTTATTTTAGTGCAATACTAAAATGTTAATATATTAACCATATTTAAGCAACCCGGCTTATTTCACTCAAAGTTTCCGTTGCCACAAAACGGCCTTTTTCATCGCGCACCACATTCGATAAAGCAATATGCGGATCGTGGGTGTAAAACAAGCGACCTTTCTGTTTGACTAAATAATCTAATAAAGTTTCTTTTTCATCGACTACTTTTTCTGGAAATCGGTCATAACCCATGGTGATCGGTGAATGCAACCAAGCGATGCCCGGAATTAAATCAGCAGCAAAAACCAAAGGGCCGTGTTCCGTGTTGATTTCGGTGAGCATCAGTCCTGGTGTATGGCCTTCGCTGAAATGAAATCGATAATTTTCACCCAAAGTAGGAGAGTGTTCATTGGCGATCAATTCCAAACGGTCTGAAGCTTCCAATAAATGTGTCAGTTCAGGAATAAAAGAGGCTCTGTCACGTTTGTGCGGTGCTTTAGCGCGAATAAAACTTTCTTGACTCACCAAATAGCGCGCATTGGGAAACAACAAACGATTTTTGTGATCGGCTTCATAAGCACTTAATAAACCGCCGGCATGATCGAAATGCAAGTGCGATAAAATCACAACGTCGATGTCGGTGTGCGACAAACCCAATTTCTCCAAAGACTCTAATAAAACATGCTGTTCCGGCGTCACCCCATAACGTTGTTTTAATTCGGGTGAAAAAAAAGCGCCAATGCCCGTTTCCAATAAAATGCGCCGTTGCTCATCTTCAATGAGCAAAGCTCTGCAAGCCAAAAAAACATGGTTTTCTGCATCAGGGCGTAACCACTGGGACCACAAAGCTTTGGGAACGTGCCCAAACATAGCGCCGCCATCCAAATGTTGGCCATTGCCGAAGAGCGAAGAAATTTTAATCGTCATTGTGGTATTATCCTATTGTTTCTATAGCTTCAAGAATAGCGCAGCGCTAAGGAAATGTCACGATGGATGCCATACGCCAAATACCGTCCAACCATTCGTTAATACCAGTGCTCACTTTGCATCGCCTAGAATGGGCTTTGCCTTTGGTCGAAGCTTTAGCCGCCGCTAATATCCACATTTTAGAATTAACTTTAAGAACCGATACTGCTTGGGATGCGATTTCACTCATCAAAGAAAAATTTCCGCAGACTTGTCTGGGTGTGACAACGGTTTTAGAAGCTGCGCAATTTAAACGCTTAGAAGGTTTGCCTGTCGATTACATTGGGAGCCCGGCTGTAACGCGCAATCTATTAGAAAAAGTGCAGCATTGTCGCTTGCCTTATTTACCTGCAGCAGGTACTTTGGCGGAAATTTTGTGGTTGAATGAACAAGGTTTTAACACGATTAAATTCTATCCGGCCAATATTATGGGCGGCGTGAATGCTTTACAACAGTTTGAAGCTATTTTCCCCAAGATCCGTTTTTGTGTTTGTGGTGGTGTCAATGCAGAAACTGCTTTGGAATATTTACAATTGAGCAATGTCGATTGGGTGGCGGGGACGTGGCTCGTCTTACAAAAGGATTTACAAGCGCGAAATTGGCAAAATATTACCCAAAAAGCACATCGCTTAAGTGCTTTTTTACCAAAATTAGCCAAGTGGCAAATCCCTTAGTTCTCAAGATCCAAATATCGTGCTAGACTGGTAAAGCAGTGTCCCTAAGGGCCTGTAAGAACCATTATTGCATTTTATTCTAAGGAGAGACGTTATGAAATCAGGCGCTAAGAAGATTTGTGCGGGTTGTTTTGGGCTGGCGATCGGTATCGTATGGGGCTTATGGTGTTTTATTGCCGGATTGTTTTTTCAGCACGGCGGTATTACCTTGGTCGGAGCCATGGGTTCTATGTACATAGGCTACGCCCCAACGCCTATGGGTAGTTTAATAGGCGGCTTATGGGGATTATTGCATGGGTTTATAGCCGGCTTTTTAGTGGCCTGGATTTACAATTGTTTCTGCAAATGTTGTAAATGTCGAATCTGTAGATGTGGTAAAGAGGGCAATACAGAGTGTTGTGATAAGAATTGCTCTAACCCAACTCACAACCATAATAAATAATATTTATAGTCTGAAGGGCCCTCAAAGAGTGCCCTTCAATGCTTCTAAGCTAATGTCTTTTAAGTCTTCTAAAGTATCAAGACCAATGTTCAGCGGCGGCAGCCAATATAAGGTATTGCCTATTGGTCGAAGCAGCGCTCCGAGTTCTCCGGCTTTTTGAACGAGTTTCCGATTTTTACCATCCCCCTGAATGAGATCGGCAGCAACGATGGCGCCGATAGCGCGTACATTTTGAAGTGCGCCGGTTTTCTCTGCAATTTCATTCATGTGCGCTTCTAAAATCGGTTCTAAGGCTTGGGCTCTTAAACACAATTGATCTCTTTTCACGATCTTTAAAGTCGCTAAAGCCAGGCTTGCCCCTAAAGCATTGCCTGAATACGTATGTGAATGGGCAAAAGTACGATTTCCTTCATCCTCGCCATAAAATAATTGATAAATGGGATCGGTGCTTAAGACCACGCTGAAGGGCACCCAGCCGGAGGTTAGCCCTTTAGATAAACACAGAAAATCAGGTTGAATACCAGCGTATTCACAAGCCAACATGTTTCCGGTACGCCCAATGCCCGTCATAATTTCATCGGCAATGAGGTGCACATCGTGTGTTTTGGCCCACAAAGACAATCGTTTTAAAAAATCTTGGCTGTAAATTTTCATGCCCGCTGCGCCTTGAACAATAGGCTCTAAAATAATGGCTGTAGCGGTATCAGTATAAGCTGCTAACTGTTTTTCAATGGCTATCCAATGTTCTGTCGCATCGTTCCATCGCGGATCTTGCTTGTTCTGAACATAAAGCGGTTCAATGAAAACAGAAGAAAACAGCCAAGGATTATAAGGCGTTTTATATAAACCCAAATCACTCACACCCAACGCGCCTATCGTTTCGCCATGGTAGCCATTTTTAAGGGCAATAAATTGAGTGCGCTGTGGCTGATTTTGTAGGTATCGGGCGTGCATACTCATTTTTAAAGCGATTTCCACTGCCGAGGAGCCATCGCTGGCATAAGAGACTTTATTCAAGCCCGGTAATAAAGCACTCAATGCTTGGGCCAATTCAACGACGACATCGTAAGTGGTCCGTGCAAAAAGTACGTGTTCGAATTTTTCAATTTGTGCAAAGGCTGCTTTTTTCAATTCGGGATGATTGTGTCCCAGAGATTTGCACCACCAGCTAGAAATAGCGTCAATAATTTTTCGACCATCGCTTAATTCTAGGTAACTGTCATAGGCGCGTTTGATCACCAAAGGCTTGAAGTTCTCGTATTCTTTCATTTGGGAGCAGGGATGCCAGTTTAAATTTTGATCAAGTTCAAGCAGTTCGGCTTCATTCATATTCAGTAAACCTTATGTTTTTTTAATGTTGACTGATTGAATTCTATCAGTTAAGATGGGCCATCACAATACATATGATGGATTTTAAAATGACCCAAACACAGTGGAACGAAGAAGCTTTATTGGCTTTGTTAGACCAGCCTTTTTTTGAATTAATTTACCAGGCTTCCAGTGTTCATCGCCAGCATTTTAAGTACGAAGAGATGGAATTTTGTACACTTTCTAATATTAAAACCGGCTCTTGTCCTGAAGATTGTGCTTATTGTCCGCAAAGTGCGCATTATAAAACAGGTCTCAAAAAAGAAAAATTATCTTCTTTGGATACAGTGCTGAATGAAGCTAGGCTCGCGAAGCAAAATGGGGCGAAACGATTTTGTATGGGGGCTGCTTGGCGCAAACCGAATGCTCGAGATTTACCACAAGTTGTGGAAATGATTCAAGGGGTTAAGGCCTTGGGATTAGAAACCTGTGTAACTTTAGGTTTATTGGAAAAAGAGGATGCACAGGCTTTGAAAGAAGGAGGCTTGGATTTTTACAACCATAATCTAGATACTTCCGCTGAATTTTATCCTTCCATTATTTCTACGCGCACTTATGAAGATCGTTTAAATACCTTGAAACACGTGATGGACGCGGGATTACAAGTGTGTTGTGGTGGCATTGTGGGAATGGGAGAAACGAGGCTCGATAGAATACGCATGTTATTGACTTTATCCCAATTGCCGCAGCCACCTAAAAGTATTCCCATCAATCAATTGATCCCGATTGAAGGAACGCCTTTGGCGGACACACCGCCTTTAGATCCTTTCGAATTGATTAAAACGATTGCGCTTACCCGTATTGTCTTTCCAAGTTCAATCATTCGGTTGTCGGCGGGCAGAGAAAACATGAGCGATGAAACCCAAGCTTGGTGTTTTATGGCGGGTGCCAATTCTATTTGGATAGGGGATCGATTGTTAACGGCTAAAAATCCTGGTTTAGACAGAGACGTTCAATTGTTAGAAAAATTGAATATGAAAATTCCGGTACGCGAAAATGTTACTCAACACGCTGCGCAAGAAACTTAAATTATGGGAGGCGCAGCAATTAAAACGCTCGCGCCGTGTGATAAGCCACAGGGAATACCAGAATAACCGCATTATCATCCAGGGAAAGCCGTGCATTAATTTTTCGAGCAGTGATTATTTAGGCTTGACACAACACCCCGCCATCCAGGATGCAACGATAGAAGGCGTGAAACGTTATGGTATGGGCAGTGGTGCCGCGCCCATGGTCTCAGGGTATTTTGATGTGGTCGAAAATCTTGAAAATGCATTTAAAGACTGGTTAAAAGTAGACAGTGCCGTTTTTTTTAATTCGGGTTATACGGCTAATTTGGGAGTACTCTCGAGTTTATTAGGAAGGCAAGACATCGTTTTTTCCGACAAATTGTGTCATGCTTCCTTATTAGATGGAATACAATTGTCTCGAGCAAAACACTATCGCTATCGACACAATGATACTTTGCATTTAGAAAAAATGGCTACTTATCATCCACCTAACTTGATTTTAACGGAAAGCATTTTTAGTATGCGTGGTTCACTTGCGGACGTACCAGGCTTGCATAAATTGGCCGAAAAATACGAAGCTGAATTTATTATAGACGATGCGCATGGCATTGGCGTGTTAGGTAAAGAAGGGCGTGGTATTTTAGAACAGGCTTCTTTAAATCAAGCACAATTTTCTTGTCTGATTTTACCCTTTGGAAAAGCCTTTAATGCGATGGGTGCGATGGTAGTGGGGCGAAAAGAAATCATAGAAATGGTCTTGCAATTTTCTAAAACCTATCGCTATAGCACGGCTTTGCCTCCTGCTATCAGTTGTGCGATCCAAGCGGCTTTAAAAATTATCCAAGAAGAATCTTGGCGTCGCGATAGCTTAAATCGCAATATTGCTTTTTTTAACCGTTATTTTAATGAAAAAAAATTTGAAGAAAAAAACATAAGCTTGCTTTCAACCGATGAAACGCCCGTTAGGATGATTCGTATCGGCGACAATGCGAAAACCATGGTGCTACAAGCTTCAATGTGGGATGAGGGATTTTATGTAGCGGCCATTCGCCCGCCCAGTGTGCCCAATGCAGAAGCGGCTCTTAGAATCTCTTTAAATTGTTTGCACACCGAACAGCAAATCGCTCTGCTTTTGGATAAAATAGCGCTATGACGAAACCGATTTATTGTCTTTCTGGCTGGGGATTTTCTGGCGACATTTTGTTACACAGTATTTTGAAAGGCAAAAAAGCCGAGAATTTGAATTATTTTGAGTTGGACAATAGTTCCATTGAAGCAATGGCTTTACATTTATCGAGCAATATCTCGGAATCTTCCGTAATCGTTGCTTGGTCTTTAGGAGGATTAATTGCCATTCAAATAGCGGCTTTGTTTCCTGAAAAAGTTCGTAAATTGATTTTGCTTTCTAGCCAACCCAAATTGATTGAAGAAGAAGATTACCCGGGTATTCCACCAGAAGCCATGCAAGCTTTCATCGATTTGTCTTTGCAGGATTTTGAGACTCTGCAAAAGCAATTTATACGATCGGTTGGCTTCCCAAACAAACGCATTCTTTCAAAATTAGAAGATTATAGCCTTAAAGACTGCAAAGAAAATTTAATCCATTGGTTGCATCAAATGCAGTGTACGGATTTGCGAAAAGAATATGCCTCACTTCGCATCGAAATTCTGCATATTTTAGCCGAAAAAGACACGGTGATGCGGCAAGGCGAATCGGCTTTATTGGCTTTAAATCCAAAAGCCTATATTTTATCCATAGACGATGCGGGTCATGCGGGATTTTTAACCCATACAGAGTTGTATGCTGCACTTATCGATCGTTTTTTGGATGAATCGCATGGTTAATTTAAAAAGCGCTATCAAAAGACAATTCGACAAATCTTTCGATACTTATGATAGGTATTGTTCTTTGCAAAATGAAGTTTGCGATCACAGTATTCAATTGCTGAAAAAACAAGCGACTGATTTTGAAGTGATGGCCGATTTTGCCTGTGGAACAGGGGAGAGTACTTTAAGATTGATCGAGCGCATTACCCATCGACAATGTTATGCCATCGATTTTTCAGATAAATTGTTGTCTGTCGCGGCGCATAAGTTGCCGTCGACGGTTCACCCTATTTTATTCGATTTTGAAAATAACTTGTTTGAAGCACAAACTTTAGATCTTATTTTTTGTAACATGGGATTGCAATGGGCACTTGATTTGGAAAAAACATTTAAATTATTTCAGAATTATTTAAATCAATCGGGTTATTTAGTATTTTCTATGCCGGTGAAGGGGAATTTCCCAGAAATAAAACAAGGCTTTAAATACCCTTTATTAGCGCAAGAAGAAATTTCTAAACACTTAGAACAAAGTGGATTTCAGGTGGTGGAATTTTGTTTATATCATTCTGTTCGTTGTTTTGAATCGCACAAAGAAGCTTTGGTTTCTTTAAAAAAAGTAGGGGCCAATGTTTCTTTTCAGCAGGCTTTGAGAGTCAATTTGCGCGATGTTTTTGTGGAGGATTGTGTGGACCCTCGATTGACTTATTGTGTGGGGATTTATGTTTGTAGGAAAGAGAATGCTTTGTGCTGATCGTTGGAAATCCCGAGCCAAGGCATGCCCCTTGGGACACGCTGTGAATACATCCCTGTACGCTCGGACGCCGCATCCATGCGGCTCACGGTCCCAAGTGACATGCCTTGGCTCGGGATTTCCGGATGATTCTAGCAAGGAGTAGAAAAAGGGGGAGGAATGAGAAAAATTTTTATTACAGGAACAGATACAGCTATCGGCAAAACGACGGTGACTACTTTATTATTGGAAAAACTGAATGAAGCAGGGTATCAAACTTTTGGCTTAAAACCCCTGTCTTCAGGATTGAATCTAGACGCAAAGGATCGCTGGGTAAACGAAGATGTTATCGAACTTCAAAAAGCGGCTTCTTTGAAACGCTCTTACGATATTATCAATCCCATCGCTTTAAAAGATCCCATTGCGCCCCATTTAGCCGCTAAATTTGTGGGGAAAACGCTGTCTGTTTCTGAGGTTGTAAAAGCATCTTATCAATCTTTGGAGGTTGTAAAAGAAGCCGATATCACTTTAATAGAAGGGGTGGGAGGCTGGCATGTTCCTTTAAATGAGACCGAATTATTTTCGGATGTCGTTTTAGCTTTGAAAGTACCGGTTATTTTAGTGGTCGGCATTCGACTCGGTTGTTTGAATCATACCATTTTAACGCATCAAGCCATTCAAGCTTCGCAAATTCCCTTTTTAGGCTGGGTCGCCAATTGCTTAGACAGCAATGCATTTTTATGCGAAGAAAATATTGAAACGCTAAAGCACTGGCTTTCCGCTCCTTGTTTAGGTGTTGTTCCTTTCGGGTTGGAGAAAATAAGAGAGAATACTATAGATGTTTCGTATCTTGCGACAATCGCCGAGCAGTTTCTAACCGAGCCGCGACCGTCAGGGAGCGGTGGTTCGGAGTGAGAAACCAGAATAAGGACAAAGGGCCGTTTCAACTCCTGGGTGTTTGGTTTTCGTTTAAAATTGAGCTTTTTTGGTAAGCATAGTTCCTTGCCTTGAACTACCGCTCCCTTTACGGTCGCGGCTCAGTTAAATTATCGCTATTTACCCGGTAATTATGACAGAATACGATGCTTCATTGTTTCCTCAAACTCGTATCCCCTGAAGAAAATCCCTTCAGCGAACCATCGGCCAGTTTCAATACTAAATGTCCTTGAGCGTCTATGCCTTGTGCAATACCGCTGTATGGTTGATTCCCCGACATTAATTCTACAGCCTTTCCAAAAAGTAAATCGCGTTCTTGCCATTCTGTATTAAAATCGCTGAGACCTGAAACTGAAAACCGTTGTAAATACGAAAGCAGTTTAGAAATCAATTCAGCACAAATCCCATTACGATCGTAATTTATTCCCGTTATTTTTTTCAGTGAAGACCACGGCTGTGTAATGTTATTTTGATCCGCATCAGTTTCATTGACATTGATGCCGATGCCAATCACCACCTGTGAAAACCCATTGGATTCCGCTTGAATTTCAATGAGGATCCCCGCCATTTTTTCCCCTTGAACTATCACATCATTGGGCCATTTCAATTTTATTTTTTCCTGAAATCCGATAATGGTATTCAAAGTATGAGCAACACTCAAAGCCACGACGAGGCTTAAGCCCGACAATTCACTCAAATCTTTTTGAAAAGGATAACGCATCGAAAAATAAATATTTTTACCAAAGGGCGAATACCAGCTTCGATTCAAACGACCACGACCTTTGGTTTGCATTTCAGAAAGACAAACACGCACTTCTTCAATAGGGGCTTGCGAAAGCTTTAAATATTGATTGGTCGAGTCGACTTTTTCTAAGACCTCTATTTTGAGCGGTATTTTTCCCAATGAATTCTGTATTTTTTCACCATCCAACAAAATCAAAGGTTCATTGAGTTGATAGCCTTTTCCTTTCATCGAAGTGAAAGCAACCTGATATTGCTCCAGTTTTTTAATCAACTTCCAAACACCACCGCGCGTAATATTGAGGGTTTTGCCGATAGAAGTGCCATCGTGGTATTGACCATCTTGCAATAAACGCAGCAGTTTAACCAAATTCTGGTTTAAAACTAGGGTCGTTTTTGCTTTCATGGAATTGACAATTCTTCCGTGCGTTGGGTCAATACTTCATGGCCGGCTTTGGTCACCAGGATCGTGTGTTCCCATTGTGCCGACAAACTGTGATCTTTGGTGACCACCGTCCAACCATCGCTTAACAATTTAACAGCGGCTTTGCCCGCATTGATCATCGGTTCAATGGTAAAGACCATGCCTTCTTCTAAACTCAATCCTTGACCCGCCACACCATAATGTAAAATCTGAGGATCTTCATGCATATTTTGCCCGATACCATGACCGCAATATTCACGCACGACTGAAAAACGGTGCGCATGCGCGTGTTCTTGTATGGCAGCACCAATATCGCCGAGTGTACATCCAGGCTTGACCAGGGCAATGCCTTTATAAAGACATTCTTGCGTGACGCGCACCAACCGTTCTGCCAAGACAGAGGTTTTACCCACCAAAAACATTTTACTGGTGTCGCCATGATAGCCGTCTTTTAAGACAGTAATGTCAATATTCACAATGTCGCCGTTTTTAAGCACGCGATCGCTGGGAATACCGTGACACACTACATGGTTAATGGAAGTACACATGGATTTTGGAAAATCATGATAACCCAAAGAAGAAGGGTAGGCATTTTGCACATTGATCACGTAATCGTGGCAAATTTGATTCAATTCGTCAGTAGTGACGCCAGGTTTGACATAAGGCGTGATCATTTCTAAAGCCTCGGCCGCCAATCTGCCGGAGACACGCATTTTTTCAATCGCTTCTGGGGTCTTAATCATGCTGCTCATTATTTATCCAGTTAAATTTGGTCAATCTAATATGATATAAAGTCTTGCCTAAACATGCAAATAAAGCAAATCTCCGCATATTGTCCTTGGGAGAAGGCTGTTCTATCGAGCTAGTGCAAAAAGAAGGGGCCAGTAAGAGCGAAGAAGCAATCTAAGAGAATCTTTTCAAAATTCTTGAGACGCTCAATACAAACCCGTATAAGTTTTTAAGGATACCCTCGGTATTACCACTGTTGGTTGAAATGTTTGTATCTCTTAATTCTGTGAAACAATAAATAGTAACACTAGAATTTGCTATTGACATGCTCTTTGTTTGTAATTATGATCCAGCAGTATAAAAGGCTATGTCTTTTATCAAATAAACGTTAAGAAGAACGATAGTTGAGAAACAATAGTAATTGACCAATAAATTAGGAGGTATTATGTCGGCGGTAGAATCATCATTTTCATCACCATTTAGTCAAATCAAAGAAGCTACTCACTCTCCTTTAACTCAAAAAGAGGTAAGTGAGATACTCCAAATTTATTCTCCTTTAGGTAATGAGGTAGATGCGATACTAAAGTCGCTTTTAACAGATTCACAGAACACTTCCGATTTAGGCGATCATCTTACTGCAGGTCGTGGATATATTGGCCTTATTTTACAAGCTGCTCTCCAACAAAAAACAATTCAATATGTTATTTTAGGACTGGAAAAAATACGAGATGTTGTTAAAGCTAGAGCCGATGGTAATGTAAAACGTCTTTTTTTTCCGAGTGAATTTGCAACAAGAGCAACCTTTGTTGGAAGGATAGATCAAAAAATCCAGGCTTTAGAGCAGCTTGCTAAAAGATTGGAAAAAGAAGAAAGCCATCCCACAGATGAGAAAGATAAAAAGGAAGAATCAGATGCAGAAGAAAAATTGCGTGTGATGCAGGACGAAAAAAGAGCGATGGAGGAGAAGGTTAAAGAATTAGAGCGACGGCAGCTTGAAGAAAAAAAACTAAAAGAAGAAGAAATAGAAGTAAAGCGAAGAGAAGTGGAGAGCGCTCAACTAGAAATGTCTAATCTTAAGGGTGAAATAGAGAGTTTATCCTCTGAGAAAGAAAAAGTAACTGAAAAGCTGAAACAAGAAGAAGCGAGAAACAAAGAACTTGAAAGTGCAGCTGCTAATTGGGTGCAATTAAGTACTTTAGCGCTGAGTTTTATTCCTTCAGCAGAAAGTGGTGCTATAATGCCGCGACAGGATGTAAATGCAGCAGTTTTTCAGTTAGTTGCTAGGATGTTACAAGAGAAAGCAGAAGAGCAGAAGCAAAGAGAGCAAGCAATAGAAGAAGCAGCACAAAAACAAAAACAAAAACAAAAGCAAGGCGAAGACGAGCTACAGCCTAAACCTTATGCTCATTATGAAACTGAAAGTGGAAAAAGCGTTTATAAATTGAATGATATGCAAGCAATGATACTCTACCGAAAGCCATTGTTAGTTTTTAAGGTTATAAAAAGTCTATTAAATGAACTTCCTAGGTTAAATGCGGAAATTAAATCGCTAGAAGCTAAGCTTAAGGAATTTTCAGTCTCAAGCGGTAGTAGCAGTAGCAATGCTTTTGCTATGTTTCCTAACCAAGGCCCAAATCCACAAGTAAAAATACAGGATATACAAGCAAAAATACACAATATACAAGTTATCTTGTGCTATTTTTTCTTATACAATGCACCTATGTGTTTTCTTATCGAACAAGCTAAAGTGTTTGCTCAAAAAAATCAACATTTACCCAAAAATAGCTGGAATATATTGCAAATGATGGATGGTGAAATTCCAGGTCTTAAAGAGATAGAAGTTATTATTCAAAGCGAAAGGCAAGAACAACAAGATGATTATGAATCTTACAATAAGTTTGTTCAATCTGGGATTACAGAATTGTCTAAACAAAAAGATCGCAATGGTAAATTGCTTTCTAAAGGGTATTGTGAACCCCATCATACTTTTACATACCATCAACGATTGGGAATGGTTAAGCTCTTTAGAAGTCAAAATATAGCGAAACTCTTTGGCGATTCTGAATTGGCTAATAATTTTTGTAAAACCTTGCTAGTGTATGGGGAAAATTATGAAGCTGCTTATAAAAAAGATCCTAATCAACCTACTATGGATGTTGAAATGCGAGAGGGACAATTAGATTGGATAAATAGCGCGATATTGTTAACACAACCACAGACTTCAGCAAGGCCAAAGAAATAGCCGCTGAATGTCTGTCTAAACCCGTGAGGTGTTTGTATGGCATGGAATAGAATACATAGACGTAGACAGAGACATGGAACCAGAAAAATGGCGGATGTATTTGATGCTAGTGATAGTCCTGAAACACTGGCTTTATTGATCAAGCAGAATTTAGAAATTTTACAACAAAGTAAGATGGCAATAGTAGATGGAAAAGCGTATGAAAGTACAATAAATCTTTTGACTGCCATTGATGAAATTATCAAAGGAGATGCTTTCAAAGAGTTGAATGGTCTATCAGTATGGCCATGGATACAAAAATTAAAAGCTTTGAAAGAAAAACATGTAGATTACTGTAAAATGCAAGAACACACACTTGTTCAATCCAATATCGGCTATTTAGATACATTAATTGAATATATTGAAAATGTGTTACTTGATAAACTTCAGCTACAGGACACAGAAACTCTATCCGTCGCCAATTATGTATGTAAAAATATGTCAGCCGAGATCCCCAAGTCTTTAATAGACTTGTATCAGGAAGAAAAAATTTCTGCGCAACACTTTATTTTTTCTTGTCATATATATCTATGCTCTTTAGACTCTGAGAATGTAGCTGATCTTCAGCTATTGTACCCAGAGGAATTTGCACTTTATGATGCTTTTCGTCTGATGAATGCTTGTCAAAATGATGAATTGAAAACAATTTCTTTTCGGCTTCTGAAGGAAAAGAAGATTTCTGAATGCACTTTTATTAACACAGTGAGGATTATAAAAGTTGAACCGGACTCTTTGGAAATCCGTGTTTTATACAAAACCTTAGAAAAATTCGATGCTATTGTGCAAGAAGCTGATTTTTCAGAAAAAGATAAAAAGAAAATTTATAGAGAAGTAGATGCCTTAATCAATGAGGCTTTACAACCTACTGAGAATGAAGTTGAAGATGTTGGCGAGATACAAACACCTGTATTGGATAACATATCCTCCAAAATCAAAGCGGGTACGAAAATACTCGGATCGGTAGGGCATAAGCTAGGTATCGCCAGCATGGTAGTGGGGGTAGGGCTTGTTGTTCTGGGCGTTCTTGGCATACTGGTTTCGAGTATTTCTGTATTGTCGACCTGGGGCTTAATTGCCCCTCTCGCTTTCTTGGGTGTGGGGGGAAGTATGGGGCTCATTAGTGCGGGCGCTGCGCTGATCACGGCAGGGGATATTGGCAAAAATAGTGCAAAGAAGCAACATGAACACGCTTGTGAAGCTCAGAGTAAATTCAATGAAGTGAGTGAGGAGTTAAAAGAAGGCGTAGCAACAGTTCGTAGCGCTGTATCAAGGATTCTAATAGGGAAGCAGAGTGCTTCTTCAAGTAGCGGGGAGCCAGAATTAAGAAATGGCGATGACGATGGAACTCTTGTTCATCAACCTCCAGAATCTACACCAGCACCAACGCTCACTTCAACACTGGAAGCAACGCCACAACCCACACCACTAACTTCAATACCGCAGGCAATGCTACAACCCATATCGGTACCAACACCAACTTCGGTAGCGCCGGCAACGCTACAACCCACATTGGTACCAACACCAACTTCGGCACCACTGGCAACGCCACTCTCTGTTGTTCCCACTTCCATGCCTTTAAGCAGCAGTCCACACGCAAAACGAAGCCTCTTTCTCGGAACACCAGAAGATAGTGATTCTTCTTTTACATCTCCTTTCACACCCTCTGGAAATCAGAGCCATCAACCCAGTTCTTCTTTGGCATCTCCCTATACACCCTCTGGAAATCAGAGCCATCAACCCAGTTCTTCTTTGGCATCTCCTTATACACCCTCTGGAAATCAGAGCTATCAACCCAGTTCTTCTTTCGCATCTCCTTTCACACACTCTGGAAATCAGAGCCGTCAACCCAGTTCTTCTTTCGTATCTCTTTTCACACGCTTTGGAAACTATCTATCAAAAGCTGATGATAGCAGTTCTTCTTTCACATCTCCTTTTACACCAAGCCATCAACTAACAAGCCGTGATAGCAGTTTTTCTTTTGCATCTCCTTTCACTCCCTCTGGAAAATCAAATAGCAGTAATAGTCCTTCTTTTTTCCCGTTTATTGTCGAGCTACCACCAACCCCGCCTACACAACTAACAACCAAAGGAAAATCTCCAAATACAACAGATATTGGTGATTCATCTTCTAGCGGTGTTTGGTTAACACCGACTCAAACACAAGGCAAGAGATAATTCTTTTCACCAATGCGTCCATGGCTCAAATTTTAAACTAAAACATCGTTCTGTTTATTATTTAATCTCTTGAGTTTACTCAGCCTATAGGATACAAGGCCCTGTTTTAACATGTAAATAAAGCCAATATCGCTAAGTTGCCCTTGTTATTCCTGGTCAAAAATAAACATCCATTCTAAAACTTGCCATTGACATAATCTTTGTTTTTCAATTATGATCCTGAAATGTAAATATGCAAAAAAGCTGTGTTTTTTAACTTAAGAAGCCGCGAGAAAAGCAATATTTTCAAAGCAATAGTAATAAATTAAGTAGGGGGTATTATGGCGTGGGCACAATCATCCTCATCAAGTAGTTTCTTTCCCTCTTACGCAGGCGAACCGAATCCTCAGAATGAGCCGTTATTGAAACCCCAGGACTTAAACGAGGATCCTGCAGCTTGGGTTGAATCAATTAGAGAGGATTTGCCATATTTTGGTGATTATTTTGAATCCCAAGAAGCTATAGACGATGTTGGTAAGAGGAGGAGTGATTACTCGCAGGTTTTAACAGTCGTTCAGAGCGCTATAGAGGGAAGTTTAGCAGAAACGTATCAGCAGCCCCCAGCATCAATATTGTTGCAATGCATCCAACACTTAAAATTGTGGAAGAAAATGTATCACGGAATGCGTGCACACCCATTCAGCAATTACAAACCTACGGAAGCTAAGCTAGAAAATTTAAATAAATTAATTAAACATGTTGAAAATCTTTTGATTGAGGAGTTATTCCCCCATCTTCAAGGGGCTCCCTGGAAAAACATCGCTGCTGCTTTACGTAAAGATGTATCAGGCATTGATTGCCCGCCATATTTGATAGAGTTATATGAAAACGAAACTATTTATAAAAAACACTTTATTCTTTCTTGTTGCGCTTTAATTTTTAAAACTGATGATAATGAGCCATTATTCAGAGACGAACTTGCGCTTGTGAATGTTTTTGAGCAGATGCATGAATATAGCGGTCCTCATGGCCAATTGAAAGAAATGGCTTTTGAACTGCTGAAGGAAGAGGAGATTTCCGAAATTGCTTTCGTTAAAGTGGCAAACCTTCTTTTGCAAGGAGATTCTGTATCCTTTGAAGAAATTTATAGAGTACTATTGAAGGAGGCCTTCATTTGTTTTGCAAGGGAGAATAAGGAAGATACGAAATTTGCGAGAAAACGAGCTGCTAAGCTTGATGCGTTTCCAAAAGATTTAGACTTGGAAGCAAAAAAACAACTGGTACTCCAGCTTTGTCACGATGCATTCTGGCTGGAAGCGAAACTGGATTTTCCATTTGTTGATATTGTTCTGCAGCATTTAGAAGCTTTATATTCTGAATATTCTAGTGATGAATTACCAACAGAATATCACTATCTTCGCAATTTAAGAACTCTTAGAGAGGCTGCTTCTAAAGCTGAAGAAGTAGTAAATGATGATCTAATTTTTGATGACGCAAAAGCTTCTCCAAACTTTGTTAGTGTATACCAAAACCTAGTAGAACTCGATGCTATTGTGCGAGATTTTTCAGAAGAGGACAAAGAAGAAGCCTATGAAAAAGCAAATCGGTTAATGGAAAAAGTACTGCCTGGAGATCAAAAAGAAGAATCTGCAATTCAAGTTGACATTGAAGAATCCTCTGGGCTATTTGATACCTTATCTTCTAAGGTTGTAAGAGATGCGAGCACATTTAAGCTTTTAGGGTTTGGAACAGGTGCTGTAAGCACGATAATAGGCGCTGGCCTGGTTATGGCAGGGGTTATTGGAATAGCGGCTTCGATTGCCTCTGCATTTGTGACCTTGGGTACAAGCACCCCCCTTGCTTCCTTGGGTGTGTTGGCAAATCTTGGCTTGATTACTGCAGGTATTGCAATGTTCAAGGTAGGCGAAATTTTACTAAATGCTGGAGATAAACAGTATCAAGAAGCGCTTGAGATTCAAACAAGGTTGAATAAAGTCTCTAAAGGGTTAGGAGAGGCAGTTTGTGGAAATGAGAGCATCCCTAAAGGTTGGCCTCGTGCGTCAGGGAATAGATTCAGCAGATGGTCGCAGCCACCGCCTGTAACTCCGGGTAACCTACCTGTCGCATCGCGAATAACACGAACTTATGGATTCTCATCATCCGGATCAGGTGGGGGCTAAGCTACTTATGGCGATCTACGCAAAGCCACAAACAGGGGCCTTGATAGGCCAAGGTAAACGCATCTAAATTGATACAAAAATGAGTTTTTTGCTAATAACCATGACATAAAACTCGTATCTTGTCGCCATCGCCGGACCATTCTAACCGAGCCGCGGCCGTCAGGAGCGGTGGTTCGAAGTAAAAGTCACAGTTACTTTCGATATTTTGCTCATAAAGGACTTAAAAAAGCGAAAGGCCTATCACCCTTTTCTCGTCATTCTCATTCCGTACTGTGAACAACCGCTCCCTCACGGTCGCGGCTCAGTTAAATTATGCTAAATTTGTTTAAAATTTAGATGCATTTACCCTGTGAGTGGGCCAACTATTTTTTGTCCAGTTGAATTTATCCAGTTAATATGATATAAAGTCCTGCCTAAACATGCAAATAAGCTAATTTAGGCAAATTCACACACGTACCATAACGTATGGCGGGGTGCTTATAGCAATATAAGTTCGCCTTACGGGTCCGTGGAGGCATACTTTGTGCGGTCACAATTTGAAGTTTTTAGCGCCCAAATGTAGACCAGATTGCGTTGTGAAAAATATGAGCATAGTTCTTCATATGTAATTATTTTTCGCAATGCAAGATGGCCTGCAGTTGGGATGATAAAAACTTCAAATTGTGATCGCACAAAGTATATAACCCCTTAGGAGAAACTCATGATCAACATGAAAGAAATGTTAGCGGCCGGCGTGCATTATGGCCATCAAACTCGGTACTGGAATCCCAAAATGGAACCTTACATTTATGGGGTCCACAATAAGATCCACATCATCAATCTAGAAAAAACATTGCCTTTAATGAGCGATGCTTTAAATTTTATCTCGTCCAAAGTTAGCCATCGCGGTAAAATTTTATTTGTCGGAACCAAATATTCCGCGCAAACCGCGATTAAAGAAGAAGCCACGCGTTGCGGCATGCCTTATGTCGATTACCGATGGCTAGGCGGTATGTTGACGAACTACAAAACCATGCGTCAATTGATCAAACGCTATCGGGAATTGGAAAAGATGAAACAAGATGGTTCTTTCGAATATTTTACCAAAAAAGAAGTTCTACAATTTCAGCGCGAACTTGATAAATTAGAACGCAGTATCGGCGGAATTAAGGATATGGGTGGGTTACCCGATGCTTTGTTTATCATCGATGTGGGCAATGAAAAAATTGCCATCACAGAAGCCCAACGTTTGGGTATTCCTATTATCGGCGTGGTAGACACCAATCATTCTCCGGAAGGGATTGATTACGTGATCCCAGGCAATGACGATGCGACCCGAGCCATTCGTTTTTACACCAAAACGATCGCCGATGTGATTTTAGATGCTAAAGCTGCTTCTCAGCCAGCTGTTCGCGAGAAGCCGTCGGTAGAAGAGAATCTGGAAGCAGCGCCTGCGCCGATTGTCGAAGAAAAGAAAGCAGAGGAATAATAAAATGAGCATATCGGCAAGTTTAGTCAAAGAATTACGGGAACGCACTGCGGCAGCGATGATGGATTGCAAACGGGCTTTGGAAGAAACCCAAGGCGATATCGAAGCCGCGATTCAATTGTTGCGTGAAAGAGGCGCGATTAAAGCTGCTAAAAAAGGCGATCGCATCACGGCAGAAGGCTTAGTGGCTTTTGCAGTGAGCGCGGATCAACACAAAGCAGCCATTGTGGAAGTTAATTGTGAAACCGATTTTGTGGCGCGTGCAGAAGATTTCGTCCAATTTACGCAAACTGTTGCCAAATTGGCTTTAGAACACCATACAGAAGATCTCAATCAAATTGCCAACTTGGTATTTGATGCGCATGAAAATGTGACAGTAGAAGCCAAACGCCAAGCGTTGATTGCCAAATTGGGTGAAAACATCAATATACGTCGTGTGGCTTTGGTGAATAGTCAAGGCGTGATCGGCGCTTACAGTCACGGCAATCGCATTGGCGTTTTGGTGGGCATGAAACAGGGTGAAGTAGCTTTGGCCAAAGATTTGGCTATGCACGTAGCCGCCTTACAACCTTTGGTGGTTCGTCCGGAGCAAATTTCAGCCCAATTGATCGAAAAAGAACGCGAAATTTACACCGTTCAAGCCGCTGAAAGTGGTAAACCGGCCGACATTGTCGCTAAAATGGTGGAAGGGCGTATCAGCAAATATTTGGATGAAGTGAGCCTCTTGGGTCAAGCTTTTGTGAAAGATCCGAACACCAAAGTGGCTAAAGTTTTGCAAGCTCAAAATGCCGAAGTAGAATCTTTTGTGCGTTTTGAAGTGGGTGAGGGCATTGAAAAACAAGTGGTGGATTTTGCCAGTGAAGTGATGGCACAAGTAAAAGGATAAACTATGTTTGGCAATAAGCAAACACCGAGGTATAAACGCATTCTGTTGAAAATGAGCGGTGAAATTTTAATGGGCCGCTCTCAGTTTGGGATCGATCCCGTCGTTTTAGATCGCATTGCCAGTGAAGTCATTGAAATTGCCTCATTGGGCATCGAAGTGGGTGTGGTTATCGGCGGCGGAAATTTATTCCGCGGTGAAGCTTTGGCCAAAGTGGGTTTGGGACGGGTCACCGGCGATCACATGGGCATGTTGGCTACGACGATGAATGCGTTGGCTTTACGCGATGCCATGGAACGTGCAGGCATTGAAACACGCGTGATGTCGGCCATTACCATGACTGGCTTAGTCGATCCCATGGACATACGCAAAGCCGATTACCATCTGCGCCACAAAAAAGTGGTCATTTTCTCCGGTGGTACGGGTAATCCTTTTTTCACCACCGATTCCGCGGCCAGTTTGCGCGCCATTGAAATTGGTGCGGATATGTTATTGAAAGGCACCAAAGTCGATGGGGTTTATACTGACGATCCCGCAGTGGTTCCCGAAGCCAAACGCTATAGCCAATTGACTTACCGAGAAGTCATCGAAAAAGATTTGCGAGTCATGGATATTACGGCGATTTGTATGTGCCGGGATCATCATTTGCCGATCATTGTGTTTAATATCAATAAGCCGCATGTTTTGAAAAGTTTGATGTTGGGCGATGACGAAGGCACTTTAATTCACGATTGAAGGAATAAGACTATGTTAAACACCATTTACAATGACGCCGAAAGCCGCATGAAAAAATGCATTGAAAATTTGCAATCTACTTTGATGAAAGTGCGAACGGGTAGGGCACATCCCAGTTTATTGGATTCAATTAAAGTGCCTTATTATGGAACCGATACGCCTTTGAATCAGGTCGCCAATGTGAGCATCACCGATTCTCGAACGATCAGCGTGTCTCCTTTTGAAAAAAATTTGGTATCTGCCGTTGAAAAAGCGATTTTAAGTTCCGATTTGGGTTTAAATCCAGTCACTGTGGGTACACTCATTCGCGTGCCTTTGCCACCTTTGAGTGAAGAACGTCGTAAAGAATTGATCAAACACGTGAAGTCGGAAGGCGAAAGCAGCAAATTGGCCGTGCGCAATGTCCGTCGAGATGCAAATACACAACTCAAAGATGCACTGAAAGACAAAAACATCAGTGAAGACGAAGAACGTCAGGGACAAGACAAAATTCAAAAACTAACCGATAAATACGTTGAAGAAATCGATAAAATTTTAGGACATAAAGAAGCAGAATTGCTCGAGGTATAAATGGATGACTTATAATTATTCACTGATTTACGAATACGGTAAAGCACAGATTGGGATGCAGGTTGCACCCAATATGGGCTTTTGTTGAAAAATGGTGAAGATTTTACCTCGTCACATCGCCATTATTATGGATGGTAATGGTCGCTGGTCTAAAAATCAGTCTAAACCCCGTCATTTGGGTCATGAAGCGGGTTTAGAAACCCTAAAAAATACGATTGAAGCCGTTGCCAAACGGGGCATTCCTCATTTAACCGTCTTTGCTTTTGGCGTGGAAAATTGGTTAAGGCCTGACGAAGAAGTCAATTATCTCATGGGGTTGTTTTTAAGAGCTTTAAATCGCGACATCGAGCGTTTACACGAAAATGAAATCCGACTTCGATTTATCGGCAATAGAGCAGGCCTTCAGGCTGATCTCATTGAAAGCATGGAAGAAGCCGAACGCTTGACCGAGCAAAATCACAAAATGACCTTGATAGTGGCGTTTAATTACAGCGGTCGATGGGATTTAGTGCAAGCTTGTCAAAGCTTGGCGGAAAAAGTCGCCGAAAATAAATTGGCCTCAAGTGATATCAATGAAACTCTGATCAGCCAGCATTTGTCCACTGCTGCTTTTCCCGATCCCGATTTGTTCATACGAACCAGTGGAGAACAACGCCTCAGTAATTTTTTATTGTGGCAATTGAGTTATGCGGAATTGTATTTTCCGGAAAAATATTGGCCTGAATTTGACGAAGAAGAGTTGGAAAAGGCTTTGGATTTTTATGCGACGCGCGAACGGCGTTTTGGCCAAATAAGTGAGCAGATAGGTGGTATCCTGTCATCCGAGCCGCGCGTCCAAGCAAGCGAGGGAACCGAATAGATTGTCATCCCTGCTTTCGCAGGGATGACAGAATTGTGTAAAGACAAGATACAGCAAAGAGGAGAAAAAAGTGCTTAAACAACGCGTATGGACGGCAGTGATATTGATCCCTTTGGTGATCGCGGCGATCTATTTATTACCCTTCTTTTATTTCTTTGTATTGGCTTCGGCTTTAGTGCTGTTGTGTGCCTGGGAATGGTGCACGGTAGCGAAGTTATCTATTAAAGTCCTTTATCTTTTGTGTACGTTGTTATTCTGTGCTTTGTCTTGGGTTTTGCCTTTTGAATTGTGGGTTTTGTTAGGCGTTTTCTTGTGGATAACCTTATTCATCGCGCTGTACCGCTATCCCAAAGGCGTGCAATTCTGGCAAAAATGGACTTTATTCCGAGCCATCACGGGACTCACGGTCTTACTTTCTTTTTTAGGCAGCCTCATGGTCTTGAAAAAAGGATCGCCCACCGCTCTGTTAACGCTCTTGTTGGTGGTATGGTGGATGGATTCCGCAGCTTATTTTATCGGCAAAAAATGGGGTAAAAAACCATTGAGCCCTGAAATTAGCCCCAAGAAAACCAGAGAAGGTTTGGCAGGGGCTTTGGTTCTGCTCATAGTATTGGCCATTCCGCTGGTTGTGTGTGTAGATTTTTACAAAGCATCGCCTGTCGCGTGGTTTTGTGTCATTTTAATCACGGGCATCGTATCGGTCTTAGGTGATTTGGTCGAAAGCATGGCGAAGCGAATTTATCATGTGAAAGACAGCGGGCATTGCTTGCCAGGTCATGGTGGTATTTTAGATAGACTCGATAGCCTGTTTGCAGCTTCTGTGTGTTTTGCTTTTGGGCTGATGTTGTTTTCTTAATAAAATAAACCGAGCCGCGACCCTAGGGAGCAGAATAGTTGATAGTTGTGTAATTGCAGTATTTATGTTCAAGATTATATAGGAGCGCTAAAACTTGTCGATTATTATCTCGATCCTATTATTTTTGGTGACGATTTCCATTTTAGTCGCCGTACACGAATGGGGGCATTTCATTGTAGCGCGCTCATGTGGTGTGAAAGTCCTGCGTTTTTCTATTGGGTTTGGTAAAATTATTTGGTCTAAGCGAACTCAAAAAGGCTTAGAAATTGCCGTTTCACTGATTCCGCTCGGTGGGTATGTCAAATTTCTCGATGAAAACGAAGCGGCAGTGCCTTTAGAAGATCGTCCATATGCGTTCAATCGGCAATCGCCCTTTAAACGCATTGCCATTGTGTTGGCCGGACCTATTTTTAATTTTCTCTTTGCATTGTTTGCTTTTTGGATAATGCTGATGATTGGCGTTCACACAATAAAACCCATTATCGCTGAAGTTGTGCCGCAGAGTTTGGCGGCTAAAGCAGGATTTGTTGCACAACAACGCATTGTAGCCATTAACGACACGCCTGTGTCTTCTTGGCAAGACATACGCCTTGCTTTATACCCCGAATTGGCAGAGGACAAACCGGTCTGGGTGTCTGTTCAGGGGCCGAGTGATGTTGCACCGCACAGCATTTTAGTCAATCTATCGGGTCTGCGTTTAAACGATGACAACATCGATATTTTAGAAGATTTTGGCGTTTTTCCTTTTGTGCTCGATATTCCGGCAGTCATCGATCAAGTTGAACCGAAGAGTCCCGCCGCTGCCGTGGGATTGCAGAAAGGCGATAAAATTATCAGCATCAATGGACAATCCATCGCAAACTGGCAAGCCTTATTAGAGCAAATTACCCGCTTAGGCGGACAAACCGCAACACTGGTGATATTGCGTCATGACACGCAAGAAACTTTAAGCATTCAAGTGGGTAAACGCGTGGATCATCAGGGAGAAACACGTGGTTATTTGGGCATTCGAGCCAAAACCATGATCTTAGCGCCTGATTTGATGTTCTTAAAGCGTTATAATCCCATGGCTGCGCTTGCCAAAGCAGGGCAGGAAACCTGGCGCATGACGGCTTTGTCTTTCGAGCTTTTGTACGAAATGATCAGGGGGAAACTGGATTTGAGTGGCATTGCAGGACCGATTGGGATTGCCGAGAGTGCAGGCAGTGTCGCGCATTCGGGCCTTGCCGCGTATTTGAGTTTTTTAGCGTTGATCAGCATTGGCTTGGGTGTTGTTAATTTGTTACCCATTCCGGTTTTAGATGGCGGTTATTTGCTGTATTTTCTCATCGAAGTGGCCCGTGGTAAACCTTTGTCGGACAAAGCGCAATTGATAGGCATTAAAATCGGATTTACTTTATTGCTTTGCCTGTTGCTGTTCGCCTCATATAACGATATCATGCGTCTTTTACAATAGCGTGTGTAGCTCGGAAGGAAAATTATGAACCATAAATTGCTTAGAACGCTCCTTTCTACTGCTTTAATAGCCTGTTTTGCGCCTGCTTATGCCGATGAAGCTTTCGTCGTCAATAAAATAGAAATAGAAGGTTTAAAACGTATTAATGAAGGAACGGTATTAAATTATTTGCCGATACAAATGGGGCAAACCATTCAACCTTCGGATACCGCTAAAATTATTCGTGTTTTATATAAAACAGGATTTTTTAGCGATGTGACTTTAACGCACAAAGGCAATACGCTGATTGTGAAAGTAGTCGAAAAGCCAACGATTGGCCAATTCAAGATCACCGGCAATAAAAGCATTCCGACTAAAACCCTCAGAAAAACTTTGTCAGACTTGGGTTTTGCAGAAGGCCGTGTCTACGATCCTTCTTTATTAGAAAGCATTCGTGATTCTTTGCAGCGCGAATATTACAATCGAGGGAATTACAATGCTACCGTAACGGCCAAAGTATCGCCGGAGTCCAGTAATCGCGTCGACATTGACATTACCGTTTATGAAGGCCCTGCTGCCAAAATCGGTAAAATTTCAATTATTGGCAATCATGCTTTCAAAGAAAAAGAATTATTGAAACAATTTAGCTTGTCTTCGACGGGTTTCTTTTCTTTTTTAACCGATAACGATAAATTTTCACAAGAAAAATTAAATGGCGATTTAGAAAAATTACGTTCTTTTTATATGGATCGCGGGTATGTGCAATTTAAAGTAGACAGTTCTGAAGTCTTATTGAGTCCCGATAAAAAGAAAGTAACGATTTTGGTGCATGTTACTGAAGGGCCACAATTTACGGTGAGTGGCTACAAATTAGCGGGAACCTTTGTGGTACCCAAAGAAAAGTTCGAACGCTTTATTCATTTTGAGCCGAATGAAGTCTTCAATCGCAAAAAAGTAACCGATATTACGCAAGCCATGAACAATGTGATGGCCGACAATGGCTATGTCTATGCGCGTGTGGAGCCTATGCCCGAAGTCGATGTCGCTAAAAAACAAGTTTTTGTGACTTTTTTAATCAGTCCAGGCAGCCGTTATTACGTCCATCAAATCAATTTGCATGGCAATGATAAAACGCAGGATGCTGTTTTGCGTCGCGAAATACGTCAACAAGAAGGGGCGCCTTATTCTTTGTCTAAGGTGAAATTGTCTGAAACGCGTTTGAATCGTTTGGGCTATTTCAAAACCGTCAAAGTTGACAATACGCCACTGCCGGGCAGTAGCGATGAAGTGAATTTGGATTTTAATGTCACTGAAGCGCCTTCTGCGACGATGAGTATGGGTTTAGGCTATACAAATACCTTGGGTTGGTTGGTGAATGCGGCCTATTCTCAACCCAATTTCTTGGGCTCGGGTAAATCCGTTGGCGCCAATGTTCAATTGGCCGAAGGCTCACAAAATGTGTCTTTGAATTATTTTAATCCTTATTACACCATTGATGGCATCGGAAGAGGCTTTAGCGTCTATGCCGATCACTACAATACCGATGACAATTTCACCGACAATGCTGAATATCAAATGAGCGATTATGGCTTGAAAATGTATTTCAGCTTTCCTTTGAGTGAGGAAGATCATTTGAGTGCCGGTGTAGGGTATGGGGTAACGCTTTTGAATGTGGGCAATCAAGCCAGCGACAGTGTGATCAACTTTATGGACGATTACACCTTAACTTTACCTTTACTTCGCGATCTCAATAATGGGAATCTTCCTATCGATCCGGCAACTGGCTTACCGCTGGAATATCCACAACACGCCACGATTTACAATGTGAATTTAACCAGTGCTTGGGGACATTATGGTTATGATAGAGCCGTTTTCCCCACACGCGGCTATTCGCATTCTCTGAGCGCCAATCTCTCAGTGCCGGGCGGCGGCAATGAGACGATCAGTTATTATAAATTGGATTATTCTGGCCGGGTGTATCAACCGCTGGGAAAAGGCTTTATTGCTTCTGTGCACGCTGAAGTGGGTTATGGCGGTGGACTGTTTGGCACGCAGTATTTGCCTTTCTACCAAAACTTTGGTGCGGGTGGTTTGGGCGTGACTGGTGCGATACGCGGTTATCAAGCCTTTTCTCTGGGTCCTAAAACCTATTCTGCAGGTGGAATAGAAACCATTGGTGGTAATACTTTAACCGTCGGCAGCTTAGAATTGATTATTCCGACGCCTTTAACGCCTGATAGTTTCAGAGTCACGACTTTCTTAGACGCCGGTAATGTGTATAATCCCGGTGGTGCGCCGGTGGATCCCGACTTAGGACAGGGTCCTATTCGCTATTCAGCCGGTATTCAAGGCCAATGGCAAACGCCGATGGGTTCCATCATATTCAGCTTGGCTAAACCTTTGAATGAGCAACCTGGTGATAATACTGAAGTATTCCAATTCTCGGCCGGAACTTCATTTTTGTAAAATTTTAACGATGTTTAGAATTATCAAAAATAGGATATTGGGCTAATCCTCTAATTTGGCACACACGTAGCGGTTTAAAGAGGCATGGGCTTCTAGTGCCACAATAACCCATTGGCGATGAAGCATAATACGCAAATTTGCTCTCATTTTGCCTCAGTAAATATAGCCTTAAACAATTTGACTCCCTGAATGAAAATATGCTAATTTCATCTTGTAAATTATTCATCGGAAAAGACTTAAAAAAGTAAATAAGTCCTAGGATTTCCAACTTAAAACTGTATATTTATTAACCAAGGAGACGATTGAACATGAAGAAACTAAGCTTAGCCTTTTTGGGCTTATTGGCTGTTGGAGTAGTGAGCACCGCTATGGCTGACAATGCAGCTGTAAACCCTGCCCCGGTGGTTGCAAATGGTGTCACGACATCCCCTAAAATTGGTGTGATTGAATTGGGGCAAGTGTTGAAAGCCGATCCTCAAATGCAAGCCTTAAAAACCAAATTAGAAGCGCAATTCAAACCTCGTATCGATAAAATGACGGCCCTACAAGCCACTTTGAAAGCAGACAACGATAAGTTGGCGCGTAATGGTTCGGTGATGAGTGCCGCCGACAAAACCGCTTTGAATGATAAAATTGCCAAAGAACAACGCGATTTGAACCGCATGCAGCAAGATTACTTCCAAGATGCAAAAACAGCACAAAACGAAGCCATGTCTAAGGTTCTAAAGCGTATTGATGACATCGTCGCTAAAGTTGCCAAAGCACAAAACTTGGATTTGATTTTCCAACGTGAAAATGTGGCTTACCACAGTCAGCGCGTGGACATTACTCAAGCGGTGATTGCTCAAATGAAGGAATCCGCTAAGAGTTCTTCTTAGGTGTTTCATGACAATAACGTATAGTTTGACAGAACTGGCTCGCATCATTGGATGCGAGCTAGATGTTCGTTGCCAAGATCGGAATATCACCGGTCTTGCTTCTTTAGAAATAGCGAATGAAACGCAATTGAGTTTTGTCAGCGACAGCAAGTATAAAAAATACTTAGCCAGCACACAGGCTGCTGCAGTGATCGTGCCGCCCGATATGGCGAACGATATTCCCAGCGATACAGCCGTATTGATACATGCCGATCCCTATCTTGCCTATGCCAAATTAAGCCATTTGTTTCGTTATAGACCGGCAGTTGCTTTGGGTATCCATCCCAGCGCGGTGGTGGCTAAGAGTGCGCGCATTGCCAGTACTGCGGCTATTGGCGCACAAGCGGTCATCGAAGAAGGCGTAGTCATTGGAGAGAATGTGGTCATTGGGCCGAGTTGTGTCATCGGTGCGCACAGCATCGTTGAAAATGACGCTTATCTTCATGCCAGGGTCACTTTGTACCACCACACGCAAATCGGTAAAAACGTGATTTTGCACAGCGGGGTGGTCTTGGGCGCCGATGGTTTTGGTTTTGCGCCTGAAAAGGGACAATGGGTTAAAATAGAACAGTTAGGTCAAGTGATCATTGGCGATGAAGTTGAAATTGGCGCCAACACGACGATCGATCGGGGTGCATTGGGCAACACGATTGTCCACAAAGGGGTTAAGTTAGACAATCAAATTCAAATCGGACACAATGTTGAAATTGGTGAAGGCACAGCCATTGCGGGTTGTACGGCTGTTGCGGGCAGTACGCGGATTGGAAAATATTGCCGTATCGCAGGAGCCGTGGGAATTGCAGGTCATCTGCAAATTACTGATGGTGTGGTGATTTTGGCCATGAGTGGTGTGACTAAATCCATCTTGGAACCCGGTATTTATGCCGGCGTTATTCCAGTGGAGCCACGTGAAAATTGGGCACGTAATGCTGTTCAGTTCAAACATTTAAATGAGCTGATGAAACGGGTGAGTAAATTAGAAAAAGTAACAGCCCACCCAAGTTTACATATACGAGAAAGCACAGATTTGGATGCAGATTGTGCGTAATTTTGAGGGGAAAAAGCGGAGTTTATTGGGTATAAATGAGCATTTTTCATGGCAAAATTACGCGCAATCTGTGCCCAATATGGGTTTTGCTAGAAAAGAGGAAGGATCTTGAATGAGTGACTTTATGAAAATAACCAAAATATTAAATTACCTGCCACACCGTTTTCCTTTTATGTTAGTAGACAGAGTATTGGAATACGATGAACCCAATAAACGGTTGGTGGCTATTAAGAATGTAAGTTTTAACGAACCTTTTTTTACAGGTCATTTTCCAGGAAATCCGGTGATGCCAGGCGTCTTGATTATTGAGGCTTTGGCTCAAGCAGCCTGTATTTTGGGTTTTTTAATCAGTCAAACGGATGTTTCCACGGAAGAATTGTATTTGTTTACTGGAATTGACAACGCCCGTTTTCGGCGCGTCGTGATTCCAGGTGATCAACTAAAATTAGACGTCAGCATTGTCAAGATGAAAAGCAACGTATTGAAAGCAACTACGATTGCTACAGTGGAAGGCGAGGAAGCTTGCAGTGCAGAAATTATGAGTATTCGAACTAAGGTAGAAAAAAAGTGATACATCCCAGTGCAATTATCCATGAAACAGCGAAAGTAGACAGCAGTGTCAGCATAGGTCCCTGGACTTATATTGGGGCAGGTGTTGAAATTGGCGCCGGTACGGTCATCGGCCCACACGTGTGCATCGAAGGGCCAACAACTTTAGGTAAAGACAACCACATTCATCCTTATGCTTCTATTGGTGGCGATCCTCAGGATAAAAAATACGCTGGTGGTAAAACCCATTTGGAAATTGGCGATGGGAATTCTATTCGGGAATTCGTAACTATCAATCGGGGAACGGAAGAGGGTGGCTATGTGACGCGTCTGGGTAATCATAATTTGTTGATGGCCTATGTCCACATTGCGCACGATTGCATCGTAGGTAATCACATTATTTTTGCAAACAATGCTTCTTTGGCAGGTCATGTCACCGTTCAAGATTATGCCATCTTGAGTGGTTTTTCAGCGGCACATCAATTTGTAACCATTGGTGCGTACAGTTTTGTCGGACATGCGGGGATGGTCACACAAGATGTGTTGCCTTATCTTTTAGTTTCGGGCGATCCGGCCGAACCCTTTGGCATCAATTCCTTGGGTATTAAGCGCAGAGGCTTTTCAGATAACCAAATTTCGGCGATAAAAGCAGCCTATAAAATTATTTTTCGGCAAGGATTAAAAGCTACGGAAGCGATTCAAAAATTGAAAGACATGTTAAACACACACTCTGAAATCAGAATCCTGTTAGAAGCTTTAGAAAATCCTTCCAGACGAGGTGTTGCGCGCTAGTGCTTACTATCGGTATCTTGGCTTTGGAGCCTTCCGCCGACATTCTTGGCGCCGACTTAATGCAAGCTTTGCTATTGATACGTCCAGACATCCAATTTATTGGTGTTGGCGGGCCGCGCATGGCAGCGGTTGGCTTTCGCAGTTTGTATTCTTTTTCTGCTTTGTCACATATGGGTTTTGTTGAAGTCCTTCGACACCTTCCTACTTTGTTGTCGGCACGACGTTATATCTTAGCCCAACTCATGCGTGAAAAAGTCGATGCTTTTATTGGCATTGATGCGCCAGACTTCAATATCTATATCGAAGAACGCTTGCGTCGAAAATTTATTCACACTATCCATTATGTGAGTCCCAGCGTCTGGGCTTGGCGCTCAGGTAGAGTGCATCGCATGAAAAACGCCGTCGATTTGTTACTGACTCTATTTCCTTTTGAAGCAAAATTTTATGAACAACACGATTTGCCGACCCAATTTGTAGGGCATCCTTTGGCGGATAGCATCAATTTGGAAGTGTCTACCGAAAAGGCACGCGCGCTTTTAGAAATAAAACCAGAAACCAAAGTGATAGCCTTATTTCCAGGCAGCCGTCAAGCTGAAATCAAATACATGGCGCGTCTTTTTTTGGAAACCGCGCAAGCTTGTTATGCTGAAAATCCGGCTTGTTATTTTATGGTAACACTGCCGAGCGAAGCTTTAAGACAAGCCTTTTTAGAACGTGCTGGGGATTTACTGGATAGTTTACCTTTGCGCATACAAGTCGGTCATTCTCAAGACGCTTTAGCCGCTGCCGATGTGGTGTTGGTGAAATCTGGCACGGTGACTTTAGAAGCTTTGCTGTATAAAAAACCGATGGTGATTACTTTTCTAGCTTCAAAACTTTCTTTTTGGCTAGCACGGCGCGTCGTGAATCCCAACCTGAAATACATTGGGTTACCCAATTTATTGGCCGACAAATCTTTGGTTCCTGAAATTTTGCAAGAAGAAGCAAAGCCCGCTAATTTAGCCAAAGCCTTATTGGCCTATTTTGAAGATCCTCAAAAAAGCACTGTCTTAAAAACAGAATACGATCGCATTCACCGCGCTTTGCGTTTAAATGCCAGCCAAACTGCTGCGCGCGCAGTGTTGAATTTATTCGAAGAGCGGGACTGATAGTTGACATAGAGAATAAATTTACGCTATAATTTCATTCAATCGATCGGCTCTTAACCGAAAGAGATATTTATTAAAACTTATTATAATTTTTTTACGGAATTTGGAGAAAATATTATGAAAAATAATTCTTGGCGTATCAAAGGTATTACAATTGAACAAGATCAATATCCCGATGAAGGAGTCGATTCAGCTCTAAGGAGAATAAAGGCGTTCTGTGCCAAAACGACTATAACTATGGAATCCCATGGACGTGGGTACGGCACTATAAAGTTTAAGATAGGGAATAATGTTGAGAAAGAATATGCATATAATCCATATGGAATAGATATTGAGACGATGTTAAAATACATAGATGAATGTGAGCCATTAATCGCTGCAGCTAATCAAGCTAACAGTGATAACCGATATTCGCAATTTCATCACCCATCTTCACCACCTAATAACGAAAGACCGAGCAATAACGAAGGCGAGGAATCCCAATGGTCATTAACAAGCTGTATATTGCAGTGAGTAAAGAAAACTAAAGTTTTCTTTACTGCCGCTTCTAGAAGGTTGCACCTCCTGACATGATTGGTTTTTTAGGACTAAAGTCAAGTTTTCTGCAACCTTCGCCAATACCACCAACTGCTTAAATATTTTCGAAGCGGCGTTAATTCATGGTGACTGGTTAATAAATCAATGAAATGTCCTTCACTCAGCAATAATTGCCGAGATTTTAATTTGGCTTCAATAAGGGACGGGTATTGAGACAAAGCCTCCCGCGGTGGCAAAAGTGTCAAAGCCGTTTCATAAGCCTTCACAGCTTTTTTAGCTTCTTGATCTAATAAGGCTTCTTTCTCAGCGCTGCTCGAAGTTTCTTGCCACGCAGATAAAAAACTGAGCGGCAAGAAAACGCGATCTTGTTTTAAATTTCCGCCTATTTGTAAAATTTCATCCATCCAATTTAAGGCGAGTCCAATAGTACGGGTATAATGCAATACTTGAGGATCTTGGAAACCATAA
The DNA here is from genome assembly GCA_021782495.1 of Pseudomonadota bacterium. GTDB lineage: Bacteria > Pseudomonadota > Gammaproteobacteria > UBA1113 > UBA1113 > VFKP01. The sequence goes on along the minus strand of JAJXUV010000003.1, from coordinate 43,655 downwards.
ATATACGCTGCAAGACTTTGATACAAGCCTTGGTCTTTATAAGAAAAAGCTTTGAAATCTTCTTCCGTACAGCAATGATCTAAAGAATAGCGTTGATAAATGCCATCTAAATAATCAATGAACAAAGTTTGCGGTATTTTGTACGTTTGAATCACTTCTTGCAAAGCAATAGCATCTGGGTGTGTGGCTTTGCCTTCAAATGTGTGATGCAATTCTTGTTGCCACCAAGCCCATTTGATTTTGAAAATGTCTTTTTCTGTTAATTGCAAGAGGCGATTTAAAGTGTGGCAAAAGGTGTGTAAACGATGAATCGCGTCTTTTTTGGGTTTTTCTAGGAATAACCAACTGTAATAAAGATCGCTTCCGGGTTGGGTGAGTTGAGTCATATGAACATCTCTCTTTAAAACTAAATCTTTATTCAACCTACGAAATAATAAATGTAGATTTTGTCATCCCTGCAAAAGCAGGGATCCAGTCTCTAATTGATAACTGGATCCCTGCTTTCGCAGGGATAACAGAATCCTTGTTTATCTTGCTCATTTTTCTCAAATTGCTTCAATTTACTATACGCTTTTCGAATCACGACTTCCGGGATCCCGGCCAATTGCGCGACGTGTAATCCATAACTTTGAGAAGCAGGGCCCGATTCGATGCGGTGTAAAAAAACAATGTTGCCGTCTTTATCACTGGCACTCACATGCAAATTGATCACACATTTTAATTGATTGGCCAAATGCGTCAATTCAAAAAAATGCGTGGCAAATAAAGTTAAACTTTGATTGCTTTCAGCCAAATATTCGGCACAGGCATAAGCCAGCGACAAACCATCAAAGGTACTGGTGCCTCGACCGATTTCATCCATCAACACCAAACTGTGCGGCGTGGCTTGTCTTAAAATAGTGGCTGTTTCTGTCATTTCCACCATAAAGGTCGATTGTTTTTGGGTGAGATTGTCGGAAGCTCCAATGCGGGTAAAAATTCTATCGACCAATCCCATGCGCGCTTCTTGTGCGGGAACAAAACTACCGATTTGCGCCAACAAAGCAATGATAGCCACTTGGCGCATGTAGGTGGATTTCCCGCCCATGTTTGGTCCTGTAATAATTTGCAAGCGTTTTTGCGGCGTTAACTGCGTGTCATTGGCGATAAAGGGTTCTTCCAAATAGGCTTCGACGACCAAATGCCGACCTTGTCGAATGAAAATACCTGGTTCTTCACTTAAAGTAGGGCAGTGCAATTCCAAAGTCTCTGCACGTTCGGCCAAATTCACCAAAACATCCAATTGCGCCAAAGCTGCGGCCAATTGTTGTAAGGCATTCAATTCTTGATTGATGCGATCCAATAATTGTTCGTACAATTCTTTTTCACGCGCCAAAGCTTTGGCTTCAGCACTCAACACCTTGTCTTCAAAAGATTTTAATTCTGGCGTAATAAAACGCTCTGCATTTTTTAAAGTTTGTCGGCGCATGTAATGGTGAGGCGCTGATTCCGCTTGGACACGACTGATTTCAATGTAAAACCCATGAATTTTATTGAAGCCCACTTTCAAAGAACTCAATCCGGTTCGTTGTCTTTCTTGTTGCTCCAATTGAATTAAAAAAGAATCGGCCTGAGTGCTCAATTGTCTTAATTCATCCAAAGTTTCATCAAAGCCCTCAGCGATAACACCACCTTCGCGAATCAGTGTCGCGGGTTCTGCCGTAATGGCTTTAGTCAAGAGTTGTGTTAATTCTGGAAATACGTGTAAATGCGATTGCAGGGCATTTAATAAATGAGAACCCTGGGTTTTTAAATTATTTTTGATAATCGGTAAAGCACTTAGACTTTCTTTTAATTTCAATAAATCTCGAGGTTTGGCCGTGTGTAAAGAAACACGCGTTAAAATACGTTCAATGTCGGCAATAGGCTTTAACAAAGGATTTAAGGAATGATAATGCTTTAAAAGCGATTGAATGGCTTCTTGACGTTCTTTCAATAAAGACAGATCGCGCAAAGGTTGATTCAACCAGCGATGTAGCAATCGAGAACCCATTGGCGTTTGGGTTTTGTCTAAAATAGCGCGTAGGGTATGCGAGGCTTTGTCATGCAAACTTTGACTGATTTCTAAATTGCGTCGACTCGCCGCATCTATCATGACATAATCTTGATGTGAAATAACACGCAGTTTTTGCAAATGCTGTAAAGTGCCACATTGGGTTTGAATGGCATAACGCAGCAATACGCCTGCCGCTGTAGTGGCAAGTTCTAAATGTTCACAACCAAAAGACTGTAGATTTTGCACATTGAATTGTTGTTTAAGCGTTTTGATTGCTGTGTCTAAATTAAAATCCCAAGGCGGGCGTTTGTTGACGTGAAAACCTTGCAAATAATGAGGAACTTTTTGATCGCCTTGAATGAGAATTTCCGCCGGATTTAAGCGTGTTAATTCCGCTAATAGCGATTCTAAATTGTCTAATTCGCTTATCTCAAATTGACCGCGACTTAGTTCCAAACACGCTAATCCATAACGATCTTTGGCTGTGTGAATGGCTAGTAAAATATTGTCGTCTTTAGCATTTAATAAAGCTTCTTCGGTGAGAGTTCCCGGCGTAATAATGCGCGTGACTTCACGTTTCATCGGGCCTTTGCCAGCGGTGTCTTCACCCATTTGTTCGCAAATGGCGACACTGCAACCCAAGCGCACCAATTTTGCCAAATAACCATCCACGGCGTGAAAAGGAACACCGGCCATCGGAATGGGTTCTCCGGCTGATTGACCGCGTTGTGTCAGAGTGATATTCAATAAAGCGGCGGCTTCTATGGCGTCTTCAAAAAACATTTCATAAAAATCGCCCATTCGATAAAATAAAAGCATATCTTTATAATTGTTTTTGATACTCAAATACTGTTGTATCATGGGCGTATGGGTGGACATTATTTTGATTTCCTTTTAGCTTAAATATCCTGTGACGTCATTGCGATTGCCACGCTTTACTCGCAATAACGGTTTGACTAGGCAATATCAAATCCATAAATCAAGTTCGTCTTGCCTCGCTTGAAGTGTGTTTTATGCCAGTGTGCGCGATGGTGATTTTGTTCTGACTCACTGTCCATTTTGTGTAAGGTCATGATATTCGTGCTTAGTGCTTTTCCATGATAACTCAAGGAGATTTTTAAGACGACACTGTTGAAACTCAATTTAACAGCCAACACATCATCTTGCATTAAGTTTTCTTTCATTAAGAGTTGTATTGTGTTTTTAACGGTGATGCTGGCGCTTTGTACAAATTCCAAAGGAATATGATGTTTGACCATAAAATCGTGAATGGTTTTATCCACATTAACTAATTTTGTTTGCAAAGGCCTGATGTGAAAGCGTAATTTCTTGTGTATGCCAATTTGAAAACAGGCATTCAAAAAAATACCTGTGAGGGCAGCGACCGTGTAAGAAGAACCCGTAATGTTTTGGCTCCAGCTCGGAAAACTCGCAGAGTATTCAGGATGCAAAGGAAACCCCAAACCTAATAAAAAAGAAAAACCAACTAACAAAGACATTCGATTGTTTAATTTTTTTAATTGCAAAATTTCTTGGCCACCCATAAACACGGTGACTCCAGTGAATAACAACATCGCGCCAATGATGGTGTCTGGCACGGCCAAGAAAATGGCGATAAATTTAGGGCAAAAAGCCAATATTAAAAAAATGGCTGCAAAACTGTAACCAATGCTACGAGAAGTTGCACCCGTTTGGATGGGAATACCCACACTGCTTGAAGAAATATTTTGCCCCATTGAACCTAAAGCGCCCGAAATCATGCAACCAATGCCATCCGCGACATTGCCTTTGGCCAAATTTTTCATATCGGGTTTCGTCCAATTGACATCGTTTCCGCGTTGCGCTGCTGTCAGAAGACTTGTGCTTTTTACCGCTGAAATAAGCCCTGCAATAAAAAAGGGCAAAATTAAACTCGTTTTAAAGGCATACCCTGAAGCAGCCAATTGTGGAAAGCCAAACCAAGGCGCGCTTGCCAAGAGACTCAATTTCAAACTGCTACCAGAATAACCGACCAGCAAGGTACTTAAATAACCCACCGCAATGCCAATCAAAACGCAGTATCGTCCCAAGGTTTTTTTAAAAGCCAAAGTACACACGAGCATGATGGCTATGGTCAACATGCCGATGTATTGTGGGGAGAGTCCGGGGAGTGGATCGGGGCTCTTTTGTTTGAACATTTCATCTAAGCCCATTTGCCCTAATTGAATCCCGATCAACAATAAGACCACCGCACCAATTTCAGGGGGGATCCAGCGCCGAATGTATTGTAAAATTCTGGCCACTAGCGTATGACATAAGCCGCCCAATAGGGTCATGCCAGCGACCAAAGCCAAACCGCCTTTTTCTGCGGCCAATATTGAAGGACCCAGGTAAGTACCTGAATTGTTGGGGATTGCAAGATAACCGGAACCCCATTTGGGATAAGCTTGTATGATTGCCCCAAGCGCCCAAGCTATCATGGAAACGGCCACTAAACTGATCGCGACGCCATTTGAAACACCCGCTGTACGTGCAATGACCACAGGCATGACCAAAGAACCTGCGGAACAAGAAGCCATTTGTAAGCCGTATAAAATGAGCTGTAAAATGGGTACTTTATCGTCTACACCGTAAATTAAATAATCAGATTTTTGAGCCATAAGGGGTAGATGCTCCGCACTTCGCTAAAATTTTGACCTAACTATAACATATTTTCGGGAATAATGGAAGGATTGCTATGAAAGGGACATTGGATTATAATTCTAAATTACAAATTTTGTTAAAAAGTACTTTATATGCAAGTCCCTATGAGCCATCATTCAAGAACTTCCTGGATTGCTTCGTCGCAAGCTCCTCGCAATGACAGCCCCTAGAGGAGGAAAATTTATGTCTCAATCCTTAATCCGCGTTGAAAATCTTTCCTTTGCCCATGGCGGGCATCAGGTATTGGACAATGTCAGTCTAAATATTGAACAAGGAAAAATCACAGCCATTATGGGGCCTAGCGGTACCGGAAAAACAACCCTATTAAGGCTATTAACGGGTCAATTAAAGCCAAATCAGGGCAATATTTATTTTGCTGAGCAATGCATTAATCGTTTGTCACGCAAAGAATTATACAAAATTCGGCGAAAAATAGGGATGCTTTTTCAAAATGGGGCGTTATTTACACATTTAACAGTTTTTGAGAATGTAGCTTTTCCTTTGCGAGAACATACCCAGTTGTCCGAATCCTTGATCCGCGACATTGTCTTATTAAAATTAGAAGCAGTAGGTTTGCGCGGTGCTCGAAATTTATACCCCAGTGAGTTGTCTGGCGGGATGGCTCGGCGTGCCGCTTTGGCGCGGGCCATTGCTTTGGATCCCTTATTGATTTTGTACGATGAGCCTTTTACGGGCCAAGATCCCATTTTAATGGGCGTCTTGGTGAAATTAATTCAAGAATTAAATGAAGTCTTACAATCAACGACGGTTATTGTTTCGCACGATGTACCAGAAACCGCAAGCATTGCCGATCAAATCTATATTTTGGCTGGCGGCAAAGTGGTGGGTGCGGGTCATCCTTCTCATTTAATGCAAGATCCCAATCCACATGTCCAACAATTTATGCATGGTTTGGCCGATGGCGTGGTTCCTTTTCATTATCCAGCCCCTGAATTGCGCGCCGATTTACTCAGTGCTCCAGGAGAAGTAAATGATTAAGTTTGTACAATACGTAGGTCGCGCCGGACTTTCTATTTGCACCGAATTGGGGCGAAGTGGATTTTTTCTATCGCGATCTGTGTGTCGTAAACCTCGAGCAGGCCGAGGTTTGCATTTATTGGCGTACAGCTTATTTAATTCGGGTGTTTTGTCTTTGCCGATCATCATCGTTTCTGCATTGTTTATCGGAATGGTAATCGGTTTGCAAGGTTTTAATATTTTAAATAAATTCAGTGTGACCAGTGAATTGGGACAAATGGTAGCTTTAAGTGTGGTGCGAGAATTGGGTCCTGTTGTCACGGCTTTGTTGTTTGCGGGGCGCGCAGGATCTGCGTTAACAGCAGAAATTGGTTTGATGAAAGCCACGGAACAATTGAGTGCGATGGAAATGATGGGTGTGGATCCCTTGGGACGTATTATGTTGCCTCGTTTGTTGGGCGGATTTATCAGCATGCCTTTATTGACCATCATCTTTTGCGCGGTGGCCATTTGGGGCGGCGATTTGATCGGCGTAAAATGGTTGGGTGTGGATGCAGGGGCTTTTTGGAGCAACATGCAAATGGGTGTGAATTTCAGATTGGATGTGCTTAATGGTTTGATTAAAAGCGCCGTCTTCGGTGTGGTGATCACTTGGATGGCGGTGTATCAAGGAGCAGCGGCGCAGCCAACGGCGGAAGGCATCAGCCATGCCACAACGCGGACCGTCGTATATTCTTCTTTGATTGTATTGGGTTTGGATTTTGTATTAACAGCAATGATGATGGGGGGATGGTAGCGTGGGACAAAAATATTTAGAAACTTTAGTGGGGTTTTTTATATTATTGGCCATTGCAGGTTTGTTGATGCTCGCTTTCCAAGTGAGCGATTTGACAACGTATCAAGGCAATAAAGGTTACAATGTCAAAGCACAATTTGACAACATCGGCGATTTAAAAGTGCGTGCACCGGTAACGATTGCCGGCGTTAAGGTTGGACAAGTGGCTTCTATTGTTTTGGATCCTAAAACGTATCGAGCCGCGGTCACTTTACGCATGAATGAGCGCGCCGATTATATTCCCAAAGACAGTTCAGCGAGTATTTTAACCGCGGGATTGTTAGGCGCCAATTATATTTCCATATCGCCTGGATTTGACGAGCAATTTTTAAGAGAAGGCGACGCCATTCGCGAAACCCATTCGGCACTTATTTTGGAGCAAATGATAGGCCAGTTTTTGTTTAGTGTGAATAAAGATAAAAGCAGTGACGCAAAAACAGGAGCTTAATTTGTACGATCCCAAAATAAATGAAGTGTATTTGCAACAGTATTATTGTACTTTGGCGCATTTGTTAAAAACAGCGGATGTTGAAAAGAAAGATTTTTTTGCTTACATCGAAGCGGGTTGTTTGCCGCAACATTCTTATGAATGGAAAGAAAATTTCACACTGCATTCTTTTTTAAGTACGCAGCGGTGTTCGAATAAAATTATCTATTATTATCATCCGCGTCATTTATTGTTGTTACATGATTTGGTGATTTTGCATCGCTACATGCCTTTAATCGAGATAGCGCAGGCCTGGAGTGCCGATTTTAAACAGCATTATTTAACAAAACTCAAAGAGTTGGATGCTTTTGCTGATGTTTTGCAAGGCTATGATAGTGCTCAGACAGAGACTTTTTTGGAAAATGAGTGGCAACGGTATTTGCAAGGCATTTATGGCACCTGTTCCAGAGACCCCACGCCGGAAAATATTGCCCTTCAAGAAGTGCTGTTAAGGCGCGTCCGTTCAATGACTTCAGAAGGGGCTAAGGAAGCTTTAAGTGCCGAAGAGTCTAGGGCATTGAAACAGGCTTTGGGTGTATTAGAGGCCATTTTGGCGCCTTTTGCCCCCTATGAATTGGCCGAATCTCCCAGAGGAAAGTGGGTGAGTGCTATGAGAGCGAAGTATAGTCTCTGAATTTGTCATCGAGAGCCTTTGCCCGGGAACCGAGAAGTAGTGATAGACGCAAGGCCCCAGATAGGGTTTCTTAATCTCTAAACAAAAAGCCCACAACACTGGGCTTTTTTAAGCACTATTATCCATTATTGTCTTGTAAGGAAGCATTTCGAATGGTACTTTCCATAAGATTTTTCAATGACTTAGTAAATATAGCGGGTATTGCGCCATAGGTTAGAGTATAAATCCCATCTTTTCCTTGCCAAGTTCTAGAAATAATAAGCTGTGCAGAAATATCAGCCCCGTGGCAATCAGAGACCTTTGTAGTGTAGGTAATATCGCTATCACTATTTTTGGTGATCGTCCATTCTGCCATATTACATTGCTGCTGCAAAAAGGATTTCTGCGTATTAATAGATTGTTCTACCGTCAATTGTCGTGTTGAAGTATTACCGAAATAGTAATCCCCAATAGATTGCGTCCAGTGGGTTATAGACTCGCCTACAGGAATATAAACATGTGTGGTGTTTATTCCTTGTAAGGTTTGAGCGCCTAATTTCCACTGATATTGAGGCGGTAGCTGATAGACTATATGTTGTTGCTGCTTAGATTGAAGGTCAATGCCCTTTTTACTCGCTAGCATTACAGCTTGTTCCTCATTTAAACACCCATTTAATCCCACAAGAATAATGGCAAGCAACGCGGTTAAGTATATTTTAAACATGTTCTGTTCCTTAAGTTTGTCATTTTAGGCTAAAGCGTGCACAATTATATACCAATATTGATCAAGTTGCAATTGGGCCATAGTCAGCTGTCAGTAACAAGCAAATATGTCCGGTATTATTTAAAAAAATGATGCGTATAAAGAGCGCATCTACCTATAAAGGGTTTCATGACATATAGGGACGAAATGAGGCTTAGTTTTGTCAGCTTTTAAAATTTCCGAAAATACATTCCAAAGTAGGGCTCCTACACCATAACTGGCTTATAGCGGTCTGCCACAAATCTTCTGCGCAACAATAGAACTAGCGACAGTCAACGTGAGCAAAAAATGCTCGCGAAAAGCGCGGAGCGTGGCGAGCATTTTTGACGCACGTAGCACGCCCGAAGGGCGAAGCGCGAACGCAGTGAGTGCTGAGTCAATCCAGGAGTTTTTCTGACTCCTCTCATCATTACAGCAATTTTACACCCATTTCAAAAAGAGATTGCATCTCTTAAGAAAACCCTAAGGAAGAACCCCTGTTATTTCAGTATCTTTAATATTGTCTTAAGTATAAGTCGGTATAATAGGCTTATTCGGGGATGACTCATTGGGATGAATCAAGAGAGAACCACGATGGGTAAGAAGGTAATTATTTTAAGGGGAAAGAAAATGGCAGATACTATGATAAGCAAAATGGCATTTTTCGGAGGGCATCTTGCACCGAAGCTTGTGGAGAAAGTTTCAAACAAGCTTCCAGAATGGTTGGTACTACCATCCGAACTGAACACTGAAAAGACATATGAAGCGCATTTTGCTAAGGAAACCTTTGCTAAGGCTCATTCTGAATCAGTCACTGAAAAAGGATCTTTTACTGCGATAAAGCATCTTAAAGAATTTGGAGACGCATTTGTAGCGGCTATGACAGTTAATCCTACGACGCTTGAGAATTCCGGTAAAAAGAATTCCTCTTTAACAGGAAATAAAAGTGGGTTGCTTGGCGCTGCTGCTTCTCAAAGTAAAGGGCTAGGACTGGATTTTGTTAAGCAAACTCTAGGTGAAAACAATTTAGCTATACCGGGTTTGTAGAATTCGTAATAGTTTCTCTTTCCTTTCTCCCTGCGGCTTTTCCTCTTGCCGCAGGGGAGATTAAATCGCAAAAACCGTTTTTATCTGATTAAATCAATTAGTTATTCTAGTCTAAGTATGTCATTTTCAATGAGGCTTGAAAGCTGTCATTGCGATGCACAGATCTAGTGCGAAAAGATGAAGCAAGCTAGTCTCTAAGGCGATCATTGCGAGGAGCTTGCGACGGAGCAATCCAAGCGATCTTGACTAAAGCGTCAGAATTCCGTGCCCAGATCTTTCCTAGATTGCTACGTCGATGCAGCCCTTAGGAGGGCTGGATCAGGGTCCTTTTGAAGGATTCAGAGGGGCAACACCCGGCTTTTGAATTAGCCCAGTGCTAGACGATTGAAGAACAGGGGGTTTAAACATCGTATAGTGGCCAGGCTTAGGCATGTGTTCACTTCGTTTCTGAGCGTTCAGACAGTGATGCTGAGGAATATCACCTCTGTGCAATTCTCTTGTTAGCGACTGTTCATATTGTCTCAAAGTCTCAGGGGTAGCAGTCATTTTCACTTTTCTCCACTAAAATAAATCTGTTTTAAATACAAGGGCTTAATCACTTCTGGATTAACCGACTTGATTCTTTGCCCGTACACCTTATCCGTTTTAATAGGGATGTCGTTGGGCACCTTAAAGACCAATAACACATACCTTTTGTTAGGGTCTTTGTTAAATATCTTGTCAAAACGATTCAAAGTCACCTCAATGTGTTGCTTTACCTCGGACAATTTGCCCGTAAAGTATTGATTTGAACTGTGTTTTCCACTGCCTTCGTCGGTGTAGTTGCGCGAATTCTCGTAATTGCGCGTTTGGGCGGTATGCGCCGCTTCTACCAACAAATCAACGATGGGCATGTCTAAGAAATCCTTAGGCACATCACAAATCATATACAAGGTGTTCGGCCATTCCTCAACGGGACGTTTCTCCGGATCAAGAAACAGGCTTTTCATCGCTTTATCAACCTCTTAGCTATAAACTTTAAATTAGCTTAACTATAGCCTAACTTTAATTATAACGCAAAATAATTAAGAAAATATTAAGAAATATCATTTAAGTAACTCAGATTTCCGTATCAAGATCGGCCTAGGTGGCCACGTCGACTGCGCTAGAGCTGTGTTTTTGCGCAAAATTTGTGCAGAACAGTCTCCTCGCAATGACAGGTTAAGGTTTTTGCTTACTTTCAGCCACATATTCTTCTGGTAATTCCAACTCTAAGATTTTGATCCGCCGGTTATCGGCCTGTAATACCTTAAAATGTAAGCCATCAAAACTGATTCTTTCGCCTTTTTTGGGGAGATGACCCAATTTGGTGACTAAAATTCCAGCGACGGTGTCAAATTCCTCGTCGCTCCATTTTAGATTAAAATAGTCATTAAACTCTTCGATGGGCGTTAAGGCCTTGATGCTAAAATGACGATTGTCATAGGTCGTGATATTGGCTTCTTCGTCGATGTCGTATTCGTCTTCAATTTCACCGACGATTTCTTCCAAGACATCTTCGATAGTAATCAAGCCAGACACGCCGCCATATTCATCGACCACAATGGCCATGTGGTTGTATTCCATGCGAAACTCGCGCAACAAGACATCCACGCGTTTACTTTCGGGAATAAAGGTCGCTTTTCGCAATAAAGTATGCAATTGAAAACTGTTTTTTTGCCTTAAATCATAATTCAGCAAGTCTTTAGCCAGCAAGATCCCGACGACTTCATCGCGATTTTCGCCGATAACTGGAAAACGGGAGTGCCCGGATTCTAAAATACGGGGTAAAAATTCGTCGATCGCTTCATCGATTTCGACTACCACCATTTGCGAACGCGTGACCATAATGTCGCGCGCTTGTAATTCTGAAACCGACAAAACCCCTTCTATCATTTGTAAGGCATGGCTAGGAATGATATTGCGCTCCGCCGCATGACGCAATATTTCTCGAAATTCTTCTTTGTCGTGTGGCTCTCTCAAGAGCGCATGACTCAAACGTTCTAACCAAGTTTTCTGGTGCGTTTCGTCTTGGGATTCGAGTTCATCGTTCATAGTGCTGTTTATTCCTCATAAGTGTCAATAGGCCCTATTAAAACCTAGCTCTTGTAAAATAGCAATCTCTAGGTTTTCCATCAAGCGAGCTTCATCGTCTGTTTCATGATCGTAACCTAATAAATGCAAAGTAGCGTGAACTGTTAAATGGGCCGTGTGTTCTAGCAAAGATTTTTTCTGTTCCAAAGCTTCTTGAATGACAACAGGGGCACATAAAATGATGTCTCCTTGACTGGGATAATATTCCGGTAATGCTTCTTCATATTCTGAAAATTCAAATTCATCGAAGGGATTGTCATAATAAAAAGACAAAACATTAGTCGCATAATCTTTGTGTCGATAGTCTCGATTTAAAGCTTGACCTTCTGCTGCATCGACGATACGCACGGTGATTTGCCATTCCGAATGGGCATTTAAAGCGGTATTTTGGATTAAAGCATGTTGTAAAGCGCGTTCGCACCAATTTGAAAACTGGTGTTCTTCGGCCAATTTATTAACGCTATCCGTCATTTGTAAAATCAAATCAAGGTGTATCATTGGTTGTGTTCATCATCGTATTGTTCATAAGCGCGAATGACTCTTTGAACGATGGGATGACGCACCGCATCTTTGCCTTCAAAATAAGTCGTGTGAATGTCTTCTACTTTTTTTAAGACGTCCAAAGCGTGAATGAGTCCAGACGGGACTTGTCGGGGCAAATCGATTTGAGTGATATCACCAGTGACCACGGCAATGGAACCAAAACCAATACGCGTTAAAAACATTTTCATTTGTTCGCGCGTGGTGTTTTGTCCTTCATCCAGAATGATAAAAGCATTATTTAAAGTACGGCCGCGCATATAAGCCAATGGCGCCAATTCAATGCGGTTTTTAGTCATGAGTTTGATGACTTGTTCGGCCCCCAACATTTCGTATAAAGCATCGTATAAAGGCCGTAAATAGGGGTCGACTTTTTGGGCCAAATCTCCCGGCAAATAACCTAGGCGTTCACCGGCTTCTACAGCAGGGCGAGTTAAAATGATTTTATGGACCAAATCTTTTTGCAAAGCATCGACTGCCATAGCAACGGCTAAGAAAGTTTTACCGGTTCCCGCAGGACCGATACCAAAAGTGATAGGGTAGTGTTTGATAGCCTGTAAATAATCGCGCTGATTATCACTTTTCGGCGTTAATCGCCCGGCTTTATTCAAAATTTCGATTTTTTCTTCAGGCAGCTCTGTGGAATAAGGTAAAATATCCGCGAGGCGGTCGCCTAAGAGCAAATGTATGTCGTCTAAACTGATTTCTGAGGTACGTTCTGTTTTGGCGTATAAATCCTTTAGGATTTTAGCCGCTTTCATCACGCCTGCAGCAGGACCATTGATTTTAAAAGAACCGCTTCTAGGTGCAATGTTGACTTGCAAACGTTTTTCAATAAAATGCAGGTTTTCGTCAAATTGACCACACAATTTGGCTAGGCGATCGTTGTTGGTTGGGGTAAAACTGATTTTTTCTTCAATGTTCTGGTTGTTCAATCTGTGTCCACTAAAGGTGTTGCGACTCTTTTAGTATAGCATATTCGTTCATTATCAAGGAATTTCTCCTCGCAGCGAATTCCGCAAACAAGCGCTGATTCGTAGAGGGATGATTTTTCCGATAAGATCTTCAGGGCCACTGAAATTTACAATGCGGTTGTTTTCAGTACGTCCGGTTAATTCGGTCTTGTCTTTTTTAGAATGTCCCGTAACGAGGATCGGCGTTAAAGTGCCCACCATGCCTTGACTGATTTTTTGTGCCTGCAATTGAATGCGATCTTGTAAAATTTTCAAGCGTTGCTTTTTAACTTCTATCGGAATAGCATCATGCAATTTGGCGGCTGGTGTTCCAGGTCGGGGGCTGTAAATAAAACTAAAAGATTGATCGAAATCGATGGTGTGGATTAAATCCAAAGTTGCCATAAAATCTTCTTCTGTTTCACCGGGAAATCCTACGATAAAATCTGAGGAAATCGAAATGTCAGGCCGTATGGCTTTGAGCTCCATGCAACGTTCGATAAAACTTTCTCGCGTATAATCGCGTTTCATCATTTTTAAAATACGATTAGAACCACTTTGTACTGGTAAATGCAAATGATTCGCCAATTTGGGAATGTCTTTATACGCTGCAATCAAAGCCTCTCCAAAAGCAGAAGGGTGCGAAGTGGTGAATCGAATGCGGGTTATCTCGTCTAAGGCCGCGATGTAACGAATCAATAAGGCTAAATCGGCGATGCCGCCTTCGTGCATCGGGCCTCGGTAATCATTGACATTTTGGCCTAAGAGTGTAATTTCTCGAACGCCTTGTTCGGCTAAAGCAGCCACTTCTGCCAAAACATCATCAAACGGCCTGCTGATTTCTTCACCACGCGTATAAGGAACGATGCAATAGCTGCAATATTTGTTGCAGCCTTCCATGATAGAGACAAAAGCCGTCACGCCATTGGCTTTGGGTTCCGGTAGAGAATCAAATTTTTCAATTTCGGGGAAACGGATGTCGATGGCTGCTTTATGTGTTCGGCTTCGTTCTTCCAATAATTCGGGCAAACGGTGCAAGGTTTGTGGGCCAAAAACCACATCAACAAAGGGCGCGCGTTGCAGAATGGCCTCGCCTTCTTGGCTGGCGACACACCCTCCCACACCGATCAGTAGATTGGGATTGTTTTCCTTACAAACGCGCCAACGACCTAATTCTGAAAAGACTTTTTCCGAGGCTTTATCGCGAACAGAACAGGTATTCATCAACCATAAATCGGCTTCATTAGGATTTTCAGTGAGTTCCATGTCTTTTTTATCGCGCAGCACCGCCATAATTTTGTCTGAATCATAGACATTCATTTGGCAACCGTGGGTTAGGATAAAAACTTTACTTTTTTTGTGGGTGTTCATCATGGCGATAGTCTATCACAAATCTTAAAATGTTGATAATTTCCACAACAAGTATTGATTATTGTACAAAATACTGATAAATTATGCGCGTGTTCTTTTGAACACACATAAAGGCCAAACGCCCTAAGCTGTCTCATTTTTGATCAAAACAAAGATGAGGGATATAAACTAGATTTTTTGTATAGGAGCCAAACTCTTATGATGAGCACGGAAGACATTGTCTCAACCCAACAACGAACCCAATCCCACGGGAGCTTAGCCCAACAAGTCGGTGAGGTCTTAGATCGCTATTTTATCTTATTGGGCGATCAACAACCTGAAAATTTGTATCAAAAATTGATGGCAGAAATTGAAAAACCCATGATCGAAGCCATTATGCGGTATGTGCGTGGTAATCAATCTAAGGCTGCGCGTATCTTGGGTCTTAGCCGTGGCACATTGCGTAAAAAATTGGCGGAATATTTTGATACGACGCATGTTGGTAAGCAGCGCGATTAATTTAAGCTTCTACGTATTCTAGGATTCAATGCGTATTCAAGGATGGATCCGAGGGCCTGTTGGCCTTTGGTTTATCGGCTGCAAAATGAATAAAACCGGTCAAAATGATAGTAAATTTTTCTCAAATATTCTCGATATTATCTTCAAATTTACTGTCATTTTGCTTCGATTCCTTCATTTTTCGCTTCGACAAACCAAACGCCAGCAGGCCCTAATATTGATAACAGCCTCATTATTAGGCTGTTATCATAAACCGCACAACGATCCCTATCACACCGAGGATGCCACAGCCAATATTTATTATGGTGCCTATTCCAGTGCGCCTAAAACCCTCGATCCCGCCAAAGCCTATACCACAGATGAAGCGCAATTTGTTTCTTTAGTGTATGAAACGCCACTACAATATCAATACCTGACCCGTCCCTGGGCACTGGAACCTTTATTGGCTACTCGAATGCCGGAAGTGGTTTACAAAGACGCGCAAGGCAATGTCACTTCCGATCCGCGATTGGCAAAGTGCAGCGAATACACGATTCACATTCAACCCGGTGTTTATTATCAACCTCATCCCGCTTTTGCCCGTTCTCAGCAGGGTGGCTATTTGTATTGGCCTTTAAGTGCGGATGCAGCTCAAGCTTATCAACAAATCAGCGATTTTAAATACACGGCAACCCGAGAAGTGACCGCAGAGGATTTTGTGTATGAAATAAAACGCTTGGCGAGTCCTGCTGTCCAATCGCCGATTTATGGATTGATGAGCGAACACATTCAAGGCTTAAGTACTTTAAGAGAGGAGATTGAACAATCACGCAGTGTGGATTTACGCGCCTATCCTTTTGCGGGCGCTACCGTTATCGACAAATACACCTATCGGATTGATTTAAAAGATCCTTATCCGCAATTTATCTATTGGTTGGCGATGTCTTTTTTTGCCCCTTATCCTTGGGAAGCCGATCAATTTTATCAAAACCCTGGATTTGCCGATCGCAATCTCAGCATCGATTGGGTGCCGATTGGAACAGGTCCTTATGAATTTGTGCGAAATAATCCGAATCAATCTTTACAGTTGATTCGAAACACGAATTTTCATGGCGAAAAAGTGCCGGCAGGATTAGCCGCACGACCCGGTAAACATATTCCTTATATCGATCGCATCGAATTTTATTTAGAAAAAGAAGCAATCCCCACGTGGAATAAATTTTTGCAAGGCTATTACGATCAATCGGGCATTGCTTCCGATACTTTCGATCAAGCGATTAGTTACAATGCGCAAAGACAACCCATAGTCAGCCCTAAGTTGCAAAAAAAGGGGATTACTTTACAAATCAGCACTTCACCCACTATTTTTTATTTGGGCTTTAATCAATTGGATCCGGTGGTCGGTGGCAGTTCAGCGGCAGCGCAAAAATTAAGACAAGCTTTGTCGATTGCAGTCGATATGAATGAATACATTAAATTGTTTTTAAATGGTCGCGGTGAAGTGGCGCAGAGTCCTTTACCCCCCGGTATTTTTGGGGCTAGGACAGGACAAGCGGGCATCGACCCCGTGATCTTTCAATGGCAGAATAATCAAATAAAACGTCGCCCTTTGTCGGATGCTCAAAAATTATTGAGTGAAGCAGGCTATCCCAATGGCATCGATGTCAAAACGGGGCGTCCATTGGCTTTGACTTTATCGATTATGTCGGAAAGCAATATCGATGAAGGCACTTTATACGCATGGTTTAGGCAACAATTTGCAAAACTCAACATAGAACTGAATATCGACAGCACGACTTATAGCCGATTTCAAGACAAATTGCAAAATGGCAGTACACAACTATTTTTTTCAGGTTGGATTGCCGATTATCCTGATCCTGAAAATTTTTTATTTTTACTGTATGGCCCTAATGCCAAAGTAGAACACAATGGGGAAAATGTGGCGAACTACAACAATGCTCAATTTGATGCTTGGTATCAAGCCATGGCACGCATGCCCAATGGTCCAGAAAGACAAGCGCTAATCGATAAAATGGTGCAACAAGTGCAAGAAGATGCGCCTTGGATTTGGGGCTTTTACCCCGTCTCTTATCAATTGTCGCACGCTTGGGTGCTAGACAGTTATGCCAATCCTCTCATGAGCAACACTTTAAAATACATGCGCATTTTACCTGAAATACGCTATCAAGCCCGCGTGGCTTGGAATCCCATCTCAAAATGGCCTATTATTTTAATTGTGCTCGGACTATTTATTTTTATAGTGGTTGCAGTTTTTGCATATCGAAAAATCAATCAGCGCAGAGTTTCGATTTTGTAATTTAAAATTTGAGAGTAAGAGTATATAAGGATGTTGACAACATGTTAGCTTATGTCATTAAAAGGATTTTATACGCGATACCAGTTATCTTGGTAGTGAATCTTATTACCTTTCTATTGTATTTTAAACTCAACAGCCCGGACGATATGGCTCGTTTACAACTCGGAAATAAACACGTGACCACCGCAGCGATACAAGATTGGAAAAAAGAACATGGTTACGACAAACCTATTTTTTACAATTTTCATGCGAGTGCTTTGCATCACTTGACCGATACTTTATTTTTTGAAAAATCTTTAAAAATGTTGGTTTTCGATTTTGGACAATCTGATGCGAACCGAAATATCAGCAACGATCTCAAAATGCGAATGGGGCCGAGTTTGGCGATTGCACTTCCGAGTTTTATTTTGGGAATTATCGTCAATGTATCCGTCGCGCTTTCTATGGTGCTGTTTCGAGAAACGTGGATTGAACGTAGTATGGTGCTACTGTGTCTCATCATTATGTCTATTTCCACTTTGTTTTACATTATTTTCGGTCAATTCATTGTAGCAAAATGGTGGCATTGGGTGCCTTTGTCGGGCTATAGTCCCGGCTGGTCGCAATTTAAGTTTGTGATTTTACCGATCCTGATTGCGATTATCAGCAGTTTAGGCGCCGATGCCCGTTGGTATCGTGCCATTTTTTTAGAAGAAGCGAACAAAGAATACGTTCAATTGGCTAAAGCCAAAGGATTATCTTCGATGCAAATTTTATTGCACCATGTATTGCCCAACGGGGCTTTGCCGATTTTAACGGGTGTGGTGGTCTTGATCCCTTCTTTGTTTTTGGGCAGCTTATTGCTAGAATCTTTTTTTGGGATCCCCGGTTTAGGCAGTTATACGATGGACGCCATTTTACAACAAGATTTCGCGATTGTTCGTGTAATGGTGTATTTGGGAACAGTGCTGTATATTCTGGGCCTTATTTTAACGGATTTGGCTTATACCTATGCTGATCCTCGCATCCGTTTGGAGTAATGTGAATGATTCACTGGATGTTTCTCGCTTCAGATTTGCTTTTTTATCTGTTGTTGCTCTTTGTGTTTTTCTATCTGATTTTTGTGTATCAACACGATCATTTGCAAAAAATTTGGAAAAGCATTTTCACCCAGCCCGCGGCAAAGGTAAGTTTTTGCATTGTACTTTTTTACATCACCATTGCGCTATTGGATTCGATGCACTTTATTGTGTTGAAGGATCGCTTTGGTTTCAAAGCTGATCCCTACACAGCACGGAGTGTCTTGGATTTAAGTTTGATGCCTTTGCCAGTCATAAATGAGGAAACTTATTCTGCGCCTTTTTCCAAGCATTTGTATCAAAAAGAATGGATGCCCACTAAAACAGGCACAATGCAAAACCTTTTCATTCCTTTAAAGCATACACCGCATATTATGGGAACGAATAAAATAGGCCAAGATGTTTTTTATATTGCCATTAAAAGTATTCGTACTGGCGTTTTGTTGGGCGCTTTAACAACCTTATTGATGCTGCCTTTTGCCATCATAGCGGCGATTCCAGCCGGGTATTTTGGAGGATGGATTGACGATCTGGTTCAATTTGTTTATATCACTTTGAGTTCTATTCCGGGCGTTTTATTGATTGCCGCCAGTATTTTAGCGATGCAAATTTATGTAGAGGCGCATCCCAATTGGTTTCTGACGAATACCGTTCGTGCTGACATTCGCTTACTGACTTTATGCGCAATTTTGGGTTTAACTTCATGGACCACTTTGTGCCGAATTATTCGTGCTGAAACTTTAAAATTACGAGAAAGTGATTTTGTATTGGCAGCCAGAGCAATGGGAAAAGGGAGTATGGGGATTATGTTGCGACATATTTTGCCGAACATTTCGCATTTGGTTTTGATCACGGTGGTCTTAGATTTTAGTGCCTTGGTGATGGCCGAAGCTGTCTTGACTTACATCGGTGTAGGTGTCGATCCCAACATGTACAGTTGGGGCAATATGATCGCCGCAGCCCGTTTGGAATTAGCGCGTGAACCGGTTGTGTGGTGGCCTTTGATGAGTGCTTTTGTGCTAATGTTTATTTTTATTTTGGCGATTAATTTATTTGCTGATGGGGTTCGAAAAGGATTTTCGCCTCGAGAAAGATGAGGGTTTATTCACTCAAAACTTCGCGGCTAGCCAAAGCCCTCGCCAAAGTGCCACCATCGATGAATTCCAATTCACCACCTAGAGGTACACCGTGTGCAATGCGCGTCACGCGTACGGAATAGGGCAGACTTAATTCGTGAATATAATGCGCCGTCGCTTCGCCTTCTACAGTAGGATTAGTCGCAATGATCAATTCGCTCAAGCTTTCAGTTTGTAAACGTTGTTTGAGTAAACCCAAACCCAATTGTTCTGGACCAATGCCATCCAAAGGCGACAAATGGCCCATTAAAACAAAATATAAACCATGAAAACCCGTTTGCTCGATAGCCAATAAATCAGAAGGTGATTCGACCACACACAATAGATTTTGTTCGCGTCTGGCATTCGAACACAATTGGCAGCGCGCCGTTTCACTGAAAGTTCTGCAGCGATCGCAATGTCCTACTTGCTTCATTGCGTGGATCAAAGCTTCTCCCAATTGCGTGCCTGCTGTTCGATTGCGTGCCAATAATTGAAAAGCCATGCGTTGGGCACATTTAGGCCCAACGCCGGGTAAAAAACGCAATTGCGCAATTAGTCTATCTATTAAAGGACTAAAACTCATCCGTAACCATTCCTACTTTTTTACAGAAAGCGCATATTTGGCGCATCTTGTGTTGAATTTTAAGGTGAAAAATGCTCATTTCTGCCCGTGTAAACTCCGCTTTTTCTCCTTAAAATTCAACACAACCTGCATCCAAATCTGGGCTTTTTCGTATATGTTTAGATATTAGTTACTATCACTCCCAGTACCACCAAATCCTTCCGGCAGTGTTCCCAAAGTACCAGCCAAAGCCGATAATTTTTCGCGCGAACGTTTTTCAATTTTAGCCGTTGCATCATTAATAGCGGCTGCAACCATCGCTTCTAAGAGTTTTCTATTTTCGGGCGACATACCTTGTGTGGCAGCCTCACTCAAAATCACTTTTTTGCAATAATGTAAGCCATTGACATGCGCTTGAACCATATCGCCGCCAGCCGTTCCAATGATAATCATCGCAGCTAATT
Organism: Pseudomonadota bacterium; assembly: GCA_021782495.1. Taxonomy (GTDB): domain Bacteria; phylum Pseudomonadota; class Gammaproteobacteria; order UBA1113; family UBA1113; genus VFKP01. The sequence continues at coordinate 23,264 of JAJXUV010000003.1, read as the reverse complement.
CATCCTGAGCCTTTTTCATATTCGCTTGTAATTCTTTAGCTTGTTGCATTAATTTTGATAAATTGTCACTCATTCTTTAAACCTCATTATTCATGTTCTAGACTCACCATCGAGTCAGGCACTATTATACCATGAAATTGCTCCAAAATCTGCCTAAAGCGGGGATTTTCTTCTAAAGATTGGCGAACAGTGGCCAAAGCCTCTTCTGCTTTCTGCTGACGAATCTTTTCCGGGGTATGAAGCTCAGCAGAACCTATCTCTATGGAAACGCTTATCGCAATATTAAAATAAGCACTTAAAGCCTGAGCTAATACCTTTTCCTGATTTTTGTCATATAAAGCGCTATGTTCTTGATTTAACACAAAATACCAACAATTCTCTTCCTGTTTTAATAAAGCACAATGGCTTGCCAAAAGAGCACATAATCCACTTAAATTAAGCTTAGGGTATAGCGTATTCCACTCTATAGATTCGGGCTCAACCGTATTAATCGAGGAAGCCTCGGAGCTTTCAACTGTTTCTAGATTTTCAGAGTTTTTTTTTAAGTCGGGATTAGCGGTTGACTCAGAAGACCAGGGTTGAAAAGCGAGCAGTCGTATAAAGATCATTTCAAAACCCATTTGGGGATTAGGGGCTAGGGGGAGATCGCGTTGGCCTAAGAGAGCAATTTGATAAAACAATTGAATGCGTTCTGCGATTTCTTTAGAGGGCGATTCTTTTTTCAAAACCTGATCCATAGCTATTTGGTGCAAAGCGCGTATAAAAGCACTTAAAACTTCATTGAAATCCGCGCCCTTTTCCGCTAATTGACGGATCAAAGCAAAGACTTGAATGGCATCTTCGGCAAATAAAGCATCCAATAAGCTTTGCACAGAAGTATGATCAGCCAAACCCAATAATTCGCTGACTTGAACGGCAGTGAGTTTCGAGCCACAAAAAGCGATACAGGGTTCTAAAAGACTCAAACCATCTCGCACACTGCCTTGTGCGGATTGGGCAATAAGCGCAACGGCAGTGGGTTCAAAAGAAATATTTTCTTTCTCTAAAATACGGCTAAAATGCTGAATTAAAGACTGTTCGCTTAAAGGTTTTAAATTAAACTGCAAACAACGGGATAAAATCGTGCTCGGCAACTTTTCGGGTTCAGTCGTCGCCAATAAAAATACCACGTGCGTAGGAGGCTCTTCCAAAGTTTTTAACAAAGCATTGAAACTGTGTCCGGACAACATATGCACTTCGTCAATTAAAATAATTTTAGTGCGCCCCATCAAGGGGGGGTAATGCACACTGTCTAAAAGTTCGCGTGTGTCTTCGACTTTAGTGCGCGAAGCGGCGTCTACTTCCAACAAGTCGATGTAATTTCCCCGCACAATTGCCTGGCAGGCCGAACAAATTCCGCAGGGTGTAGCAGAAGGGCCTTGTTCGCAAGACAAGCATTTGGCCAAAAGCCTGGCCAAGGAAGTTTTGCCGACGCCGCGCGTACCGCTGAATAAATAAGCGTGGTGTAATCGGCCAGTACTCAAAGCATTTGTCAAAGCTTGTACAATAGGGGCTTGCCCGATGACTTCAGCAAAGGATTGCGGCCGATACGTACGGGCTAAGGCATAACTCGCCATATTAATTACCTGTGACTGAATTGGAGGCAGTCCACCCACCCAAAATCTGCGCACAAATCGACCGCTACCGTTGCTTTCTTCCGAATCTGGCGGGGTTTGCAATGTATCGTCGCAAACAGATAGGTGAACTACCATAAATGAGAGGATATTGCACCATATTCTCTAGCAAAATACAAGAGGCTTATTCCAGCTTTAGATTTTATAAAATGGGTTGTTTGCCATAAGATAGAATATCAGAATGAGCGACAAAAAAGCTGGGAAACCTAGAATAACCCAAGCGACAAAATAGGATTGATATTTCTGGGGTAAGGCTGTATTCGATTCTAGAGCGGCGATTGCTAAATCTCGGCAACGTATTTGCAAGTAGACCACAATAAACCAACATACCGCAGCAATAGAATAACAGGTGAATACAGCAATAGCCCAAGCGTTAGTGAGCTTATATCCCTTGAGATACAACATGGCTATTCCAGTGAGTGGTTGTAACACACCCGAAATTCCCGTAAATAACCAATCCGCTTTAACCACGCGCCGAGTTGCCAAAGCAATAATTGAAATATTTTTTAATATATTGGCATACAGCATATATATAGCAGTGCCCAAACCCGTTCCGAATAAAACAGAGGCAGTGATGATATGTATTATTTTCAGCTTTTCATATAAAGTCATCTATCAGATTCCAAAGCGATGATAATCAAGGTTAAAACAATAATGGGGATGTTTTTTGCAATAGGTGCGAAAGGTTCTAGCCAATAAATCGGTAGCCAAAAGCTAATCAGCAAACTGTATATAACCATTAAACTTATTTGCAAACTGGCAGTTAACCGTAGTCGATAGCAAAACAACAAGCTAAATCCTAGCAATCCATCCAATAAAGCACTCATGTATAATAAAACGGGTTGAAAGAATGGTGTAATTCCCATATGGGATAGCAAAGCATAACTTTCAGTTTTGGGATAAAAGAATAAACTCACCACCGCTGTCCAAATCCATAAAAAAGCAATTCCATAGCGAGCCAATGGTCTCAAAAAATAAAGTCGCGCGTGCCACCTATCTTGTACTTGGCTCGGTTGGCTGAATAAAGCTTCTTCAAAACCTCGTGGCTGAAACGAGATTAGCTGTTGTAATTGCTTTAATTCTTCTTCTTTTGCAACATTGTCAATTTGCATCATGCCTACACTAGTGCTATTGATCGGAGTTTTTCTAAAAAAATTACCTAGAATAGCTACCGCTTTAATCAGTGACAGCGGGACTTTAAAATTGATTGCTTTATTGAACCCTAACCATTCTCGAGTTAAATTCAATATGCGCCTCAAACTTAATTGCTCTGAGCCCACAGCGGGTATCATCGCTTTCCCCGAAGCATGGAGTGAAATAGCCACAATCTTTGCCAAATCTTCTATGTGTATAGGTTGCAATTTTTTTTGTCCATTTCCAGGCAGTGGTATGATGAAAGGTAATCCAGCTAAACCACGAAAGAGGGAACTTCCTCCATAGGAACCCGTACCAAAAACTAAGGAAGGGCGAATGATGGTTGAATCAATTTTAAGTTGCTGCAAATACTCATCAGCGGCTAACTTGCTGGTGCAATAAGGAGCTTCGTGCTTGTCAATGCCTAAAGCAGAAATTTGAATGATCTTTTTAACGCCCGTTTGCAGACAAGCATCGAAAAGCAATTTGGGGGTATAATAATGAATTTGCCAAATTTCTTCTGGCGCGCAATGTTGCAATACACCGACACAATTGATGACTATATCTATACCTTCCAGTCTCTTTATCCAAGTTGCTATAGCGGTATCTTTTAAGAAATTACTCTCTATAACCTTAATATTGGGAAAAACACGGCCTAATAACGCTGATTCTCGTGCGGTTGCCACAATGTTGTGACCCTCAGAAACTAAGGTAGCAATAATTTGTCTAGCGATAAATCCTGTCCCACCGGTAATCAATATTTTACTCATAACATACCCCTAAAAAGTTGAACGTGTAACAGCATCATGAATGATTAAAATTAAAAGAAAGATAATTAGAATATAATTAATGTGCATCATTTTATTATATTTTCTTTGCGCTTTGGCCATAGGCTGTAGAGGTTGCACGCTTTCACTTAATTCCAGTTGATATCTCAGTATCTTAAGATTTTTGTATTGAATAAACATATTGGCACAAAAACACAAAACAACTATAGTCAGCGCAACACAAGCTGTATGGATCCATGGTGTAGCATAAAAAAGCGTAGCGATATGATACACTAAATAAGCGCAAGTAAGGTAAATACCCGCAATGATTATCAGTAATATCCAATCAAGAAATAATATTAAACTCAATGTGTATCGTTGCAATAGTAAAGAATCGCTACGTTGACTCGTTATCACATAATAATAGCTGGCTATCTGCAAGCCTAAAAAGATCGCGATGAATAATAGATGAATAGAGCGAATAACGGGGCTTAGTAGAGCGAACATTTTAAATATCCTACTATAATGGGGCTGGCACGGAGCTGCCTAAATAGCCTCGCGAACTAAGCCCATGCCTAATGTAGGTAGTATACGCGTTAGTAAAAAAATAGTCTAATTACGATAACTGAGTACCGGGTGATTGAGAGTATAAGATAGAGAAATCAAGCGTAAATCAAATCGTTCGGTTTCTTGATGAAAATACAAAAGTAAAGTGAAGAAAAAAAGCACCGAGCCCCGACTGTTAAAAAATAATCGTGGCTCGATAATTTGCTTTCATCACTCCCTCATTACACCAGGTGTAGGTGCTGTTACAGGCGTTGTCATATCTGATTGCGGATTATTAGGTTGCTTGCCAAAAAAGCTTAGGCCTGTAAAAACACCACCAAAGCCACCGCAGGAAGCAGCACCGCAACCAATCCAAGTTGCTGCAGGTGCGCTTGGAGAGGTTAATACACCTCCTAAGGTGCATAATTTCCACAATCCATAGCCTGTAGCTCCCCCTATAGCCCCTGTTGTAGCCGCTACACCAATCGTTGCCACAACCCCTGCTACCGTTCTTTTAGTTGGAATACAGTTAGAATCGTTTGCTGAATCTTCATTCACTAATACTGGCGTACCTTCATCTGCTACATTTTCCGTTAGATTAGAATTTTCTATAGTCATAATTTTACCCTCACAATTAAAATTTCGAACCTTATAAAAGATTAAAAATATATATTTTTAATCGCTAAGAACTTAAAAAGTGTATCATAAAAAAACAAAAATAGCAAGAAAAATCTTTTATTTTTCATTTACTTGTAAGTGACCCATAACCCAAGACTTTACTGCTTTGCGTAAACCCTGTATGATAAATTTCTTATTTAAACTCTGAAAAGGACTATATTATGTACAATTTCAAAAAGGTGATCGCTCTTTTGGCAGTGTTCTTAATCGGTATTGAGGCAGCACAAGCTTCTTCTTGGGATGAAGACAATGCGCCGCCCGCAGGCTCGGTGGTGAATCCGGATTACAGCCCCGCGGTGAAGCATAAAGGATTCTATTTAGGGATAGAAGGCGGTGGTACATCCTTAAATAATCAAACTGTGGGCAAAGATGGCATAAATGCAAGTTTAAAAAGCAAATTGGGATATAATGGTGGGATCTCTTTTGGATACGATTACGCGCTTTTGCGCATTGAAGAAGAAATCAATGTTGCCAATAACAGTGCAGATACCTTAAGTATCACGGGGCTTCCAAACTTTAATGTCAGTGGCCGCACCACCAGTGTGAATGCTATGACAAACTTGATTTTAAATTTGCGTCGTGACACGGGTTTTGGCGTATTTGCGGGTGCCGGCATAGGGGGTTCAGGGATAGATTATGATTATCAACCTGCGAAGAATAGTGGATTTGACAAAACCACCTCAACCTGGAAAGGAGCTTTCAGTGGCCAGCTTTTGGCTGGGGTTGCTTATGCCTTTAACCACGCGGTTGAACTGGATCTAGAATACCGTTATCTCAATGCATGGATTCAGGGCGGGAATAATTTCCCTTCAAAATATACCACGAACAATGTTGATTTGGGTTTGAAATTCTTTTTAAGTTAATTTTTTTAGCGATACAAGGAGTGTAAAGTGAGTCCCAAAAAAGTTACAAAAAAGAAACCTGTGGCGAGTTCTTCGAAAAAAGCGACACCAGCGGTCAAAGAGAAAAAAGTGAAAACTGCAAATAAAGAAGAAGGGCCTCAAAAAAAAGTGCGTGCCAAAGTCGCTGAAGTCGTTGCAACTAAAACTAAAAAAATCTTTTCAAAAATAAAAGAAGGGGCCAGCAAAATGATTTCTAAAAATGGAACTCCAGAAAAAGTAGCAGAGGCGCCTAAAATAACCGTCGCTTCAAAAAAATCCCCGGAACGCTTTAATGAAGAAGAGGAAGAGGTTGTATTAGACGATATAATGATAGAAGAAGAGAAAGAAAATAATTATCCAGAAGAATTTATTTTTGACGATGTAGATGAAGAACTGGCTGAACACTCGGATGAAGACGAATTTCTCAAAGCCACGGAGGAAAGGCATTTTCATTTGTCTAGCAAAGCCCTTGATGCAACGCAAATGTATTTAAGTGAAATTGGATTTTCCCCTTTATTAAGCGCTGAAGAAGAAATTTACTATGCGCGCTTGGCTTTAAAAGGTGATGTCAATGCCCGGCGTCGCATGATCGAAAGCAATTTGCGTTTGGTGGTTAAAATTGCTCGTCGTTACATCAATCGCGGCTTAGCTTTGTTAGATTTGATTGAAGAAGGCAATTTAGGTTTAATTCGAGGCGTAGAAAAATTCGATCCCGAGCGCGGATTTCGGTTTTCAACCTATGCCACTTGGTGGATCCGACAAACCATTGAACGCGCGATCATGAACCAAACCCGGACCATTCGTTTGCCAATCCATGTGGTGAAAGAACTTAATGTGTACCTACGTGCGGCCCGTGTGTTGACTCAGAAATTGGATCACACACCTACGGCCGAAGAAATTGCTGAAATGTTGGATAAACCCGTCGAAGAAGTCAAACACATGCTAGGTTTGGAAGAAAAAATCACCTCGGTGGATGTGCCTATTGGTAAAGATTCCGACAAAAGTTTATTAGAAACTTTGGCCGATCCTAACAATATCGATCCCGCAGAAATATTGCTGGACGACAATTTGCGTGAAAATATTGAAGCTTGGTTAAAACAATTGCCCGAAAAACAAGGTCAAGTTTTAGCTTATCGTTTTGGCTTGAATGGGGAAGAAAAAGCCACTTTGGAAGAGGTGGGGCGTAAAATTGGCTTGACCCGCGAACGCGTTCGTCAAATTCAAGTCGAGGCCTTAAGGGCTTTACGGGATATCATGGAAGAACATGGCTTGTCGGGTAAGATGATTTTTGAAGAAGAATAGGGTAAAATAAAGCCATTATTTATTGTTTTAAGTGTGGCAAGAGAAAATGAAAAAAACTTATGTTAGTAGAGTTATTTTTCTAACATTCATGGTATGGATGATATCTTTCGCTCAAGCTTTGACCAATTCTCAGGCCTACAAAGCTGAATTACCCATCATAACCGCTGAAAGCGCGCCGAGCGAGGCAGAACTCAAGGTGGCTTTAGCCCAAGTCTTAGGCAAATTAACGGGTGAACAAGACATTGAAACCAATCCAGATTGGACGAATAGTTTAAATCACGCCAAAGATTGGATGTTAAGTTACCAATATATTCCGGCAAATGAGATGCATCCTTTAATTTTAGAGGTAGATTTCGATCCGCAAGCGATTTCAAATTTATTGAAAAGCAAAACGCCCGCTTCGGTTGCAAGCAGCGCCCCTTCTGTGCCTGCGAATCAAATAGAAGTGATTGTCTATGGCATTGGAGATTTATCCGCCATGGATGGTTTAAAAAGTAGCTTGCGCGCTTTGCCTTCTGTGGAACAAGTCGAAGTCACCGAGCTTTCGCCCGACGAAGTGATTTTAAACATTAGATTTCAACGAAGTCGCGCCGTATTACAACAAGAGATAGCCGAAGAACTCAATACCTTGGTACCAGTTACACAATCCTCGCCAAGCAATGATACTTTAACTTATCAGTGGGCATTATGAATCCAGCATATTTACCCAACATCATCACGGTCTTTAGGTTGCTATTAGTCGGTCCTATCGTTTTTGGTTTATTGACCGAAAACTACAAATTGGCTTTTTTCTTGTTTCTCCTGGCTGGTTTAACAGACGCAGTGGATGGTTATTTGGCCCGGCGTTTTCAGTGGATCAGCCGCTGGGGTGCTATGGTGGATCCGCTGGCTGATAAATTATTAATGGTCAGCAGTTATTTGGCTTTGACTTATTTGGGTGATTTGCCTGTTTGGCTTTTGGCTTTGGTTTTAACGCGCGATGTGGTGATTGTTACCGGGGGAATGTGTTATCACTTTTTGATAGGACAATACGATTTTAAACCCAGCCTCTTGAGTAAAGCCAATACGTTTTGTCAAATTATTTTGGCGATCATTTTGTTGTCGCACTACAGTTATGGATGCTTTAACAATCATTGGATCAATTTTTTAATTTATTTAGTATTCTTCACCACTGCTTCCAGCATGGTTCACTATATTTGGGTTTGGGGCTGGCGTGCATTTAGCCAAAAAGGAGAGCATTGTGACCGACACTAAAAAATGGATCATTTTATTGAGCGTTACAATTTTCTGCGTATTCGTGTATAAAATTTCTAATATATTAACACCTTTTCTAATCGCTGCTATTTTGGCTTATTTAACCAATTCATGGGTGGTTTTTTTGCAAAAATTCCATATCGGGCGCACTTTCGGCGTTATCATCGTTTTTTTAATTTTATTAAGCTTTTTTGTCTTGAGTTTGATTTTTTTAATCCCTGCTTTAGAAGAACAATTGGTAAACTTGGTCGAAGCCTTGCCGAGCATCATTGAACGTGCTAAGGGCGTGATAGTTCCTTGGGCAGAACAACATTTGAAACTTTCTCTGGATTTCAGTGCTAGTTCCCTGCAAGACACCTTGCAAAATACCGTAGAGCAACATTGGAAACAAGGTGCGCGTTATTTGCCAAATATTTTTGCTACTTTTGCGGGTTCCAGCTTGGTCATCATTGGTTTTCTGACGAGCTTACTCTTAGTTCCTGTCGTTTTATTTTATTTATTGCGCGATTGGGATCGCCTTTTATCTTCCATGCATGCTTTGATCCCTCGACGCATAGAACCGGTCACTGTTCATTTGTTAAAAGAATGCGATGCAGTCTTGAGCGGGTTTTTACGTGGCCAACTTTTGGTGATGATAGGACTGGGTTTGTTGTATAGTTTGGGTTTGGCCTTATTTCAAATCAATTGGGCCTTGTTGATTGGGGTGATTGCTGGCCTATTGAGTATTGTACCGTATTTGGGTTTTATAGTTGGCTTATTAAGTGCGTTAATAGCGGCTTTTTTTCAATTTCACGATTGGTTGCATTTGTTGTATGTTTTACTGGTCTTCGTCGTTGCTCAAAGTATCGAAGGAATGGTTTTAACGCCCTATTTTGTCGGCGATAGAATTCATTTGCATCCCGTTGCTGTGATTTTTGCAGTACTTGCAGGCGGCAGTTTATTTGGTTTTTTTGGGATTTTATTAGCCTTACCGGTTGCAGCGGTTATCATGGTCTTTGTGCGACATCTGCGCGATCGCTATATCCAAAGTAGTCTGTATTCGATGTGGACTAAACCGTGACTCAGTTGGTTTTGCGCGGATTGCAACCGCAATTCCATCGAAGCTTTGAAAATTTTTATGCAGAACAAAATCAAGCGATTGTTGATTATCTACGTGAAGAAGCTTTACAACAAAAGAGTAGTGTATACCTGTGGGGCAATTCTGGTTGCGGTTTAAGCCATTTACTTCAAGCCCTTTGCGAAAAGGCCCTTCGATTGCACAAAACGGCGATGTATCTTCCTTTAAAAGAATCATCCGATTATACGCCCGAGATATTAGCCGATGTAGAACAAATCGATGTTTTGTGTTTGGACGATATAGATACCGTATTAGGACAAGCGCTTTGGGAAGAAGCCTTGTTTGATGCCTATAATCGCTTGCAAGCATCCGATAAATTGTGGATTTGTTCGGCAAAAACATCTGTTCGGGGATTGAATTGTCTCTTGCCAGATTTACAATCGCGTTTAAGTTGGGGCCAAGTTTTTCACATCGAACCTTTAAGTGAAGCAGAAACGATCGCGGCTTTACAATTGCATGCCAAAGAGCGAAGTTTAATAGTAGGTGATGAAGTCATCCATTTCTTATTGAATCATTATCAACGCGATTTAAGTGCTTTGTTGATTTTCTTAGAAAAACTGGATGCAGTTTCTTTGGCTGAAAAAAAACGGATTACGGTTCCTTTTGTGAAAGAGGTGTTGGAGTGAAATGAAACGCTCTATTGTTTTAAGCATTCTAATATTAATGTCCTTGCTCTTATGGGCTGCTCAAAGCATCACCTTAATTCCAGCTTATTCTATGGCAGATTTTGACACTGAGATTCAGAAATTGTACGCACATCAGCCTCACAATTTGTCCGAACGATTAAATTATTTCAGTGCCGCTTTTCTAGGAAAAAAATATGAGAAAGGTGCCTTAGGAGAGGGGAGCGAGGCGCTCTTCGATCAAAACCCTGAGTATCGAACGGACGCGTTTGATTGCATGACTTATGTGAATACCGTGTTGGCTTTATTGAATGCCAATAATCTAACTGAATTTCAACAAAAGATGCGAAAAATCAATTATCAAAATAGCGAAATATTGTATCAAAATCGTTACCATTTTACCAGCATCGACTGGAATCCCAACAATCAAAAACAAGGCTTTATTCAAGATATCACGGATACAATTCGCGAGCGAAATAATGAACCCGTCGCTAAAATTATGAGTGTTTATATCAATAAAAAAGAATGGTATCGTAAGAAAACTTTAGCCGACATTAAACTCTTATTCCCCCTGACACCCAAAGAAGAGCAGTCGCGCTTAACAGCCTTTCGAGATTTAAGCGAGGAGAGCATTAACCAAGAGTCACACGTACTCTATATTCCTTTGAATGTATTATTTAACAAACAAGGACAACCCAATTTGTTTATTTTCGATCAAATTCCTTCTGGCAGTATCCTTGAAATTGTTCGTAAGGATTGGAATATAAAATCGTATCTTGGCACCGATTTAGATGTTTCGCACATGGGGTTTGCTATAAAGACACGAAAGGGTTTGGTGTATCGAGAAGCGTCGAGTATCGAAAATAAAGTTATCGACGTTTTTTTGATTAATTATTTGTTTCAATATGTGAATTCTTCTGAAGTAGCGGGAATTAATGTGCAGCAGGTTTTATTTTAAAGTTAAAGAAATTATCTCTCCTTCCACTGCTGCGAAAATAGATAGAAAGTGAACGCTTAGCCCAAATTTCATTTTCTAGCGCTATTCTGACATTCTAAAATGTTGCAGGCGACACTATTTGGGGTCGCCTGCCTTTGATATAAAATTAAATTGCTATCGGGAGCTGCCGCCTCGGCGTCCTGAAGATTGATACTCATCATCGTCATCTCTGCTGCTACTGCTACGACGTCGAGAAGATTCATTATTATCCTCATTTCCTTTGCTGTAACTACTACGACGCCCAGAGGATGAGGATTGATAATCGTCATCGTCTCGCCCGTAATTGCTGCTACCACTGCCACGGCGTCCTGAAGATTGATAATCATCATCATCTCTGCCGCCACTATAGCTACCACGACGTCGAGAAGATTCATCATCATCACTTTCGTAACGACCACGACGTCCTGAAGATTGAGAATTGTCTTCATCTCGTCCATAACTGCTACCACTGCCGCGACGTCCTGAAGGTTTAGAATTGTCTTCATCTCGTCCATAACCGCTACCACGACGTCCTGAAGATTGAGAATCGTCTTCATCTCGCCCATAACTGCTGCCACGGCGTCCTGAAGATTGAGAATCGTCTTCATCTCGCCCATAACTGCTGCCACGGCGTCCTGAAGATTGAGAATCGTCTTCATCTCGCCCATAACTACTGCCACGGCGCCCAGAAGATTGAGAATCGTCTTCATCTCGTCCATAACCACCACTACGGCCCCCTGAAGAGCCATGGCCCTCATCATTCTCATCGTTTTCTCGAGATTCTCTTTGTCCAGTAGATCGACCTCTAGAGCGGCCACCTAAGCTCCCAATTTCTCTATAAAAATCTCTGCCATGCCGTTCTTCTGTTGCTTGTCCGCCGAGACTACCAATTTCTTCATGAAAATTTTTCCCATAACGTTCTTCGGCTGTCTTAGCTGCTTTTTTTCCACCTTTACTTGTACCTGCCATAATTCACCTCCATAGTGATTGCAAGACATTTGTCTTTTAAAAATTTCTGATTTCATTATTTATTTTATGATATTACAATAAATTTGTCAATGAAAAATAAAAGCGCTCAGAGATTTCTTACATAAAAATTTTTAATTTTAAGATATTGTTTTTTTAATTTTGAAAAATTAAAATATTTTTATTGATTTACTTTTGAGAAAATAGCGAAATTAAACAAAGATAATAAAAACTTTATTTTCTAAGAAAAAGTGTTGTATTGATAAATACAAGATGTAAAAATAAACTTGCCCTGACGTTTTATTAGATAATTTCATAAAATGCCAGGACAGGTTTATATTTTTATAAGTAGTTAGGAGTTGTCATCATCGTCACCGCTAGACCGTTTGTTTCCTTTCGACGATTCACCCCTACTATTCCCTTCGCCATGATTTGCAGCATGTCCGCCTTTGTTTCCAATTTTCTTATGAAAATCTTCATCGTGACGTTCCTTTGTGGTTTCGGCGGCTTTTTCCCCGCCTTCATGTGTACCTGCCATGATTCACCTCCCTCAAGTGATTAACAAGTTTGAAATATTTTAAATTGAAAATAAAATATTTACTTTTTAAGTATACGATTTTGATTTGGGCTTGTCAAGAAAAATAAAAGTGATTTTTTTTTAATAAAATTAAAAATGATTTGTCAGAAAAAATTAGCTATGCCTTTAAATGATATCGCTTTAAATTTTATTTATCTAAATTTTTAAAATTTTACCGAATGTTAAGAGGGGATCAGCATAATGAGATTAAGCGTTTATAACAAAAAATAAAATTTTCTGAGACTCAGGAGCCGAAAGAGAAAATGGGGAAGAGTAAAAGTAATATCAAAAAGGCGGTTCAAAAAGGCAAATTAAAATTCGTTCCGCACTATATTCTTGATAGGGAAATTGTGGCGCTCAAAATTTTAGTCTCAATTTTTATGGTAGATGTAAGACAATTCGGAAATTTAAAACAAATAAATTGATTTTCTATTTTTAACAATGCTCTTGATTTTAAAAACAAAAAACACAAATGATGTCTTTATGATAGCGTACAAATAATACAAAAATATTCTGACATTAATTTTCGACTGTTGACTTGATACATTTAGCTGTCTATAGTTAAATTGTGCTGAATTGAATTAAATTTTATATTATTTTTAAAGGGGAAATATCATGTCAGAAAATGGATTAAAAGATAATTTAGACAAATTTAAAGAAAAAATAAAAGAAGAATGGAATCAACTGAGCGATAATGATAGAAGCTCTCTTACTGGAGATATTGATCAATTAGCGAATATTTTGCAACAACGGCTAGGTTATGCTAAAGAGAAAGCATTAACTGTAGCGCAAGAATTTGTAAAGGATTTTAAAGAGACTTATAAAAATAGTGATAACGATGGTGATTCTAAGACGATGAACAATCTAGGTAAAGCTGCTGAAGAAATAGGGGATATAGGCAAAGAAATCTGTGATAAAACTATAGAAATGGCTAAGAACGTTAAAGAAGATGCCAGTAAATATGGTAAAGCGGTGACTCAGTTTGTCAAAGACAACCCTTATAGTTCGATGGCCATAGCGGCTTGCACAGGGTTGGTTCTTAGCTTTCTCGTTAGAAAAAACTGATCGGGATGAGTATTAAGTCCTTAGAAAATTTAGGAAAAGCCTGGCTAGGCCTTATCAAGGCATATAAAGATTTATTTTTCTTGGACTTAGACCTGGCCAGAAAAAGTTTTATTCCCTTTTGTTTTATAGTACTTCTATTTATAGCAACAATAGGCGCATTTGCGCTAATGAGCTTAGCGGTAATCGTCTATTTTGTTTATGACTACACATTTAATTGGCTAATTGCATTGCTCTCTGCTGAGCTCATTAGTATTATAAGCGCTGTGTTACTATTTTTCTTTCTTCGTCAATATTTCTATCAGCTTATATTTAAGCATTTCAGAGCACAATTAAAAAAAGTGCCAATGCAAGAGGACGCACAGAATGAATCAGATAAAATTGCTCAAGCTAAAAATTAAGAACTGCAATATGCTATTAGAGCAAAAACGTATTCTTTACTATGAAAGAAAAAAAATCGTAAATCAAGATAATAAATTTACGCTACCTTTACTTTATCTAGGAGTTTTGAGTTCTATTTTTATTTTGTTTTTTGGCGACAAATTTCCTAGGAAACTATTTAAGTTGGGTAAAAATATAGTAAAAATAGGGGTTAAGAGGACAATATGAGCAAATAACTGTCAGTCATACTGATAATCATATTGCAATAGTTCACGAAACACATTTCGAGCTTCATCAGGTATGGCATTAAAAAAAGAACGCTACTATTAGAAAAGTCGCACATAGTTTTTGTGGCCGATCGCTGAAATGTCAATTGTAATGAAATATAAAACGTTAGGGAGATGAAAATGAATATTATCACTTTATTGAAATCAGATCATAAAGAAGTAACCGTCTTATTCAAAAAACTTTTGAAAAGCAAAACGGCTAAAATAAAAGAATCTATTTTCTCTAAAATTTATAAAGCTCTAAACATGCATACAGAATTTGAAGAAAAAACTTTTTATCCCGCCCTTAAAAAAACAGCCAAAACTAAAGATTTGGTTTTAGAATCTTATGTAGAACATGATTTAGTTAAAGTATTACTCTCGGATATACAAAATATATCTGCTAAAGATGAGCTATGGAAAGCTAAAGTGACTGTATTGCAAGAAATAATAAAGCACCATGTCAAAGAAGAAGAGCAAGAACTATTTCCCCAAGCAAAGCGCATATTGGACAAAAATCAATTAGACATTATGGCGAAACAATATCTCAGCTTCAAAAAAGAATAATAAAATATATTCTCAATTATTTTACGCCCATAACCAGCTGTGTGAGCTTACTTTAGATGTTGCATAGAAGCCCAAAATAATTTTATTTTAAAAAACAACATATCAGGAGGATTCATAATATGAATACAAAGTACCTCCTAAATAAGTTGCTCCCATTTTCGTATTAATTTAGCAAGCTCGTTTTCACCTTGTTCTAGTTGTTGGTGTAATTTTTGCAGTTGTGACGATTGTTTTGGCAGATAGAGTTCAGGATCCGTCAATTTATGTTTTAATTCTTTTTGCGCAGCTTCGCATTTTTCAATTTTACGTTCTAGTGCTGCAACTTCTTTACGGGTTTGATAGTCTTCGTTTGTAGTTTGAGCTTTAGCAGGTGTGGTTTTTTCATTTTTCACCACTATTTTTTGCCGCAACCAATCTTCATAGCCGCCTACAAACTCTTCTATTTTGCCATTGCCATTGAAAACCATAGTACTGGTCACGGTATTATCTAAAAAATTTCTATCATGGCTGACCAATAACAATGTTCCAGTATAGTCTACTAATAACGATTCTAGTAATTCTAAGGTTTCCAAGTCCAAGTCATTGGTAGGCTCGTCTAATATCAATAAATTAGCCGCTTTAGTAAATAATCGAGCTAACAGTAACCGATTGCGTTCACCGCCAGAAAGAGAACTAACGGGGGAGCGTGCACGAAGTGGTGAAAACAAAAAGTCCTGTAGATACGTCATGATATGAGTAGATTGGCCATTCACCGTGACATATTGATCGCCATAACTGACATTATCGGCTACGCTTTTATCTTCATCTAAATCAGCGCGCAGTTGATCAAAATAAGCAATTTCTAATTTTGTGCCATGACGCACCGTGCCATGCTGTGGCTGCAATTGCCCCAATAAGATCCTCAATAAGGTTGTTTTGCCTATGCCATTCGGACCTATTAACCCGATCTTATCTCCACGCAAAATAGTTGTGGAAAAATCATTCACAATCATTTTATCTGGATACTTAAAACTGATATTCTTTGCTTCTATCACTAATTTTCCAGATTGCTCTCCTTTTTGTATCTGTATTTTGGCGGTACCCATGAGCTCGCGTCGACTTTCGCGTACTGCACGTAATTTTTCTAATACTCGTACCCGTCCTTCATTACGTGTACGTCTGGCTTGAATACCCTGACGGATCCACGCTTCTTCTTGTTTAAGCTTTTTATCAAACTCTCTATTTTGCGTTTGTTCCACGGCCAATTCATGTTGCTTACGCTCTATGTATTGTTGATAATTGCCCGGATAACTCTGCAACTTCCCGCGGTCTAATTCTACCATGCGCGTTGCAATATTTTGCATAAAAGTACGATCGTGCGTTATAAAAATAACGGTGCCTGCGAACTCTTTGAAAAATTTTTCTAGCCAATCAATCGCTTCTATTTCTAAATGGTTTGTGGGTTCGTCTAAAAGGATAATATCGGGATTTTTGACTAAAGCTCGTCCTAGTAATACTCGACGCTTTAATCCACCAGAAAGGCTGGAAAACTCCATATCCGCTGGTAATGACAACAGCGAAATAATGGATTCTATTTTATACGATATATCCCAACCATGCTCTTTGTCTAAGGCTTGTTGTATCGTATGTAATTCATTCAATGTTTTCAGAGAACTATCATTGGTTAATTGATGCGTTAGAGCTTGATATTGGGCCAACAATTGCCCTAATTTACCCAACCCCTGAGTGATTATCTTATAGACCGTTCCGCTCATATTGCTAGGAACATCCTGATCTAACTTGCTAATCACAATGCCGCTTTGGTAGCTGATTTCGCCGCTATCCGCTTTGATTTCACCATTGATCAATTTAAGCAAAGTCGATTTACCCGCGCCATTACGGCCCAAAATACAAAGGCGTTCTTTTTCTTCAATGATCAAATGGACCCGATCCAAGAGTGGAGCAGTGCCAAAAGCAATAGAAATATTTTTTAACTGAATTTGCGACATTTTCGTCATAGTCTATCTTTTTTTTTGAACACGAAGTATACAATACTTCAGCCGTTTTTGCCACAATATCCATAAAAGGGGTATTACTATTATTTGACCAGCCAGAAAGCCGTAATATGTTTATATTATCAAGTGCGAGATGCCAGAGATTTTCTTAAACAAACGGAGTATTACTATGAATACAATGACGTATAAAGGTTATGCAGCTAGAATTGAATACAATGATGAAGGTGATTGCTTCGTAGGACATTGGGATTTCATGCCAATTCTGCTGCACAATTACATATTGCTTTTAAAAAATCTGTAGACGACTATATTGAAATCTGCAAAAGATAAGCACATCTCCACAAAAACCTTATTCCGGAAAAGTTATGTTACGTATTCCAGCAGAACTACATGCGCGTGTCGCTATGTTAGCAGAGGCTCACGGTAAAAACCTCAATTCTTGAGTCACCGATTTCTTAGATTCAATTTTCAAATGCAGCTTTTGTTTAATTTATAGGCAACGATAGATATAATTATTGCTGCTTATTTATACTTTACAATTGGCAGGGATAGAGTTACATCATATGCTAAGAAAAGGCCAATACGCAGAGGCTGCAAACAGGGCTGTTTATGAGCAATTTTACGCTTTAACAGCCTAGTTGCGTCCAGAGACAGGCTGGCTTATGATTGAGTGAGGCTGGATGTTTTTTGCGATAAAGCCCTTTTATGATAAAGTAAGATAGGGGATTGGGAAAGAGATATGATCATTGGTAAAACGTAATGAATTAGCCAAAACGCGATCATTTCATCTTATTTATAGGTCATTCTAAATAAATTCAGCTTCAGAATTTGAAATAAAACACCTAAAAGTTGCTTGTTAATGAGAAGAATATTTTACATAATATAGCTGGCTAGTGTAGTAGTAGAGAAACATACTCTAAAATTATGGCTCAGCGTGCTCTAAGCTGAATATACTAGCTACATAAGGATTTTCATTAGTATAGATTCAGCTAAATGTAAGGAGATAAAAATGGTCGATACAGGATTAATTATAGAAGGGATACATGTTTCAATAGAGATTTATAAAAGAATCAAGGCGATGGGGAAATTGCCAAAGAAATTGGCTGGTTTAGAGTCGCACATTCACTACATTGAAAATATCTTATTAGACAAGAAATTTGAAGAGAAATTAAAAGCAGGCAATTATCCAAGATTAACGGAGATTTTAGAAGAATTTAGGGATATTGTATCAAAAGCCTTTCCAAATTTAACTAATAAAGTCAATCCAGAGCATAAAGATGTATTCTGGTATGCGCAAGAATTTATAAATGTTAAAGGAGATGAAAAGAGGTGTGAGGGATTATTATCAGATATGGATTCAATCATTCTTAGATTTTCTAACGCACTTATCATGGAAAATTTTAATGATTTAAATGATATAAAAAAAGCAATAGATGGTATTACATCTTTAAGCGGAGATTCTAAAGGATGTGATAAATTTGAGCAATCTAATGCCAAAGCAGAGGAGCAAGCAGTGGCTTTGGTCATAGCTGACAAACAAGCAGCAGAGCAATTTTATGGACATGTTAAGGAACTTCATAATCCAGATCATTCACTTGTAACTGGTTTTGGCAATGCAGAGGCCAAGGGATATGGTATAGCAATTTCAACCTCTGTTCTAGGGCCGGAAGCTGAGAGCATGGTAAAAGCGGTTGCGAATGCAGGAAATCGTTCTAAGGGTAAATCTACAGGAAAAGGAAAAGAGATAAAAAAAGAGAAGAAAGCAGAAATTTCTGCTTCATCTTCAAGTAATGCCAGCAGGCCATCTCAAGCGGCGCCTACGAATACTGCTCCCAATAGCACCCATTTTACGCCTACATCGGTTGATAGTATTGCTTTGAAAAAAGTTTCAGAAAATGAATTTAAAATTGTTATTAATTATCCAAAATTACGATTAAGCTCTGTACAAATACAGGAATTACAAGTATTACTCACGGGGTTAGATGGTGAAGAATCTTATAATTATATAGCCAATTCATCCGTTAAAGATAAAAAAAGCAATATCGTTGAATTATCTTTTACAGATGAAGAATCTGCAAATATTTTAATTTCCGCGATAAATAAAAAAATAACAGAATTGAAGTGGGTGTCTTTATCACTTGCACAAGAAGGAGTAACTCCAACAGCAAATCAGTTCTCGCGGTGAATCTTTAGAGGTAAAAAATTCACCGCGTAATACTCATGAAATCAAAGTAAATGTAAATATTGGCAATGCAAATGCTCAGGGTGAAGGCAAAGCTACTACATTTACTGAAATAAAGGAATTACATTCGAAACATATCACTATATATGAAGCAAAAGTATCAAAACGACCCTTAGAAGAGTTATGGCCTAAATTTAAAAAAGTGATAGCAGATTTTTATAAAAATGAAAATAATAGTTATATAGAACGACTTTTCAGTGAAGATAAAGTTGCTATAAAAGACTGTTATATCAATTTAAGTATTCTTGAAAAAGATAAACAAGATAAGGAAAGCAAAGAAGAAAAAGAAAAGATATCAAAAATGGGATATTTACATGATGCTCGTATTCAATCTTTTGAATCTTTGTATAATGTTGAGCATAGTAAGATGGTTGCACCCGATAAATTATTTAGTCAACAATTGCCAGAGGACAAATGTATTCATAGAGTTCTTATCTTGGGGAGAGCGGGTATAGGAAAAAGTACTTTTTGTAAATATTTAGTCAACCAATGGGCTTTAGCTCAAGAGCACGGGCTTTCTAAAGAAAAAGAATGGTCGCGTTTTGATTTGCTTATTTGGATACCTTTAAGGGAATTACCTATTTACCTACAGAGTAATCCAGCCAATTCGATTGCTAGTTTTTTGTTAAGGCCTGGAGTACTGGGACGGGAATTAAAAAAAGAAAAATTTACAGAAGAAGAGATAGAGGCTTTACTCAATGATAAAGAGCAAAAAACCTTGTATATCTTGGATGGATACGATGAAATTGGCAATTTGGGGAAAAGCCATTCTATATGGCCTATGGTACAGATATTAAAAAATATGTCGAACTGGCTAATCACATCTAGGCCGTATTATCTGGAAGATATGTCTCCATATATAGATCGAAAATTAGAAATCATGGGGTTTACGAATGAGAATATTTCGCATTATATTGATGCTTATTTTAGCAAGAAGATATCATCTCCCGAAAAACCATTCAGCAAAGAGCTTATTTCCTATTTAAAGAAAAATAAAGCGATATGGGGTACGGTACATATTCCCATTCAACTAGAGTTAATCTGTTATATTTTCATTCAAAAATATGATAGCGAAGATATAAAACAAGTTGAAATAGAAAAAATCACCATGACCGGTTTATACTATTATCTGGAGTTTTATTTATTCAATCAATATCTTGTGGATGGACGAGGAAAAGAGAAATATGCGCTTTCTGCTTCACAAGAAGACAGTATGGAAATGCTTAAACTGGAGGAAATGCCAGATTATTTAATGGCAATTAGAAAGATTATGGGAGAAGTTGCCTTTGAGGGATTGCGTCAAAATAAGTTATTAATTGATTATTTGCATATTAAAAAAATATGTAAAAAACAAGGTGTTAAGGTTTCAGATGTCCTTAAAGTTGGGTTGATAAAGTGTACTAGTGAGAAACATGGAAAATTTGAGGAAAAAGACAAATTTTATTTTTTACACTTAACTTTTCAAGAATATTACGCAGCGGTTTATATTGCCGAAGCCTTCATGCAAAAAAAACAAGAGAAACGCATTTTATCAAACAAACAAAGCGCAGAAGAATTTATTGGCCATTATAAATATAAGCCTCAGTATGAAATTGTTTTTTGGTTTGTGATGGGATTGTTGGCTAATAAAAATTTAAGCGACTGTCAGAGGTTTTTTGAGGTGTTTGAAGCAGAGCCACGAGACACTTTGGAGTTAAAGCATACCATTTTAAGTATTCGATTATTAGAGGAGTGTATTTCTGGAAACGATGGAAAAACTTTAAAAGATTATAATAGAGATTTGTATTCCAAATTATATAACAGAGTAGTGAGCTATATAATAAATATTTGCCGTAATAGTTACAGAGAAAATGATGTTTTTTATCTTGCTGCACGCGTATTAATTCAAGCTTTAACCTTAAGTCCACGATTAGTTTTAAAAGAAGGATTATTAAATTTTTTGACGGCGCAAGAAGCTCTTGTAGACGCTATTCATTTTGTTGAAAATTTAAGTTCTGCAGGTGGGGTATTACCAGATATCCTGATTACTTCGCTACTATCCTTATTGCGAAACGAGAAAATGAATGATGAAGTGAGGTCCAGCATTGTTTCTGCTTGTGCAGGGCAATCGAGTTTGAGTAAGAATGTGAGACAGGGGCTCATTGATTTCTTGCAAGATAAGAAAGTAAATGAAGGAGTGAGGAGGAAAGTCGCTGCTATTTTAACGAATCGAGCGAATCTGGATAGAGAAATGATACAAGAGCTCATTGCTTTCTTGCAAAATGAAAAAGTGGATGAAGGCTTGAGAGGGGTAATTGCTTCTGGTTTAGCGAGTCGTTCGGATCTGGATGAAGAAGTAATACAGGAGTTTATTGCATTTTTGTACAATGAGAAAATGGGTGAAGCAATAAAAGACAGTGTTGTTTCTGCTTTCGCAAGTCGATCGAATCTAGATGAGAAAGCGATATTGAAGTTCATGGCATTTTTTGGAAATGAGGAGATATGTGTAGAGCTGAGAAGCAAGATTGCATATGCCTTGGCAAAGCAATCGAATCTGGATGAAGAAGTGATAAAAGCCATCATTACTTTCGTACAAGATGCGAAAGTGGACGAGGGAACAAGATGCGGTGTGATTTTTGATTTGATGTATCAATCGAATCTGGATGAGGAAGCAATAAAAATGTTCCTCTTTTTCCTACAAGATGAGAAAATAGATGGGAGCATGAAGTGCATTATGGCTTATCGCTTAGCAAGCCTATTTAGCTTGGATGGCAAAGCGATACAGATATTTATTGCCTTATTGAAAAATGAGAATGTAGATGAGGGAGCGAAAGGTGCTCTTGCTTACGCGTTGGCAAAGCGTTCGGATCTGGATGAAGAAGCAATACAAGTGCTTATTGCCTTCGTACAAGATAAGAAAGTAGATGAAGAGATGAGGGCTAGTATTGCTTATACCTTGGCGAGGCAATCGGATCTGGATGGGGCAGGAATAAAAGTATTCATCACTTTCATAGAAGATAGGAGGGTAGATAAAAAAGTGAGGGGTGAAGTTGCTCTCGCTTTAACAAGGCAATCAAATGATGAGGAGGCGATAAAGACACTTATCTTTTTATTGCAAGATGAGAATCTGTCTATGGATGTGAGATACAACCTCGCTTCTATCGTGGAAGGTCAATCAAATCTGGATAAAGAGACAATAAAAATACTTATCGCTTTATTACAAGACAAGAAAATATCTATAGGGCTGAAAAGCAAGATCCTTGGTGCTTTGGCAAGGCAATCGAATTTGGATGAGGACGCGATAAAAGTGCTCATCACTTTATTGAAAGATGAGAAAGTGTCTGTGGAGTTAAAGGAAAAAATTTTATTTGCCTTGGAAAGCAAATTAAATCTGAATGAGGACACGATACAAGCGATCATTGCTTTATTTCAGAACAAGGAAGTATTTATGGAGTTAAGGATCAGGAGTTTTTCCGTTTTGGAAAAGCGGTCAGACCTAGATGAGAAAGCGATAAAGAGGCTTATCATTTGCTTGCAAAATGAAGATGTAGATGAGTGGACGATGAATAGCATTATTTCTATCTTAAAGAAACAATCGAATCTGAATGAAGAAGTGATTAATATGCTTATCCATTTTAATTTTTTTCATTCGAATCTAAACAAAACTATCAGTCTTTTGCGTAAGATTGAACCTCAATTATGGCTGGATTGTTGTAAAAAAACTGAGGTAGGAAATAAGAAAATATATTTTACTCGTTTTCTCTGTATCCATGGAATGACGCCTGTTGGCAAGAAAGATTTAGGTGATGAAAATATAGAAGCATTTATGGAAGCGCTTATAGATTTTAAAAAATCAAATGGATTGATAATAGAAAAAAAAGAAGCTAGTCAGAAATTACCTTCTTCGGTGTCTTCAACTGCATTTTTTAATGCTTCTGTAAATAAAATTAAAGAAAAAGAAGAAAGAAAATCTAGTATTTGTACTATAAGTTAGGTACCATAAATATAGCCAATGAAAACTCTGGCGGCGTTGAATTAGATACTTGAATCCGCCTTAGCTACAATGCCATATCCCTACAAATATGGAGAGGGCGATGCTAAGCTTCAACTTGAATCCGCCCAGATTTACTTGATGTTAATGGTGATAACTGCTATTATCACCATTAATTTTGAGTGCGTAAAAAATAGCTAATCTTGAGAAATCTGTATAAATTGTGGTCTTGTGGCCTCTCATCGCACGAACCGTGGCACTTGGCCTAGTGAAGTGGCCGTAAATTCA
>JAJXUV010000007.1 GCA_021782495.1 Pseudomonadota bacterium | reverse complement strand
CGAGCCGCGACCGTGAGGGAGCGGTTGTCATTTCACCGCTCCCTCACGGTCGCGGCTCGGTTGCAATCTGCTTTTAATTCCACAAAAGCTTCTTTCAATCGACTGATTAAGACTTCGCTCAACACGGTTTTGACTTCCAAATACCAAGCGTCTTTCAGGGGGAAATGCGTGCATTTGACGGCGTCTTTTTCGGTCATCAAGACCGTTTTGTGTTCATAAGGCGCTAAATCTTGCCAGGTATAGGCATGGTGATCTCTGAAAAAGTGCGAGGCTCCTTGAATGCCCAAAGCTTGCAGGGTATCTAAAAACCCCTGTGGATAACCAATAGCGCTGACTATCGTCACGTCCTTTTGAACAAAAGCATTCAAAGGTTTGGTGACTTGAGGATTAAATACAGAACGAAAGCACTGCGGTTCTAAAAAAAATCTTTGCTCGTGAATATCGCTCTCACTGTTATAAACGACCCACGGCGTTGTCTTTAAGCGGGATAGGCTTTCTCGCAAGGGTCCTGCTGGCAGGCAAAATCCATTGCCAAAGCCGCGCACACCATTCACCACGATGATTTCCATATTGCGTCCCATGGCCAAATGTTGTAGACCATCATCGCTTAAAATAATATTGCAATCGTGGTCTGCCAAGAGCATTTCAACGGCTTCGACACGTTTGGCACCTATGGCGACAGGACAAGCTAATCGTCGCGCCAACAACAGCGCTTCATCGCCTACTAAGTGTGCATCGCTATCAGGATTGACCAATAAGACGCCTGTTTTGAATTGGCCACCATAGCCTCGACTGACGATGCCGGGTTTGAAGCCCAAATCCAATAAACATTCGGTTAAAGCGAGGATGAGGGGCGTTTTCCCATTGCCACCGACGCTGAGATTTCCTACTACTACAATCGGCACCGGAAATGAAGTGGTTGTTAAAATGTTTAATCGGTAGAGCGTGTGGCGAAGTGTCATTGTCGATTGCCAGATTAAAGACAGAGGCCATAGCACAAGACTGAGGAGATTTTTACGGTACCAAAACTTCATACAGCCTCTAAAGGTGCAGACGACTGAAACTGCATCTCATAGAGTTTCGCATAATAACCCTGCTGCACCAACAATTCGCGGTGTGGGCCTTGTTCGATGATTTGACCACCATCTATCACAACAATGTGATCCGCCGACTCGATGGTGGACAATCGATGGGCGATCACTAAGGTGGTTCGATTTTTCATAACCGCTTC
This sequence comes from Pseudomonadota bacterium, assembly GCA_021782495.1. Lineage (GTDB taxonomy): Bacteria > Pseudomonadota > Gammaproteobacteria > UBA1113 > UBA1113 > VFKP01. The sequence goes on along the minus strand of JAJXUV010000007.1, from coordinate 108,416 downwards.
TAAAGCACTTTGGATGCACCGTTCCGATTCAGAATCTAAAGCAGAAGTCGCTTCGTCTAAAATTAAAATCGGCGCGTCTTTTAAAATGGCGCGTGCAATGGCGATGCGTTGCCGCTGCCCACCCGATAACAAAACGCCATTCTCGCCAATCAAGGTATTAAATCCTTCGGGCAAAGGTTCTATGAATTCCATCGCGTGGGCGGCGATCGCGGCAGCGCGAATTTCTTCTTCACTGACATCTCTCTCCAAACAACCATAAGCAATGTTGTTCGCAATACTGTCGTTAAAAAGAGAAATATGTTGAGAAACTAAAGCGAATTGCTGCCTTAAATTTTTTAAGGTGTATTCAAAAATATTGATACCATCTATTTTGATTTGCCCCTGTTCTATGTCGTAAAAACGAGTTAACAAACTCGCAATAGTCGATTTACCTCCGCCAGAACGCCCAACCAAAGCCACCACTTGACCCGGTTGGATTTCGAAACTGATATTCTTCAATACCGGTCCCACTGCTTCAGTATAGGCAAAAGAAACCTCTTCGAAAACTATCCTGCCTTGTACGCGCGCACTTTCATACTGACCTTCATCGCGTTCATTGGGTTTGTCGAGCATATTAAAAATAGTTTCCGCACCGGCCAAACCTCTTTGGATCAACGCATTTAAAGTCGTGAGATCTTTAACGGGTTTTAACAAAGCCAACATCGCGCCGATCATCGCCGCAAATCCACCGGCCGTGAGTTGGTGTTCGACACCCAATTTAGCGGTCGCAAAATAAATGAGGACGGCCAACACAAAAACCCCCATCATTTGCACGACCGAAGTTCCTGCAGATTTGGCAACGATAATTTTTAATTCCTGATCCATACTAGATTTAGTGGCTTTGTAGAATTTTTTCCGTTCATACTCTTCGCCGCCAAAAATACGCACGACTTTATAGCCTTCAATGGCTTCTTCCGCAACGTGTGCAATGTTCGCCATCGAATCTTGATTTTTACGACTCAAAGCCCTTAAGCGCTTGCTCGTTAATTTCACGGTAATCGCCACAACGGGACCCGTGATCAACAATAGCAAACTCAACTGCCAACTTAAACTAAACATCACCACCAACAATCCCAAAGCCAAAAATCCAGATTGCACAAATTGCGTCAAAGCATTAGCGCAAGCAGAAGAAACTTGGGCGGCATTGTAAACAATGAGTGACAATAATTGTCCTGAAGATTCTCGATCGTAATACCAGCAAGGCAAATGCAGTAATTTATCAAAGATTTGTTGTCTGAAAGTGAGAACAACGTTGCGCGCAATCTTTGACATAGTATAGTCGGCCACTAAATTCATCACTGATCGCAGCGCAAATAAGACAATGATCAACAGCGGAACCCATTTTAAAAAAGTAGGATCGGGTTTCACAAAGCCTTTGTCTAACAAAGGTTTCATCAAGTAAGTAAAAACCGCGTCGATCGCCGAATACCCCATATTCGCGGCAATAGCTACAATAAACCATGGCCAATATTGTTTGGAATACGCCGTTAGACGTTTAAATAAAGCCATACTGTCGCCAGTTGGCTTAGGTCTTAGAGTTGGTTTGTGTATTGTTCTCATCTTGTTCCTTAGGGGCTGTTGACAGTTCTACTATGCCAGATGTAATCCCTTGATTTTTTGCGCTCCGGTGCTCATTTATGTCTAAATAAACTCCGCTCCGATGCTCAAAAATTAAGGCATTCCCTCGCGGCCTAGCGAACTGTCAACAGTCCCTACCCGTACTGTTTTTATGGGACTCATTTGACCTCTTGGATCAAAACTAAACTGGATAGCCCCATCAATTGCTGTATTATACGTCAAAACCCCTTCGCTCTGATACTGTTTTTGTACATTTTTCGCCGGAAAATGGTAACGATTCAGATATCCCGTTGAAAAAATAACGATTTTTGGCTGAATCGCCCGTATAAAGTCAAGGCTCGAAGAGGTCTTACTGCCATGATGCGGTGCAATTAAGATATCGCTTTTCAAATAAGGCCTTTGCGATGCCAACAAGCTTTGCTCGACCCGCCCTTCAATATCCCCCGGCAATAAAAGGCCATGCTTCCCTATTTTCACGGACAAAACACAAGACAGGTTATTTCCCTTTTTATCGACCGCTCCGGGAGGCGGACTTAAAAAGCGGAAATCCACGCCATCCCATCGCCAAGCTTGCCCTGCTTCGCAAGCATTCAAAGCTAAAAAATGCGGTGGTTTATCATAAAGTGTTTTGACAAAAAAAGACTGCGAAGAACTGCTGATTAAAGTAGCGATAGACAATTCTTGGAATACGCTTGGCAAACCGCCACTGTGATCGTTGTCTTGATGGCTTAATACCAGTGCATCGATTTGTTCCCAGCCTTGTCGCTTCAAAAAAGGAATGAGGCTACTGCTCGCTGCGTCCCCTCCCCCATAATAAGAAGGTCCCGTGTCGTACAACACAAGATGGTGTCGCGTTTCTAAAACCACTGACAACCCTTGACCGACATCTAAAACCGTTACTTTTAATGCTGTATTCGATGGAAGATCGCGCGAATTCGTCCAAGTCAACACAAACCACAATACTGCTATGCTTCTTAAATGCCACGCACGCGGCAACAATAAAAGAACAACGCCGCCCATCATCAAAGCAAGGCCTAAGAGGCTTCCTCCATACCACCATTGATAGGGGAAAATCTGCACCATTTTAGTTAAAAATGCCAAAAAATAACCGATGTTCCATTGCACTATTCCGCCGAAAGCAGGGAAAAACAAAGTGATCAATGCAGCAGGCAAAATGATGAAACTCACCCAAGGAATGGCAATTAAATTACTGAAAGCAGCATTGAGCGGCGATCGACTAAAAAATAAAAGTGAAATCGGCAATAAACACAGACTTAAAACAAGCGGCATTCCGATGTGATTGTGAAAAAATTTTTTCTTTTGTGGCCACACCCAACTTAAAAAAGCAATCCAAGAAACCGCTATAAAAGACAGCCAAAAACTCATGTTTAAACTTTGTAAAGGTGACACACTTAAAATGATCACCGAAGACCACAACAAAACTGATAACCAAGAAATCGATCGCGAAACACTATTTGCTACCGCATACAAACTCATCATGATACAAGCTCGCACCGTCGACACTGCAAATCCTGCCAAAGCGCCATAAGACCAAGCCAGACATACGGCAATCCACAAAGCTATTTTTTGTCGTGGAATATATTGAAAACAGCGTGGAAAAGGCCAGAGTAGAAAATACACCAAGCCATACACAAAGGTTACCAATAAACCGACGTGCAAACCCGAAATCGCCATCAAATGCAAAACACCTGTTCTTTGAAACAAAGACCATAAATCCGTGGACAAATGGCTGCGATCGCCTAAAGTTAAAGCCAAGACAATCGCCAAACTATTTGGACTAAGATTAGAGTTGATTAATTTAGCGGCCAAACCTTGGCGTACAGCATGGATGTCGAATTTTGATGTATCTGATACCCTACGCGCAGCAGGGCGCGCCAACACCGTTCCCACAGCATACCTCCCTTGACTCCATTCTATAGGTTTCAAAATACCGGGATTGGCCAATCGATGCAGACGTTTCAAACGCGCGTAAAAAATCCAAGATTGGCCCGGCTGAAAATGAATGATGGGATGATCAGGACTCAGATACACGTTGAGATCGATTCTAGCCCGCTCTTTTAAACAAGTTTTCTCTAAGCAAATTTGACTGGCTTCTACGCTGAAATGTTGCTTGACTGAATCTTCCGACACCATTGACACAATACGCGCGTTTAAACGAACTAGTTTATTTTGCCAATCCAGGGGAATTTGATGTTGCATAGCGTCTATAAAATGCACCCAAGCCCACACACTGGCGAGACCATAGACCATCACCGCCCAAAGCCACTGTTTTGCTTGGGCACTGAGGCAAAATAAGACCACTATTTCCACAAAAAAGGAAAATATTGCTACCTTGGGCGATAACCAATAAAATAAGGCCACATTGACGAAACCCACTAAGGCAGAAAATAGTATTGAAAGCATATTTTAAAAATAAGTTAAAAGATTATTCTATCCTACTAGGGACTATTTGGCTAGAGGGGTAAAATGGATAAAGACAATTTACCCCCTTTTCAATTCAGTTGGCTCGCTCCCCGTTATTGGGGATTGTGGTTGGGTTTTGCCTTGGCTTGGCTCATGGTGAAACTGCCTGTTTCCTGGCTGTATCGCTTGGGTGCCGCTTTAGGCGCTTTCAGCATTCATGTCGCGCCTTATAGACGCCGCGTTTGCGCGACCAACATTCGGCTGTGTTTTCCCGAATACACGCCAGAACAACAAGCACAATTGGTGCGCGATTGTTTTCAATCGATGGGCATCAGTTTGATAGAAACTTTATTGGCTTGGCTGGGATCCGACAAAAAATTAAGCGCTTTGACACTAAACGTAGAAGGTCTAGAAAATTTGCATCGGTTGTCTGAAAACGGCGATGCTTCAGGCGCTTTGTGTTTGGGTTTTCATTTTACCACCTTAGAAATCATTGGCCGTTTATTGTCAAAACACTTGTCTTTTGCCTTATTTTACAGGTCGCATTTAAATCCCTTGTTCGATTATTTTATGGCAAAAAGCCGCGCGCGTTATGCTTATAAAATATTGGAACGTGAAGATTTGCGTGGCCTCATTCGCGTTGTCCAACAAGGCGTGCCGATGTGGTATGCACCCGATCAAGATTACGGCCGTAAAGTGAGTGTATTCGCGCCTTTTTTTAATATTCCCACTGCGACGATCACGATGCCGGCGAAAATGGCGCGCCGTTTTAATTTAAAGGTTTTTCCCATTACTTATTATCGAGATAAAGAATACCGCTATCATATTGACATTCAACCTGCTTTGGAAAATTATCCCTCTGAAGATGAAGTTGAAAATGCTACGCGCATCAATCAAATCCTAGAAGCCGCCATTCGAGCGCACCCCGAACAATACCTCTGGCAGCATCGGCGTTTCAAAACTCGGACCAATAAAACTGCTAAGATTTATGTGAAGAAATAATAAGGTTTTCTTCTCAAAATCAAAGACTTAAAGATATTTCTGCATTATTTATTAACAATGTACGCAGCCTCCTCCGTAGCATTTAGGCTATAAAATATAGAGTATACTGTGTAAAATCAAATTGCTATATTAACTTTAAGGGAGATAATTCTATGTCTGCACACCCTCGAGTCAACGAAAAAGGACAATTCTGCCCCTTGCCTGGTACGACGGTAATATCGGCCATACAAGAGTCTGATCTTCAATTTTGGCGCGAGGTTTACGATCAACTCAAAAAATCTCCCACCATCTGTCAGTATTATGCCCTACTCCCTCCTAGAAGCTATCATATGACAGGGATCTCATTAGACACAATAGATGATTTACCTGAAAATGAAGATTGGATTGCATTTATCGACAAAAAAATACTATCCTACAGTGCGCTATATAATGCACTATCAGTCCAGCCAATCTCTCCCCAGATTAAATTTGATTTCTTAAGTGAACTGAATCTTATTGTGCTACACGTTGAGCTTTCCTCAGAACAAAAGAGTAAGATACAAAAACTTGCAGAACAACATAATTGTAGCAGCGGCGTGCCGATATCTTTTCACATCACTTTAGCTTATCAATACAATAAAAATTTAACTGATGAAGACTATGATAAAATTGATACGGAATTAACATCATTACGCGATATGTTTAAAGGCAAGAGAACAACATTAAGTCCACTTAAGTTGTGCTACTTTGACGATATGACTCGCTTTACACCCTGGGATGGTACAACGAATCCCTTTATACCGTTTTTATCTTCCTATTTTTATAGATTTTACAATACGGTTAAAATAGTAGGAGAAAGATTGTGTTGCAATAACAATTTGTTCAACAATAATGACACAGTTCTACCATTGCCGTCAGAGAATGGATGTGTTAGCAAGATGTCTTGAACACAAACCGCTATAGCCCTTATTTTCGCATCTTCTGATATTCCCGGAGTTGTAATCTGCGTATTGAAAGCAGCTATGGTGTTTTCTAGCCTTTTCAAAATTTCAGGCCTAGTGCAAATAAACCTGATAACCACCACATCTTTACCTTCGGTTATTTTATCATAAAATTCCTTGTCCGATACATGACTCTTCTTTAGTTCTTCCAGAAATCGTTCAATAGTTTCTTCGAATGTAGAACATCAGAGCAAGGTTTGTCAAAACCTGCAGGACCCAAAAATCTGCCGTTATAATCAAATAACAAATACTATAATCTTTCTAAAGAATAATCATGAAAATGCTCTGCCACATTTGGATGAATTTCTAAATTTGCAGCCATAACTTATCTCTTCACTCTATACGTTTTTAGCTATATCAAATGATTTTTATTATAATTTAAAAATATTGAAGAAATGTTAAATATTTTTTAACTCATTTATTATATTTTGAAACACCGACCGCCTTTCAAAAAATATGAATTTTTTTCATGCATTTACCTATATGGAGAATATTATTTCAATAAAACATACACCGCGCCATTGCCACCGTCTTCAGGACGCGCGGAACAAAAAGCCAAAACATTTTCTAAAGCTCGCAATTGTACATTGACGGCATTTTTTAAAATGGGCACAGTGGCCGTGTTGCGCTGACCTTTGCCATGAACAATCAACACCACCGAGATTTTTTTCTGGTGGGCTGCATAAATAAAATCATTTAATCGCACAATGGCTTCATCTTCATTCAAACCGTGTAAATCTAAACTCAAACGAGGCTTCAATAAGCCTTGTGTTAAAGACTGCCATTTTTTAAGAGAAACCGTCGTTCTACAAAATGATAAAGCTGTTTCAGCCTGAACTGTGCCAAGTGGTTCTGTAGAAGCCGCTATTTGATCGGCTCGATAGCGTCTATACGCTAAGCTTTGTGTGTCTTTTGTCGTGGCAACATTTTTTGAAATGGGTTTTTTAGATTGCAAGGGTTTGATGCCTTTGATGGCTTCGGCAAACAAGCGCTTGTCTTCGTCCGATACAGTGAATTTTTTTGTCATAGTTTTCTTCAAAATCGCGCTATTTTTATAAGTATCGCGCCAAATAGTTAAAAAATCAAACCAAATAACCAAGCCGCGACCGTCAGGGAGCGGTGGTTCGAAGTAAAGAACCACGGTTAAGTAAAAATGGGGAAATTTTATGTTATAATTTATTTTTAAATTTAATCGTTTAAGAATCATAGTTCCTTGTTTTGAACCAACGCTCCCTGACAGCCGCAGCTCGGTTAAATCAAGGGCTCACTGAAAATAAAAATCATGATTTGGGAGAAAAAAATGACTACGTTATTGAATGTTTTCGGAAAATGCTTTTGTGTTTTTTTACTATCCTGTTGTGTTGCTTTAACTGCAAAAAGTGACGTGCCAGAAGTAGGCTCGGTAACCAATGCTTCAAATACTGACTCATATAGCAAAATGAAATTATTTGTAGAAAACGCTCTGCACGATACCATTGAATCAATGGATGTCGAGGAAGAGACTTACGCAAAATATTTCTCAGAAAATTATGTGCAATATGTTGATGGAAAAACTCTAAATTATAATGATTTTGTTGCGCACATGAAAGCGCAGAAAAAATCATTAAAATCAGCAAAAGTTACTATAAAACATCTGGTTATTAAAGATGACAAAATTGCTACGGTTCATATTGTTGACGCCGTAAAAAAGGATGGTAGTATAGTTAAAATGCAAATCAATGCTTTTTTTCAAGTTAAAAATAATCAATTTATTTTATGCGATGAGCTAACGCACCTCATTAAAGGAGAAGAGGGCGATAGAGATTTAGGCTCAAGAAAAAAATAGCATTCCTCTGCCTATTTTTCTGAACATGATGGTGCCCGGAGCCGGAGTCGAACCGGCACGGGAGGTTTATTCCCGAGGGATTTTAAGTCCCTTGCGTCTACCTATTTCGCCACCCGGGCATGTGTGGACTTGTTTACAATTCTGACTCAGCCTAGTGAACTGTAAGTAAGAACGCTTAAATTTGGAGGCTAGGGCCGGAATCGAACCGACGTAAACGGCTTTGCAGGCCGCAGCATGACCACTCTGCCACCCAGCCTTTAAAAAAGCAGGCTCCAAATAATTGGAGCGGGAAACGAGACTCGAACTCGCGACCCCAACCTTGGCAAGGTTGTGCTCTACCAACTGAGCTATTCCCGCTTTGCGTGGAGGGTATTGTAACGTATTGAATGAAAATGTCAACAGCTTCTTTATTTAGGCTGCATCCGAATCGCGCCATCCAAGCGAATCACTTCTCCATTCAACATAACATTGTTTATAATATGTCCAACTAATTCTGCGTATTCTTCGGGTTTCCCCAATCGCTTAGGAAAAGGCACTTGTGCCGCCAAACTTTCTTGCACGGCGGGCGGCAGGCCCTCCACCATCGGCGTTTGCATAATGCCCGGCGCAATGGTCATGACCCGAACACCAAACCGCGCTAATTCTCGGGCCAAGGGCAAAGTCATACTGACGATACCACCTTTGGACGCACTGTAAGCCGCCTGGCCTATTTGCCCTTCATAAGCCGCCACAGAAGCGGTATTGATAATCACGCCTCGCTCGCCCGTTTCATTAAAGGGCGGTTCTCTTAAACTCATCCAATTGGCTGCCAAGCGTAGCATATTAAACGTGCCGATCAAATTGACGTTGATCACCCGACTAAAAGCTTCCAAAGGCATGGGACCGTCTTTCCCCACGACTCGCTCTGCCGGACAAATCCCTGCACAATTCACCAAAATACCAGAGCGTCCCAATTTGGCTTCGATTTGTTCAAAAGCGGCGGCAGCATCCTCGGCACGCGTAACATCACACACGATAGGCAATCCACCCACTTCTTGCGCAATAGGTTTCAATGTGTTTTCATTGACATCCAAGAGAGCGACTTTAGCCCCTTGTTGCGCCAAAAATCGCACCGTCGCCGCACCCATTCCCGAAGCAGCGCCCGTGACCACTGCAATAGTCCCTTTAATTTGCATATTGACCTCTATTCATTACTACACTTGTTCCAACACTTCTTTTAAGTGCGAAACGGCTATCACTTCAATATCCAAAACTTGTTTCGGTTGATTGGCCTTCGGCACAATCGCGCGTTTGAAACCCAATTTAGCAGCTTCTTTCAAACGTTCTTGACCATATTGCACCGGACGAATTTCGCCCGACAAACCGACTTCGCCGAATACCAATAAATCTTGCGGCAAAGGTCTTTCTTTTAAACTAGACACCACGGCCAATAAAATAGCGATGTCTGCAGCCGTTTCAGCGATTTTGATCCCACCTACTAAATTTACAAACACATCTTGATTATAGCAAGCGACATTGCCTTGTTTGTGCAAAACAGCCAACAACATATTCAAGCGATTGCCATCCAAACCCAAAGTAACACGCCTTGGATTTGCCAAAGGACTTTCGTCCACCAAAGCTTGCACTTCCACCAACATAGGGCGCGTACCTTCCCAAGTCGCCATCACCACACTGCCGGGCACATCGCTTCTAAAACCCGATAAAAACAAAGCTGAAGGATTGTGTACGCCTCTCAAGCCTTTTTCAGTCATGGCGAACAAACCCAATTCATTGACGGTACCAAACCGATTTTTACTGGCACGAATGATCCGATAACGACTGTCTTGTTCATTTTCAAAATACAAAACCGTGTCTACCATGTGTTCTAAAACGCGCGGCCCGGCCAAAGCCCCTTCTTTGGTGACATGACCGGCTAAAAATAAAGAGGTACCACTTTCCTTGGCAAAACGCACCAATTGGGCGGCACTTTCTCGAACTTGCCCTACACCGCCTGCTGCCGATGGCAAGGTATCGGTATACATGGTTTGAATGGAATCGATCACCATCACTTTGGGTTTATCAGCAGCAGCAATTTGCAAAATGCTTTCAACATTCGTGTGGGCTAATAATTTCAAATGATCCAATTGCAATTCCAAACGCCGCGCACGCAAAGTCACTTGTTGTAAAGATTCTTCGCCGGTGACATACAAAGGCCTATCGCTGGCAGGCAGCATCGCCATGGCTTGCAATAACAAAGTGGATTTTCCGATCCCCGGATCGCCACCAATCAACACCACCGAACCAGGGACCAAACCACCGCCCAAAACCCGATCCAATTCGCCTTGATCTAAAGACAAACGCGCCACCGCTTCTAAAGCAATGTCTTTCAATAAAACGACGTCGGTATTTTGCCCGGCGTATTGACTCCCGCCTCGCTTGGATTCTCGCAACACTTCTTCTACAATGCTATTCCACTGACCGCATTCTAGACATTGCCCCGCCCATTGGTGAAATTGAGCGCCACAACCTTGACACCGATAAACCGCTTTGACTTTAGACAAGATGAGATCCTTGATGTATAAAATGTAAATCTAGAGCTTATTTACAATTCGCTAATGTAAACAGACCCTAGTAATTATACTCTATTCCATGATGTTCACACCAATCCGCTAAAATGTGTTGTAAGCGTTCTTCTTTATACGTTTCCCATTCTTCTTCTAAACCATGATAATACAAAGCTTCTGTAAATTCAGGAAATTCATGCGCTTCGTGGCTATGTTTTAAAATAGTGTGTAATTCACGGCACACGGCCGGATCCTCAATTTCATCGACAAAATCCCAACAAACACCCATGCTTTGCGCTTCTTCCAATAAAGGTAGGGATTTGTAAAGACGTTGCTCTTCGGTAGAAATGGCATCAAGTTCTAATACAGTACCATTATGGAGATCTACGCAAAAGGCTGTATCGGGAGAATGGGCCATTAGAGATTGAGACACATCGCTGATTCGCAGCTTCATCATAAATACCTCTCGCTATACTCTGCCTCAATAAAGATAGCAGTTTTAGCACTAATTTCAAGCATTTTGGGAGAAGCTAGTCAATTTCTTACAATACATTAAAAAAATAATCACATTGATGACTAACTAGCATCCTGAATCAAGACCTGCTAGGATCACTTTAGATCTACAAACCCCATACACCCTGTACATTAAATAGGCTATAACATCGAATGCTTTCTTTTATTAAAAACTTTTTTTCGAAAAATGAATCTCTTGTAAGGGAACCCCAAATTATTCCCGCCGCTCTGCATACCTTATCCCGCGACCGCTTAAGCCACCTTTGTTTAATTGTTTTAGACACTTTAAACGCAGCGGGTTTTGAAGCTTATTTGGTCGGCGGCAGCGTTCGAGATTTACTCTTAGGCCGAGAACCCAAAGATTTTGATGTCGCCACCAATGCCAAACCGGAAGAAATACGGCGTTTATTTAAAAATTGCCGGTTAATCGGTAGGCGATTTAGATTGGCACATATTTATTTTAAAAAAGACATCATTGAAGTGGCCACTTTTAGAAAAGAAGGCAAAGAAGGGCCACATCAATCGAAAAACCGAGAAGGGATTTTAAAAAGAGACAATGTGTATGGCACGCTGGAAGACGATGTGTGGCGACGCGATTTTACTTTGAATGCACTCTATTACGACGTGAAACACAACCACATCATCGATCACACACAAGGCTTAGACGATCTGAAGCAAGGTATTATTCGCATCATTGGAAAAGCAGACGCGCGTTATCGCGAAGATCCGGTCCGCATTTTGCGCGCCATTCGTTTTGCAGCCAAACTCGGGATGACTTTGGAAGACCATACCGCTCAGGCTATTGCCAAAAAACGTCATTTATTGAGTAGCATTGCACCTTCACGTTTGGCGGATGAAAGTCACAAATTATTTAGTCAAGGCAATGCCGTCAATACTTTCACCCTATTACGTCATCATGAAGTGTTACAGTATTTATACCCACTCACTGAAAAAGCATTAGCTCACCCTACTTTGCACTTGGCTACCGACAAATTTATTTTAAGCGCTTTAAAAAATACCGATGCGCGAATTGCCGAGAATAAACCCATCAATCCAGCTTTTCTAGTGTCTGTCTTTTTATGGTATCCCTTGCAAATCCAACTGGAAAAAGAACCGCCTTCCAAAGAGTATCCCGACATTCAGTTAGAAAGAGTCGCTCAAATGGTATTGAGTAAAGCCAAAAAGCATCTTGCTTTCACACAATTGGTGACCGAAACTGTATTGGATATTTGGTTATTGCAATTCAACCTCATTGAACGAAAGAAACAGAGGATTGAAAGTTTGGTGAGTCATCCACGGTTTAGAGCCGCTTATGATTTTTTGTGTCTGCGTGCTTTGATAGAAGATAATTTAGGAGCGGCTGCCGATTGGTGGACAAGGTGGCAAGCAGACAACGAAGAAACCCGACACACTTTAATGGCGGCGACTGCTTCCGCTTCTAAACCCAAACCTCGGCGAAGACGCCGTCGTTCTTCTAGAAAACCGTCTGAAATAAAGATAGAAGCGGAATAATCCGATGGCCAATGCATTCTTAGCCCTAGGCAGTAATTTAGATCGTCCTTTGTTACAAATGCAGACTGCGATCGCTGCCTTGACACAAGATCCCAACATAAACATATCCGCTGTGTCTAGTCTGTATCAAACCCCTGCCATGGGACCGCCCCAAGACGATTATCTCAATGCCGTCGTGCAGATCGAAACAAGCTATTCGCCACAAGAATTGTTATGCGCTTGTCTTGCCATTGAAAAACAACAAGGCCGTGTGCGACGAGAATGCTGGGGACCGCGTTTAATCGACATCGATGTTTTGCTGTACGATAATTTGATCTATCAAGACAAAACGTATCAGGTGCCACATCCGGGTTTAAAAGAGCGGTTGTTTGTCTTGATCCCTTTATACGAAATCGCGCCAAAATTGACGCTGCCTGATGGAGAAACCATTGCTGCACTGTTGCAACAATTTAATCAGGCAGAAAAAGAGTTAATTTTGAAAATAAATGACTCGATTTTAATACCCGGGCGGTGATGTGGAAAACTTTATTATTTTTTATGTACCGTTATAGACTTGTTGAAGCGGTATTTCAATCTTTTTTTCTTCAGAAGTTTTTCTGCCAAAAAACCTTATACTACAACAAGTAACGATTGCTAAAATCCCCACGCCTACCATAGCAGACCCTATTGCATGGTCCGCAATCGCTATACCACCGATTACAGCGCCCATTTTGATTCCAATGCCAATGGTCAGAAGACCCGCCAGCACAGCAGGACTGACCACCGGCGTAGCAAGAGCAACTCCAATGAAAAGCCCTACACCTAGGATAATGAAAGGTGCGGGGTGATCTTTTACAAACTGTATCGCCTCAGTAAAAACAGATTTATTTTTTGGCTCTGTTGAGTTTGGCATTTGTAGGTTTCGCCCACTTAGGCGTTGCTCATTGGAGAGATCTTCGGGATCGAATATATTCATCTCTCCTTCTTGGGGTAAATTGCCTTTACCGTCATTATCTAGCCATTGTAAGTCTCGCGCATTTGAGGATCCTTCGGGTTCGAATACATTCATCTCTCCTTCTTGGGGTAAATTGCCTTTACCATCATTATCTAGCCATTGTAAGTCTCGCGCATTTGAGGATCCTTCGGGTTCGAATACATTCATCTCTCCTTCTTGGGGTAAATTGCCTTTACCATCATTATCTAGCCATTGTAAGTCTCGCGCATTTGAGGATCCTTCGGGTTCGAATACATTCATCTCTCCTTCTTGGGGTAAATTGCCTTCACTGCCCTCCGATGGTTGAGGGGATCCACCATCCCCTCCCCTTTTTTGCCCTTTGTTTTCTAATGTTGGCCTTTCAGCACGGATCTTGTCATACAAAGCACGGGCAGAAAGGGCACCATGAATGCAACCATTAACAAGGCCCAGGCTAGGAAAAATCTTGCACACCCCCTCTAAATTTTGCGCTCTTAAATGTTGCCTGTTTATAAAAGCGTCAATTTCTTTTTTTGTAGTTTGTGATTGTGCTAAAAGGTGAGCGGTCTGTGCTAAATAATACGCGGATTTCAGATCTGTTTGGATAAGAAGATTTTCTTGAACTTCCATCTCGCCGCAAAGAATTCTTGCCAATACAAACAAAGCCTCCGCATTCAGAGCATTACAGCGAGCCCATAAATCTCTCATAGGAATATGAAGGTGATTCTTAGAATTAGAAGGCAGAACTCCAGATTCTAGTAAAACACCTGGTTCTTGTGACGCCATTTTTTTACCTCATTGGATTTATTGTAATTTCTTTTAAAGGCACTTTTTTTGATTGTATCATTCTTTAAGCACTTTAGCACAAAAGAAGATTATTTGTCAAAATATTGGGCAAGAAATAGGCAGGGCTCGGTATTTTATTAGAACTATCGGGTAGTTTCTAACCGAGCCGCGACCGTGAGGGAGCGGTGGTTCGTAGTTACGATTCATCCCTGCGAAAGCAGGGATCCAGTTTCAATATAGGGTTTCTTACTGGATCCCTGCTTTCGCAGGGATGACAGATAGGGCCTGTTGACATTTCCTCGTCATTCTAATTCTGTACTGCGAACCACCGCTCCCTCACGGTCGCGGCTCGGTTAATTTAGCTCTGTTTGGGATTTATTTGTTTTCAGTCGGGGCGATCGTAATCATAACTAAGGCCAAACCTCCGAGGCGGCGGAGTTGCGTCACTTCCCTTCTTCTCACCACTCGGCTTTCCAAAAAAACCATGTCTATATAATTTACAACCTGCCGCTATGGCAAAGCATAATCCCACTCCTGCGAGCGGAGTTATAATAGGTGCAAAACTTATCGCAACAGCCATACCCCCAATAGCCAATACCAAGCCAAGGACAATAAATGGTTTAGGGTTGTCTATTACAAATTGTCTGGCTTTATCTAAAAAATTAGACAAGGTCTGAAAGCTGAGTGGTTCATCTCCCGGCGCTCTTAAATATTTTTCATCATCCGATAGCGATCTATCTTCGTCCTCATCTGCCAAAAAGTACACGTCCTCATCCGCTTGTGCAGGAGTGCCAGCCTGCTGGAAATGAGGTCTTTTCCCAGATTCATTATCTTTCTTACACTCCCTATAAATTAATTTTGCATTCAATTCTGTATTAGAATGCTCGGGAAGAAAAAGCGGGATACCTAAGTTAGAAAAAGATTGGCATTGACCGTGGCCGTGGCCGTGGCCGTTTAACTCTTGCTCCGTATTTCGAAAGTGGTTAATCTCTGTTCTTTTCGGTTCATCTGCGAAAGAATAAGCAAGCCCTGCAATATAGTAAGCAGAGCATCGATCTTGCTTAATTTGTCCGATAATGTGCGAATATTTTTGAGCTACCGTTTCGTCACACAAGATCTTTGCCAATAGAAATAAAGCGTCTGGATTCAACTCAGAACAGGCTTGCCAAAAAGAATGATAATCCTTTATTTCGAAAGGCACATCCGCTGGTATAGGTTCTGTAGATGCCATTTTTACCCCCTTGAAATCAGTACAATTTTTAAGCACTGAAAATAGCCACTTGCTAAGCAGCGACTCATTATAATAGTTATATTTTACCACAACCGCAAGCTAGTTTCTAGCCGAGCTGCGACCATGAGGGAACGGTTGTTATTTCACCGCTCCCTCATGGTCGCAGCTCGGTTAAATTATCGCTATTTATCAGGCGATTGTGACGGGATCTAATTTCTTTCAAAAATAAATTGATTTATTCTTCTAAAGGCTTGCCATACGTCTCTTTCAAAAAAGCCGACAAAAGCGCGCCGCCAATGCAAGCGATGGGTAACATTGTCAACGCAATGGTAAAATTGGCAGCGCTATAAACGTGCTCGCCATTGACCATCATGCCATTCCACAAATAATCCAAAATAATACCCACCAAAGGCGTCAACAAAGAACCGCTGACCATCACCAACATATTCGTCACCGCCACTGCGGTGGCCGCCACCTTTTTAGAACTTAGTTCACGACCTACCGGAAAGACCAAGACTTCGGCCCCATAAGCAACACCAAATAAAAACAACAATACAAAAATAGTCGTCACCGATAAATCGGGCACATACAACACGATAGAAATCAGCAGCGCGGCTAAAAGCCCGCCGATCAACATCGGCAATTTACGTCTGCTTATTTTATCTGAAATATAACCATAAATAGGACCACCTAAAGTGAAGCCTAAAAATACGAGGGACACCGCCGTTGCCGCATCTTGGCTGGAAAAATTGTGTGCCGCAATGAGATAAGGTTTTTCCCAATTTTCAGCAAAACCCGATGAAGGCAAATACAACAAACACCCAATCAGACCATTTAACCAAATGTATTTATTTCTTAACAAAAGAAGGGAATGTTCAAAGACTTCTTTCATGGTGTGTGGCTGTTCTTCGGCACTCTGGGCTGAATAATTGCGGCTATTGTCTTTGGGTTTATCGCGTATCACCAAAGCCATCACAATCGCTAAGACAATCCCGACGACCACCGAAATCATCAAAGTAGGTTGCCAATGCAACTCTTTCACCAAATGTTCTAAGACCAATTCGCCTAAAAAAGCCCCGACCAAAGTTCCAAAAGAAGACATCAGTCCCGCAATTAAACCAAACTTATTGGCAGGAAGCCAAATGGTCGCCAATTTTAATACGCCCACAAAAGCAAAAGCTGAACCAAAACCCACTACAAAACGCGCAAATAACGCAATTTCCCATTTGTCTGTGGCAGCAAAAAGATAAGTTCCTAGAGCACACGCCAAACAAGCCAAAGTCAATAAACGCCGTGGACCATAGCGATCCATCAGCATCCCGACAGGCAATTGCATGGGGGTATAAGCGTAATAATAGAAAGCATTGATAAAACCATAACCAGTGGCCGAAATGCCAAAATAGCGAAACAAATCGGCATAGATGACGTTAGGCGTAATGCGTAATAAATATTCGTAGGCATAAAAGGCGGCGCCTAAGGAACACACCAAGATTGGAAAGAACCATTTGTTGCGTTTGGGTTTAGGCTCATTCATGGTAACCACTCAGGGCTATCCTCGAAAAGCCCATATTTGGCGCATCTTGCGTGTAATTTTGACGTGAAAAATGCTCATTTATGTCTATATAAACTCCGCTTTTTCCCCTCAAAATTACACGCAACCTGCATCCAAATCTGTGCTTTTTCGCATGTTTAAGTTGGGGTGAACTGTTAGCATTCATGCTCCAGCCGCACCTTCCGCTTTATCACCGCTTTTCTTTTTAAATTTACGGGTAAACTTGTCTACACGGCCTGCTGTATCCACGATTTTTTGCTTACCCGTGTAAAATGGGTGGCATTGGGAGCACACTTCAATGGCTAGAGTATCATGGCCTAAAGTCGAACGAATTTGTGTGACATAGCCACAACTACATTTAACTTCGACCTCTTTATAGGCGGGATGTATTTCTGCTTGCATGGGGTCATTCCTCTGTATTTCTGAGCGATGGGCGAAAGGGTATCAAAAGTTCTTCATAAAAGCAAGGGTAAACAAGCCCATCACCGGCCACCCACGATGACTATCGTATTCACGGAGCCGCGACCGTCAGGGAGCGGTGGTTCGGAGCGAAGGATTCTCCACTACCTCAGAATTGTCTATTTCTCAAACACTTAGGATTCTTCTGCAAGAGCCGTGTTCTTCTGAGAAACAACTCCAGCCTTGTGTTTGCTCAAGGTCACCAAAATGGCGCCGCCCATCGCGATGACGCCGCCCAAAAAGGTTAAAAGATCGGGAATTTCTTTGAGAACTGCCCAGCCTAATAAACAAGAGACCAAAGGCAACATAAACATCCAACAAGTGGCTTTAACCGTGGGCAAATAAGCCAGGGCATAACTCCAGGTGATGTAGGCCAAAGCCGTGGGAAATACCCCTAAATAAACCACTACCCAGCTATCGGCCGCAGGCGCGGTACGCACATCGTGTATCAAGTTCGGAAAATAGGGTAATAAACACAAAAGGCTGGCCCAGATGATGTAGACCGACAAGGCAACGGGATCGTAACGCAACAACAAGGGTTTAATGAGCACATTGTAAGTTCCTGAAAAAACGGTGCAGCCTATTATGGCCCACAATCCTTGAGTAAAAGCCATTTCTTGATTACCGGCCAAAGCAATCATCGAAACACCCAACACACTGATCATTAAGCCGACACAACCCCAAAAAGACACTTTCTCTTTGTAAAACCACCAAGCCAATAGGGCAGAAATAATGGGCATTTGCCCCACCACAAAACTGGCTACCCCTGCTGGCACACTGCGCTCTCCATAAGCTAAAAAAACATGGTATAAACTAATCCCAATGGTGGCTAAGAGAATGATGTGCGGGATATCTATCCAACGAAACTCTACTTTTCGGAATAAATGCCGCCCTGCAATGGGAAGCATCAGCACAGCGCCTATCAGTAAGCGCAATAAAGCCAGTCCCTCTGGTGAAAAATGCGGGGCCGCTATACGGATAGCCACAAAGGCTGAACCCCATAAAAAAACGGTGGTACACAAAGCGGCTAAAGTTTTCTTGTTCATAAAAGAAGATCTATTACTCTATAATGTTTTCCAAGCCATAAACGAGTTCCTTTAAGGCAAGGACCTTTTCACAGGCTAACATCACGCCCGGCATAAAGCAACGCCGACTGATGGAGTCGTGACGAACGGTCAAGGTTTCATCCATGCCACCAAAAATAATTTCTTGGTGTGCAACCAAACCGGGCAAACGCACTGAATGCACGTGAATGCCTTCTACGTCTGCACCGCGCGCGCCTTCGACCAAGACCCGTTCTGATTTCATTTCTGGTACTTTCGTTCTCAAAGCGGACATAGCTTGCGCTGTACGTAAAGCCGTTCCTGAAGGTGCATCTAATTTGCCATCATGGTGCAATTCAATGATTTCTGCATTTGGAAAATATTTTATCCACTGCGTAGCATATTTCATCATTAGTACACCACCGAGTGCACAATTCGGCGCAATGATTCCGCCGATTTGCTCTGCTTTCGCCATTTTTTGCAATGTTTCCACTTGCGGAAGCAATAAACCCGTTGTTCCAATGACGGGTCTTGCGCCTGCTTTTAAAATTTTTTGAGTATTTTCAAACACCACATCGGCATTGGTAAAATCGACCACCACTTCCGCCTGGCTGTGTTGAATAGACGCCACCAAATCATCACTTCGGCCACAAGTCCCGACCAAATTAAATTTGTCATTGCCTTTTAGCGTTCGCACCACTTCCGAGCCCATACGGCCCAAAGCACCATTGACTAATACTCGAATACTCATCTTCCTCTCTCCCTACTTTAAACGCACTGAAGATGTGAATTTAATCATGAGAAAAGCCCGAAGGTCTCGCTGTCCCGATGTGTCAAACCGTACGCTGCATGGATGCGGCGTCCGAGCCTACATGGATGTATTTACGGCGTGTTTGACACACGGGCAGCGAAACCTTCGGGCGCCGCCCCTTCGCATCTTCAAATGTGTTTACCGCACACTCTACACGTCAATATTCTCTGCCAACAAGGCATTTTCCTCGATAAAATCACGTCTGGGTTCAACTTCATCACCCATCAAAACAGTAAACATTTCGTCTGCAGCAATGGCGTCTTCAATTCTCACTTGCAATAAGCGCCGATGTTCTGGATTCATGGTCGTATCCCACAACTGTTCAGGATTCATTTCTCCCAAACCTTTATAGCGTTGTAAAGATTGTCCCTTTTTCGCATCTTCTAACAACCAATCAATGGCTTCCCCAAAATCTTGAATGACTTTTTTCCGTTCACCGCGAACAAAATAACTGTCTTTTATCAATAACTCTTGTAATTCTGCAGCTAAACTCAGAACTTCTTGATATTCAGAGCGTAAGAAAAATTCTCTATTCAAACGCACCGATTCTAATTGGCCATGGATTTGAGTGTTCACGGTTGGTAAATACCATTGTCCATCCACTGGTCCTGTACATTCCAAACTATAATGAATGCCATTATGGCTGAAGTCTTTCAAACGTGCAGTAAATTGCGCGCACCAAGACTGCACCGCTTGTTCATTGGTCAAGGCTGAGGGTGCTAAAGGTGGCATATGCAACAATTGCATCAAAACGGGCAAAGGATACATCCGTTTTAAGGCTTTTAATTTTTCGGTTACGCTCTTATAGCGCAAGACTAATTTTTGCAAATGAACGCCGATAATCGGAGGTACATCGCGATTCACATACAGACTCGTTCCTTCCAAAGCTTGTTGACACAAATACGTCGTATACTCTGCATCGTCCTTGATGTATTCTTCTTGCTTGCCGCGTTTGATTTTATACAAGGGCGGTTGCGCAATGTACAGATGACCTCGTTCTATCAATTCCCGCATTTGTCGGTAAAAGAAAGTTAAGAGCAACGTGCGTATGTGTGCACCATCGACGTCGGCATCGGTCATGATGATGATTTTATGATAACGCAATTTTTCCACATTGAATTCTTGAGCGCCGATACCACAGCCCAAAGCCGTGATTAAAACGCCCACTTCTTGGGAAGACAGCATTTTATCAAAACGCGCTTTTTCCACATTTAAAATCTTACCGCGCAAAGGCAAAATCGCTTGGGTTTTACGGGAGCGACCTTGCTTAGCGGAACCCCCTGCAGAATCTCCCTCAACGATAAACAATTCACACAAGGCAGGATCGCGTTCCTGACAGTCTGCCAATTTCCCCGGCAAGCCTGCTACATCCAAAGCCCCTTTACGACGTGTCATTTCACGGGCTTTACGCGCTGCTTCTCGCGCTCTAGCCGCTTCTACCATTTTGTTGATGATGGCCTTGGCTTGTTGCGGTTGTTCTAATAAAAAATTATTGAAGCGTTCAGCCACTGCGCCTTCGACCACGGGTCTCACTTCTGAAGAAACCAATTTGTCTTTGGTTTGAGAAGAAAATTTGGGATCAGGCACTTTCACCGATAAAACTGCCGTTAAGCCTTCGCGAGCATCGTCGCCCGTCGTCGCAATTTTAAATTTTTTGGCTAAGCCTTCGTTTTCCATGTAATTGTTCAGCGTTCGCGTTAAAGCCCCTCTAAAACCAGCTAAATGCGTTCCGCCATCGCGCTGTGGAATATTGTTGGTAAAACAATAAATCGTTTCTTGGTAAGAATCATTCCATTGCATCGACAATTCGACGATCGTGTCTTTGATTTGCTCCGAAAAATAAAACACCGTCGGATGAATCACCGTTTTTTTACGATTCAAATATTCCACGAAAGCTTTGATACCACCTTCGTAATGGAAAGAATCTTTTTTGCCATCGCGTTCGTCGAATAATTCTATTTGCACACCCGGATTTAAAAAAGACAACTCTCGTAATCGTTTGGCCAACACATCGTAATGGAACACCAATTGCGTGAAAATCGTGGCACTGGGTTTAAAGTGAATTTCGGTACCGCGTTCGGAAGTAGTTCCCGTGGCTTTAATCGGTGCTTCGGGTTCGCCTAAATGGTAGGTTTGTTCGTAAACTTGACCGTTGATACGCACCGTCAATTCTAAGGTTTCAGACAAGGCATTCACCACCGAAACTCCGACGCCGTGCAGCCCTCCGGAAACTTTATAGGAAGAATTATCAAATTTACCACCGGCATGTAGCACGGTCATAATAACTTCTGCTGCAGAACGCCCTTCTTCAGGGTGGATGTCGACGGGAATGCCGCGGCCATTGTCGCGCACGGTGATGGAATTGTCTGCGTGAATGGTGACGTCGATGCGATCACAATATCCAGCCAAGGCTTCGTCAATGGAGTTGTCCACCACTTCAAAGACCAGATGGTGCAGCCCTGTTCCATCGTCGGTATCCCCAATGTACATACCTGGGCGTTTGCGAACAGCATCCAGGCCTTTTAAAACCTTAATATTGCCGGAATTATATGCGGGTTCTTCACTCATCTAGGGACCTCATTTGCTGGAACCGTGACTATTATTAAAAGGGAAATTATACCATAATTTAAGCGTCGTGGTACAGGCGACAAAGTAATGAACGTGACGCAACAAAAGTCTGTCATTACCGGGAGTACCGAATGCAAGCTCTCGGCAAGGTCACGCAGCGACCGAAGCCGGAGATCCAGGAGATCTGGAAAAGAGGGTTGATTTTCGAAGTTTCCCGAAGCTTAAAGATCGCCTGGTTCCCCGACTGCGGCCTAACGGCCTTGTCGAGAGCTTGCATTCGGTATTCCGGGTGATGACAGAGCTATAGTTAATGATAGACCTGCTTTTATAGCCAAGACAAATCAGCAACTGCGCTCAGCAACTGACATAACTGCCATAACAAAGCCAAACGATTTTTACGCAATTTTTCATCGTCTACCATCACCATGGTGTTATCAAAAAAGTCATCAATAAAAGGTTGCAATGAAACCAACTTTAACAAAGTTTCTGCATATTTTTTTACTTCACATAAAACAGAAACTTCTTTTTTCTTTTCTTCCAAAGCCTGCCACAAAGCTTTTTCTGCTGCTTCCACTAACAAAGATTCTTGCACTTTTGCTTCGGTTAAAGTCTTGGCTTCTTTTTCCAGAATACGAGTCACCCGTTTATTCGCCGCCGTCAATGCGCTACTCTGCGGCAATTGAGAAAAGGCTTTCATAGCTTGCAAACGCAAATCAAAATCATGCGGTTCTCGCGCTTTTACAGCCAACACCGATTCAAATAATTCCACCGATACCCCTTCTTCTAAATAATGGTATCTAAAGCGTTCCATCATAAAATCAAAGATTTGTTTTACTAAAGACTTAGATTCTATTTTTTGTATGAACGCTTTATCCAAAGCAATCGAAGGATGCTCAGCTTGTTTTTTGTAAATGTCGACTGTTTTTTCCAACAAAGTCTCGAGATTCAAAGGCCATTGTCTGGCCAAAATAATTTTCAACACCCCTAAAACGGCGCGCCTCAGTCCAAAAGGATCTTTATCACCTTTGGGAATTTCGCCTGCCGCAAAAATCCCAACCAAAGTATCGAGTTTATCGGCGATCGCCACCACAGCGCCTAAAGCAGAAGCCGGCAAATCGTCTTTGGCAAAACGCGGTCGATAATGTTCGGCAATCGCTTTGGCAACCGCGGGTGTTTCATGATGCGCCGCATAATAGCCACCCATAATACCTTGCAATTCGGGAAATTCACCGACCATATCCGACACCAAATCCGCTTTGCACAATTCCCCTGCGCGTTTCGCTTCTTCGCGATTTAAATCTAAAGTATCCGCCATACATTCTGCCAAAGTGGCAATGCGATTTGCTTTGTCTTCTAAACTTCCCAAATGCGCGTAAAAAATAATTTCGCCCAATCGTTTGGCCATAAAAGCCAAACTGTGTTTGCCATCCGTATCGAAAAAGAATTTGGCATCGCTTAAACGTGCATTGATCACACGCTCATTACCGCGCACCACTTCGTTGGGATCGCGACTGTCGATGTTGCTCACACAAA
This sequence comes from Pseudomonadota bacterium, assembly GCA_021782495.1. Classification (GTDB taxonomy): domain Bacteria; phylum Pseudomonadota; class Gammaproteobacteria; order UBA1113; family UBA1113; genus VFKP01. The sequence continues at coordinate 85,065 of JAJXUV010000007.1, read as the reverse complement.
TAAAATAAGGCATTAATTGCCCTTCTTTATTTTGCACTGAAAAGGTTTTTTGGTGGTGTTGCATCGCTAACATCAAGGCTTCATAAGGTATTTTTAAAAAATACGGATCGAATTGCCCCAACAAAGGCACTGGCCATTCGACGATCGCCGTAACTTCATTCAATAAATCTTCATTGAAAAGTACCTCGCCCTTGATCATTTCTGCAATTTCTTTTGAAACACGCACAATCAAAGCACGGCGCTTTTCTGCATCTGCAATCACATAGGCTTTTTCTAATACCCTTTCGTATTGTTTAGGCTCTGCTATCGAAATCGCTTGGGGATGGTGAAAACGATGGCCATAGGTTAGGCGATCGCTTTTTTGTCCTAAAATGTGTGCAGGCAACACTTCTTTTCCGAACAACAACACAATCCAATGAACGGGTCTAGCAAAACGGACATCCCCTTCTCCCCAACGCATCGATTTGGCAATGGGCAGCACTTTGATGATTTTTTCACATAAAGCGGGTAATAAATCCGTTGTTCGCTGGCCAGACTCTTCTCGAGAATAATAAAGGCAATCACCTTTGTCGGTGGTCATTCGTTCCAAAGCCTTGAAATCAACACCACAAGATTTGGCAAAACCCAAACCGACTGCCGTCGGTGCACCTTGTGCATCCAAAGCCAAACTGAGCAAAGGACCTTTGCGTTCTATTTTGCGAGCCGGCATTTGTTCTTGCAATTTTTCGATGAGGATCGCTAAACGACGCGGTGTGACATAAGTGTGTATCGTTCCATGCTCTAACCCATTTTCTAATAAATTTACTTGAAACCCTTTTTTCAAGGCTTGGATCAACACGGGTTGTATGCCTGCCGGTAATTCTTCACAGCCAATTTCCAACAAAAAATCTTCACAAGTCAACATATTGTCTCCCTTTTCGGCCTTTTTCCAACAAGGGGAATCCCTTTTGTTCACGTCCTTCATAATAACGCTTGGCGATCTCGATCGCTAAAGTACGCAAACGCAAAATAGTGCTTTGACGTTTTGATATCGAAATAGCGTGACGCGCATCTAATAAATTGAAGGCGTGCGAGGCTTTGATTGCCATTTCATACGCGGGTAATACTAAATTTAACTCGAGTAAACGATGCCCTTCGCTTTCGCAGTGATCAAATTCTTGGAACAACCAAGGAATATCTGCACATTCAAAATTATAACGTGACATTTCTTCTTCATTTTGTAAGAAAAGATCGCCATAAGTCACGGTTCCCGAAGCATTTTCCCCCCAGACAATGTCAAATAAATTATTGACGCCCTGCAAGTACATCGCCAAACGTTCTAAACCATAAGTGAGTTCACCGGTCACGGGCACACAATCCAAACCGCCTGCTTGTTGAAAATAGGTAAATTGACTGACTTCCATTCCATCTTGCCACACTTCCCAACCCAAGCCCCATGCCCCTAAAGTCGGTGAAGCCCAATTGTCTTCCACAAAACGAATGTCGTGTTCCAAAGGATCGATATTCAAAGCCCGCAAGGAATCCAAATACAAGTCTTGGATATTTAAGGGTGCCGGCTTTAAGATGACTTGCAATTGATAATAGTGTTGCACTCGATTGGGATTTTCGCCATAACGACCATCAATAGGGCGTCTACAAGGTTGCACGTACACACAAGACCAGGGCTCCGGACCAATGGCTTTTAAAAAAGTCTGCGGATGAAAAGTCCCCGCCCCCACTTCCAGACCTAATGGCTGCAAGATCACGCAACCTTGTTTTTGCCAAAATTGCTCTAAAATTTGAATAATTGCTTGGAAACTGGGTTTTTCTGCCATTAGTCCTTCGCTATATTCAAAGTCGACAGCTGCAAAGAAAATTGTTTCAAAGTTTGAATGCCGGCTTTTTCTGCATCGACACACCATTGCTTTAATTGTTGTACTAATTCACCATTGTTTGCCACCGCTTTGCCCCAAATGGCTTGCAAGCGCATTTTAAATTGATACACCACATTCAATTCATTGCAAGAAGACAATAAGGTTTGTAGCCCTTTGTGCGTTTTAGCATCGATGCGATCGTCGCCACGCTTCAACCAAGTTTTGGCTTCAAGCCACAAATGACGTCGAGTCCTATCTTTTGCCAAATGCTGTCGCACAATGGGTTTGATGACCATTTCGCCATATTGTTTCAAAAAGTGAAATTTGTGGGTTACCAAAGTCGTCAAAGTGCTAAGATCAATGTCTTTGACATGCGTCTGCTCCAATTTCGGAATCACGCGTTTGGGTTTAGCTAATTTTAAAAATTGCAAAACGCGTATGTACATCCAACCAATATCAAATTCAAAACGGTGCAAAGACAATTTGGCGGAAGCCCCAAAAGCATGGTGGTTATTATGCAATTCTTCTCCACCTGCGATAATCCCCCAAGGCATGACATTGGTGGAAGCATCCGGGGTTTCAAAATTTCTATAGCCAAAATAATGCCCCACGCCATTGATCATCCCTGCGGCCAACACGGGCATACACATCATTTGCACAGCCCAGATCACGACTCCAGGAATGCCGAATAAAACCACATCCACTACGAATAAAATAGCGATACCCCAATTACTGCGTGGCGTGTACACATGACGTTCTACCCAATCATCCGGCGTTCCTTGACCATAACGCTCTACTGTGTCTCGATTCATGGCTTCTTTTTTGTAAAGTTCATACCCTTGAGTCAATACGGTTTTTAAACCATAAATTTGTGGGCTGTGCGGATCGTCTTTGGTGTCCGCGGTAGAATGGTGTTTCCGATGTACGGCAACCCATTCCTTCGTAATCGCAGCCGTCGTCAGCCACAACCAAAACCGAAAAAAATGGGACGCAATGGGGTGCAATTCCAAGGCGCGGTGCGCAGAAGCGCGGTGTAAATACAAAGTAATGGAAATGACAGTGATGTGCATAAACACTAAAGTCACCACGATATATTGCCACCAAGATAAATTTAAAAGTCCAAATAAATATTCCATGACTTAACTCCCCCTTTGCTTTTCACGAATTTCATCGAGTGTTTTACAATCGATACACAAAGTGGCTGTGGGTCGCGCTTCCAAGCGTTTAATGCCAATTTCCTCACCACAGCTTTCACAGTAACCATACTCTCCATCATCCAACCGTTGCAAAGCTTCTTCTGTTTTACGCAACAATTTACCTTCTCGATCGCTAGCGCGCAACATCAATCCGATGATTTCTTCACGCGTGGCTTTATCAGCCGGATCGGCCAATTCTTTATCGTCTTCCCGTAAACTTTCTACCGTCGCATCACTGCCTTCCATCAATTGTTGCTTGACAGCAATCAAAATGAGCCGAAAATGCGCTTGTTGCCCTTCGTTCATGTATTTCTCATTTTTTTTGGCCTGATAAGGGGCAATGCCCGGCAAACCAACGACATGGGTATTGGGCGTTTCCTGCACCAATTTCTTAGCCATAATGTGCTCCTCTAAAAAACGACACCCAGCAAAGTGGGCAAAAAATAGTCATTATTGTTTAATTAGGTAATGATAGCAGGTCTAGGCTTTTGATGCCAGTCTTAATACCCCACTATTCGGAGCCGCGGCGCAGTTATTTTTATTACCTATTGACTTTAGAAGTTTAATAGAGTTTAATAAGAGCATTCCATACGGCCAGATAGCTCAGTCGGTAGAGCAGAGGACTGAAAATCCTTGTGTCGCAGGTTCGATTCCCGCTCTGGCCACCATACAAGCGAAGTGTGGCACTTAAAAATAAAGAGGGTATCATGGCTGCTAGTTCGAGTTTTTCTCCACGATCGCAAAACATACACCCTACCCTTACAAAAACAGCACCCTTTATTTTTGATCCAAATAGAGAGTGGCCAGAAGAGTTAAACACTGCTTTAAGCACTATTTCGGATGTGCTGTTTTCTGTAGATGAGAGTTCAATTGATAAAAATCAGATCGGCCAGCTCAAGCCAGCACTTGAAATAATTAAAAGATACATTCGTACATGTAGCGCTATTTTGTATGAGCCCGATGAAGTTTCTCTTAAATCTGAAATTTATCTTAACATTCTGTCAATTCTTAATTGCCATTTTCAACAGGCAAAAAAAGCGCTAAAGGCACAAAGAAAGGCTTTTTGCAAAGCTCTACAATCCAAAGAACAAGAATTAGCGAAAAAAGAAGAAAAAGAGGAAAATATAAGGCCGGAAAAACAACGTTTAGAAGCATGGAAAAAATCTTCTATTGCGGAGCTAACAACAAAAGAACAGGAATTAATAACCGAAAAAAAAGCTTTTATTGAAGCTTTTTTACAAGATCTTATAGAACTTCAAAAACACACTGCCGAATTAAAGAGAAGATGGCTGTTGGACCTGAGCTTATCCATCCTTCAGAACTCTGTACCTCTTATTATTCAAGATTCAACTATCTTTGTTCCTCCGCCAGACAAGCCATGGCTCGTTTCAGATCCCAACAAACTGTCTGACCGCTTAGGTTTCTGGTCTGCTGTCGAGATTATTGCTACAGTGAAATCTCGCTTAGAAGCAAATGAACTGTACGACAACTATGTCTCCGAACTCAATATAGCTATTACGTTCATCGAGAAGTACAGACGTTCTAGAGAAAATCGCGAAGATCTAAAAGAGCAAATACCCGTCTGCGAAGGGATTGAAAACTACGGTAAAAGATTAAGAAGCGAGCTATTTAAATTAAGAGAAATTACTCTAGAGGTACCCAACCCTAGACGCTCTGGTGTAGCCTCTAATGCCTCTGAGAGAGGACCGTCATTTTTTGAGTCTAAACAGGAAGTAGAAATCAATGAAAAATCAGACCGAGGAAAGGCTGAAATTGATACGCCAATAAGCGAAAAACCCTTAGCCAATGCCGATCTGACTTTTCGATTACTGAGGGAACACAATCGAAAAAAAGAAAGTCGTATCGGAAAATTTATTAGAAAACATCCTGTTAAGGCGGCCGCTATTATCATTTTTGGCTGTCTGACTATCTTATGCGTAGGCGCAGGTATCGGTCTTCTGAGCAGTGGTATAGGTCTAGGCATCGCGGCAGGCATTGTAGCCGCAGGTATATCTCTATTGAGCGTAGGGCCAGTCTATCCTGTCGTACTAGGCGGTGCGTATTGCCTGTATAAAGCGTATTATAACCAGTTTAAAAAGCAATATCCTGATGACGATAGAGAATATTTTAAGCCTTTACCACCATAGCACCTATCGACACCGGTCTGTCATCCCTGCTTTCGCAGGGATGACATCGTCGTTTTTTGTCCCCTGCAGAGTATCCAAGTAATAAAATAATCCTATTTAATATTTCCTTAAGCTTTCTCAACTATAATCGAACGGTTAGTAAATAAAAAATAAATGATGCGGGGTAAAAATGTTTGAATCTTTATGTGCATGCACATCGGCTCGAAAACCAGATCAATATGCTTTACTAGAAATAAATTCAGATGAAGACGCAGTTTCAAAAATTAAAGAAGATATTGAAAATAAAGGAAATATTATGACAGGATTAGCGTCTTTCTTTAGAAAAGTTATATTGCCAACCAAAATATCGGAAGAAGGCCTATTCAACAAAGAGATGCTTAAAAAAATATCTGAAAGAAATCATACATCTGCTCCTTGATTCAAATACTTTTTATTTCTGCTTCCATTTTCATAACCGAGCCGCGACCGTTAGGGAGCGGTGGTTCGTAGCAGGGAATCACATTTGCCGTCAATATTTTGGAAGGTTTTTTTGGCGGTACTGAAAACCCAAGCCAGAATAGAGATTTTAAAAGAGCGAAAAGCCTATGACTTTTTTCTCGTAGCCGTGATCCCTTACTTCGAACCACCGCTCCCTAACGGTCGCGGCTCGCTAAATACGCAGAATCTCGTGCTAGATCGCTTTTTGACTCAACTCCCGTTGCAGCCTTTGCTTCAACTTCGTGATCCGCGTACGGATTTTGTCGTTGTTCACGGCTTTTTTTAAAGCCTTCTGCTCCACCACCAACACCACCATTTTTTTGCCGCGTGTAATACCCGTGTACAATAAATTTCGCACCAATAAATTATAATGTTGCATGGACAAAGGAATCACGACGATGGGAAATTCCGAGCCTTGGCTTTTGTGAATGCTGATAGCATAAGCCAAACTGATTTCATCCAATTCAGAAGCTTCATAAGACACACTGCGGCCATCAAATAAAATAGACAGACTTTGGTTTTCGAGATCCATCGATTCTATCCAGCCAATGTCGCCATTAAATACCGCTTTTTCATAATTGTTGACGCCTTGGATGACTTTATCGCCAACAGCATAGTCAATACCCAGCCGGTTTATTTTCAAACGAGCGTGTCCATTTAACTTTTTTTGCAAAGCCATATTCAAAGCGATCGTACCTAATTCGCCTCGATTCATCGGCGATAAAACTTGAATGTCTTGAATGGCAGAACAGTGATGGTAGCGCGGCAAACGCTCTACCACCAAATCCAATACCGTTGCAAAAATTTCTTGTCCATTGTTCTTCGGCATCACATAAAAATCGGCATCTTTTAAGCCGTGCGCGATGGGCATCAAGCCTTGATTGATTTGATGCGCATTTAAAATAATTTGTGAATGCGCAGCTTGTCTAAAAATTTCCGTTAAATGCACGGTAAAAATAGTATTCGAAGCTATCATGTCGGATAATACGGCACCCGGACCCACAGAAGGCAATTGATCGCTGTCTCCCACCCAAATCACGGCTGCCGTTGTTGGGATCGCTTTTAACAATTGGTGCATCAACACCACGTCTATCATTGAACTTTCATCGATGATGAATACATCGGTCGTTAAAGGTTCTTCGTGATTGTATTTGGCGGTGCGCGTAATGGGATCGATTTCCAATAAACGGTGAATGGTTTGCGCGGGACACTGCGTGGTTTCCATCAAGCGTTTGGCTGCCCGACCGGTTGGCGCACACAACGTCACGGTGAGACGTGCTTTGTGAAATAATTTTAACAAAGCGTTGACTAAGGTGGTTTTACCCACACCGGGACCGCCAGTCAGAATCGACAATTTGTGTTTTAAAATAGAAGCCAAAGCTTCGGCTTGTGAAGCCGACAATTGGATTTGCACTTGACGTTCTAACCAAGATGCATTGCTTTGCGAAAGATCGGCTGGCCAGGGACACTCATCTCCTTGCAAACGTGCCAGTTCATGGGCAACACCTGCTTCTGCCCAATACAAAGAACGCGGATAAATGCAGGTGAACTCTTCAACCACTTCTGCGACCCAATGACCATCAATCAACCCTTGTTGCAAAGCTTGTAGAATCGTGTCTTGGTCCATAGAGAACAATTCCATGGTAGCAGCCACTAAAGCTTCTTGCGGATAAGTACAATGCCCTTCCTGACAAAAAGTTTGTAAAACGTGATCGAGGCCAGCCAATGCTCGAAAAGGCGATTGCGCGGGAAAACCTAGTTTTAAAGCCACCGCATCGGCGGATTTAAAGCCAATGCCTTCAACGTCGAAAGCCAAATCATAAGGATTGGCTTTGACTTTTTCAATGGTGTATGCGCCATAAGTTTTATAAATACGCATAGCTTTGGCCAAGCCTACGCCCTGATCTTGTAAAAACAATACGGCTTCTCGCGCCATTTTTTGTTCTTCCCAAGAATCCATCACCATTTGCAAACGTTGTTTGCCAAATTGCGGAATTTTTAATAATTCTCGGGGATTCTGTTCTATCACTTCAAAAACGCGCGCACCAAATTTTGCCACCATTTTTTTCGCAAAATGTGGGCCGATGCCGCGCAATAAACCCGAACTCAAATAACGTTCTATGCCGGCCAGACTGTCGGGCAAAATAATTTCTATAGCGCTTACTTTTAACTGTTTACCATATTTGCGATCGTAAACCCATTGCCCGCGACAATGCACGTATTCGCCTTCGCTTAAACCCCCCAATTCTCCCACCACGGTGATTCTATCGGCCTCATTTTTCACGCGGATTTTAACAACAGAATAGCCATTGTCTGGATTAAAAAAGGTAATGCGCTCGACGAGACCTGAGACTTGTTCTTCGGCAGTAGAAATTTCATTCATCATTTAATGATGATTATCCGGTTGAATTATAGGTAATCAATAGTATATGATTTACAGATATTTTTGCAAATTTTGTCATGCTTGCACAAGCTTGTCATCCCTGCTTTCGCAGGGATGACAGAATGGTTGGCTTTCGCAGACATGACAGCCTCACAGGAATAAACCAATGAAAAAAACCGCTGAATTACCGGCATTTAGCCAGATCCGTCTCGAAAACATTGTGCCCCAAGTCAAAGCTTTTATTGATGCTGCCCATGAAACCGTCGCTAGATTGTGTCAAGTCACTGAACCTTCTTGGCAAAACATTTTACAACTTTTAGAAGATTTATTCGCTCAAGAAAGCATTTTGTGGTCGCCTATACGCCATTTAAATAACGTGATGAGTACACCTGAATTGCGAAAAGTCCACGATGAAGCTTTGACTTTGTGGACTGAATACCACAATTTCCTCGGTCAACACACCGCTTTGTATCAAATTATTCGTAAAATTAAAAACAGTCCTGCTTTTGAAACTTTAAGCAAAGCACAAAAAATGGTGATTTCTCATCAACTGCGCGATTTTCATTTATCCGGTGTTGATTTAGATGCCGATAAAAAAGCGCGCTATCAAGCGATCAGCGAAGAACTCACCGCTTTATGCACTCAATTTGGTGCGAATGTGTTAGATGCAACTCAGGCTTACACACATCCCATCCACAGTCCCGAAGAATTATCGGGACTACCCCAATGGCTCATCGAAGCGGCAAAAGAAAAAGCCGCAGAAAAAAATCAATCGACACCGCTCTTAACACTAGCACAACCTATTTATTCTGCGGTGATGCAATTTGCCGATCACCGTCCTTTAAGAGAAGACATGTATGTGGCTTATGTAACTCGTGCTTCTGAATTGGGCCCTTTTGCCAAACAATGGGACAATGGTCCGCTCATCGACAAGATTTTGAAATTGCGCGCAGAACTCGCGGACTTATTGTCTTTTAACAATTACGCTGAATTGTCTTTAGCGACCAAAATGGCTTCTTCCACTGAAGAAGTCTTATCTTTTTTAAATGAATTAGCGGCGCAGGGAACACCGCTTGCCACTCAAGAAATGATGGAATTGCAATTATTTGCCAAAGAACAAGGATTAAATTCTCCTCTACAACCCTGGGACATTGCTTATTACAGTGAAAAATTACGCCAAGAAAAATACGATTATAACAGCGAAACGCTGCGTCATTATTTTCCGTTGCCAAAAGTCCTGGATGGCTTATTGTCTTTATTGGAAAAACTATTTTCCATTCAATTTACCCAACATGAAAAATTCGATACCTGGCACAGCGATGCTTTATTGTATTCGATTAAAAATAAAAAGGGCGATATTTTAGCTTATCTCTATCTGGATTTATACGCACGTTCCACCAAACAACAAGGGGCTTGGGCCGATGAATGTCGGCCGCGTTACAAAGACGCTGCAGGAAATAGCCATGTCCCGGTTTCTTTTGTCGTGTGTAATTTTAGCCGACCAAGTTCAGAAACGCCTTCTCTTTTAACGCACGAAGACATTATGACTTTATTCCACGAATTTGGCCATGCTTTACACCACAGTTTAACGGAAATCGATGAACCCAGTGTCTCTGGCACCCATGGCGTTGCTTGGGACGCCGTTGAATTTCCCAGTCAATTCATGGAAAATTGGTGTTGGTCTCAAGAGGTATTAACCGCATTGTCGGGCCATTATCAAAGCAAAGAACCTTTGCCTTATACCTTGTATCAAAAATTACTGTCTTCTAAATATTACCATTGTGGTTTAGATTTAGTGCGACAATTGGAATTTGCTTTATTTGATTTTCGCATTCATTTAAATTGCAAGGACAAGAATCTCAAATTCGTGCAATCTACTTTGAACGAAGTTCGAAAACAAGTGGCGGTTATTTCTATTCCCGATTATCATCGTTTTCAAAATAGTTTCACGCACATTTTCGACGGTGGTTATGATGCGGGTTATTACAGTTACAAATGGGCTGAAGTATTGTCGGCAGATGCTTTTCAACGTTTTGCAGCAGCAGGGTTATACGACACTGCTTTGGGTTTGGAATTTAAAAACAAAATTCTAAGCCGCGGCGGTTCCGAAGAAGCGATGGATTTATTCGTTGAATTCATGGGCAGAAAACCCAAGATCGACGCTTTGTTGGTGTCTTTGGGAATTAAAGCACCTTAAAAACTAATTCCATATTAATTATGGTCTATTTTTCTTTTACCCACACAACGTCTAACCCTTTCTTTATAACTGCCGCAGCCAGATAATGATGTGATAATAATTCTCGACAGACGATCCAATCTTTTTTATGGAAGGAAGGAATGTCTGCATCGAGGATAGCTGAAAAAGCTTCATCACCCACACTCACTTCGCAAGCTTTCAAAGAAACATTCAATCCTGCGCCTACGGCTTTTAGTAAAGCTTCTTTGCGAGTCCACACATTAAAAAAAGCCTGTTGTTGTGCTTCACCTTTTAAATATTGAATGTGTTGCGCTTCACGCGCTGTAAAAAAACGTTTTGCAATGTCTGCTATATCCACACTTCGACTAATGTGTTCTATGTCCACGCCCAAAGGATGATGATAACCCACCCCTATCAAAATACGATCTTCACTGTGCGAAACATTAAATTGGACAGTCATATTGTCTACATAAGGTTTTCCATAAGGACCATATTGAAAGCTAATTTTGTGCGCTTCCATATGCAAATAGGCCGACAATATACAACGCAACAAACCCCTCGCCACAGTAAAACGAATTCTATCGCGTTCAAAATGATAGCGCTTTGCGCGTTCCAATTCATCTTTACTCAACAAGGATTTCAAGAACGCTTGATACTCTGTCTTCAGCGGCAAAGTCTGCAAATACAGATTGACTTCATCGTAAGTGCCGACAGGAATGTCTAGAGGATCTAAAGAAAATGTTTTTGCTTCCATAAATAAACTAACTCTCTCTTGCATGCATGGCTACTAAATGTTGAAAACTGTTTAAACGCTCCTCGCAAATTTTGCCTTCTTTAAGGGCCTCTTGCAAGGCGCAACCGGGTTCTTCTCGATGCTCACAATTGCGAAATTTACAGCGGCCTTTATAGGGTTTAAATTCAACAAATCCTTTGAAAATATCCGCTCGCGTCATCGGCCATAAATTAAAACGCCGCACACCGGGCGAATCGATAAAATCACCCCCTCCCTTGAAATGATACAAACGCGCGCTGGTCGTGGTGTGTTTTCCCAAAGCCACTACTTCAGACACAGCACCAATCGCCAGATTTTCTTCGGGCATGAAGGCTTGGATTAAAGAAGATTTTCCCACACCCGATTGTCCCACAAAAATGCTGGTTTTATCGATCAACAACCCTTTTAAAGTCTCCAGGCCTCGTTGTTCTAAAACAGAAGTTCGCACCACTGTATAACCAATACTTTCATATGCCTTGCACAAAGCGCTACTTTTCTCCGAAGGCAAATCGATTTTATTACACACGATGATCGCTTCTAAATTTAAAACCGTAGCAGCCACGAAATAGCGATCGACGATTTCCATACTGGGTTCGGGAATTTCGGCTATGACGATGATGCATTGATCCACATTGGCAGCCAGGGGTTTTAAATTTTGACTAGCGTCTACGCGCTGAATGACGGTATGTCGCGTGTGGATCGCCGTAATAACGCCCGTATCGGCACTGTCTCGCTGAAAAATAACCCGATCGCCTGCTACTGGAGAATCTAGATTTTGACGCAAGGCACACAAAAACCATTGCTTATGTTCATTTTCTACCCAAGCTTTGGCACCATGGCGAACTATCACTAAGCCTTCTTCCACCGCTTCTAAATGCAGCGAATGTTGTAAGCGGTGATCGTGCTGCAGCGCAATGCGACGTTCTTGTTGTTGCGTTAGTTTGCGTTTGCCCATTCGTAGTCTATTTTAATCAGATCGTGTTATGATTGTAGCACATAGCTAACTGAGCCGCGACCGTAAAGGAGCGCATTATATTTCTTAGGATATTAGAATGAAAGTTTATTTAGTGGGCGGCGCCATCCGCGATCGCTTATTAGATCGCCTTGTACAGGAACGCGATTGGGTTGTCGTACACAGCTCTCCCGAAGAAATGATGGTTCAAGGCTTTATCCCTGTCGGCAAAGCTTTTCCCGTATTTTTGCATCCTCAAACCAAAGAAGAATATGCGCTAGCCCGCACAGAGCGTAAGGTGGGACCTGGCTATCATGGTTTTAGTTTTCATACGGCCAAAGACGTCAGTTTAAAAGATGATTTGGCGCGCCGAGATCTCACCATCAATGCTTTGGCTGAAGACGAAACTGGCAATCTTATCGATTATTATGGCGGTCTAGACGATTTAAAACAACGAATTTTACGCCACATTACCCCTGCTTTCAGTGAAGATCCGGTTCGTGTCTTGCGCGTGGCGCGTTTCGCAGCGCGTTATGCCTATTTGGGCTTTCAAGTGGCACCAGAAACTTTGACCTTAATGCACCACATGGGCGCACAAAAAGAATTGTCGTATTTAGTGCCTGAACGCGTGTGGGCAGAATGGGAAAGCGCTTTGGGAGAACAAAATCCCAGTGTTTTTTTCAAGGTATTGCAGGAAGCTGGCGTATTAAACGAACTCTTTCCACTTCTTTCTGAGTGTCCCCATCTCGAAAGGGCTTTAGATGAATTAGATCGAATCGCTGCAGACAAACCCGATCTCACGGTGCGTTTCGCAGTATTCATGCATTATTTATTGCGCGCTGAGACTTTTAATGCGGATTTAGAAAATTTAGTCAACACTTACAAAATCCCCAATGCCTATCAAGACCTGGCTTTAGGACTTCAACAGGCTTTGCCTTATTATCAACGGCTCGATTTTAAAGTCGCAGAAAGCATTTTGGATTTTTACCAAGCCATCGATGCGCACCGACGTTTTGATCGCGCCATGAAACTCTTAGGCACTTGTGCACTCATTGATTCTGCGAAGAAACTTGCTCCTTTAAAACGTATTTTTGAGGATTTACACACTTTTAAAATCAACATTCCGGAAGATTTAAAAGGCAGTGCCATTGCTGATTATATTCAACAACAGCGCTTGTTGAAGTTGCAAAGCTACCAGATCAGCGGATTTCCCTGATGGGCAGCTCACGAGCCGCCCCTACACAAACCCCATTATTTCTAACGAAAAACATAGAATAATGTAGGGACGGCTGTAGGGGCGCCTACCAATAACCTATACCGATCTCGCATTTTTAGCCACATTTAGTGTATACTTCCGGAATAAATATCACCCAAGAGACTAAAATGACCCAATACACCGCTAAACCGACCGATAAAGCCGGTTTCGTGCATTACACTCCTACAGAAGACCACACTTGGGGTACTTTATTTAACCGCCAAATGACGATTATGTCCGATTACGCCTGCGAAGAGCACAATCTCGGCATTCGGACCTTAGACTTGAATGCCAAGGCCATTGCACAAATTCCTGATATTTCTAAGCGTCTAAGTGAAGCTACTGGCTGGAAAACAGCACCGGTGCCGGCGATGATCGAGCAAGAAGAGTTTTTTACCTTGTTAAGTGAGCGAATTTTCCCTGTTGCCACCTTCATTCGCATTCCCGAAGAATTGGATTATTTGCCAGAACCCGATATCTTTCATGAGATTTTTGGGCATTGCCCCATATTAACCAATCCTCTGATCGCCAATTTTATGGAAGCTTATGGTAAGTATGCTTTAAAAAGCACGCCCGAACAAATAGAACGTCTGGGCCGCTTGTTTTGGTTTACCATTGAATTTGGTTTGATACAATCTCCTCGAGGCTTGCGGATTTATGGTGGCGGTATTTTGTCTTCTTACCAAGAAACGCTCTATGCACTCGACGATCCTTTTCCCAAACGCATGAATTTTGATTTGATTGAAGTGCTACGAACACCTTTTCGCATCGATAAAATACAAGGCAATTATTTCGTTTTGCAAAGTTTCAATCAATTATTCGATCTATTGCAAGGAGATACTTTGGCCAAAGCTTTAGATGAAGCTCAAGCGCTTCCCGATCGCCCTTTGCGTTATAAAGGAGAATCGGATGGAGAAGCGGGAACCACTTCACATCCTTGTTAAACAATTAGGAACTATTGACAAATGCATCCTTACTTAAACATTGCTATTAAAGCAGCACGCAAAGCCGGTGCTATCATCGCGCATGCACAGCAAGATTTAAACAAACTGGCGATAGAAGAAAAATCGCCACACGATTTTGTTTCTAACATCGATCGTAAAGCGGAAATCATCATCCGCGAAGTGATCGAAGAAGCTTATCCGAAACACAGTATTTTAGGGGAAGAAGGCGGTTTTCAAGAAAACGAAGACGCTGACACGGTGTGGGTGATCGATCCCATCGATGGCACTCAGAATTTCATCAAAGGATTGCCTTTTTTTGCTGTGTCGATCGGCATTAAAGAGCAAGGTAAAATCAGCCATGGCGTGATTTACGATCCGATGCGTCAAGAATTATTCACTGCCACGCGTGGCAAAGGCGCTTTCCTTGACAATCGTATGCGTGTCAGCGATAAGCGTGGTTTACAAGGCGCTGTGATTGCCACCGGATTGCGATACTACCATAAAGACCTCTGGCGAGAACCACAACCTTCACTCCAAACTCTGTTTAGCCAGATCGCTGACATACGTTACTTAGGTTCTGCCGCCTTAGCCTTGGCTTATGTGGCTTGCGGTCGGCTAGATGCCTATTGGGAAAGCGGTTTGAAGGAATGGGATATTGCCGCCGGGTGTTTAATGGTGAAGGAAGCCGGCGGTTTAGTGACGGACTATCAGGGTCAAGAACAATACTTACAATCCGGTAAGGTAGTTGCTGCTCCCGTCAAAATATTGAAAGAACTATTACCTTTATTAGATGAATCCCCCCCCACCCATTAAACGATAGGCCATCCAATCCCTTGGAACCATATTCTCAGTAGAGCTGGATTGTTTTTGAGTTCTTTCAAGCCTTGATGCACTATCCGAGAAAAAGCCACACCATAGCCCAGCTCCACCAAGACCGAAAAACAGACCCGCTGCAACGGCGGCGGCTACCACAATGCCGGCACCACACGAGGCTATTCCAATACCCACAGCCATACAACAAACAAGAGCAAAGGTCACCGCAGTAGCAGGATCTTCATACACAAAATCACCCATCATTTTTGCCGCTATGCCCAAGTACTGAACCACTAAATTTGAGCTTACTGGAGGCTCATTTGAAAGAGAACCTGCTTGAGAATCGACGGAAGATACCTGTGAATGAACACCGGCTAAAGAGTCATTTGAATCAAAATTGACTGTTTGCATTGGGTCAGAGTCATCTGAACCAGATTCGATTATTTTCATTTCTTCTATGTTTTCTTGCTCTTCTTCTGGAGCTGCGACGCTCAGTCCACCTTCCGCTCCGGGTTGCTCAGAAGCTGTCTCTACACACGTCGTAAAAGTATCTCGCTGTCGAAGCGACTCACCCGTACCCTGATCTCGCCTCTCGTCGGACTGGGATGAATACAGGTTTTGTTCTTTACTTTCTTTTTGTTTCTCTTCTATAACTACACTTAAAGGCACGACCTTCCGTTCATCTACCACCTCGGGTAGTTCAGGAGCACCTGTCTCTCGAAACGTCGAAGGGCTGCCTTGCGGTAGGACCTTATCCATAATGAAAATATCCTGGTCTCGCATCTCGTTGGGCGGAGGTGAGGATATGTTTTCTTCTTTACCTTCTTCTGATTTTCCTTCCACGATTTCTTCTCTAACTTTCTCTTGTTCCCCTTCTGAAGGTACGAAGTTCCGTTCACCTGCTCTCCTGGACAGCTCAGAAACTGTCCCTAGAACCACTTCGAAAGTGCTTTGCCCTTCGGCGCTTCCTCTTTTCCTTTCTTCTTCCTCTTTTACGTTTTCTTCTCGTTTTTCTTCTTTCACCGATTGTTGTTGATATAACCTTATCAGCTCTCCACGCACGGCCAGTCTCTTCAATCTTTCTTGATAGTCGTCTTCTGTTTCATTGGGGTATTTTAATAGCCTCGCTTTCTCTATAAAAAATGGCGAGTTAACGAATTCTTTCAAAAGGGGGTATATTTTGGCCAAATTTCTTGGAACCGGTCCTTCAGCAAGTTGTTTAAACTTACGATCTGAATCTACTGAAAAACCTAATTTTAAAAAAGTAAATTTATTAGCTGCTGGAGTATTTTCTAAAAAATCGTTTTCTTGTATTAGGATACTTAATTCTCTTAAAAAATCCAGCGCTTCAACTTTTTCAGAATCTTTTGCTGCCATTTTACGTAATTCTTGGAAACACTCATCATCGTACAATACTTTACGCAAACAGAAAAGATCTTGGTTTACCTGTCGGCTTATAACTTTGGCCCCGTCCATTACGTGGTTGGCTTCCCAACTCTGTTCAGCCAAACTCGTATAGACACGTATTATTTCTGAGTGACTGGGATCATGTTCAGCAGTTGCACGATACAATTCTTCTAATAGCATTGTCCTACGAGTAATAGTTTGCATAAAGGTTGTCGATAATTGACCCGTTTCAATAATCTTGTGCGGGTCAGCGTCTTTAATAGCTTGAAATTTTCTTGTCATTAGCGCTGTAATTTTTTTACAGTTACGTTCATTAGTAAAAATTTGCCCTAAGCTAAACAATCGTGGGAAAGCCATAATAAGGGTTTTTTGTACGGACAACAATGCATGAGAATACAATACCCCTATTTGACGGAGGTCCTTCTCGACTTCCTCTAGAGGTTTTTTTATGTTTTTGTTATGAAATTCAAAATAAACTTTTAATTGTTCTGCCAGTCCCCAAATAATTTTTCTTTCCGTTTCATTGTCGCTAAAAATCGCTTGAAACTCTTCATCAGAAAGTACTTCAAGCACTTTTTTCATGAATTCCAAGTGGCTTATCTCAAGAGTTATCAACTCCCCCATTTTTTCTTGGATTTGAATATGACCTTCTTTTTTGGGACGCAACTTTACTTCGACCTTGAATGGGATTTTTTCACTCTCTTCGAGAAGTTGGACGTCCCCCATCGTCATACCAACATTGTCTATTTGTGCTGCTCTCAAGGGTTGCGTAAGACTTTCGAATAGTTCCTCTGAATTGCTACTCATTTTTGAACCTCCTGTTTTAAATTGTATTTTTGTATTAATAATGCTTTATAGATTATAACATGATGTTTAACTTTGTAAGTATAGCACAGACAATCGCCATTGAACAGCGGCCATTAAAACAATGCGCGCTTATCAGCATCGTGCGGCGCAATGCTGAGGATTTCTAATTTAAATTTGAGTGATTGGCCGCATAGCGGATGATTAAAATCGATAGTAACGGTATCCTTATCAAAAGCGCGTACCACACCCGGTAAATAACTACCATTCATTTGGCTAAACTCGACGATCAAACCTTTTTTCAATTGGAGGCGGGGATCAAATTGCGCTCGCGGCAAAATATGAATATTCGCAGGATTCGGCAAACCAAAGGCATCTTCAGGTTCTAAAATAAATTCTGTTTTATCCCCTTCTTTTAAACCCAAAAGATGACTTTCAAAAGTCGGTGACAAATCGCCTACGCCCAAACGCAACAACATGGGTTTGCGATTCACGCGCGTACTGTCTGCCACAGAGCCATCTTTCAGTTCGATGGTCAAGTGTGCCCAGATTTCGCTATTTGCTTCTACTATTTTTTCGTGCATCTTTGAAAAACATCTCTTCTATGAGCAGCATAATCACTGCCGTCACCACAAAGCTGTCGGCTAAATTAAAAGTAGGCCAATACCACTGTTGATAATGCCATTGAATAAAATCCACCACATAACCCAAACGCAACCGATCGCATACATTGCCTAAAGCACCCGCTAATAAAAAAGACAAAGCGATGCTGTGCCATTTCTGTTGTCTAGGCGTTTTTAACAACAAGAAAAACACGACGGCGCTGATTGAACTGGCAGCCCCTAAGAAAAACCCCACTTGCCAACCCTGACCTCGGTTTAAAAACCCAAAGGCGGCACCCGTGTTGTAAGATAAAGTCCAATTGAAAAAAGACGTAAGAACTTGCACTTCGCCCCTTTCAAAATGTTGAACAAACCAGTATTTGCTGATTTGATCGGCTAAGATGGCGAATACAGATAACAGGATCCAAGGATTAAATTTCAGTTTTTTATACATGGTAGGAATACTCTTGAACATATAAAGAGCCTGTCATCCCTGCGAAAGCAGGGAGCCAGTGAAAAAACCTGGATCCCTGCTTTCGCAGGGATGACAGGCTCATCGCAGGAATGACAAGCGTACCGTTAAGCATAATGGCGGATTTCCCCTGCCCCTTCGATATTGTCCACACAACGCTGACAAATATCCGGATGCGAAGACACGACGCCCACATCGCTTCGTCTATGCCAACAACGCGCACATTTGGGCGCATCCATTTTTTTGACTTCAATTTGATGCAATCCCGGGATCTCAGCACCTGCCAACAAAGGCGTATCCACCGCAACATTTTCTACTTTGGCTTCTGAAGTGATCAACACAAAACGCAATTCATTTTTTAAAGCAGCGAGTTTTTCATACAAAGGAGCGCTCGCTCGAATAGCGACACTCGCTTCTAAACCCGCCCCTAAAACACCCTGCGCGCGCGCAGCCTCCAACACTTTATTCACTTCATCGCGTACTTGCATTAAAGTTTCAAAATACGTCGCATCCATTTTTGTCTGGGTATCAAAACAAGAAAGGCCTTCGTAATACGTCGCCAATAATACGGACTTTTCGCGCGTGCCACCCAAACATTGCCAAATTTCTTCTGCCGTAAAACTCAAGATTGGCATTAACCAAGGCACTAAGGCCTCTAGAATATGCCGCATCGCCGTTTGTGCAGAGCGACGCGCCAAAGCATCGCGTTTCACTGTGTATTGTCGGTCTTTGATCACATCCAAATAAAAACTGCCTAAATCAATGCTGCAAAAATGATGAATTTTTTGATACACGCTGTGAAATTGATAGTGTTCATACGCTTCTTTGATTTCTGCTTGCAATCGATAGGCTCTGTCGACGACCCATTGATCCAAGGCCACCATTTTTTCAAAGGCAACGCTGTCTTTATCAAGATCGAAATCAAAAGTATTAGCCAATAAAAAGCGCGCGGTATTGCGTATGCGTCGATAAATATCCGCATTGCGTTGCAAGATTTCGTCTGAAACGGCCAATTCTGTTTTGTAATCGGTTCCGGCCACCCATAAACGCAAAATGTCCGCGCCCAAAGTCGTGACGACTTTATCGGGTGCAATGACATTGCCCAAGGATTTGGACATCTTCCGACCTTCTGCATCGACTGTAAAGCCATGCGTTAAAATGGCTTTATAAGGCACTTCGCCCGTTGCCGCCACCGAAGACAATAAAGCGGTTTGAAACCAACCGCGGTGTTGATCGGATCCTTCCACATAAATATCCGCTGGAAACCCTAAAGCGGGATTGTGCATCAACACGGCGTAATAACTCACACCGGAATCAAACCACACATCCAAAGTGTCTTCCACTTTAAGATAATCTTCGGCATCTTCCACGGCAAATTGTTTTAAATCGATGTCCATCCACGCTTCGATGCCTCGCTCGGCAATTATATCCGCCACCCGGCGCATCAATTCGACACTCTTCGGATGCCATTCCTGATTTTTCTTGTGACACCACAAGGGAATGGGGGTTCCCCATAAACGCTGTCTTGAGATACACCAATCGGGTCGATTGGCAATCATCGCACTTAAGCGTGCAGCGCCATTGGGAGGAAGAAATTGAATGGTGTTGATGAATTGAAGGGCTTTTTCTCGCAATCCTTTCGCTTCCATGCTGATAAACCATTGCGGCGTTGCTCTAAAAATTACGGGAGTTTTATGGCGCCAACAATGCGGATAACTGTGTTGTATCCGCACTTGATGCAATAAATCACCCTTCATTTTTAAGTGTTCGATGATGACTTCATTCGCCTTAAAAATATGTAAGCCACCAAACAAAGGCAAATCCGCATTGAAACAACCTTTGTCATTGACTTCATGCGTCACTGGCAAATGGTATTTGTGTGCAGCCAAATAATCGTCTAAACCATGCGCCGGCGCGGTGTGCACCGCACCAGTACCCGCGTCCACGGTTACATGTGTGCCTAAAATAACCGGAACGTGTCTATCGTACAAAGGATGTTGCAAAGCAATACTTTCCAAAGCACTGCCACGACAATAAGCCACGACACGGTATTGATTAAAATCCAACTTGTCGACAAAATCATCGACCAGAGCCTGCGCACATAAATAATGCTCAACATGATGCGGTTGCTGCACTTCGATTAAAGCATAATCTAAATCCGCATGCAGCGCTACCGCTTGATTCGCTGGCAAAGTCCAAGGCGTGGTTGTCCAAATAGGAATATAAATTCCATCCAGCGGCGCTTCATGTTCGAGCGTGTGGTGACACGCTTTCCAAAAAAGCGCTTCATCTATCACACGAAAACGCACATAAATAGAAGGTGAAGATTTGTCTTCGTATTCAACTTCAGCCTCCGCCAAAGCCGAACCACAATCCATACACCAATGCACGGGTTTATACCCTCGGTGCAAATGACCGCGGGCCATGATATCGGCCAAAGCGCGAATAATATCCGCTTCGTACTGCGGCGCCATCGTTAAATAAGGATGCGCCCAATCACCTATAATTCCCAAACGGATAAAAGAATCTTTTTGCCCCAAGACTTGCTCATGGGCATAACGCCGACATTCCGCATAAAAAGCTTTTTTGTCTAAGACTTTTTTTTCTTTGGCGAGTTTTTTTTCCACATTGACTTCAATCGGCAAACCATGACAATCCCAACCCGGCACATAAGGGGCATCCCATCCTTTCAGACTTCTAGATTTCACCACCATGTCTTTTAAAATTTTGCCATAGGCATGGCCTAAATGAATCGGTCCATTGGCATAAGGAGGGCCGTCGTGCAAAATAAATTTGGCTTGACCTTCACGCGTACGGCGTAATTCTTGATAAACCGCTATTTCTTCCCAAAAAGCAAGCCATTTGGGTTCTTGGGTACTTAAATTGGCTTTCATACTAAAAGCAGTTTGCGGCAGATTTAAAGTGTTTTTGTAATCGATGCTCATCAACGACCTCTCCCCGTTTGAGCGTATCGCGGCATAACAAAGGTTTTGGCTTCCAAAGCTTGAACCCAACGAAGCACTACATAATCTTCTAAGCTTGGATTAAAATTGTCTATTTTATAATCAGAAAGCATTCCAAAAACCCAATACAAACGTTGTAAAGGATAATGTCCCGAAATAATTTCACTCGAAGGCCAGCCCTTTTGCTTAGCCAGCATGAGCATATACTTCACCACTTCTGCGGATTGTTTGGCAATGGTGCCATAATCCCCACCCCCTTCGCCGCCACCCTCTTCGCTGTCTTCCTGAACCCACAAATGCGCCATGAGTTCATGGCAACCCGTAGCCATCACATCCCCATAATCGTATATTTTCCAGCCATTTTTAGTGGTAATGATGGTCGGCTCTGTGCCCAAAGGCGGCATAAAAGCCCCTTTAGAACAAACCTCTAAATAAGGGTAAAGGCTCAACAAAGCATAAAGTTCTTGGGGTGTTACAGGGCGATCGAAAAGGGTGCGCCTTGCTTCGCGCACCGCTTGGGCAATTTGTTCTCTTTCGTTTTTTTCGTTTGGGGTCATAGTTGCTTTAGCATAATGCTTTTGTACATTAGACACAAGACCCTTTCGCCAAATAAGCATGGCCTTGCATTTCTATCAAACGGCTCTGAGTGCGTTGAAATTCAAAATGCAGTGGCCCTTGGGGATAAATTGCGGAGACATTTTGTGCATAGACCGATAACACCAATTTGACGTGTGCATCGTATAAAATGTCGATCAATTGGATGAAATAAGTGATTTTATTGTGCTCTGAGGCTTGAATAACTGGAACATCTCTTAAAAAAATCGTGGAAAATTGTTCACTTAAAGCCAAATAATCGCGCTGACTTCGTGGTTCGTGGCACAAGACGTCAAAATCAAAACCCGCCATATTGTCTGTGTGTCCCCAATTTTCAATTGGCCGCCCTTCTATCCAAATAGGATTGCCATTCAAATCTTCGCTACCGACCAAGGTCGCAAACAACGCGGCCATGCCTTGGCGCGCTTTGGGATCGGAAGCTTGCCAATATACCCCGGCATTTTCCAAAGTACGCACTCGATAATCACAATGGCTATCGAGATGATACACTTCACACCTTTGTTGCAATAAAGCAATGGCGGGCAAAAACAATTCGCGTTGCAAACCATTGCGGTACAAATTTTCAGGCGGAACATTGGAAGTAAAAATAAGATGGATATTTTCTTGAAACAAAGCTTGAAATAAATTCCCTAAAATCATCGCATCGGCAATGTCATTCACAAAAAATTCATCGAAACAAATGATATTTACTTGAGACGCCCATTTTTTAGCAACCGTTTTTAAAGGATCTTTGGTACCTTGCAATGTTTTTAAATCCTGATGCACTCGACGCATAAAAGCGTGAAAATGTTGTCGTATTTTACGCTGACCAGGCAAGGCTTGATAAAATAAATCCATCAACCAAGTTTTACCAATGCCCACACTACCCCATAAATAAATACCTTGCATTTTATTTTTCGGCGCTCGAAAATGCCACCATTTTTTAGAACTGCGTTTTTGGTATTCATTCAAAAAATGCTCGAATAGCCTTAAAGCCTGTTCTTGCAAAGGATCAGCCTCTATTTTTTCGGCTTGCACCTGTTGCTGGTAAAGATCCTGTAGTGTCATTATTCGCTCTGCATCAAAGGAGAGAGATAATCCTTCACAACGGTTTTTAATTCCATCAAACGACCATGATAGAAATGCCCCGCGCCTGGAAAATCAATGCGGTGTATGGTTTGATTGGCTTTAGTGAGCCAATCGTAAACTGATTGCGGTGGAACGACTTCATCGGCATCACCTTGAATAAGAAACCAAGGACAGGTTATTTTTTTTAAACCGCTAAAATCGTAATGCAAAACTGCTGGCGAGACTGTTAACAAAGCTTTGACGTCGGGTGTGTCGGCTGCAATTTTAGCCGCGATGTATGCACCAAAAGAAAAACCACAGAGAATCAAACGTAAATCTGGATACAATGCTTTTAACCAATTCAAAACTGCATGTAAATCTTCGCATTCGCCAATGGCATCGGCAAAAGTGCCTTCACTCTGCCCCACACCTCTGTAATTAAAACGCAAGACCTGACAGCCCAATTCGACACCTGCTTTGGCGAGTGTGGTAATGACTTTATTGTCCATGGTACCGCCGTATAAAGGATGCGGATGACAAAGGATCATCGTCCAAGGGGCGATGTTGTCTGTTGCTCGGTTGTGTAAGGCGGCTTCTAAAAGACCGGCTGGACCGGGAATAAATAAGTTTTCTGTTGTAATTGTCATGGAGGTTATAATAGCATAATTTGGATGTTCTTCAAAGATTTTGTTGTCTCTGCGAAAGCGCTTTTTTGTCATTCTTGGGGCAGAAACATTTTCTCTGTTATCCCTGCGAAAGCAGGGATCCAGGGTTTGAAACTGGATTCCTGCTTTCGCAGGAATGACAATGACTATTTCTGCAGCAAACGGCCACCGTCTACGGGCAATATGACGCCGGTGACATAAGGCGCTGTGGCCAAATACAAAACGGCTTCGGCGATGTCTTCGGCTCTTCCCAATCGCTGCAAAGGAATATGGTTTAATAAAGCTTGCTTTTGTGCTTCATTCAAAGCAGCTTCTTTTTCGGGCCACAAAATAGCGCCTGGCGCAACGGCATTCACTCGAACATGCGGCGCGAATTCTTTGGCCAAACTCAAGGTTTGTTGACGCAAAGCTGCTTTAGATTGACTGTAAAGGCAATAATCGCGCAAAGGTTGGGTGGCGTGAATGTCCACTAAATTGATGATATTTCCTTGACAGGGTTCTAACACCGGTCGCGCTAAAAGAGACAATTGATAGGGTGCAAAAGCATTGATTTGCATCAAGGCTTGGGCTTTTGCTTGTGCATTCCATTCTAAATACGTCGGATAAAATACCGAGGCATTGTTGACTAGCATATCCAAGCCTTTGTCATGCGCCAACACCGCTTGCATTAGGGAAGAAAGATCGGACTGCATCAAATCAAAGGCCACTAAAAAAGCGGACTTAGGACGTTGTTGATTTAAATCCTTAGCCAGCTTTTCAGCTTCTTCCTGCGATCGATGATAATGCAAAATAACTGTCGCTCCGGCTCCATGCAGCCTACGCGCTATCGCCGCGCCGATACGACGCGCACTGCCGGTGATGAGTGCGGTTTTACCACTTAAAACTGCTTGCATGATAGGCTCTCTTGATTTTATCCTTTGACTAGTTTAACATCTTTTCATATTAAACGACGAGTCTCCTGATGTCCTTACACGAACGCATTGCCGCGACCATCCTCAATCACCCAGAAAAATGCATTCCTTTCAGCGATTTTATGCGTTTGGCTTTATACACCCCTGAATTAGGCTATTATTGTCGCGCCCAACTTCCCATTGGAAAAGAAGGGGATTTTGTCACAGCCCCTGAAATTTCGCCTTTGTTTAGCCAATGTGTAGCACGCCAAGTTCAATCTATTTTAGCGACTTTAGCTGAAGGCCGCATTTTAGAATTTGGTGCGGGGCTGGGCACTTTAGCCTGCGATATGCTCTTGTATTTGGAAAAAGAACAAGCGCTGCCTGCAGAATATTGCATACTGGAATTAAGCGCTTCTTTAAAACAAGCGCAACACGCGCAATTCGAAAAACGCTGTCCGCATTTATTGTCGCGCATTCAATGGTTAGAGGCTTTGCCGCAAGCTTTTAGCGGCGTCATCCTCGCCAATGAAGTCTTAGATGCCATGCCGGTGGAATTGATTAAATTTTCTGACACAGAACTAGAACAAGCTTATGTCAGCTATGAAGAATCCCATTTTAAATGGCATTATCAGGCTATTGCCGATCCAATATTAGAACAAGAAGCGCGTGCCATTGCCGCTACCTTGCCACTGGAAATATTGAAAAAAGGTTATTTGACGGAAATCAATCCGCACATCGTGCCGTGGATCCACAGTGTGAGTGATTGCTTAAAACAAGGCGTGGTTTTGATTTTCGATTATGGCTTTTTGCAACAAGAGTATTATCATCCCGATCGCGCTCAAGGCACGTTGATGTGTCATTATCGACACCAAGCACACGACAATCCTCTCATTCACGTCGGCGAACAAGACATCACCGCGCATGTGAATTTCAGCGCGGTGATAGAAGCCGCAGAAAAAAGTGGTTTGGTTGTTGATGGTTATACGCCACAAGCGCATTTTTTATTATCCGTGGGTTTATTGGAACTCGCTTCTCAGCCTACCGATACCATAGAACAATATCAACTCGCTCAGCAAATTAAATATTTAACACTACCCAGTGAAATGGGAGAATTGTTTAAGGTACTGGCGCTGAAGAAGAATATAGCTTACACCTGCAACACATAAGTACGCCAATAGGAAATTCCCGGCAACATATCGACTTTGGCAGTCACCTTAAATCCAGCGGCCTCTAATTCTTTTTCCAACAATGCGGGATCAAAACAACGCGATTTTTCCCCATTCTTTTGTGCACGCAAATTTTCCCGATAGCTTTTATAATTTCCTTCAATCCAATTAGAGACACAAACACTGTGACGCGCCACACGTCGCATTTCTTGATACATGACTTGTCGGTGCGCAGGATCGTGAATGTGGTGCATCAAACGCATGCACACCATAGTGTCTACACTTTTATCTGGCAATGCAATGTGTGCTGCATCCAATTCTAACAATTCTATTTTTTGCAATAAGACCGCGGGGAATTGCTCTTTGATCACTTGCAACATCCCTACTGAAAGATCGCCACCAATGAGTTTCTCGCAGCCTGCCTTCAAAATAGTTTCGAAAAATCGACCCGCGCCGCATGGCAAATCCAATACCACTTTCACCACACCTGCCATTTTTAAAGCTTTGGCTAACATGCGTTGTTCTAAGCCGTTGGAAAATCTTTTGAAAAATCCTTTTTTGTGACGATGATAATATTTGTTGGAATACGCATAGTCATAGCGATTGGAAAAAGGCAATTTGATACGTTGGGACATAGAGGGTCCTTAGGCTCAGGTTCATAAACAATGCGCCATAGTATACCTAACTTATACAAAAAAAGCCATTGATCGACTGCAAGCCTAAGAATTAACTGAGCCGCGCCCCAAGGAGCGAAAAGTTATTCACTCTGAACCACCGCTCCCTCACGGTCGCGGCTCGGTAAGTTTTGAATCTTAATGGCTGTTACAATACACGCCACCCCCCATACCTCGATGGCAGTTGGCATTGACATTTTTTTTGTGATGCCAATTGTCGTCATTCTCGTGGCAAGCCACCAAGCTAAAGGCCAATAGTGCAAATATCGTGCATTTTAATATGTTTTTAAACATTTTATTCACCCTTCTTTCTTAATAGTCCATCTTCAGTATAGCAAATTTCAGATCAATAGGGTCCAACTCGCCCTCCTTGACAGCTCCCTTGGCAATCAAGGATAATACCCTTTTATCAATTTGCAGGAGGAACCCTTGGCTAATATTAAATCCGCGAAAAAACGCGCGGTGCAAAACGAGAAACGCAGATTACACAACACGAGTTTACGCTCTAAATTCCGTACTTATATCAAGAAAGTACTGGTTGCCATCGCAGGCCGCGATCAAAACGCCGCCAATACCGCTTACAAAGAAGCCGTACCTGTAATCGATGGGATGGTCAACAAAGGCATTATTCACAAGAACAAAGCAGCGCGTCATAAAAGTCGTTTAAATCAAAAAATCAAAGACTTAGCGCAAGTTTAGGTTGGAGGGTCAAAACAGGCCCTTGATTTCATGATGAAGAAGACGCTGGCGCAAACCATCATTTACGACGACAAGGAAGCCGTATTAGCGTATTTGGCTGAACAACCCTCTCTTCTCAATGACTATGATGAATATGGTTATACCCCGCTAATCGAAAGCGCCATTGCCAATAAAATGGAAATAGCGCTCGCCTTATTAGAGGTAGGTGCTGATGTTACGGGCACCGATTTAACCGGCCGTACAGCCTTGCATTGGGCGGTAGACAATAACAATATTCCCTTTGCCCGCGCCTTATTAGAACACGGCGCCGATCCCAATGCCTATGCTACCGGCGGCTTATCCATCTTGGTCATGCCGACTTTAAGACAACAACAACCCATCAAAGAACTTTTATTTCAGTATGGTGCAAGCCTGAGTTTTGCGCAGGATTTCATTTATGCCAAATTACTCGGTCATCGCTTCGAATTGCAGGGTTCCATCGATATTTATTCCCCCAGCGATCGCTTTGTAGAAATGGAATATGAGGGGTTTTTTCTAGAATTTACGATGGGATTGATCCGCGATTCTATGGAACGGTTTATTTATAATTTTGGCGCCAAACAATATCGTCAACAATTTGAGTTTTTAAAACATTATTCGCTTGCCTTACGCACGGGTTCTCAATTAGCCCGTTATCAACATTATCTCTTTGACACCAACACCGTTCGTCATACTTTAAGTCAATTGTTACAATTTAAACCTTTATTGTTGCCGGTGGGTTATGAAGGTCATGCGATTTCTTTTATTTATTTTGGTGAATATTGGCTGAAATGCGACAGAGGCGAAGCGCGCAAACGTCATGGCAGTATTGTACTGTACGAGATTGCGCACCCCGAGCGCGTGAATGAAGAGTTTTTAAAACACATTCTCTATACACCTTTAAACCGTCATTTTATAGAAGAAGAATTGGAATTGTATTTGGGCTTAACCCCCATTGCGCAATTGCCCATTCAAGGACAAGTGATTGGCAATTGTTCTTGGGCCAACATTGAAGCGAGCCTGCCTGCTTATTTGTGGTTGTTAGCTTATTTACAGGAACACACCGATTTAGACACAGCAGGAAGGGGCAGCTTAGCCTTATTCGAATTCTGGCGTGAGTGGGATCAAGATCGTGCGCTCGAAGAATGCATCGCTCGCTTTGAACACGCCAACGCACCGCGTCGTCTTTTCATCGTGACACTGCTTGCCGATATCCTTTTTCAAACTTGCTTAAAAAGTGAAAAATTAGACATTGCACGCGCCGAAAAAATATTACCGGTTTTATTACACCCGGATTATCAATCTGTGTTGATCAGCTACATCGAAGTGTACGTCGATGGGGTCGGCGATGAACGCGGCAAGGCTTTTTACCATCTTTTGGATGTGTGCGGCGTAGATATCAAGCGTTTGCGGGAGAAGCGTTGATTTTCTCGCGTAGGTAATCATATACCATACTTAAGAATTCGCGTTTATAACCTGCCGTCGTTTATTGTGGTAATTCGAGCACTTGCTTGGGCCCAGAGTCCCTATATTAAGAATTCACCTTCATAAAAACCTATCTCAAGATCGATTTCCCACTTATCCACAACTTATACCCAAGATATCAACTTGCATTCCCTCCAAAAACCCTTTATCTTGTATGGATATTCCCTAAAACAACTATATATAGTGTTTTTTATGAACACGCCGTGCAACTGACTCAATGGAGATATAAGAATGAGTGTCGAAGAAACAATTGATGAAGCAACGAAAATGAAACAAAATAGTACATTTACTCCACAACCTGGACAATTACGGGTCATCCGACGCAATGGCAAGGTGGTGCCTTATGATGCCAGCAAAATTGCCGTGGCCATGACCAAAGCCTTTTTGGCCACCAGCGGCCCGAATAGCCCCAGCTCTGAAAGCATCCATGCCAAAGTAGCCCTATTGGTCCAAGAAATAGACCAGCGCTTCAAACGCCGTTTGACTGAAAATCCGATCATCCACATCGAAGACATTCAAGACCAAGTAGAACTCGCCTTGATGCGTACAGGAGAACGCGAAGTGGCGCGTGCTTATGTCTTATATCGAGAAGAACACCGAAAAGCCCGCGAACATTTGGCCCCAGACGAACCCTTATTGCACGTCTTGCTGGACGATGGCTTGCGCGTTCCTCTGGATATGGGTCGCTTATACGCGCGCGCGAAAGCCGCTTGTCACGACTTAAAAGACGTCGATGAAAAAGCAATCTTAAAAGATGTGTCGCGCAATTTATTCGATGGCGTCACTTTAAGCGAGGTCAATCACGCTTTGGTATTGGCTGCGCGTACCCTCATCGAACAAGAGCCGAATTACACCTATGTGACAGCTCGCTTACTATTAGACGATTTACAAAACGAAGCGCTGGGCTTTTTGGGATTAGCCACCCATTTGTCTCCAGAAGACATGGCCAAAGCTTATGCCCCTTATTTTAAAACCTTTATCGCCAAAGGCATTGCTTTAGAACGTTTGGATCCACGTTTACAAGAATTCGATTTGGATCGTTTAAGTCAGGTCTTGATCGCCAATCGCGATCAGCAATTCACTTATCTTGGTTTACAAACCTTATACGATCGTTATTTTTTACACGCAAACAACGTGCGTTATGAATTACCTCAAGCCTTTTTCATGCGTGTGGCAATGGGTTTGGCTTTGAATGAACCGCAAAAAAATGAACGCGCCATTGAATTTTATTTGTTGTTGTCTTCCTTTGATTATATGAGTTCTACACCAACATTATTTAATGCAGGGACCTTGCGCTCACAATTGTCCAGCTGTTATTTATCGACCGTCGGGGATGATTTGGACGACATTTACAGTGCGATCAAAGACAATGCCCTACTCTCTAAATTTGCAGGCGGTTTGGGGAACGATTGGACACCGGTGCGCGCAATGGGTGCTTACATCAAAGGCACGAATGGCAAATCCCAAGGCGTAGTTCCGTTTATGGTCGTGGCCAATTACAGCATGGTGGCGGTCAATCAAGGCGGTAAACGCAAAGGTGCGGGTTGTGCTTATTTGGAAACTTTCCATAAAGACATCAAAGAATTTTTAGAATTGCGTAAAAATACGGGCGATGAACGTCGACGTACACACGACATGAATACAGCGAATTGGATCCCCGATTTATTTATGAAACGCGTGGTGAACGACGAGTCTTTTACGCTGTTTTCACCCGATGAAACACCTGATTTACACGATTTATATGGCAAAGCTTTTGAAAAAGCCTATTTGGCTTATGAAGAAAAAGCGCGTCAGGGTTTGATTCGAAACTTTGAAGTCATTTCGGCTAAAACCCTCTGGCGTAAAATGCTGTCTTTATTGTTTGAAACGGGGCATCCTTGGATCACGTTTAAAGATCCTTGCAACATTCGCTCTCCGCAGCAACATGTGGGTGTGGTGCACAGTTCCAATTTGTGCACTGAAATCACTTTGAATACCTCCAAAGAAGAAATCGCCGTGTGTAATCTGGGCAGCATCAATTTGCCTGCACACATTCATAATGGCAAATTAAATGCCGAACAATTGCGAAAGACCATTACCACCGCGGTTCGCATGTTGGATAATGTGATCGACATTAATTTTTATCCTGTGTCTCAAGCACAACATTCCAATTTGCGCCACAGACCCGTCGGGTTGGGTTTAATGGGCTTCCAAGATGCTTTGTATAAGTTGGGATTGGATTACGATTCAGACGAAGCCATTACTTTTGCCGATCGCTCTATGGAACTCATCAGTTTTTATGCCATCAATGCCTCGAGTGATTTAGCCAAAGAACGCGGCAGCTATGAAACTTTTGCGGGTTCTTTGTGGTCTCAAGGAATTTTGCCCTTGGATTCCATTGAATTATTGGCTAAAGCGCGCGGTGATCAATATCTCAATATGGATCGCAGTTATACCCTAGATTGGCACCAATTGCGCGAGAAAGTGAAAAATCAAGGCATGCGCAATTCCAATGTGATGGCCATTGCGCCTACGGCAACGATTTCGAATATTGTGGGTGTTAGTCAATCGATTGAACCAACGTATCAAAATTTATACGTAAAATCCAATTTGTCGGGTGAATTTACCGTGATCAACCCTTATTTGGTGCAGGATTTAAAAAGTCTGGGTTTGTGGGACAATGTGATGGTCACCGATCTCAAATATTTTAACGGCAGTGTGAAAGCCATTTCGCGCATTCCCGATTATTTGAAAAAGCGCTATGCGGCTGCCTTTGAAATCGATCCCAAAGCTTTGGTGTTAGCGGGCGCTCGGCGACAAAAATGGATCGATCAATCGCAATCTTTAAATTTATACATGGCAGCGCCTTCGGGTAAAAAACTCGATGAGTTGTATCAATTGGCCTGGACATCCGGATTGAAAACCACTTATTATTTAAGATCCTTAGGGGCTACCAATGCCGAACGTTCCACTATTGCGGATGGCGCTTTAAATGCAGTGAAATCAGAAAATTCCGCTGAACCTAAAGCGTGTTCTATTGACGATCCCGATTGCGAGGCGTGTCAATGATAGAGAAGATTCTGTCATTCTTGCTGAACTGTCATCCCTGCGAAAGCAGAGATCCAGTTTTAAATGAGAGTTTCTTTACTGGATCCCTGCTTTCGCAGGGATGACAGTGCATAGGAAA
The DNA here is from genome assembly GCA_021782495.1 of Pseudomonadota bacterium. GTDB lineage: Bacteria > Pseudomonadota > Gammaproteobacteria > UBA1113 > UBA1113 > VFKP01. The sequence continues at coordinate 53,400 of JAJXUV010000007.1, read as the reverse complement.
CCCTTACTTTAGTGTATACTTTAAAAAGAGAGAATAAATTATGAGTGAATTTATAACAGAACAAGAGGGAGTGATTAACATGATGCACACACCACAACATGGCGGTTCTACGGGTTTAGAACAAATTGAAATGGGTGCAACGCGTATTCATGTAGACGACAAACAAATTATCAATTGTCGCGCAGATTTGAATCAATTGGTTCCTTTTAAATACGAATGGGCTTGGAAAAAATATTTGGATGCCTGTGCGAACCATTGGATGCCCCAAGAAATCAATATGGCGGCCGATTTGGCTTTGTGGAAAGATCCCCATGGCTTAACTTCCGATGAACGTTTAATTATTTTGCGGAATTTGGGTTTTTTCTCTACGGCCGATTCTTTGGTTGCCAACAATTTGGTCTTAGCCGTTTATAGACTCATCACCAATCCAGAATGTCGGCAATACTTGTTGCGTCAAGCTTTTGAAGAAGCCCTGCATACACACGCTTATCAATACGTCATCGAAAGTTTAGGTTTGGATGAAGCAGAAGTGTTTAATATGTATCGAGAAATTCCCAGCGTCGCGCGTAAATCAGTCTGGGCTTTGAAATACACCCAAAGTTTGGGCGATCCTACTTTTCAAACGGGAACTCATGAAAACGACAAACGCTTATTGCGCGATTTGATCGCTTTTTATGTTATCTTCGAAGGCATTTTCTTTTATGTGGGTTTCACGCAAATATTGTCGATGGGTCGACGCAATAAAATGACAGGGACTTCCGAGCAATTCCAATACATCTTGCGCGATGAATCCATGCATTTAAATTTTGGGATCGACGTCATCAATCAAATTAAAATTGAAAATCCGCATTTGTGGTCGGCGGATATGCAAGAAGAAGCCATTCAAATGATCAAAGAAGGGGTTGCATTAGAATACCAATACGCACACGACACCATGCCGCGCGGCATTTTAGGCATGAATGCCGGCATGTTTGAAGAATATTTGCATTTCATCGCCAACAGACGTTTGGCACAAATTGGGTTGCCAGAACAATATCCCGGTGCACAAAATCCCTTTCCTTGGATGAGTGAAGTCTTGGATTTGAAAAAAGAAAAGAATTTCTTTGAAACCCGTGTGATTGAGTATCAAACAGGCGGGACTTTGACTTGGGATGATGAAGAATAAATATACTCAATGTACTTGAAAATGCGAAGATAATAAAAAAACTTGTCATCCCTGCGAAAACAGGGATGACAGAATCAATCATTTTCAGCGCCTGAAAACCTATAGCATTTTGAAGTTATTTGGATATATAAGTTTCAAGCTTATCTCCAGCGCTCCAATTTGAATAATTTAAAAAAATTCTCTGTTGTCTGCTGCGCTACTTTTTCTACACTCAATTCTTGCAAGCCCGCCAATTTTTCGCCTATATAATGCACAAAATCGGGGTAATTGGGTTTACCGCGATGCGGCATTGGCGCTAAATAAGGCGAATCGGTTTCAACCAATAGGTATTCTAAAGGCAAAACGCGAGCGATATCTTGCAGATTTCGGGCATTTTTAAAAGTTAAAACCCCGGAAAAGGAAATGTAAAAACCCAAATCAATAGCGGCTTGGGCCATGGGTAGATCGCCTGCAAAACAATGCAATACCCCCCCTACTTGCCCGGCCTTTTCTTCTCTTAAAATTTGAATGGTGTCTTCATTGGCATCGCGGCTGTGCACAATCAAGGGTTTTTGTAGCTGAATCGCTGCTCGGATGTGTTGCCTAAAACGATCCCGTTGCCAATCCAAATTGCCTTCGCTGCGATAATAATCCAAACCCGTCTCGCCAATCGCCACCACTTTGGGACGATTCGCCCATTCACATAAAGTATCGACGGTGACTTCTTCCGATAATTCTGTATTAGGATGAATGCCAATGCTGCACCACACAAAAGGGTAAGTGGCTGCCGCTGCACACACCGCATCCAAATTGTCTGTATCGATACACACATCCAAAAAATAACGAACGCCTACGCTTTTTGCGCGTTCAAAAAATTTTTCCAATTGCTGATCAAAAGGATTTAAATCCAATTGATCCAAATGGCAATGGCTGTCTGCCCAGATAATCGGGTCTTGCATGATTGTCTCCTACATCGTGTCCGTTAAAATGGGCTTGTCTACCATTACCATTTGAGCCAATTGCTGTTCTATTTTATGGCGCAAAATTTTACCCTGATTTCCCATCAACTGTACACCAATCCCTTGAGGCAAGCCTCGTTCTGCGGCTGATGGAGTTAACCACACCACTCGACCAGACATATCATATTTTTCACAATCACTCGGCAATTGTACAGATAAAGACACAGTAGCAGCTAAAGTAAAAGTTTCTTCTGTGCGGATAAACAATCCGCCTTGTTCAATAAAAGGCATATATTGTTTAGCCAGACTGGACTTGTCCTCAAAAACCACTGAAAGTACATTCGTATCATTCATTGGAATAATTCCTATTATGATTTATGGTAGGGCCTGTTTACATTAGGTTTGTCAGTTTAACAAAAAAAATCTTTTGACGCAAAAAATAAAAATCCTGGAAATCCTAGCATTTTTTACCGAGCCGCGACCGTAAGGGAGCGGTTGTCATTTCACCGCTCCCCCCCACGGTCGCGGCTCGGTAAAATTATTTCTATTTTCATGATGAAGATAGTGTGCTATCATTTTGCATCTAATTAAAAATCTAGCCGGAGGAACCCTAAAAATGAGCGATTGTAATATTTATTTCTATAAAGATGAAAAAACCAGACAAAAAGTTAAAAATAAGATTTCTCAGGCTTCGCCCCCTTCTTCTGTAGTCATTGATATCTACCAGGATGCAGCCACTTCGATTCTTGAAAATTCAAAATCTGCGAATGGAGATTTATGCGAAATGCATCTTTGGGAATTTTTACTGTATGGAGAAAAAGCCTTCGAGGACTACCATCTCAATGCTCTTTCAGATCCAGAAAAAGAAAAATTTGACGCTATTGATTTTGATAAGGTTTGCGCTTGTTTTGAATCGCATGAAGCCTTACCAAAAGAACTTAAAAATACCATCCATCGTCTAAAGCAAAAATTTAAAAATGTCAGTATGGGGAAACATCCGGTTTCTTTACCGCAGGATAGTACTTTGTCTGCCTCAGAATCTACGTATTTATTGTCAGTAAATAATCCTGATCCAGACTCTTCGAGTTCACGTGAATCTAACCAGTTTGATTTTTCACTTTCATTCTTTAATTTTTTTAGCTGTTGCATTCAAGGAAATAAAAAGAACAGCGATGAAAGCCAAAATATTCCACTGCAGCTGCAGTCTTATCAAACTTAAAAATATGAATCGATGTGCCTCTGCACTACTATTTATTTCCGAATAAGGTTCTAGGCTTCAGACCAGAAAAAATTTCTCGTCCTGCAGAAATAATAGAAGACTTTCGGCCAGATGCGAAATAACCTGAAGAATATTCACTTATACTCTGCGGAGCCGTTTTTTCAGCTTGTTCTTTTTCCATAGCTTTCATTTTAGTTGCCATGTGTTCGCTAAGCCCTTTCCATTTGGATTGTATTTCTTGACCTTCTGTGTCTTTTATTTTGTCATTAACATACTCAAATTCAGATTTAATCTCATTATATGAAAATTCATGCTCAACCATTTTATGAAATGCCAGTATCCTAATATCGGATAATGCCTCTGCAAAAAAAGAAAGTGAAGCATTGTGTCTACACTCCCTTATCTCTTGACTAAGGTACCCACAAATTTCTTTCGCCGAATTGAACCCCGAAACTTTTAAAGCCACTTTTGCGAAATCATCTTGAAAGCCTTTAGTTTCATTATACTTGGTTAAAATTTGATAAATATCACGTTTCAATAACAATAGATGTTCTGCTTCTTCAATAATCTCCCAACTATGGGTTTTATCCTCTTCAGCTTCAGTTTTTTCGCTTTCTTTTACTTGATTAACTTTAAGATCTGAGCCAAGAAAAGAGGATACGGGCGGATATGTTATATTCATTAGGGGGCTTTCATCTTTACGGTCTTTCAAAAACTCCATTCTATACTCTATATGATCTTTAAGTTCTTGCCATTTCGATTGTATTTCTTGCTCTCTTGTTTCTTCTATTTTCAGATGAACATATTTCAAAAATTCTACAAGCTTATAATAACGACCTTCCTTATCAATCATTTTGTGAAACACTGCGATCTTAATCTCATACAATGCTTGCATAAATCTGGCAGTTTTTTCATCTTTTTTTAACTCGTCATTAATATAATCAAAAATATCATCCACCGACTCGAGCTCAGCTATCATCAAAGCCGCTTCGGTAAACTTATCCGGACTCTTAAAATATTCCATGGCCAGTTTATTCTGACGAACCCTTTCTCCGTCAATGCTTCCAGGCAATGCAAAACGGTGCTGACTTAAAATAGAATAAATTTCATCTTTTAATAGAGTCCCGAATTGAAATATTCGTGGGGAGAAGTATGATTTAACAGCTTTTTTATAGTCTAACTCTTTTTCAATCAGCTCTCTTAAATTATAGGCCTTATAATCGCCATTTTCTTCGATAGTGATTTCATCGAAATCGTAAAAAACATGTCCTTGCGACATTCCATCTGAAGCCTGATACTCAAGATAAAAGTAGCCCTCCGCTTCACCTTTATACCTTGGATTTTTAGCATTAAAAAAATCGGTTATCTGCTGAACAAGATAATCTTGTTTTCCAGCTTCTTTACCATTCGCAGCCATATTTTTTACCCTCGTTTGTATTTATTTAAGAATAATGAACATACTTTAACATACCAATATTAAGGGAATATTAAAATATTCAATATATGATTTCTTTAATCTCTGTACTGGATTACCACGTCGACCGTGCTAGCTCCCTCTTTTCGCGCAAGACTGTATATAACGGTCTGCTCGCAATGACCGTGCAGAGAGCTTCTCTTATTTCGATGGTTATTACAAGATAGCATGATACCGAAAGTTCTCGAGCCGAGTTAAGGGACCCTGTGCTGGAATGACGCCTTCAACCCGCAAAGTCCAACAGCCGACACTCCAAAGACAATTGAAAATTTAAATTTAAGCCTTGTATTGTCTCCGCATACAGCGTCGATAAAGATTGACACAAAGCCACACTTTTTGCCAAAGAAAAACGCGCAGCCAATTGTTCTATTTGATTTTTTCTTGCTTCATACACCGCAAAAGTGTGTTGTCGCGTCAACTGATAACGCGCAAGGTCTTGCATCAAATACAAAATGGCACACAATTCTTTTTCTTTTAATAAAGATGCCCATTTTTGCGCAACCGCCAAAGCATTTTGCTGCGCTAAAGCCACCGCAATACAATCTTCTAACCAAGCATCCACCGTGTCATCATTTTCTTTTTCCGCCAAGGCATTCGATGCTTTCAAACGAATGATTTGACAACGACTCAACACCGTTTTAGGCAAACTGGCATGGTGATCAGCGACTAGAAAAAAATACACGCCCGCTTTAGGTTCTTCCAAAGATTTTAACAAAGCATTGGCTGCCGCTTTATTTAAATTTTCTGCAGGGTATATCAAAACGACTTGCGCAGCTTCGCTGTGTGCGGTTTTACTCAAACGCGCTATTTTATCGCGAATCACATCGATTTTAATGACTTTTTCATCGGGTTCTTTGCTGATTCGCAGAAGATCGGGATGGTGTCCGGCTTGAAACCACGTGCAACTTTGACATTGCCCACAAGCACTGCTTTCTGCGGGATGATGACACAATAAAAATGCGGCGCAGTGTTCTGCGAGGGCTAGGCCGCCCAAATTCGCAGAACCTGCTAATAAGAGTGCTTGTGGCCACACACGTCTATCGCTTGGCAACTGTTCTCGATAAGGCAGTAACCACGAATACACTCTAAAATCCTAGGCTGGATCCGCGGCCTTCATACTCAAACGAATACGCCCTTGTTTGTCGATTTCCAATACTTTCACGCGCACCATTTGTCCTTCTGACAACACATCGCTCACACGCTCGACCCGTTGTTCTGTGATTTGTGAAATGTGCACCAAACCTTCTTTACCCGGTAAAATCGCCACAAAAGCGCCGAAATCTGCAAGCTTGACGACTTTGCCTTCGTAATTTTGGCCCACTTCGACTTCAGCGGTGATCAATTCGATGCGACGTTGCACTTCTTTAGCGGCTTCACCACTAACGGAAGCGATCTTCACCATACCATCGTCGTCTATGTCGATGCTCACGCCAAATTCTTCTATCAACCCACGAATGGTGACGCCGCCCTTTCCGATAACGTCTTTGATTTTATCGACGGGAATTTGCAACATGGTCATACGCGGTGCGTAATTCGACATTTCAGCCCGTGGCTCAGTCAACGCTTTGGCCATTTCACCCAAGATGTGCATGCGACCTTCTTTGGCTTGAGCCAAAGCCACTTTCATGATTTCTTCGGTAATCCCGGTGATTTTGATGTCCATTTGCAAAGCCGTCACCCCACTCGAGGTTCCAGCTACTTTGAAATCCATATCGCCCAAATGATCTTCATCGCCCAAAATATCACTCAATACAGCAAAGCGCTCGCCTTCTTTGACCAAACCCATGGCAATCCCGGCAACTGGCGCTTTAATCGCCACGCCTGCATCCATCAAAGACAAACTGCCGCCGCAAACGCTGGCCATCGAGCTCGAACCATTTGATTCAGTGATTTCCGAAACTACGCGCAATACATAAGGGAAAGAATCGGGATCAGGCAATACGGCATTCAACGCTCTGCGCGCCAAATTCCCATGACCAATTTCACGTCGCTTCGGAGAACCCATCATGCCGACTTCACCCACGGAATAAGGAGGGAAATTGTAATGCAACATGAAGGTTTCTTTACGCAAGCCTTCTAAATCGTCTATCAACTGTGCGTCTTTACCAGTCCCTAAGGTGGTGACCACAATGGCTTGGGTTTCACCGCGTGTAAACAAGGCTGAACCGTGTGTACGGGGCAATAAACCGGTTTGAATGGAAATCGGGCGAACCGCATTCAAAGCACGCGCATCAATACGGCCACCGGCCAATACTTTTTCACGCACGGCATGACTTTCCAAATCACCGGTGATTTTAACGATGTGTTTTTGACGAGCCTCATCTCCTTCCATCGTAAAGGCCGCCGCGATCGCCGCTTTAATTTCATCTAATTTATCGTGACGCGCTTTTTTATCAACGATTTGATAGGCTTTCACGATGTCTGCATAATATTGACTTTCTATCGCAGATTTCAATTCGGTGTCTACGGCTGGCGCTTGCCATTCCCAAGCCACTGTTCCTGCTTCTTCGGCCAAAGCTTTGATGGCGTCTATAGCCACTTGCATTTGCTGATGTCCAAACATCACGGAGCCCAACATAACTTCTTCTGACAATTCTTTGGCTTCAGATTCCACCATTAAAATGGCGTCTTTGGCACCGGCCACGACCAAATCCAATTTTGAATCAGTCAATTGTGCTTTGGAAGGGTTTAACACGTATTGACCATTGATATAACCCACTCGGGCCGCTGCAACCGGACCATGAAAGGGGATTCCTGATACGGCTAAAGCCGCTGAAGCACCGAGCAAAGCCGGTACATCGGGATTCACATCGGGATCCATCGACAATACGGTTGCTACAATTTGCACTTCTTGGGTAAATCCTTCTGGAAACATGGGGCGCAAAGGCCTATCGATCAGACGAGAAGCCAAGACTTCACGCTCTGTAGGACGCCCTTCTCGTTTAAAATAGCCTCCGGGAATACTGCCGCCAGCATAACTTTTTTCAATGTAATTGACCGTTAGGGGGAAAAAGTCCCTGTCTGCTGTCAGATCTTTTTGTCCCACGACCGTCACTAAAACCACCGTATCGCCCATGCTGACCATGACCGAACCCGTCGCTTGTTTGGCTATCAAGCCTGTTTCTAGGCTCACCGAATGACTTCCATACTGGAAGGATTTTTTTACAATACCCACTTTAACCTCTTATTTCCAATTCATTAATCAATTGCTGATATTTCGCCTTATCGTTTTTTTCCAGATAAGACAGCAATTTTTTCCGCTGAGAGACCATTTTCATCAACCCACGTCTTGAGTGTTTGTCTTTTTTATTGAGGGTAAAATGACCTTGCAAACCCTTAATACGGGCACTTAACAAAGCAACTTGGACTTCTGGGGAACCAACATCGCCTTCTTTACGTTGAAATCGTCGGATGATTTCATTCTTTTCTGCTTTAACTAGCATGCTTTAGACTCCTATTTGACCTTTTCTGACTTGAGGGCCTGTTGACACTTGGTTTATCGGCTGCGAAATGAGTAGAACCGGTCAAAATCACAGCAAATTTTCGTCAAATATTCTCGATATTCTCCTCAAATTTACTGTGATTTTGCCTCGCTTCCCTCATTTTTCGCTTCGACAAACCAAGTGTCAACAGGCCCTACAAAGATCCGGTATTGTAAACTAGAATTCCCCCGAGAACAAGCCAAGTTGTTCTATTTTTGCTCTCTAAACAGATATAAAACGGGAACGACGAATAATGTAAAACAAGTGCCCACCAAAGTGCCAAAAACAATGACAATTCCCATGTCAAAACGGGCCACGCTGCCCGCTCCGGTAGAAAAAACCAAAGGCAGACTGCCAAAGACGATGGCCAAGGTCGTCATCAAAATGGGCCTTAAGCGGATCTTGGCCGCCGCTATCATGGCTTCTGTTTTACTGTGATTTTTTTCAGCCTGTAGCGTGTTGGCAAATTTCACGAGCAAAATACCGTGTTTGCTGATCAAGCCCGCCAGCGTTAATAAGCCAATTTGTGTGTAAATGTTGATGGTGGCCATTTGCAATTGAATCGGGATCAAAGCTGCCATCACTGACATAGGAACACTGCCGAGTAAAATGATGAAGGGATCGACAAAACTTTCAAATTGCATCGCTAAAACAATAAAAATTGCCACGAAAGAAGCCAAAAACAACCACAACATGCGATTGCCTTCTTGCACGTATTGGCGCGAACCGCCACTGATGTCGGTACTCACATCATTGGGCAACAAAGCCTTGGCTGTGTGTTCTAAATAATTTAAACCCTGTGAAATACTGTGTCCTGGCGTCATCACCCCACTTAAAGTGACTGCATTCATGCGTTGAAATTGATTCAAGGTAGAAGGTTCTACGGTGGTTCGTAAATTCACCAAAGCGGATAGAGGAATCAATTTGCCAGTTTTGGAACGCACTTGAATTTGATTTAAGACATCTGGATTCACATTGTTTTTTAGTAAAGGTTGTAAAATCACCTGATAAGTTTGTCCTTGCAAATTAAAATATTGTGAATAGCCTGCACTGTACAAAGAGGCAATGGCATTGGTGATTTCATTTATATCGACATTCATCGCGGTAGCCGCTTGACGATCCACATTGATTCGCAACACAGGTTCATCGTAGGTGAGATCGCTGTTGATAAATTGAAATAACCCGCTTTGTTTGGCCGTTTCTTCTAGTTTTTGCGCGGATTGATATAAACTTTTATAACCGCCAATCGATTTGATGACGAATTGGATGGGCGCACCGGAAGCCCCTGGCAAAGAAGGCGGCAATATCGCCATCGCTTTTAAGCCCGCAATGTCATTCAACGCATTCTGTAATTGCGGCTGAAATTCCATGGCGGAAAGATTGCGCTCTTCCCACGGTTTCAAAGACACAAAAGACAATACTTGATTAGAATCCGGGATGCCATCGATATAAACATAAGAGTTGACAGGCATAAAATGTTGATATATGGCATTTAATTCCGCGCTGTATTGCGACAATAAACGCGGGGTAATGGATTTTGGCGCAGAGGCAATCACTTCTAAATAACTTTGATCTTCTTCCGGCGCCAATTCTTTGTTCGCATTCACATAAAAATAAAAACACAAGCACAAGGCAAACAACCAAATTAGCATTAACCATTTTTTATGGTTTAAGACCCACCTCAAAATGGTTTCGTACCTTTGTTTCACAGCTTCAAACACGTCTTCAATTTTTTGCACCAAAGATTTGTGCGCATAATCAGTGTTAATAATACGAGAACACATCATCGGCGACAAAGTTAAGGCGGCAATGCCTGAAATGATTACACTGCCCGCCAAACACAAAGCAAATTCGGAAAACAAAGTGCCCGTAATGCCGCTTGCAAAAGCAATCGGCGCAAAAATAGCAGCCAGAGTCAAGGTCATAGCAATGATTGAAAAAGCAATTTCTCGAGTCCCGATTAAAGCAGCGGATAAAGCACTTTCACCCTGTTCAATGTATCTAAAGGTATTTTCCATCACCACAATGGCATCATCGACCACCAAACCAATCGCCAAAACCATCGCCAATAAAGTTAAGATGTTGAAAGAAAATCCCAGGGCATACATCACAAAACAAATACCGATGAGTGAAATCGGAACGGTGACAATCGGAATTAAGACCGCTCTAGCAGAGCCTATGAATAAAAAAACCACGATAGACACAATCACCAAAGCTTCGATGAGCGTTTTGATCACTTCTTTAATTGAGGCTTTGATGTAAACCGCTTGATTGACCACTTGGTGCAAACTCAATCCTTGGGGCAAGGCTTGTGCGATCGTCGGCAACACCGCTTGAACCCGTTTGACAATCGACAAAGGATTGGCACCAGGTTGTGGCATCACCGCCAACATCGTCGCAGGTTCACCATTGTAAAATGCTCTAACATGGTCACCTTCACTCACGCCCAAAGCTGCATGTCACACATCGGACAAACGCGTGATCATATTATTCTGATTTTTAATCACCAGATTGTTGAATTGCGCAACTTTGGTCATATCCGTATTGGTTGCCAAATTCAAACTTTGACCTGATCCATTCAAAGTTCCTGGCGCACCTTGTACGCTTTGATTATTCAAAGCTTCCCCCACTTCTTGGGGCGTTAAATTGTGTGCTGCCAAGGCATTGGGATCCAAGCTCAACAACATCGCAAAATTATTGCCCCAGACTTGGGCATTAGAAACCCCATCGATATAATCCAATTGCGGTTTCACCAACCGCAATAAATAATCCGTGATTTGTTCGCGTTGCATCAATCGACTGGTAAAACTCAACAGCAAAACAAACTCGTCGTTGGCACTCATTTTGCTGATAATGGGATCGTTGACACCTTCGGGTAAGCGTCCGCGCACGGAATTGATTTTTTGTGCGATGTCGGTGAGTGCTGCATTCGTGTCCACCCCATTTTGCATGTTGAGGGTGATAGAACTGCTATTTTGCGAACTGGTGGACGTCATGTAATCGATGCCCTGGATCCCGGACAAAGCACTTTCTAAGACATTCGTCACAAAATTTTGCATAGTCTCACTGTTGGCACCAGGATAGCCGGTTGCCACATTGATCACAGGAATTTCGATGGTGGGCAACAATTGCAAAGACAATTGCGTTGCAGAAAATAAACCGGCAAACACGATCAGCAAAGACAAGGCGAGAGAAAAAACCGGACGTTTGATGAAAAAATCAGTCCAATTCATGCTAATTTTCCTTGGCTAGTTGTACTTTCATGCCATTAAATAATTTTTGTTGTCCCGAAATGACAATCGCTTCATTCTTTTGTAACCCATTTAACACAACAATATTCTGATCAATGCGATCGCCTACCGTGATAAAACGCTGCTGTACCACTCCATTTTGATACACATACACACTGTCTCCATAAGGATTGTAGAGAATGGCCTGTTGGGCAATCACGAGTCTGGGTTGTAATTCTGAAGTCGCAATAGACACATCGACATACATGCCCGGAATCAAATGGGTATCCGGTGTGTCGATTTTAGCGCGGACTAAAATGGTGCGATTGTCACTGTCCATACTGGGATTTAAGGCTTCAATGGTTCCTGCCCATCGATATTGCTTGACTTGATTAGAAGTCGCCACCACCCTGTGTCCTACGACCACCAAATCGCTGATACGTTCCGGCACATAAAAATCTACATACAAAGTAGAGTTGTCTTCTAGCGTAACAATTGCTTTGCCTTCCGTGATGTAATCGCCCACACTCGCCTGCATCACTCCCAAAGTTCCGCTAAAAGGCGCTGTGATGATGGTTTTATCCAATAAGGCTTGATCGCGCGCCAATTGCGCTTTCGTTTGTTCCATCGTCGATTTATTCAGATCCAAAGCGGCACGAGAGACCACACCAGACGCTATCAATTTGGCATAGCGTTGGTATTGTGCTTCATCGTAATCGTATTTGGCTTTGTCTTGCTTAACCGTCGAAATTAAATCGGCGTTTTCTAAAGTAAATAAGACTTGACCCTGTTGAACGCTTTCGCCCGATTTAAAATAGATTTTGGCTATTTTACCCGCTACGGCAGAACTCAATTCTGTTCCTTGCAAAGCTTTGACCGTGCCAATGGTGGCAAATTGTGAAGTCAACGATTTCTCTTCTACCTTGGCAATTTTAACGGTTGCTAAAGGCATCACATTTACGCTCGAGGTATTTTTTGTTCGATGGTATAACCAGCCTCCCAAAGCCAAGACCACCAACACCAGAATGATGATTTTACCGTAATGCTGTTTGCACCGAGCAATAAGCGAGCCAATCATTTTATTGTACTTCTTATCTTAATAAATTAGCCTACATTATAAATTAAAAGCAACATTTGGGTAAAGGAAAAAGGGATTATTTAAAAAAAAGCCAAAAATCATTGAAAAAACCACAAAAAAAAGTGTTTTTTTAGATAAAAACCCCTATACAAAGGCTAAAAATATGGTATCTTAGTTTCGGGATGCCTGTTTAGCTTTGGCTTAGCAGGAGTAAGTGTTATTTGTATTTTGCATATCATATGAGGAAAAAAACATGGCAGCAGTGAAAAAATCCGCCGGAAAGGCTAAGAAAGCAGTGAAAGCTAAAAAGACGACGCGTTCTGTCAAGAAAGCCCCTAAAGCCAAATCCGTGGCTCGTAAAGCAGCAGCGCCTAGCTTGAGTAAAACTTACAAAGAAGCGCCAACCAAAACTGAAATCTTGTCTACTTTGGCTGAATTTGCAGAAGTCAGCAAGAAGCAAGTTTCGATGGTATTTTCCGGTTTGGCAGACATTATCAACGGCTGCGTCAAAGGCAAAGCCGCAGGCGAATTTACCTTGCCTGGTTTGTTAAAGATTAAAGTAGTCCGTAAACCCGCTACCAAAGCGCGCAAAGGTATTAATCCTTTCACAGGTGAAGAAACCATGTTTAAGGCTAAACCCGCTCGTAATGTGGTGAAAATCAAAGCCTTGAAAAAATTGAAAGACATGGTCGTTTAATTTGCAAGGACAACTGTAGGGGCGGCTCGCGAGCCGCCCTTCTTTTTTTTGTGGTATAATTTAGGATAATTTAATTATTTTGACATACCATTATGACTGATAGCTCTACTCCCAAAGGCCCACTTCTTCCAGGCAGTGGCGAATTAGATCCTTCTAAAACCAGAAACAAAATCATTCCCATTGGCAGTGAGAAAGTCACTGACAGTGCTAAAATCAAAGAACGCAAACGCGCACATCGACAAGAACGCGACAAAAGAAAAGCCCGGCGAAGTACGACAAAAACAGAATCGCCTGAACAAATCAAATCAAAACAAAAGGCTTCACAACAAAAGAAACTCAAAGAAGAACACAACGATAAACGGCTTAAAGACAAACTACGTAAAAAACAGCAAGCCTTTGTGAAATTTATGGCACACCTTTTGCCGAAAAGAAAAGCTTCAGCAGGCAATAACCCTTCACAATTACCACGACACCCGCTCACCGTTAAAATGACCGGAATGGATCCCAATGTGGCTGCGGACACCGTTGCAAATGAGCGCTCTAGAAATGAACTAGAATTAAGACATCAACATCAAAAGCAACTTCAACATCAGGCTGCCAACACCAAAACGCCCCCCACCTTCAAACCACCGGGAATGTAAACTTACAGCCGCTCTTCCACCAAAGCCTGCAACAAAGCAATATGCTCTTTGCGGTCATTTAAGGCAGGAATATAATGAAAAACTTCTCCACCTGATTGCAAAAAAGCCGCCTTATTTTGCAGCGCTAATTCTTCTAAAGTTTCCAAACAGTCTACGGCAAATCCCGGCGCGATCACATCAACACTTTTCAATCCTTCCCGCGCTTTTTGCGATAAAAACTCCATCGTATAGGGTTGAAGCCAAGGCTGCACACCCAAACGCGATTGATACGTCAGAGCATATTCTTCTTTTTTTAAGCCTAAAGTTGCTGTAACGGCTGCTACTGTTTCTTCACACGCTTTGGAATAAGGATCGCCGCGCGCGCAATACGATACGGGCAACCCATGAAAGGAAAAAAGCAATAATTTGCCTCGTTCCTGTGCTTGCCAATGTGCTTCAATGCTCGAAGCAATCGCTTGGATGTACAAAGGATGGCGATGATAGTCTCGCACAAAAATAATTTCCGGCAATACCATTTTAGAACGAAAAGCCCGCGCCACACCATCAAAAACCGCAGCGGTCGTCGTGCTAGAATATTGGGGATATAAAGGCAACACGATAATGCGTTCACAGCCTCTTTCTTCGAGTCGATTGAGTGCATTGTCAAAACTAGGTTCACCATAAGTCATGGCAAAAACCACGGGAATTTCGGCAGAAGACAAAGCAGCATTTAAAGCTTTTTCTTGTTTCAAACTATAAGCGAGCAAAGGCGAGCCGGCGTCAGTCCAAATTTTTTCATAAAGACCGCGCACTTTGGCAGTTCTAAAAGGCAAAACGAAGCTTTCTAAGATAATGCGCCATAACCAAGGGTGGATCTCCTGGATAATGCGCGGATCACTTAAAAAAGCCCGTAAAAATTGACGTATCGCCGATGAAGTAGGCGCGGTAGGTGTTCCCAAGTTGGATAAGATGATGCCTGTTTTCATTCTTTTAAGTTTCATCATCCTTCGACTCACGCTCCAAAGCACTCATGTCCAAATTCAATGCTTGTTGCACTAAATCCACTAAGGCGCTTTGAGTTAGAGTTCCCGCTTCTGAAAACAAAGCAACCCGCTGTCTTAGAATCATAATGAGCGGAATTTGCCGTATATTGAAATCTTGGCTCAATTCTTTCTCGGCCTCCACATTCACACTGGCAAAACAGACTTTAGGAAATTGCTCTGACACCCGTTCAAAAATCGGTTTAAAAGCCAAACAAGGCTGACACCACGGCGCCCAAAAGTCGATTGCAACCGTATCGTGTTGGTCTAATGTTGTATCAAAATTTTGTGCCGTTAATTCATGGATCATCGTCTTATCCCTTGTATACCCATTGGACATAAACTCGATTGTAAACCCTTTAAAGAAAAAAAGCACCCTGTCAAATTTGACTAAATTATAGACAATAAAGATCCTCATAGGTTACCGCAACGCTTCGCAATTTCACCTCAATCTTTGTACAATACATAACCATTCTGGAATCCCGAGCAGGATCAATCCATTCAGCGTAGCTCTATCTTACTCTCTTCTTTGTTTAATGTTATATCATCGCTATCTTCACTGCTTTGCGTTAATTCATTACTTTCATGAGCTACTATAAAATCGTCATTTTTTTTGAATCCTGCTTTAGTATTAACCGGAGCGCTGCGACGGGCAGTTAAGGCTTGCTTGAATATAGTAAGAGGATTTTCTCCAATAGAAACGCTACCTTCATCTATTTTTCTAACCTTAGACGAAGTAGGTAAATTAGTATCACTTGGCTGCATACGTTTTAGGCTAAGCGGTATATTACCTGTTTCAGCAGCGTTACTCCCATCCTTTGTCGCAACGCTCTGTGAAAAGATGGCTATAATTTCTTTATAATTTTTCTGACGAGCTAAATTTAGAGGAGTACGGCCAGCTGTATCTTGTGTATCAACGGGTGCGCCACTATTTACTAAAATTTGTACACAATCCGCATGTCCCTTGAAAGCAGCGATATGTAACGCATTCTGCCCCCAAGCATCAGTTTCTTTAAGAGACGCACCCCGCATTATTAAAATTTTTATACAGTCTGCATGACCGTCTCGAGCAGCTACATGTAGAGGGGTATAGCTTCCTCTTTTGCTCTTTGCATTAATGAGAACGGCTCCTTCTCCTTCTAAGATGCCATTATCTAGGAGAAACTCTAAGCATGTTACTGGGTTATGATAAGTTGCTGGATCACGATTATGTGCTGGGCCACGCTTAGTCGCTACGGCTATATGAAGAAGATTACGTCCCACTGAATCTCGCACTTTTTTAATATCAATATTTTTTTCTTTGATTAATTGCGTCGCTTGTGCGAAATCGCCCCGGTTTATTGCTTCTATTAAACGAGATACTGAAATCATTTTTTATACCCCCTTTGTTTATAAATAAAAATTGACTTATTTGAACTTTTTATGATCATTAGTTTAACAGAGAACTCTATCTGTTTAAAAAAGGCACAAATCAATACCTTGGCTTTCAGATTTAAGGCAATTTTGCAAAAAATTGGTCAATTAATAGCTTAAAACCCCAATTTTTGCAGACTTTGATGGATCCGCGCGGCGACTTCTTCTACGCTGCCTAGCCCCGAAATACGACAAAACTGCGGGGCAGGGACTCGAGCATCTTTGGGGAAATGTCGATAAAAATCAATTAAAGGTTTGGTTTGAGCATGATACACTTCGATGCGTTTACGAACCGTTGCTTCTTTGTCATCCTCGCGTTGTATCAAAGGCTCACCGGTAATATCATCTTGCATGGGAACTTTGGGCGGATTAAATTCACGGTGATACACACGACCCGAAGCCGCATGCACTATGCGGCCACTCATTCTGCGAACGATTTCTTCATCGTCCAAACTCAATTCCAACACCACGTCTAAAGAAATCTCTGCGTCGATCAAAGCTTGGGCTTGAGGCAACGTGCGCGGAAAACCATCGAGGATAAAGCCTGCTTTGCAGTCGGGTTCAGCGATGCGCACTTTGACCAAATCGATGATCAAATCATCCGGCACCAATTTTCCTTCTTCCATAATCGTTTTGGCTTTTAAACCCAAAGGCGATCCCAAAGCCACTGCTTGACGCAACATTTCACCCGTGGAAATTTGAGGGATATGGTTATCGCGCGCGATGAATTGCGCTTGCGTTCCTTTACCCGCTCCGGGACAACCTAGCATCATTAAACGCATAATAAAAGCCCTTAAAACTGTTTTAAAAAGCGAATGTCGTTTTCAAACAACAACCGAAGATCGGGAATTTCATAACGCAGCATGGCTAGTCTGTCAATCCCTATCCCAATGGCAAAACCACTGTAACGCTCACTGTCTATGCTAACATTGTTCAGTACTTGCGGATGCACCATCCCACAACCCAATATTTCCAACCAACCCGATTGACTACAGGTCCTACACCCTTCGCCTTGGCATTTCACACATTGAATGTCCACTTCTGCAGAAGGTTCAGTGAAAGGAAAATAAGAGGGTCTTAAACGCAAGACCACGCTTTGTTCAAAAAAAGCTTCTAAAAAAGTTTGTAACAAGCCTTTCAAATCCGCAAAGGTGCTGTGATCGTCGACTAATAAAGCTTCCAATTGATGAAACATCGGGGTATGTGTCATATCGCTGTCGCAGCGATACACACGTCCCGGTGCCACCATTCTAAAAGGCGGTTTGTGCGTTTTCATATACCGAATTTGCACGGGCGAAGTGTGTGTCCGCAATAAATGTCCGTCTTCCAAATAGAAAGTATCGTGCGAAGCGCGCGCGGGATGGTGTGGGGGAACATTCAAAGCATCGAAATTATGGTATTCGTCTTCAATCTCAGGACCAGTGACAATGTCAAAGCCCATACTGCTGAAAAAGCCCTCAATGCGAAGGCGCGTTTGGGTGACGGGATGCAAATGCCCTATGCCTACATTGCGGCCCGGTAAAGAAGTATCCACCGCATCGCGTTCTAAAGCAGCATTCATAGCGTGGGCTTGAAGTTGCTCTTGCTTGACTTGCAATAAAGATTGAATCGCTTCTTTGAGTTCATTGACTTGTTGGCCATACAAAGGACGCTCTGCAGGACTAAGGCTCGCCATGGTTTTCATCAATTCCGTAACGATGCCTTTTTTTCCCAGAAATTGCACGCGAAGTTGCTCGATAGCGGGTAAATCCGCAGCCGCTTCGCATTGTTCGCGCGCTTGTTTTAAGATAGATTCAAAAGGTAACATCTCAGCTCCTCTCTAGAAAAGCCCATATTGGACTCAGCACTCACTTCGTTCGTGCTTCGCCCTGCGTGCGTCAAAAATGTTCGCCGCGCTTATGCGCTTTTCGCTCACATTTTTTGGCGCATCTTCATACGTCCAGATGAGGGGGGTGAGCAAGCGAATCGTTCACAAAATTAAGCCTATTGCGCCAAAGCCGCTTTAGATTGCGCAACAATCGCTTCGAAAGCTTCTTTTTGATGAACCGCTAATTCAGCCAAGACTTTGCGATCGATTTCAATAGCCGCTTTCTTTAAGCCATTCATGAACTGGCTGTAAGTTAAGCCCAACTCTCTGACCGCTGCATTAATACGCACAATCCACAAAGCTCTGAAATCGCGTTTACGTTGTCTGCGATCGCGATAAGCGTACTGACCGGCTTTGATCACCGCTTGCTTCGCCACTCTATAGACCCGACTGCGCGCTCCTCTATAGCCTTTGGCTTGTTTTAATACCTTTTTGTGTCTGGCTCTGGCCACAACACCACGTTTTACTCTTGCCATGGAATTTCCCCTCTAACTACCTTTTAACATACGACGAATAGAGCGCTCATCGGCAGCACTGATGCTGTCCTGCCCTCTATGTTGACGTTTACGTTTTTGTGTTTTCTTGGTTAAAATATGCCCGCGTTCTGCGTTGCGATATTTGTATCCATTGGCTCGAGCTCTAAAGCGCTTTTTGGCGCCACTTTTGCTTTTCAATTTTAGTTTCATTTAAAAACTCCGCATTATACTCTTCGCGCTTTGCTTTTATGCTTTGTTGGCTCTTAAGTCTGCCGCCGCGCTTAAAACCAAATCGCTATGAGTATTCATTATTTCTTCTTAGGGGCCAATAGCATTGCCATTTGCTTTCCTTCCATTTTTGGAAATTGTTCCACCACACCGTAGTTGTTTAAATCCTCACTGATGCGTTTCAACAATTCCAATCCCAATTCCCTATGGGCTAGTTCACGGCCTCTAAAGCGCACCGTGACTTTGGTTTTATCCCCCTCTTCCAGGAACCGTATCAGGTTGCGTAGCTTGACCTGATAATCCCCTTCATCCGTTACTGGTCGAAATTTGATTTCTTTGATCTTGACCTTATGCTGCTTTTTCTTAGAATCCGCAGCGTTTTTCTTTTGCTGGTAAACGTATTTACCATAGTTCATGATCTTGCAAACAGGCGGCTCGGCGCTCGGCGATATTTCGACTAAATCCAGACCCGCTAATATGGCACGTTGCAAAGCTTCGCTTATACTCAAAATGCCTGCTTGATCTCCATTTTCATCGATGACCCGTACTTCTTTGGCCCTTATCTCCTCGTTAATCCGCGTTTTAACTGTTGTTTGCTTAGTACTAATCTCAAACTCTCCCCATTTCGGCCTATTACAATTCTACTATGCTGGACGTAATTGGTTGATTTTTTGTGCTCCGCTGCTCATTTATGTCAAAATAAACTGTGCTGCGGTGCTCAAAAACCAACGAATTCCGTCTCGGCCTAGCGAATTGTAAACAGTCCGCTATTTTAACTCTTACCTCGTCCCAACAAGGCACTTTCTTTTTCTAACAAAGACGTAAAATCAGCCAAAGACATCGCACCTAAGTCTTCGCCGCTGCGAGACCGGAGCGTAATCTGACTGGAATTGACTTCTTTATCGCCTATGATAATTAAATAAGGCACTTTTTGCAGTGTATGCTCCCGGATTTTAAAGCCTATCTTCTCATTACGCAAGTCTTTTTCTACTCGAAGGCCTTCTTTTTTCAAAGATTCGTATATTTTTTGAGCATATTCAGCTTGTTTGTCCGATACGGTCAGAATAGAAGCTTGTACAGGCGCCAACCAAACCGGAAATTTACCCGCAAAGTGTTCTATCAACACGCCGATAAACCGCTCCATAGAACCTAATACAGCCCGATGCAACATGATGGGAACTACCTTATTGCCGACCTCATCGATGTAATAAGCCTCTAGTCGCCCTGGCATTTGAAAATCCAACTGAACTGTACCGCATTGCCATTCACGCCCCAAACAATCGCGCAGTTTAAAATCGATTTTAGGACCATAAAAAGCACCATCGCCTGGCTGTAAGGTCCATTGGACCCCTTTACGCTCTAAGACTTGTTGCAAGGCTATCTCAGCCTTATCCCAGACTGCTTCCTCGCCTACCCGTTTATCGGGGCGAGTCGACAAGCGACAATGGACGTCGTCAAAACCAAAATCATGGTACACCTCGTAGACCAAATCCAATAATTTGGAGGCTTCGGCTTCGATTTGATCTTCACGAATGAACAAATGCCCATCGTCTTGGGTTAATTGTCGTACGCGCATCAAGCCATGCAAAGTGCCAGAGGCTTCATTGCGATGACAAGATCCAAATTCCGCCAAACGCAAAGGCAAATCACGGTAACTGCGCAAGCCTTGTTTGAACACTTGCACATGCAAAGGACAGCTCATCGGTTTAATCGCGTAGTCGCGATTTTCAGTAGAAGTCATCCACATTTCTTCTCGGTATTGCGCCCAATGGCCCGATTTTTCCCAGAGAATTTTATCGGCAATTTGTGGTGTGCGAATTTCTTGATAATCGTATTCATGCAATTTACGGCGGATGTAGGCTTCTATCACGCGATACAATTGCCAACCTTTGGCATGCCAAAAAATCATGCCTGGTGCTTCTTCTTGGGTATGAAACAAATCCAACAATTTGCCTAATTTGCGGTGATCGCGTTTTTCAGCTTCTTCCAAACGATACAAATAAGCTGCCAGTGCTTTTTCATCTGCCCAAGCCGTACCATAAATGCGTTGCAACATGGCATTGTTCGAATCGCCGCGCCAATAAGCGCCTGCGACTTTCATTAACTTAAAGGCTTTTAAATGCCGTGTATTGGGGACATGCGGCCCTCTGCACAAATCCACAAAATCGCCTTGTTGATACAAAGACAACGTTTCACCCGCCGGGATTCCTTCGATGATTTCAGCTTTGTAGTTTTCGCCCGAATCACGGAAAAAGGCAATAGCTTCATCGCGGCCCATCACTCTGCGCGTAACTTCATACTCTTTCGCTGCTAATTCCTGCATTTTGGCTTCGATGGATTCTAAATCTTCGGGCGTGAAACTGCGCTCCAAAGCAAAATCATAATAAAAACCATCTTCAATAACAGGACCGATGGTCACTTGGGCGCTGGGAAATAAGGCCTTGACCGCTTGAGCCAATAAATGCGCCGTAGAATGGCGCAAGACTTCTAAGCCTTCGGGATCTTTAGCGGTGATGACTTTCAAGCTTGCATCTTGCTCGATGACATAACTCAAATCAACCAAGACATCATTGACCTTAGCTGCCAAAGCGGCTTTGGCCAAACCCGCGCCAATACTGGCCACTACGGTTTCGACCCTAACAGGCTCATCAAAAGGCAACTGTCTATTGTCGGGCAAAGTAATCGTTGGCATGCTTGCTGTCCAGATAATTCAATTTGGTAGGCACGAGTGGGATCGAACCACCGACCACCACCATGTCAAGGTGGTGCTCTACCACTGAGCTACGTGCCTAAAGGGTATCGAGAATAGCATTGGGTAAGGCCTAAAATCAAGGGCTTTTATCGAACTGCGATCGAAGCAACCGAGCCGCGACCGTCAGGGAGCGGAGGTTCGGAGTGAGAAACAACCACTACGAGAAAATGGCCATTTCAAGTTCTGTATATTCGATTTTTCGTTTAAAATGACTGCCTTTGGTTAACCGTGCTTCCTTGCTTCGAACCTCCGCTCCCTGACGGTCGCGGCTCGGTTACAGAAAAGCATCGACCTAGGTAGGCACCTAATGCCGAAGACAGCAAAGATAATTAATACCCAAATATAAAATTAACCTCTACATTTTAGGCAAAGTCTGGCTAAAATAGAGGGTTATTCGTTAAGCTTTTCAAAAACAAAGCTTTTTAGCATACCAAAAATAAATTTATTATAGAATAAGTTAAAAGTCCAAAATTTAATATTATCTTAAGCTATCCCCTGTATAATGATCCTTAAATATATTTTAAATTTTTTATGGAGTGAGTTAAAATGCCCAGTGATAATGATGGAGATGATGGCCGTGATCAAGAAAGGCGCGAACTTCATTCTAAGTTGGCGTTTGTTTTGAAAAAAGCAAAGATTCTTCGAAATACGATAAACTCAGATCCGTTTTTATCGGCTGCTCAAAAAACAGCATTGATTAATCGTATAGGAGCTGCTACTGCCTTTACTTCGGGCATCGTCGATCATCAAGACGAAGATATTCTTAATTTTAAAGATTCCATCTCCGATGCGCAAAGTCGTTTCACTTTTATAGAAAATCAGGTTAAAGAGGCTAAACAAGTTAATGAACTTCAAGCAGCAAAAGAAGAGCTAGATTTCTACTGCATCAACCATTATTTAAATGATTTTAATCAAATTGAAAATTCTAAACTTTATGACATTTTGACGGATAAGAACAAATCTTTAGACGAGCGATTGCAAACAATAAATACTTCTCTTAGATATCAAGCAATAAAAGAATCTAATAATAAGACCAGAGAGATGTCAGCGCAAAAGGCAGTTTCTACTGCACTAACTGAAATAGAAGCTTATATAACGACGCGTGAAGGAAAGGGAAAAAAACCTTCAGATCTACGACAAAATAAATTAGATATCGCTCGCCGCATGAAAGCGGAATTAGAAAAAGAAGAAACGACAGCCACTCAAAAAATACAAGCTGTTAATAGCATTCTAAAAGACGAAGGTAAAATTTTTTCCCAACGTGGTAATGTTTTTAAGCACGGTGCAGAAAATTTTTTAGTTCGTGTCCAAGGTTTCTTAAAGAACAATAAGGTAAAAAATCCATTGCCTTCCTATTTTTTTGCCCCCCCTCGTGCGGCTACTTTACAAAAAAGTTTAGAAAGCGTATTAGCGCCTGTTCTAAATAAACCCAAAATCTAGATTATATTTTGTGCTTGGTAGGCACGAGTGGGATCGCACCACCGGCCCCCACCGTGTGAAGGTGATACTCTACCACTGAGCTACGTCCCTAAAGGGTATCGAGGGAAGCATTGAGTAGGGCTTAAAATCAAAGCCTTTTATCGAACTGCGATCGAAGCGACCGTGAGGAGGGAGCGGTGGTTCGAAGTAAGAAATCACGGCTACGAGAAAAATAACCGTTTTCACCTAAGCGTAGTTCCTTACTTTGAACCACCGCTCCCTCACGGTCGCGGCTCGGTAATCCTTTTCGTTTGAGAGATTACTTTCAAGAAGGTGAGTGCTTAGCCTCATCCAAGAAATCGCTTTTCACACCCTCCGGTAAACCTACAGACGGATCTTGGCCATCATTTGCTGATGCTGAGTGTGCGTGGAAGCCAATACCCCCCATTAAACTTGCAAAGCCAGGCTCGGATTGAGATGCATGCGCATGACCAAGCTTTGTGCTTATTTGCTGTAGCCTCGCCAAGGCGCTATTAACATTTTCGTAAACATCAAGATACACCTCTCTTGTTGGCTCCCCTACTGTGAACCATTTTCCACTTGAAAGAGGAATCACTATTTCCCATTGTTCACCTGTCCATTGTGGCTGAGAAATCTTCTCTTTAATCGTTTCAAGGTTCTTTATACATTGTTGAACATATTCAAGATTGTCTAAGCTAGGACACTGTTGAATGAGCAATTGGGTCTGTCTTAATAATGTCATAATATTCTTTATCTCGGCTCTCACTTTGAATTGCTCATGACTGCTATTTTCAACTTCAACATCCGCTATAACATCTCTGCTTAATGCTGGAAGCTTAGTCTCTATGGCCCCGATTGCGAGATCTATACTTTGTCTTGCTTCTATCTCGGGGTGCTCTGCGTGCAGAGGAGTCATGAAACCGTAAAGATTACCACTCGGCTGAGTAGCACTAACACTCGAACTGCTGGAGCTAGATGAAGGCAAATAGATTGCTTTACCCTGAGATGCTGCTACTTCCTTTATTTTGGCTTCAACCCGTTTTTCAAGTGCTTTCCAGCCAAATCTCCTAGCCTCCTCCTCTCCAAATTCCTGTATCTTAGCTTTAATAGTTTGACAAATGCTTCCCAAATCGTTCAGATCTGAACTTACTTCAATGGCTGCAGCCATGGCTGTAACTCTAAGTTCAGATAATCTCTCCTTAAAGTCAAATAGAAATTCCATTCTCTCAATATCTTTCTTTAATAGCGTTTTCTTTGCTTGCAATGTTTCTAACTCGCTATTCACTTGTCTTGATCTTTTAATAATATGCTGCAAAATATCGTCTATTGATTCAAGTTTACTAATTTCTACGGCCAAATCATATAAACTATTATCTAGAGAACCATTGTTGTAACCCAAACGAACGAGTGGAGTAGAAAATACAGACGCTATAACCGCTCTTGCTTTTTCTATTTTTTTCACAATATTTTCTTCGTTAATGACTACATGTCCACTATGATTATTTAGAATTTTATAAATCTCAAGCTTTAAAACTTGTACACATAAATCTTCAATTGAGTTGAAGCCAAAGAAACGACACAATGACTCAATATAAGAATTGGGATTTTCTTTTGAAGCTTCAAGAATAGCCTTTGCGCCCTCAATCACCGGGAGGTATTCGAGCCATCCATTCTCCTCCGCTTTTTCTTGAAATCTATTTAATTCTGAGAGATAATTTTCTTTCTGCAAAACATAAGGGCTATTTGCACGTAGCGCCTTTGCACCTGCTGCGAGAAGCAGCCCTACAACGGTTGGTTTATCATCTAGTATACCGAACCTTTCTATCCATTTGAAATGCCGTGGGGCTTTGATATCAACACCTAAGTTTTTTATTTGTTCATTGGGAACGAGAGCACAGTTATCCAAAGCCATGGCAGATAACAATTGAAAAAACTTATTGTCTCCTATGAGGTGATAAGCTCTATTTTCAATGAAAGGTTTCATGTATAAAATAACTTCCATACCATTTAAATTCAATATAAGTTTGGCATTTGTGGGAATGGAAATTATGATTGGTTCTCCACCTTCCTTCTTGCTAGAATAAGTTAGAATCAATTCGCCAGATCGAGAGTATGATATTATACCATGTTGTACTACATCAGCAAAAGAGATGTGATGCTTTTTACCTAACTCTTGATCAATTTCTTTTGCCCAGTTATTGTCTGGTGCCTGCGGATTCATTTTAGTAAAAAGATTAACAAATCCATTTCTGACTGTTTTGTCATCTACGACGACGTAATGTCCGTAATTAGGGTATCTCCAATTTTTTGCAGAGGGATCGACTACTTGCTGTGAGAACTCTTGTATTGTTTTATCTGCATAAGCGGCTTCCTTGCTTGTAAAGCCTGCAGAGCCTGTTGAAAGAATAGTCCAAGCAATGGTTTTTTGTTTAGCAATAATCCACTGTATGATATAATACATGAGTCTCCCATTAATAGGAGCATCGTCTCCATCTATTAAGGTATCGTCTTTATCGAGACCTAAAAATATACCCTCCGGATCAATAAGTCCTAATTGTTTTGCTTGCACAGCATCGATATATTCATTTGGATTGTAAGCAGCCATTTTTTTACCTCATTGCTTGAATTATTAGTTTAGTATTCTATTTATTGAAAAATACCTTCCTTACTTTCCCGGCAGAAAACTGTCGGTGAAAAGTAAGCGCAGTGTATCAAATGAATATTAATGAATTCTTAAAAAATTCCATAATAATTTGCTCGTTTTAGACAACTTTTACTTTTGCAAGAATGCAAGTAGAAACAATTCTCATTTTGAACTTTCTAACAATTTGCTTGCCAATCGTGGCAATTCTGCTATCAGATACAAAGGTAGCAATAACAAAGGACCTTGAACACTTAAATTTTGTGTGCTGATTTGAATGCCAAAAGGACATTGTTTTTCATTTAGGAAAATATGTAAAGATCGCAGCCGACCAGACTGTGCATTTAATGATTAAAATGAAATTAACTCTGCATTTTAGCCAAAACCTGGCTAATTTCCAAGTTTGGTTATTTTATTAGGTTAAAATTGTGAGGATGAAAGTAATTTGGTAGGCACGAGTGGGATCGAACCACCGGCCCCCACCGTGTGAAGGTGATGCTCTACCACTGAGCTACGTGCCTTTTGTGAAGAAAAATGATATCATGAGCATTCTGAACAATGCAAGAGGCCATCATTAGCTGATCATTTTATAGTCAAAAATAATTGTGAGGGAAATACCGCGCTATGTATGAAGAATACGCTAAATTATTTGATTCCGAATTAGTGTTCTACCAAAAAATACAAGATGAACTCGATAAACTCTCTGCCACTGACTATGAAAATTTAGGCACAAACCCACAAATTCTAGGTTCTTATCAGTGTATACAAAGGCTACAAGTTGAAGAAGCGGGTTGTATGGCGATTCTTATGGCCAATGAGACTTTTAAGAAGGAGAATGCGCTCTTCATCGTTTTCATTGAAAAATGTTTAGAGATAAACACCTTAACTGAAGTGCAAAAATACGATCTCTACAGCTTAATTTACAAACTCTCTACGGTAGAGCCCGGACAAATATTGCTTGGCTATTTCGTAGAGCATCAATCCAAAATCTTCATTAAACCAGGAAACGAACCGAAATCAGAAAAAAACCTCATTTTTTTCCCCTTGCAACCTGATTTCCAAACACTGCGTGTGAATGGTGGTACGAAGCCTACCCGCTTAATTTCAGAAGTCAGGCATATTTCACTCGGACACGAATTGATCCATTTACATCATCACTTCGCCAATATTGAGCCTTCACTCAAATTAAAAGTTCGAATACAATTTAAAGAAGGCGTAAATTTATTGTATTGTGAACCGCGTAGCCCAATGATCACTTACACTAAATCAAATGAAGCCCTCACTATCGACGGAGAGGAGAATTTAAATCTAATAACAGAAAACGACTTACGTCGCGCGTTTAACTTGAGCACTCGATTGGGTTGGCATGCTGCTGTATTGACAGAGACAGAAAGAGTAAAAGATTTATTGACTTTGATAGATGTTGCCCATGGAAAACGATCTCTTTCTCCCGAAGATTTCATACGACTCACTACACCCCTTTCCCTATCTAAAAGGAAAGTGCGATCTACAACACCTGTCGATCAAAATATAGTAGCACCTTCCCTAGTTTCTTCAATCTGCTCCTTCTTCAATGACCCTCACGGGCGCACAACAGAAAAACCAGGGATCCTGAATGCTGTTGTGCGTCATGGGTGTACTATATTGTAGTTTTTATTTTACAGTATAGTGCAGGAAAAAGAGCGATTTTGAAGACTGGATTGCTCTTCTAAAGCAAGCTCTATTTTACTTTCAAGAAAGTAAGCAATTGAACGACACGTTCCCAACTCTGATTTCATTTCGTTTAGCTTCTGAAGTCTTTGATATATATCTGGCTTTTCAACTTTTAACATTTGTTCAAAATGGGCTTCTTCTGCTTCAGTCATCTCACTGCCTTCATCTATTTCTTGTATGCGTTCTGGTGATAGAAGACTTTGATTAAACTCAGATATCTCACCATTTAGTTTTTGTAGTGCTATCAAACACTTACCGAGTCTATTTTCATAAATCTGAGCTGTCTGTGCCAAAAAGTCTTTATTTTTTTCTGTAATAGCATCAAAAGGCAGATCGCCAACAACCGTCTCTATAGCAGGCGTAATATCATCTCCTCCTGCTTGACTGAGTTTATTAACCCCGGTGTGTTTTGCAATTTCTCCTGCCACATCATCGAAAGTTTTCCTAAAATATCCTGCGATGACCTGTTGATCATTCTTAGCAATAGCTTCAAATAAATCTTCAATCGTTGGTCCGTCGAGCAAATTTTCCCCTAAACTAAAAAACCCAAACATTTTTATTGCCCCGCTATACTTTGGTTAAATTCAAATAACGAATACAGTATACAGAGAAATTCTATAAAAATTCTTAAGGGAATATTAACTTGGTTAAAATAAAAAATAAATTAAAACAAAGCCTTATTTAAGCTCTGAAAAAACCTGTCGAATGATTTCTATTGCTCTATCGATCAAAGCCTCACTAATCACCAAAGGCGGTGCCAAACGAATTACGACTTGATGGGTTTCTTTGGTTAAAATGCCCTGTTCTAATAATTTAAGCGCCACAGTACGGCCTTCGAGGATGGTTGGATCGAGCTCAATGCCTATCATCAAACCTTTGCCACGAATGTCTTTAATCGCGGGGTGTGAAATGGTTTTTAAGCCTTTCATCAAACGCTCGCCTAAAACAGCAGCACGCTCCGCCAAGCCCTCTTCTTCCAGAGCTTTTAAAGCCGCTAAACCCACTGCTGCGGCCAAAGCATAACCGCCAAAGGTGCTGCCATGATCGCCGGGTCTCAACACCGACATTATCGGGTCATCTGCCAATACCAAAGAAACTGGCAATACACCACCGCCCAAAGCTTTACCCAACACCAAAATATCGGGATGAACATTTTCATGATCGCAAGCCAAACGTTTGCCAGCGCGGCCTAAACCACTTTGAATTTCATCGGCTATGAATAAGACATTGTGACGCACACACAAGTCTTTACATTGTTTTAAATAGCCCGGCGGCGGCAATATAATCCCCGCTTCGCCTTGAATAGGTTCTACAATAAAAGCAACAGTGTTGGGTGTAATGGCTTTTTCGAGCGTATTGATATCGCCATAAGGAATGACTTTAAAGCCTGCTGGAAAAGGTCCAAAATCCTCGCGATATTGTGGCTCTGTCGACATACCCACAATGGCAATGGTTCGACCATGAAAATTATTCCGACAGGCAATGATTTCCGCCTGATCGCTTGGCACTTGTTTGACTTGATAGCCCCATTTACGCGCTAATTTTAAAGCGGTTTCCACCGCTTCAGCGCCGGTATTCATGGGCAGCGCTTTGTCATAACCCAACAATTCACACGCATATTGTAAAAAATCAGCCAATACGTCGGTATAATAAGAACGTGACACAATCGCCAAGCGCGCCAATTGTTTTTCTAAAGCTTGAACAATTTTAGGATGCTGATGACCATGACTCACTGCCGAATAAGCACTCATCATGTCGATG
This sequence comes from Pseudomonadota bacterium, assembly GCA_021782495.1. Lineage (GTDB taxonomy): Bacteria > Pseudomonadota > Gammaproteobacteria > UBA1113 > UBA1113 > VFKP01. Next base: position 24,166 of record JAJXUV010000007.1, on the reverse strand, counting down.
TATTCTTTGCCGTTTTCATCCCACACCAAAGCCCCTTTACCTTTGACTAAAACCACTGGCAAAGGATGGTAATTGTGGGCACCAAATTGCGTTTCTCTTTGTATTGTATTGGACATGATGTCACTCACTCTTTTAAAAATATAGAAATTCTGTCATCCCAGCGACAATACTGTCATTCCTGCGAAAGCAGGAATCCAGTAAAGAAACCCTATTTAAAACTGGATCCCTGCTTTCGCAGGGATGACAACGCATAGCTTTCGCAGGAATGACAAAACTCAAACCAACTCATAAGCTCGTTGTTGTTTAACCACAGCATCAATCGCTTGCAATTGATCCAATAAAGCCGGCATTTTATGGAGTGGCCATGAATTCGGACCATCACTTAGTGCCTTCTCGGGATCGGGATGCGTTTCTAAAAATAATCCGGAAATGCCCACCGCCACCGCTGCGCGCGCTAAGACCGGTATAAATTCGCGCTGCCCTCCGGATTGTGTTCCTTGGCCGCCAGGCAATTGCACTGAATGCGTGGCATCAAAGACTACTGGCACTTCGCAATCGCGCATGATCGCCAAAGAGCGCATGTCGGACACCAAATTATTATAACCAAAAGAAGCACCGCGTTCACACACCATAATGTGTTCATTGCCCACTGCGCGTGCTTTGGCGACCACGTGTTTCATATCCCAAGGCGCTAAAAATTGGCCTTTTTTGATATTGACCGGCAACCCCAACGCCGCTACTTTTTGAATGAAATTCGTTTGTCGGCACAAAAATGCAGGCGTTTGTAACACATCTGCGACACTGGCCACTTCATCCAAAGGACTGTCTTCGTGAACATCGGTGACAATCAAAACCCCGATTTCTTTTTTCACTTTCGCCAATATATTTAAAGATTTATCAATGCCCAAACCTCGAAAACTATCGTGGGAAGAACGATTCGCTTTGTCAAAAGAGGATTTATAAATAAAATGAATACCGCGGGCCTGCATCAATTCTTTGAGATACCCTGCCGTTTCCATGGCCAAAGTTTCACTCTCCACGACACAAGGTCCGGCCATCACAAAAAAAGGTTTATCTAACCCCACCTCAACACCACACAGTTGCATACTCACCTCTCACTTAATTTCTTTGCCAAAGCTCCCGAGCCAAGGAAGGTCACTTGGGACCGTACGCCGCATGGATGCGGCGTCCGAGCTTACAGGGATGTATTCACAGCGTGTCCCAAGTGGCTTTCCTCGGCTCGGGAGCCTCGCTGTTTCACTGCCGCACGAACAAAACTGCTAAACAAAGGATGTCCATCACGCGGCGTCGACGTAAATTCTGGATGAAATTGACAAGCTAAAAACCAAGGATGATTCGGCAGTTCGACAAATTCTACCAAAGATTCTTGCCTCGCTCGGCCACTGACTTTCAATCCTTTAGCTTCTAATTCAGGTAACAACACATTATTCACTTCATAACGATGTCGATGACGCTCTACGATGTTCGGCTGTTGATACGCGGCATAAGCCAAAGAATCTTTTTGTAAATCGCAATGGTAAGCGCCTAGGCGCATCGTTCCGCCTTTGTCGTCGTCTTCCATTCTATTTTCTGTTTTACCACTGCTATGTTGCCATTGCGTCACCAAAGCGATGACGGGGTGTGTCGTATCCGGCATAAATTCCGTGCTGTTGGCATCGGCCCAACCCACCACATGACGCGCAAATTCAATCACCGCAATTTGCATCCCCAAACAAATGCCCAAATAAGGGATCTCTTGTTCTCGCGCATATTGTGCGGCCAAAATCATGCCTTCGGTACCACGCGTACCAAAGCCCCCTGGAACCAAAATAGCATCCATGCCTTTTAATAAGCCTATGCCTTTGTTTTCAAGGTCTTGGGCTTCGACCGCATGAATCACCACTTTGGTTTGCGTCTGTAAACCCGCATGTTCTAAAGCTTCATTTAAAGATTTATACGCATCGGCCAAATTCACATATTTTCCAACCATTGCAATGTGTGCGGTGTGCATGCGATTTTGATGATCAGCCACCACACGATGCCAATCGCTGAGATCGGCCCTGGGCGCGGTGATTTTAAATTTTTCTAAGATAAGTTCATCTACACCTTGTTTTTGAAGCAATTCAGGAATGGTATAAATATTGTTAACATCCGGCAAAGAAATCACAGCTTTGATTTTTACGTCCGTGAATAAAGCAATTTTGGCGCATTCTTCAGCTTGTAAAGCTTCTTCGGAACGACAAATCAGCATATCCGGTTGTATGCCAATGGATCGCAATTCTTTCACAGAATGTTGTGTGGGTTTGGTTTTAATTTCTTGCGAAGTTTTTAAGACGGGCACCAAAGTTAAATGCACACACAAGGCTTGTTCAGAACCCAACTCAGTGCGCATTTGCCGGATAGCTTCTAAAAAAGGCAAGGATTCTATATCCCCGACTGTTCCGCCCACTTCGACCAAAGCCACATCCATACCATCCGCCCCTTTGACGATCACTTCTTTAATGGCATCGGTGATGTGTGGAATCACTTGGACGGTTTGTCCTAAATAATCGCCGCGACGCTCTTTAGCAATGACAGAGGCATAAATACGGCCGGTAGTACAATTGTTGTTTTGCGTCATGCGACTGCGAATAAAACGCTCATAATGACCTAAGTCCAGATCGGTTTCAGCCCCATCTTCGGTGACAAAAACTTCGCCGTGTTGAAAAGGACTCATCGTGCCAGGATCGACATTGATGTAAGGATCTAATTTAATCAAAGTGACTTTTAAGCCGCGTGCCTCTAACAAGGCTGCCAAAGAGGCAGAAGCAATACCTTTGCCCAAAGAAGAAACAACGCCACCGGTCACGAAAATAAACTTGGTCATACTATAGCCTTAATAATGCGTGAATACGATGGATATACAGAATACCATCAATTTAAGCCACTTGCAATGAACAGCCCAATTTTTAACCTAAGAGCAATAAGATTCGGTTAGCTAAAGTTATCCACCTTAATTAAACATAGCGCTTGTATTTTCAAACCATTCTCGTTAGCATTAAAGCCCTCATAACCTAAACGAAACTTTCATCTATGCAATACACGCCTTTCAAATTGGTTTTATTACTCGCTCCTTTGGTTTTCAGTTTTGCTATCGGACAAGACATTTTCATTCCCGAAGTGCCACAATTGACTCAAATTTTTCACACCACGCCTGGATTGGTACAACTCACTTTGAGTTTATTTATGTTGGCGGTGGGCATTGGGCAATTGATCATCGGGCCACTCTGCGATCGCTTCGGCCGTAAAAGCATTGTTTTACTCAGCATCGCATTTTATACCCTTACCTCTCTGGGCGCCGCTTTAGCCAATGGCATTAGTTGGCTGATCTTAATGCGTATTGGACAAGGCATTGGGGCTTGTGGAATGATGGTGTGCGCTTTTGCCATTGTACGAGATTTGACGAGCGGGAATGCCGCCGCAGAAATTTACAGTTATTTAAATGGCGCCATCGCCATTTCCCCCTTGTTGGCACCCATTGCCGGCGGGTATTTGGACGTTCACTTTGCTTGGCGCGCCCCTTTTTTCTTTTTGACTGCGAGCGGCATCCTCATTTTTATCGTGATAGCGCTGCTCTTATCGGAAACCATTAAAACTAAAAATCAAGGCGCTTCTTTAAGCAGCACCTTTGCAGATTACCTCCAAGTTATCAAAAATCGGCAATTTCTGACTTTTACTTTGATGGCTTCGGGCGCGCTCTCTTCTTTTTTTACTTTTTTTTCCGTTTCTCCTTACATTCTCATCACATTATTACAAGTTCCTGAAATAGACTTTGGTTATTATTTTGCGCTGATTGGCACGACTTTCTTTATAGGTAGTATCACTGCGGCCAAATTGAATAGCCGCTGGGGCATCCACAAAGTGGCGCTCTTAGGCAGCGCTTTGTTTTTGGCAAGCGGACTGATCATGTTGTTGTGGACTCTTTTCATCGGGACTACTCTCTGGAGTTTCTTATTACCAACGGCTTTGGCGGGCATCAGTGGCGCTTTCATCATGGGCGCCGGTGCCGGCGGCGCCATGGAACCTTTTCCCGATAAAGCAGGTACAGCAGCGGCACTGTTAGGCGCTTCTGAATTTTTACTGGCAACTTTGGTAGGCACTATCGCGCTCCAAAAACCCGTGACATCTAACATGCCTCTAGCGATTGTGTTAACGCTATTTGGTTCACTGGCTTTAATGGCAGCGTTAGGTGTCTTGTCAAAATCGTCTCGTCGTTCTTGATTGACTAAACAATCTGTCACCCACTATGATTTCATCCTTTAAAATGCAAGTTACCGAGCCACGACCGTGAGGGAATGGAGAAAAATGGTCCGCTTTCTCCGCTCCCTCACGGTCTCGGCTCGGTTAGAAGATTGCTATTTTGAGATGTTCCGGTTGAACTCTAATTTTTAAGTAGAATTCGGGTAACTTGCGTGATTAAGTACCGATAACAAAACACTCTACTTCTTTCTCCTCGGATCGTGGATCCAAAACAAGACAATTAAAGCGAACAAAAAAGACAAAGGCAACACGCTTAACGCCAAAGTATAAGAAGCAGTAGAAAAATGAAGGGTACCTTGCACAGCAGCGCTTTTCTTTAATAACAAACTCACAATGGGCGTCAACACGGGTGCACCTAAGAGAATACACAGCATATTGGTAAAGCCCATCGCCGTCCCGCGCACTTCTTCTGGCACGATTTCATTCACCAAAGCAAAGGGCAACATGTACACACTGGCAAAAAGACCACTTAGAAAAAATAAAGCAACGACGACAGCAAAATGAAGGTATGGAATGTACAAAGCCAGACTCAAAGTCAGGAAAGAAACAACCGCACCCACCGCCATCATCACTTTTCTTTGATGAAAAAAATCCGATAAATGCCCTAAGAAAGGACATCCAAAGCCCGCCCCCAGAAATAAACTCAAACTTCCCAATGCGGCAATGCGAACACCCACGCCATAACGCGTCATTAAATAAGGAATGCACCAATACGTGGCCAAAGTACTGATGATTGGAAACATCAATCCCGAAAATAAACCGCACAACCAAACTTGTTTTAAACTGAAAAGCTTTATAAATTGTCGTCTAATAGATAGACCTGCTGCAGCTGGTGGCTTGTTGATGTGCTTAGGTCTGTCACGTAAAAAAAGCGTGATGGCTAAAGTCATGCCTAAGCACAAAATTCCTGCCACGATCAAAACCCAACGCCATCCAATTAAAATGGTCGCAGTTGAAATGATTTCCGCGCCCACACCGCCAGCAATCATGGCCAAAGCTTCACTTAAACCCACTACAAAAGCGAAATAAGCAGGACTAAACCAATTGCCAACTAAATAAAAACAACAGGCTAAAGCCGGCGCTGTGCCTAAACCCGTCAATAAGCGCGCCCATACCGCCCCTTCAATACTGGTTGTGGTGGAAAATAATAAAGTTCCTACGGCACAAAAAATAGTTCCCACGATTAATAAGCGTTTGGCGCCGATGCGATCGACCAAAGCACCTCCCGGCACTTGCAACAACAAATACGTCCAAAAATAACTGGAAGAAACCCAGCCTACGGCCGCGACATCGGTGTGAAAATCCTTCGCTAAAAAGGGTGCCATAGCACTAACCGACCCTTGGAGTATGAATTGAAACAATAAAAAAATGATCGTCAAACCCCACATAAACCAGGCTTTGGCACCAGGAGCGGGTGTATCACGTATCAACATAATAGGGCCTATTTATATTGGGTTTATCGGCTGCAAAATGAGTAGAATCGATCAAAATGACAGAAAATCTTCGTCAAATACAACTCGATATTCTCGTCAAATTTACTGTCATTTTGCCTCGATTCCCTCATTTTTCGCTTCGACAAACCAAATGTGAACAGGCCCTAAGACCTACATTTTTTTGTCACCAACACATTTTCCATGATCAAATATTGCAAATCGCAACCCAAAAACATATTGAGCGCATCTTCGGGTGAACAGACCATGGGTTCACCTCGCCTATTTAAGGAAGTATTCAACACCACCGCATTTCCTGTCAACTGTTCTACTGCGCTGATCAAATCATAATAACGCGGATTGGATTTTTTCGTCACCACTTGTGCTCTTAAAGTGCCATCTTCGTGCACCACTTCGGGAATACGCGTTTTCCAATGTTCTGCCACATCAAAAGTAATGGTCATGTACGGTGCGGGATGCGTGGTTTGTAAGATGTCTTCAGCCACTGTGTCTAAAAGGCTCGGGCAAAAGGGTCGCCACCGTTCTCGGTATTTAATTTGTTTATTGATTTTATCCGCAATACCCGGCGTATTGGGACAACCTAAAATACTTCTATTTCCTAAAGCTCTGGGCCCAAATTCCATGTGTCCCTGAAACCAGGCCAGAGGTTCGCCTTGGGCCAACAATTGCGCCGCATAGGCAATAGTATCGTCTAAAAGTTTAAATTGCGGTTTGCCGGGATGCATTTCACACGCCTTGACACAGGCTTCTGTTGTATAAGCAGGACCTAAATACACATGCTCTAAAGGTTGGATGGGTATGTGATGCAAAGAAGCGACGTAAGTGGCGGCCCCTATCGCCGTTCCAGCATCGTTGGCAGCCGGTTGAATGAACAATTCTTTTAATCCCGGCAATTGCAATAAACGTTGATTCAATTTTACATTTAAAGCAACACCGCCTGCGAAACACAAGCGACCCGTTTCACGAATGATATCGCCTAAATAATATTGCACCAAAGCGAGCACACTGTCTTCCAACATTTTTTGCAAACTCGCTGCATAATGAACATAAGGCTCATCGATCTCATCACCGACGCGCATCGGCCCTAACCAATCTATCAATTTGTCGCTAAAATAATAGGCTTGGCCCCCTTGTTTGTGTCGTCTTAAACCAACGGTATTCACTAACCGCGTATTGACCTTAAATTCTTTTCCATTAAACTTCAATAAAGGCGATAAATCATAACGATGGGGATCGCCATAAGGCGCCATACCCATCACCTTAAATTCCCCATCCAACATTTCAAATCCCAAATACTGCGTGATGGCGCCATACAAGCCGCCCAAAGAATCGGGGTCGAAAAATTCTTTGATCTTATGAATGCGGCCGTTTTCAGCATAACCTAAAAAAGTAGAAGCGTATTCTCCTTTTCCATCCACTCCCAGAATGGCGGATTTCCCCGAAAAACCACTTAAATGGTAAGCGCTGCTGGCATGCGTTAAATGGTGTTCGACCGGAACAAATTGCGTTTTATTCAGATCGAAATCCAGTTCTTGTAAAAAAGCCAATACATCTTTTTTATTGCGTCGATAATGTCGATTGCCATTGAATAAAGCATCTAAAGCTCGATCCGGCGCATACCAATAGCGCCTGGCATAATGCCAACGGGCTTTTGAAAAAAAAGGAATGGGTGCAAAGGGAAAAGCGACCACATCGATGTCGAGCGGGTTAAGACCGGCTTCTTTCAAACACCATTGAACCGCTTTCACAGGCAGTTTATTTTTAGCGTGTTTTTCTCGAATAAAACGTTCTTCTTCGGCAGCACAGACCAATTTGCCATTAACGAGTAGCGCTGCTGAAGCATCGTGCGTCAGAGCCCCAGATAACCCTAAAATATTCATAATAGTTGATTCTCTTCAAATATTTTTATAAAGGCGTGTTGCAATGCGGGCATATCTTCCCAATTGCGTAAAAATCGCTTCAGATCGCGCTTAAAAGCACATTGAAACCATAAACCAAAGCGATAGGTTTTTAAACTGTCCAAATCTAACAAATACAATTTATCCTTGCAAACCCACCAATTGTCTGCTTTTAAATCACCATGACACAAACGATTTTGTTTTAAAGCATTCAGGGTTTGCGCCACATTTTTAATGATTTGATGTTGTCGTTCAGAATGCTCTGCTAGTGTTTGTAAATACTGTTTTAAGGATTGGCCTTCCAAGTAAGCCATGACAAAATAGGCTTGACGACGCCATGATCCCCATTTTTTTTGCAAAATGCCAATCGGCTTTGAAGTGAGAATATGCAATGATTCTAAGATATTCGCATTTTGCCAAGAGACTGCTGCCCGCGTCATGCGTACACTGCGACCCAATCCATGAGCCAAAGATTTAATATTGTATCGCTTGACCACCCAGTTGCACTCTTTATATTGATAATGAAACACCGTATTGGTTCTTCCTTGTTTTAAAGGAATACAATAGGTTTTAGGTTTCTTTAAATGTTCAAACAACTGATTGAAAGCTATTTTTTTTTCTCGCGCAACTGAATATTGATAATCATCGAGTTGTCCTGTCACAAAACGACTACACTCCCGCCACACTTTAGCTTTTATTTTTCCCTGTTGATAAAGACTCTGTGCAAGAATGTGTTTTTTTAACTGTGCGCTCGACAATGAAATCTTAGAATCCTCTAAAGCTTGCCACAATAAAACTTGATCGGAAAAAGAAAATTGTAGAAAAAGAATAGCCAAATTATCCAATTTCGCCGATAAAGAAGTGGTCTTGGGTTGGCGGACGTCCATGCCATCCACCATATACAATTCTTCAGCATTCAGTAAAATATTATTCAAATGCAGATCGCATTGATACACCCCTTTTTCATAGAGTTTTTTTAGCTCCGCTAACAATTTCAAGAGGGTTTCTTTTTTTTCTGAATCAGACATCTTCGCCCAACAAGCGGATAGAGGTTTTGTGTCTTGCAAATAAGACAACATCAATAAAACGCCTTCTTTTAGAACATCGCAATGTAAGACTTCACTGGTGGGCACTTCACACTGCTGCAAAAGAGCCAGCCCTTTGACTTCTCGACGCGCGTGCTGGATCCCCTGTTTGTGATAAAACAATTTAACAATGCTTTTTTGCCCTGCATCATCCGCTAAAAAAGTCGCGCGCCGGTCTTTTAAATTACGCAATAAGCTTTGCAAAAAAATCGGTTTATTGTCTTTATCCCACAACCAATACACAGGTAAAGGACAATTATCTTCGCGCAAAGCATGAATTAACTCTTTGGTCTTCATCATGGCACTTTTTTCTTTTTAAGGGATTGCCTATCAATCGCACGCCACAAAGATTTTATGGCTTCTTTGGAAGCTCCTTTGCCACAATAGGCTTTCATAAACCGCCATTTGTCGCTTCGTTTTATTTCACGCGCATTTCTTCGATACAAACGACCTAAATCCATGCATTGACATGGACGAAGAAAAGGCCAATAACGTAATTTTTCCAAATCAATCAGGCGCACTTTAATCGTATCGTTATTTAAACTCAAAAAAATATGTTTGAATTCAAGGCAAGAATGTCTGTAGTGATAGTGGTGCATTTTGCTAATGACACGCCCTATTTCTTCGATAATACGGTAACGCAATGAAAGAGGCGGCATACCTTGTTGCTGCCATTCCTTTCTCCAAGCATCCAAAGAACGATAGCCGATTAATTCTTCTGTCATTAAAATAGCATCGTCCCCTTGATGTGCATAATAAATAGGGGTCACTGTAGGCAAATCGCGTTTGATAAAACGCATAATGTTGCGAAATTCCCTTCTAAAAGTCAGTCTTCCTTTAAAAGGATTCAAAATAGAACGATAGGTGTGTTTGGATTGCCTTTTCAGATAAACTATTTTTTTTTGTTCTTGTGGATCCAATAAAACAATCCGACAAACGCCACTCCAACCGCCACGTCGTTGATTGGGCTCTTCCACCCAATCCGGTTGAATATTGGCATTTTTTTCATAATCCCAAATGCTGTCAAAAGAATCTAAATTTTGCGCTTTTAAAGTATTTTGCCATTCTGCTTTTATATACATCTTTCTAAACACATCAATTCTCCATTAATTTAGCGATTAGTTTTTTATCTTGCGACGCTAAGCTTGTTTGTTGCCGATACGCCAAATACACACGCAATCTTTCTGTGCGAGATAAAAAACGACGCGCAGTTTTATCAAAAGAACGTAAATCACGCCACCAGCCTAAATGATAAAAAGGACTTAGACGACGGCGCCCCAAAGGACAATCGATGAGGTAAACTGCTGTGGAATTGTCTAATTTCACTAAGATATTACGCCATTTAAAATCTCGATGCACAAAACGAGTCTGGTGCAATTTTCTCAAAGTATCTGCGACATTGAACAACACTTTTCGCCGCCAAGGCTTATCTTCCTGCCAACGCGGATTTTTTTCTGCAAGCTGACGTAAATCCTGGGTCTCTGTCACTTCGCGTTGCACTAAAAAACCCCCTTCGTAGGCTTTATGGTACAAAGAAGATTCCCCATACACCAATAATTCTGAAGTATTTAAATTATTTCTTTGAAAATACAGTAAACTTTCCCACTCGCCTTTGGCACGACTTTTGACACAATAATTTCGCAGATGATGACCTCGTGCATGGTAGATTTTAATATAATAACACTGTCCTGCAGGACTTTCCCACCGCCAAATGCGATTGTAAGGTCCTCCCGTTATAAAATGCGCTTCACTTATCAAAGATTGAATTGCTTCTGGTGTTCCAAACCACTGTTGTTCTGCTTGGGTTAAGATAGAATGATGCAAGCGAATACTCATTTGTAATTACTCACCCATCTGGAAGTACCGCAAAACCCAGATCGAGATGCAGGTTGCGGGCAATTTTGAGCTGAAAAAACGGAGTTTATTGAATATAAATGCGCATTTTTCAAGGAAAAATTGCGCGCAAGATGCGGCCAAGGTGGGCTTTGGGTGAAAAAGGAGCTCGTAGTCACACTCATTCTATACCTTTTCTAAGTGCTTTCTTTTGGAGATAATAAGCCTTTTTTTCCACGGCTTGCCACAAACGTTTCTGAGTGCGATAGGGGGCTCCCCCCGTGTAAGAACGAATAAAATAAAGAACGTCTCTTAAATTCACACCATAATTTAAAACAGAATAATACAAAGCGCTTAAATCCTTAATTCGCCAACGACGCGTCAACCGCTTATGCTGCATTCTGTGTAAATCGATTAAATAATATTTATCTTCTTCATCCAAAGCTTTTAAAAAATGACACACATACAAATCCCGGTGAAACCAGCGTGCGTCGTGTAAAGTCTTAACATAATTGGCCAATTGAAGAATCAATTTGTTTTTCTCTTGTCGAGAAGGAGGATTATGATTCCAATCTCGACAATACGTTTCCAAACTTTCCACCCTTTCCAATTCTCGCGTTAATAAAAAAGACTGCCGTTTAAACGGACAATAACCGCGTTCAGCAAAAGCAACGGCTTCAAGAGTAGGTAATTTAAGCGATCGCAATTTGGCAATCGCTTGCCATTCTGTGCGCGCGCTGACAATAGGAGCACGTAAAAATATCCAATTTTTTAACCACTCTTTTAATCCAATGCCTCGATGTAATTTAGCATAAAACCCTTGGCCATTGTATTCAAACCTTAAAGTTTTGCGACCTTCTTTTTCTCGCACCACATGTCCTTCCAAATTCATGATGCGATTAAATACTTCGGATTTACAACCGTAATAAGCCATTCCCGAATTCACCTCAAAAGGAACAGGCAATTTGGGTTCTTTGACATAGCTTAAGATGTAATCGGCAAAACCCTCCCCCATACTTTGACCTTTTTCTAAAGTATGAATGTGGATGTTGGTTTTGGCTTCCTCACTATTTTCATGGCTTAACCAATGCAACCTGCAGGCCGGTGTCTTATAATGCATTTTTATGGCGCGCAAGATCGTTAAACTAAAAGAAACCACCTGACAATCGCTCGTTGCAGAAAAAATCGTTTTTTCAAATTGAATGCGTTGGTAGTGTCTAGGCACATATCGACTGAGCCCTGGAACCAATTCAGACACACAGGGTTCTTTGGCATAATAAATATCTAAGCCCGGAATAGCATTAAACCCTATCACACAATCATAATTTTTTTTTAAGCGTGCTTCGTGCACGCACTGTGCCAAATACGCATACTGTCTAAACAAAGGCGTATTTGGCTTTTTCACAATGTGAATGTTGACCCCGTCGGGTTTATCACCGCGCCACTCTAAAGTATAGACATCGACGTGGTGCCCGCTCTTTTGACAACGCGTAACCGCCGTTAAAAACCCCCGATGGAGTGGATCGGTCGAAATATAACGAAATACGATAAAACATAAACTTTGGCTCAAAATGAGGTCACTCCTAACATCGGCTGCAAAGCTTGCACAACCTTATCCACCGTCAAACTCCCATAACAGGGCGGCGTTTCATTCACGCTCACCCAGCGACACTGTTGCAATAAACAAGGTGCACAATCGTATTCTACGCTCAAATGGTGCTGGTTTAAACCACAGGTTCCCGTTCGTTTAGGATCCGTTGCTCCATACAGTGAGACAGTTGGCACCGATAAAGCAGCACTCAAATGCCCTAACCCCGTATCGACTGCCACAATCGCTTTGGCATTACTCAACACCACTGCAATTTCTTTTAAATTCATGGGGGGTAAGACTTGACCTTCACAAGCGCTGGCAATGTCTTCTGCCCGCGCTTTTTCAATCGCATTCCCGAATGGAATATGAATCGCATAGCCCATCGCCCGTAGTTTTTGCCCTAGGGCTTGCCAGTATGTCAGCGGCCAAAATTTAGTAACCCAAGTCGTGCCATGTAAAAACACAATGTAATTCGAGGCATCAGAAGCATGCTCTTTTGAAAAAGCGCTCAAGCCATAATCGGGTGTATGCGTGGGAAGCGGATAGCCTAGCGATTTCGCAAATAAACGACGTACACGTTCTATGGCATGCCATTCCCAACTGATTTCATGGCGTTTGTGATAGAACCAAGGCGCTAAGGGATCGCGAGAAGAACCCATCGCCAAACCATGTCGCTTTCCTTTGGCCAAAAAAGCCATCACGGCACTTTTAGACAAACCTTGGGCATCGATGATCACGTCATATTTTTTTAAACGCAATGCACGATACAAATCTTGCCAATACTTTTCTTGCCAGGCTTGCCAAGGTGTTTTACGCCATTTGCGAAATTCCATTTCGATGATTCGCTTCACACCGCCATGCCATCGTATGGGTTCACTGCAGTTTTTTTCAACCAACCAATCTATTTCTAAATCAGGGTAAGCGCGCAAAGCATCGGTCAAAGCGGGCAACGTATGAATGACATCGCCTAAAGAAGACGTTTTCACGATCAAGACTTTCATACCTAACATCTCCGCTTTGAAAAGCCTATATTCGGCGCATCTTGGGTGCATCCAACTCTGGGCTTTTTTGTATGTCCAGATAGAGTGTGAACCGCTGCTTTCATCGTGTCACCTGAGTAAAACCCACTAATTTTTGCAAAGACGCTAAAACACGTTCAGGCGTGATTTGTTTCAAACAATTCAAATGCCCCAAAGGACACTCACGTTTGAAACAAGGACTGCAAGGCAGAGACAATTGCACTATCTCCACGGTATCGCTCAAAGGGGGTGTAAAAGCAGTCGAAGAAGAACCGTAAATGGCGACTAAAGGTTTATCCAAAGCCGCGGCAATGTGCATCAAACCGGAATCGTTGCTCACCACTGCATGCACGGTAGACAATAAATCCACCGCTTGATTTAAATCAGTGCGTCCACACAGATTGTGACAAGATTCTTTGGCCACTTTCAAAATGTCTTCTGCCAAAGATTCATCTTTTTTAGATCCCATCAACCACACTGTATAGCCTAAATCGTGAAGCCGTTGTGCCAAGGCACCATAATATTCTGTAGGCCATCGTTTGGCAGGACCATATTCTGCGCCGGGACACAAAGCGACGATCGGTTTATCCGTCGTCAAACCCAATTGTTGTTTTAAATGCGCTGCATTCGCTGCATCGCCGACCAAACGGGGATGCGGATAAGGCTTCGACAATACCGTATTTTTAGCAAAGGCTAAAGACATAAAGCGTTCTATCATTAAGGGGTATTTTGCTTTATTCAAGACACGGCTGTCGTTTAACAACCCAAAACGCATCTCGCCTCTAAAGCCGCGACGGATAGGAATGCCCGCGACCCAAGGAATCAGCGCGGATTTCCAAGAATTGGGCAAAACGATAGCCTCATCGTAGTGTTGTACGCGCAATTGTCGACCAATCCGCCACCGTTCTTTTAAAGCCAACACCCCATGACCCAGGGGTAAAACATGGGCTAAAGCAATTTCTGGCATCTTTTGGGCGACGGCTGCCGTCCAAGCAGGGGCTAAAATATGCAACTCTGCTAGGGGATCTTGGGCTTTTAAGACCTTAAATAAGGTCTGTGCCATCACCATATCGCCTACCCAGGCAGGCGCTACTATCAATATTTTTTTCATTTAAATCAATTGGTTACCGTGTTATGGTGGTTCTCGAGAACATTCCTTTACAAGAGGGCCTGTTTACATTTGGTTTATCGGCTACAAAATGAGTAGAACCGGTCAAAATCATAGCAAATTTTCGTCAAATATAGTCCGATATTCTCCTCAAATTTGCTATGATTTTGCCTCGGCTCCCTCATTTTTCGCTTCGACAAACCAAATGTAAACAGGCCCTAGCCATGGTCTGTTCAAAATAAGAACGACATTGTAGCACTTTGGGAAGGAGAAGAAAAGGTATTAAGAGGAATTCAAAAGAAAGTATATCCGAGCCGCGACTGTCAGAGAGTGGTTGTCGCGCCTAGACAAAATATCAATGCCTCAATCATATTATTAACCACTCTCATCGCCTTACGACCAGAAATAAAAGTATTTTCCCCACGACCGCAGCTCGGTTGACACATCGCTATTTTTAGATACTCTGGTTTTCCTACTTAGATTTTATACGATGAAAAGACATCTCGTATATTGTCAAATCGTTTTCTTTTTTAATTTCACTTTGAATAAATTCTGGACGTTTACTACCTCCAAATCCTTTCGGTTTTAGTCTTACAAAGAATTTTTCTACTTTTTTATCGGAATATTGGCCCACTTTTATACCTTCTTCTCCGCGCGAATTTTGAGGTATACAATTTTCTTTGTGGAGAATACGACACATTTTATTAAATATCTCATTATCATTTAGACTATGACGCATTTCAGCCAAGGTATTCGAAGAAAAATTGAACAACCGATGCTTGTCTTTATAGACATGGACTCGAATATTCTCATTGGACGTCAATTCGATCCCGATAGGTTCTGCTTCAGGTGGTTTAAAAAAATAAGCGCTCCAGGAACGGCTGGAACCAGAGCTAGAACAATTAGATACTGAGGTTTCTTGAATCCGTTCAGGCAAACGTTTTTCGTGGATATGGCTATCTAATAATGATTTTTCTTCAGGGATCTTTTTGGATAATTTTGTCTGCCTCATCTCGAAAAAAACAGGTTCTAGACATTCAATCATTCTGCGTATATCTTTGCACAAAATAATAATACAAGCGTCTTCTGAAGAATCCTGCTGAATAGATAACTGTTTCGGTTGCGCTTCGGCAAAAAATGCTTTCAGTTTTTCATAAGCATCTTGAGTATTTTCAAAGAAAAACGCAAAACAAAGATTTAAATGATAATCCGCGCCATTGACATAGGACCATTCGCATCCACGCGCACTTGGAAACTGATGATCTAACGCAGCACGTATTTCCGCTATATTTTTTTGCGCACTTCCTATTGAATCTTGGAGCTGCAATCTTTGCTTGAGTATGGACGGGAATGCACTCATTGAGATGGGTGTTGATTTTTGAGAGAAAATGCTTGCCGTCATAATAGTAACATCGACTGCTTTACCCACATTATTAGGATAAGCCAGAAGACCGGCCAACCCTAAAACATAGCACAATTCTTTAGATACTTTCTTTGCATTGAGCCTATGATTATATGATTTTACCGTTAAAATGATATTCTTTTTTTGAAAAAGGCTCTGTTTGGAAAGGGCTGGCTCGGACAGTTTCCTCTCTATAAATTCATTTAATCTTGATTCGTCGTGCAATAAAGCAGTCAATTCATTTTGTTTTTCGAGCAAAGATTTTTCTATGGCTGCGGGATGAATAGCAAGTTCCTCATAAAATAACGTTTTTAATCCCCCGGCATTTAAAAAGAGAGCCATAACTAGAATACCCGGAATACTAAGTGCAATAGCATTTTCAACATTCCCCCTATAAAAAGACCGATAAGCAAAATATAAGAAAACAAGCATCGCATAAAAGATTAGGCTATAAATAATAGTATTTGACCTCTTGTAAGATCTATTTTCAGAAGATATTTTTTTAATATAACACTCTAATTGTTGTTGATTACAACTGGTTAAGATATTAAAATCATCGTTAATAATATCTCTAACTCTTTTGTTATGATGAAAAAACGCTACAGTTATTAGAAAAGCGAATAGAGCTATACTGTGTTTTTCACCGGGGTAAAGTTTTATATTTTCCGATTTTTCAATTTCCGCATAAACATAGTCTATTAAAGCGTTAACTAACAAATAAAGTCCGCAACTAATATATATTTTATTTCGTTTGTTTTGTAAAAATGCTTTCTCTAGATTAAGTTCGATCGCCTGATCAATTAAATCAACATGCTTCCAAGGAAGCACTTTTTTCAATTGCGCAAGTTCAGAAGCTTTCTTAGGTTTCAGTTTTTCTTTCTTTTTTCCCATTGCTTTAGCCTCGCTTTATTAGTTAGATGATGACTTTTTAGTATTATAAATAAAATATTAATGCTTTGCAAGAGGCGGTGGCTTTTGTCTAAACAGTGTTCTATAATTAAGGTTCTCATTGATTATTATGGATAACCCACATTCAATGACACACTTTTTACAGCCATTCGGTGCAAAACTGCCGGTGATACAAGCCTCCATGGCGGGCATTCAAGGCAGTGCTTTGGCTATGGCGGTTTGCCATGCTGGTGGATTGGGATCTTTGCCCGCTTCTATGATGACCTTGGAAACTTTAGAGCAAGAATTGCAAAAATTAGCGGCTATCCACAAACCTTATAACGTTAATTTTTTTTGCCACACGGCACCGACTTATAATGAAAATATCGAGCGCGCTTGGCGTCAAATATTATCGCCTTACTATCAAAAATATGGAATCACGCCCCATATTGATCCAAACAGCACTAAGCAGCCAGGCTTTACAGAATCCATCGAACTATTAGAACATTACAATCCGCCTATTGTCAGTTTTCATTTTGGATTACCCAAACAAGATTTAGTGAATCGATTGAAAGAGCGGGGAACCACTGTTATAGCAAGCGCCACTACTGTAGAAGAAGCGCTGTATTTAGAAGAAAGCGGTGTCGATGCCGTTATCGCCCAAGGCTTAGAAGCTGGTGGTCATCGCGGTCATTTTTTATCGGATGATTTAAGCAAGCAAATGGGCACCTTGGCTTTATTGCCGCAAATAGTGGCGACGGTTTCTTGCCCGGTCATTGCAGCCGGGGGGATTTCCACTCCGGCAGACATTTCAGCCGCGATGAATTTAGGCGCTTCTGCCGTACAAATAGGAACAGCTTATTTACTCTGTCCAGAAACCCATACTTCTGCCTTGTATCGTGCCGCGCTAAAAAGTACTTCAGCACGCCACACCGCGATCACGAATTTATTTTCTGGCAGACCCGCTAGAAGTATTGTCAATAAATTAATAAAAGAGCTCGGCGCGATTCGTCAAGATGTTCCTGCTTTTCCATTAGCAAGGCAAGCCTTAGCCGATTTGCGTGCGCTGGCAGAACAAAAAGGCGATACCAGCTTTTCCGCTTTTTGGTGCGGCCAAAATACCCAAGGTTGTCAAGAAGTTTCGGCGACGGTATTGACGCAGCGATTATGTCAAGGTCTTTGAGCTATGACCGATATGTCTCGATCCTTCTGTACCGCGGCCCTAAATGGACGTACCTTTTCATCGTCATTATCATTCACTCTATAAAAAAACAACACTTTCTTACTCGGAGTTGTGGATTCTAAAATACGTCCATAGTTAAAACTTGAAATAAGTTGTTCAGCTTGTGAAATTTGTTCATCTGTTTCTAAGCGTGCAACAAGATTAGCATAACCATTACGATCCAATTTTTGCGTAAAAGATAGCCCTGATTTTTGGCTTAGATGTTGAGAAAGCATCGAGCTTTCACAAGGATAGACGATTTGATGTCTAAAATGAGCGGGTAATAGGTTACACAATTCCTGATAAAAAGCAGAGTCAATTGATTCATGTATTTTTTTCAGATTGTCTTTATAATTTGAATGCAAATCAGAATCATCATAAAAAGAGACGAATCGCTTACGATGATTTTCTAGTTTAAGAACAATTTTATAAGGAGATTCTTCAGGTTTTGTTGTCAAAAAAGTCGCCAAAGATAGATTGCTAGGAATATTGTTTATATCAAATAATTTTTTCAGATAAGGATCAAAAATAAGGCAATATTTTCCCCAATTCTTTACATCTTCACACGAACAGCTCATATCTCTGTTAATCACCAAAAATTCATGCGTGCCATGATCATCAGGGTCTACTGCTATCATTGCCATTGCTTCAATATTAAGAGATTCTTGAGTTTCTACTTTCGTACAATACATTAATAAGGCCATTGAAATTTCCGACAGTTCTTGACACCCTCCAATTCCTTTTACTGCATTCTTCTTCACACAATGAATATGCGCTAAAAACTCTGCGGATCCTAAAATGTATTCGGCCAGCAAATCCCTATAAGATTCCATCTTTTCATTTTGGGTAGAAGACGATTGGGGTATTGCTTTGCCTTCTTTATCAGCTCTCCAATAGACGCTCTTCATTATTTCAAAGTAATAGATTATTTTATCATTTAGATTTTTATCATTTAATATCAACTTTCGTTCTTCGCTAGGGCGATTAAAAGTGGAAACCACCCACGTGATTTGATCAAATAAGGGTAAGAGCGCACCATATTTTATTCTAAGTTCTTCTGTTAAATGTATACTGAGCAAATCTTTTATTTCATTGGGAGTATTAGCCATTTCGATAACCCTCACATTTATTTTGATGCACGATAATAATACTACAAATTAGCGCACTAAGTCAAAAATTTTTACAGCATAAAAATCTTTTAAATATTATTTATTATGCCGCAGCAATTCCCTATTGCCATACCAACCACTCGATAATCCCTGAAAAATCCTTATCCTGATAACCCGCATCGCAAAAAGCTTGATACAAGTCGCGCGCTTTTTCGCCCAAGGGCGTCGTTGCCGAAACGGTGTGCGCAGCATCTTCGGCCAAATTTAAATCTTTCAACATCATCTTGGCCATAAAGCCCGGCTCGTAATCGCGATTGGCGGGTGTTTGCGGCACAATACCAGGAACGGGACAATATTGGGTTAAAGACCAACACTGTCCTGAAGCTTCTTTACAAATATCAAAAAAAGCTTTAGGTTCTAAGCCCAAAGCTTTTCCCAGATTAAAAGCTTCGCAAACACCGATCATGGAAATCCCCAATAACAAATTATTGCAAATCTTTGCCATTTGTCCGCAACCTGCAAGACCTGCATGAAAAATCTTTTTTCCCATCGCTTCTAAAATCGGTTTGACTTGTTCGAAAGCTTGATCACTGCCGCCAACCATAAAAGTCAAAGCTCCCGCTGCAGCGCTGGCAGTACCCCCTGATACGGGTGCATCGACACACACACCGCCTTTCTTTTCCACCGCTTCGTGAATGGCTTTGGCAGTTTTCACATCGATGGTGGAACATTCCATAAATATGATAGATCGATCGGCATGTGCTAATAATCCATCGGCACCTAAATACACTTCACGGACATGAATGCCTGCGGGTAACATGGATATGACGTAATCTACGTCTTTGATTAATTCTGCTAAATTAGCTGCGATTTTTACACCCGCTAGAGAAACTGGAACTACATCATAAACGGTTAGATGATGCCCTGCTTTTACCAAATTCGCCGCCATCGGTCCACCCATGTGGCCTAATCCTATAAACCCTATTGTGGACATGTTATACTCCTCGTCTGCTCTTTAACAATCTGGGCTCGATTATTCTGTGCATCTTTCAACTGCTCGCTCCCTCATGGTCGCGGCTCGGTTGCTTTAATCGACAACCTCCAAATGCTCAATCAACAACTGAACATTGCGTTTGCTTTGATATTCATTCACATCCAATCGATACACGGCGCGCACCCGTTCAGCGCGTCGATTCGGCCATTCATCGGTATTGATGTTGAAATAAATCGCATCTAAAATGCGGTGACTGCCCGGAAAGCCCAATTGTAATTTTAAATGTTTAATCCCCACAATACGTTGGTTTAAGAGATTAAATTCTCCATCAAAACTCGGTTCTGGAAAAGCTTGTCCCCAAGGACCACCTTCTCGCAATTGCGTGGCCAAATCTAAAGTATATTCATCCAAACCCAATTCACCATCGCTGTAATAAACACCTTGAAGATCGTCTTCATTCAAATGATGGCTGATTTCTTCTGCAAAAGCTTGGCCAAATGTCGGTAAATTCTTTTCATCTAAACTCAATCCAGCTGCCATCGCATGTCCGCCGAATTTTAAAATCAATCCGGGATGACGTTTGTCGATTAAATCCAAAGTGTCCCGAATGTTGACACCTTTCACCGAACGCGCTGAGCCTTTTAAAATATTGCCTTCTGCTTTTGCAAAAGCAATCACCGGTCTGTGGTAGGATTCTTTAATGCGCGAAGCCAAAATACCAATCACGCCTTGATGCCAACTGGGATCGTACAAACACAATCCCGACGGCAAACTGCGATTGTCTTCCAAATGCAGTCTTTGCACAATGCGCATCGCTTGTTCTTGCATATCCTCGCCAATTTGTTTGCGCTCTTCATTTAAAGCCGACAATTGCTCTGCGATATCGCGCGCTTTTTCTAAATCTTCCGACAACAAACATTCGATCCCCAAAGACATGTCATCCAGACGTCCCGCGGCATTCAAACGTGGTCCCAAACCAAAACCCAAATCACTTGCCACCAATTGATGCGGACTGCGATTTGAAACTTCCAACAAAGCGCGGATCCCAGGACGCATTTGCCCCAAACGCATGCGTTTTAAACCTTGATGCACCAAAATGCGATTGTTGCCATCCAAAGGAACCACATCGGCTACTGTTCCTAGGGCCACCAAATCCAAAGCATGCGCCAAGTTGGGCGCTTCGATGTTGTTTTTTTCAAACCAATTCAATTCTCGCAACCGCGCACGCAACGCCAAGAGCAAATAAAAAGCGACACCCACCCCGGCCAATGCTTTACTGGCGAAAGCGCAGCTGGGTTGATTGGGATTGATAATGACTTCTGCGTCGGGCAAAGTGTTCCCGGGCAAATGGTGATCCGTCACCATCACTTTGATGCCAAATTGATGCGCTTTTGCAATGCCTTCGTGGCTGGAAATACCATTGTCAACGGTGATGATCCAATCAGGCCGACGTTCATAGGCTACTTCGACAATTTCAGGCGTTAAACCATAACCGTATTCAAAACGATTGGGAACCAAATAATCGACGTGTTGAAATCCAAAACGGCGCAACATCGACACCAACAAAGCAGAACTCGTGGCGCCATCTGCATCGAAATCTCCGACGATCAAGACGCGATCTTGTTTTTTTAAAATCTCAATCAAATACTCTGTGGCTTTATCGATGTTCAATAAATCGTGGTAAGGCAATAGTTGATTCAGTTCTTTGTTCAATTCCCTCAGATCGTGCACATCGCGCGCTGCATAAACGCGTTGCAAGACCGGCGATAAAGTGCTTTTCGCAAAGTGTACGCGATCTTCTTGCACTTTTCTTCGAACAATTCTAGGCATGTCAGTTTGGCCTTTGTGCTAAACGCAAAGCCAAATACACTGTTTGCACCGTGGTGATCGCCGCCAGACTCACCCAAAACGCTAAAACATAACCCGCCCAAATCGGTTGAAACGCACTCACCAATATCACCAACAACATCAAGGGATACATTTCACCTCGATTTAAAATGCGCCAAATTTTCGTTTCATTCGGATCGTCTACCGCTTTTCGATGATTCGCATAAGCCACTTCAAAGGAAGGCATAATGGCAGAAAACACCGCGATCGCAACCCAGGCACTCAAAGACCAATAAGGTGTGACAATCGCTAATTTAAAATAAGAAAAAATCACTAAAAAATCGACGAAGCGATCGAGACTGCCATCCAAAAATGCGCCATAAGCACTGCTCTTACCCGAAGCGCGTGCAACGGCACCATCGGCTATGTCCAAAAATCCGGCTAATATAAAAAAGAAGAGTCCCGTTAGTGTGAATGCATAGGCAATGCAAACATAACCCAAAACGCCTAAAATGAAGGTTAACCAAGTGTACCCATTGGGAGTGATCGGAAACTTTGAAAGACTCTGCCCTAATTGCTCTGAGAACCGGCGCCACCACAAACATTTTTCCTTAATCATCGTGCTTCCTTAAGTTTTGGGTAAAGTCACGCCCACTTGTTTTTGATATTTTCCGCGTCTGTCGCCATAGGATACCGCACACACTTCATCCGATTCCAAGAAAATCATTTGCGCGATCCCTTCATTGGCATAAATTTTTGCCGGCAATGGCGTGGTATTAGAAATTTCCAGTGTGACGTGGCCTTCCCATTCTGGTTCCAAAGGGGTAACGTTGATAATTTGCCCGCAACGCGCATAGGTAGATTTCCCCAAACAAATGCACAACACATTGCGCGGAACGCGAAAATATTCTACGGTGCGCGCCAAAGCAAAAGAATTGGGTGGAATGATGCACACATCGGTTTCGACATCGACAAAACTATTTTCATCAAAAGCTTTGGGATCGACGATACTGGAATTGATGTTGGTAAAAATTTTAAATTCGCGCGCACAACGGACATCATAACCATAACTGGAGGTGCCATAAGAAACAATCGCGCGATCGCCAATACGACGCACTTGTTCCTGACAATAGGGTTCTATCATCCCTGCTTCTTCACTCATCCTTTGGATCCATCGATCTGATTTTATAGCCATTTATTTCTCCACTACAATTTTAGCAAAACGCCGTTTGACTTGCGTGATATTCAAAGCCAAGCGCGCAGCCATTTTCAAAGCAATCTGTTGATAGACTTGTGTTATCGCGGATTCCGGTTCCGCGATAACCAAAGGCACACCCGCATCGCTCGCTCGACGAATGTCGGTGTTCAAAGGAACAGCGCCTAATAAATCGATATTAAACTGCTCGGCCATGCGCTGCCCACCTGCTTCACCAAAAATAGCATCGGGATGACCACACTGCGGACAATGGTAATAGGCCATATTTTCCACTACGCCCAACAGAGGAATGGCCACTTTCTTAAACATATTCACCGCTTTTTGCACATCCAATAAAGCCAGATCCTGAGGCGTTGTCACAATGACTGCGCCCGAAACTGGAATTTTTTGTGCCAAAGTCAATTGAATATCGCCCGTACCCGGTGGCATATCGATTAAAAGATAATCCAAATCATGCCATAGCGTATCATATAATAACTGTTGCAGCGCACCGCTGACCATAGGTCCGCGCCAAATAACCGGCGTTTCAGTGCTGTCTAATAAATAGCCGATCGACATGGATTGCACATCGTATTTCAGCATCGGAATTAAAGCTTTGCCCTGCAATTGTGGCTTTTCAGTAATGCCCAACAAATTGGGCTGATTGGGACCATAAATATCGGCATCTAAAATCCCCACGCGAGCGCCTTCGGCGGCCAAAGCCAGCGCTAAATGGGTGGTCATGGTCGATTTACCGACCCCTCCTTTCCCAGAGGCAATGGCGATGATGTTTTTGACCTGGGGTATGGTTTTAACCTGGCTGGGGACTTCTTGAGCCACAATCTGGCTTTGCCATTGCCATTTCAGACTGTGAATTTGAATTGTGTTATTTTTGGATAGATCATCCAGGATTTGATCTTGCCAAAGACGGTGACTTTTATCGTGGGGGAAAGGCAAGGTCAGCGTTATCGTATAATCACCTTCTTTACTTTCAAGCACTTGCACCCAATTATCGGGGATCGATTTGAGGGATAAGGCTTCAGCCAATACTTTTTTGACACTGGCTGTGAGAATGGCTGTCGACATAAAATACCCCGCTTTGGAAAGAACGAAAGTATTTTAGCATGGTTTATTCGTGGCATGTACCCAATGCACTTGGAAATGCGAAGTATGAAAATGAATTTACCGAGCCGCGACCGTAAGGGAGCGGTGAAAAGAGAACGGAGCCCACTTTCACCGCTCCCT
>JAJXUV010000006.1 GCA_021782495.1 Pseudomonadota bacterium | reverse complement strand
TCATACGATACAAATTCACCAAATCGTTTCGTCAATGCCGCCGTTAACGTCGTCTTACCATGGTCCACATGGCCAATGGTCCCTACATTCACGTGCGGTTTCGTTCGTTCAAATTTTTCTTTTGCCATTACTTTCCCCTGAAAAACACTGTTACAAAATCATTCACAATGGACCTATGGAGCCCATAACCGGGATTGAACCGGTGACCTCTTCCTTACCAAGGAAGTGCTCTACCACTGAGCTATATGGGCTTCTTATATCATATCTTTCTACATTCATACAAGAATGGAGCGGGTGATGGGAATCGAACCCACGCTATCAGCTTGGAAGGCTGAAGTTCTACCATTGAACTACACCCGCAAAACTGGTGGAGGGGGAAGGATTCGAACCTTCGAAGGCAGAGCCGTCAGATTTACAGTCTGATCCCTTTGACCGCTCGGGAACCCCTCCAAAACAACAGAGGAGGTATTTTCTAGGATTAGGCCTTAGAATGTCAATAGTGGAATCAATAAGTTATCTTCACATTGACAATCCGCGAACCTTCCACTTTTTCAATGACTCCAGAAAATTCAGGAAAATCAAAGGATTCCCCTGCTTTAGGAACATCACCCAAACGGTGAAAAATCAATCCCGCTAAAGTTTGAATGTCTTCAGCGCCCGTGTCAAAAGTGCAGCCCAAAACCTGTTCCAAAGCATACAAAGAACAACTGCCTTTGACGATTAAGATTCCATCGGCTTCTTTGACCCAATCGACTTCCGTCAAATGAAATTCATCTTGAATACGACCGACCAAAACTTGTAATAAATTATCCAAAGTAATAAACCCACTTAAGGTTTTGTATTCACTGTACACCAAAGCAAAATGCGGTTTGCCTTCTCGAAATTGCGTCAATAAATCTAAAGCCAATTCTGTGTGAGACACTTTTAAAATCGGCCGTAAAAAAGGTTCTAAACTTTGAATGGGTGCTTGCTGATACAAGAAAGGTAAAATATCCTTGACGTGGATCAGCCCCACCACGCTTTGGGTTTCGGAATCATAAACGGGATAACGGCTATAACGGTATTGCATCAACATCGCCATGATTTTTGGCATAGGCTCTTTGCGATCCAACATCACCATTTCTGCACGCGGACGCATCACTTCTGTCACGCGCAAATCGGCAAAATCCAAGGTATGTGCCATGATATCCGCTTCTTCTTCTCGAAGATCGCCGTGCAAATGGCTCGCACTGAATAAAAGTTTTAATTCTTCGGTTGAATACGCATTTTCGCCTTGATGCGCATTGTTCAACTTTAATAATCTTAGAAAAAAGTTAGAACACCCATTTAAAGCCCAAATAGCCGGATACATCAACCAATAAAATCCATACAAAGGCAAAGCTGTCCAAATCGATATTTTTTCAGATTGCCGAATGGCCAAAGATTTCGGCATCAATTCGCCTATCACAATGTGTAAAAAAGAAATGAATAGAAAGGCAATGAAAAAAGACAGCGCTTTAATGAATTCAGCAGAAAAAATTCCGAAATAAGAAAATACCGGTTCGAAAAGACGCGCAAAGGCGGGTTCTCCAACCCAACCTAAACCCAAAGAAGCCAGTGTAATGCCCAACTGACACGCGGACAAATAAGCATCCAAGTGTTGATGCACGGAATACAGCATGCGTCCACGCAACCCATATTGTTCTTGAATGGCTTCTACGCGCGTGGCTCTTAAACGCACCATGGCAAATTCAGCTGCCACAAAAAAAGCATTACACAGTAACAACAGCAATGCTAGCGTTATCCACAGTAAATGAATCACTTTTTGGGTACCTTAAAACATTAAAAATCCGCTTCTTGGCGGTCGCGGCTCGGAACTTGTTATTATATTAAATGAGTTAACGCATAAATTCAACTTTTTTAGACCACTTTACTTTCTCTCTCAAAACGCGCTTTAATACCTCTTTTTTACATGACTAAACTTTAAGGTAATCTCATGAATGACGGTGCGCAAAATTTGAACGAAAAAATTCCTGCTGAAAAAGCATTAAAAGAATTATTGTTGGCTTCTATTAAAGAACAAAGAAGTCAGCGCCGCTGGAAAATATTTTTTCGTTTGTGTTATTTGCTGGTTATTATTGCCGTATTTTTCGGAATTCGTTCTGGCTTAAGCCATGCGTCTGACTCTTACGACAAATTAAAGCCCCACGCAGCACTGGTCACCATAGACGATGAAATTTCAGCAAAAAGTGATGCAAATGCAGACGATCTCATCGAGAGCTTAGATGCCGCTTTTTCAGACAGCAATACGATGGCGGTGATCTTAAGCATCAACAGTCCGGGTGGTTCTCCAGTACAAGCAAATGAAGTGTACAATGAAATGAAGCGCTTGCGTCAAGCTTATCCCAAAATAAAACTCTATGCAGTTTGTAGTGATGTATGTGCTTCAGGTGCTTATTACATCGCGGCTGGTGCCGATGAAATTTACGTCAATTCATCTAGTTTAGTAGGTTCTATCGGTGTATTGATGGATGGTTTTGGTTTCGTGGGCACGATGGATAAATTGGGTATACAACGTCGCTTGGCCACGGCCGGCGATCACAAAGGCTTTATGGATCCTTTCTCGCCTGAAAATGAAAGCGATAAATTGTATTTGCAATCTATGTTAGATGATTTACACAATCAATTCATCAACAGTGTGAAAGCAGGCCGAGGAAAACGTTTAAAAGACGATCCGGATTTGTTTTCAGGTTTGGTATGGACGGGCGATCGCGCTGTGCAATTAGGGTTGGCCGATGGAATAGGGTCTGTCAGAGACGTGGCTAGAAACTTTATCAAAACAGACAATATTATCGACTATACCCAAAAACAAGGACCTTTAGAAGGCTTAATGACGGCATTAGGTTCCTCTTCTGCCAAAACTTTTGCCCGTGTGGTGGGATTGAGTCCAGCGCCGCACTGGCAGTAGGACTTTATGATTGAAGCCTTTATTTATGGCGCTGTATTCGCTTTTGGCTTGATCATCCCTTTGGGGGCACAAAATATATTTGTGTTTAACCAAGGCGCCAGCCAAAAACATTTTTATCAAACATTGCCGGTCGCCATCACGGCCGGCTTGTGCGATACGCTTTTAATTGTCTTAGCCGTATCGGGCGTATCGGTATTGGTGTTCCAATTTGTTTGGATAAAAATAATCATCTACCTCGTTGGCCTTATTTTTCTGAGCATTATTATCCGAACTATTTGGCAAGCAAAGCCACATCTACAAAAAGCAAAAGCCGTCAGTATGAAAAAACAAATTGTATTTGCGCTTTCAGTCTCTCTACTCAATCCACATGCCATTATCGATACAGTGGTGATCATTGGCGCCAATGCCCTGAGTTTTAGCGGCTCTGCCAGAATAGCTTATACGGCTGCTTGTATTTTTGTTTCTTTTACGTGGTTTTTGTTGTTAGCCTTCATGGGACGAACGATGCACAAACTGGATTCTTCCGGCAAACTTATGATCGGCATCAACAAATGTTCTGCTGTCATTCTAGTAGGCGTTATGCTGTACATCGTGTATCAATTCTTTTTGGCACTTCAAAGTTTTTTCAAGTAAACTCTTACAATAACCCTTCTTGCTGCAAAAACGCTTTCATTTGTTGATAACTTTGATCATCATAAGCAGTGGGTCTCCTGGCAAAATAAGAAAGGCTTTCAAACCAAGCGCGTCGGTTTAATTCATTGTTCAATTCGGGATAGGCTCTGGCAAAAGCTTGCCAAGATTCCTGAGGATGACGAATCAAATAATTCGTTCCTTGCTGAAGCGCTGTGGTAAATTTTATCAAAGCAGGATCGCGCGCTTCTTTCACATTCGTCACCAAAATCAATTCTTCGTAATTGGGAATATGATAATCTGCGGGATAAAATAATAGCGGTTTTTTGCCAGCCAAACGAATTTCATTGGGTTCAAAGTTACACATGGTCCCTGCAATAATATCCACTTGATGACTCAACAGCGCTTGGCTTAAATTATAACGCACATTGATTAAAGTAAAATCTTTTCGGCTTAATCCGGCTTGTTTTAAGATCGTGGTCAACAATACATCGTCGATAACGCCCGAAGAATACCCGATGCGTTTTCCTCTGAAATCTTGAATGCGACGAATACCATTTTCTTCCAAAGTCACGATGCAATCCATGGGCGTTGCTACCAAAGTCGCTAACCACACCAAAGGCAAACCTTGTTTTTGCGCCATCAAAAATTGCGGTTCGTAGGTCACTGCAATGTCCGCTTGACCTGCGGCGACCCATTTAGCCGGATCCGTGGGATCGGCAGGATTAAGCAGCTCAACATCCAAACCTTCTTTCGCAAAAAAACCTTGCCATTTTGCCACAAACAAAGGCGCATGATCTGGATTCATAAACCAATCCAACACCACTGTTATGTGGCGTGATTTCACTGTTTCTGCGGATACACCAAAACTCAATACCACACAAACCCACAACACAATTATTTTTCTTACTCTCATTTTTTTCTCTCTTTTTTTCCTCTAATATCCGGTCATTGCGAGCCGAAGATCCCAGAGGCCGGCACATATGGATCCGGGATTTTTCATTTGAAATAGCCTTTTTCTCGTAGCCGTGGTTTCTCGCTCCGAACCACCGCTCCCTAACGGTCGCGGCTCGGTTAGAATAATCAAACGTGAACTCTTAAACAGAATTCGCGTTAAAAGCCAAAAATACGAGATAGTTGTTTCGATGCTTATCGCAAGGTGGCCGGTGATGGGTCCTCCGGCCGCGCCACATCACAAACAATGCGCGGAAAAGCTCAGCGGCGTACGAGCCTACAGGGATGTATTCACGGCGTGTTTGACACACGAGCAGCAGACCAATGAGCGTGATTAAGAAAACACACATCACACATGCCACCGAATCCACTTCTTCAACACCCAATCTACCACACTGTACAACAATAAAGTCCAGAGCGTAATCGCCATTAAAGCCGCAAACATCCAATCAATCTGCATACGCGCATTCGCATTCAACATCAAATACCCTAGGCCTCGGCTCGACCCTACCCATTCACCAATCACCGCCCCCATCGGCGCTAATACCGCAGCGACTCTCAAACCCGAAGCTAAATTCGGCAGCGCGGCCGGAACGCAAATAAACCACAATACCGCGCTTTTTTTAGCATCCATCGTTTTGGCTAAATCTAACCATTCAGGTTTTGTGCGCCTTAATCCATCGTAAAAAGCGGAAGTAATCGGGAAAAACATCATGATGAGGGCCGTGGCAATTTTAGACCCGATGCCATAACCTAACCATACGACCAATAAAGGTGCCAAAGCAAAAGTCGGCAAGGCTTGACTCACCAAGACCCAAGGGAACAACCACGCTCTCGCCCATTTAAAATACGCAAGCGTCAAAGCCATCATGCACCCCACTAAAATGGCCAAAGCAAAAGACACTAGGGTTTCACACAAAGTCGGGATACTTTGTTGTAATAAAATGCCATAACCTTGCTGCCAAACCCTCCACACTTGCCAAGGGCTTGGAAGAATATACGGGGGTAAACGCCATACCCATAACACAAGCTGCCATAACAAAATTAAACTCAACGCAGAAATTAAAATTCTTTTTAACATGGAAGATCCTTTTGACAAAGGGCTGCGATCAATTCCGCTTCTAAAGCAATAATATTGGCTTGGCGTACATCGCGCGGTACGGCTTCGGGTGGACACACTTGATACCGAATGCGTGCAGGCCATCCTGCTAAAACAAAAATCGCTTCACCTACTCTCAAGGCTTCCAAAGGATCGTGTGTCACCCAAAACACGGTGCGTTCTCGCAATACCTCAACAGCCAAAGATTGCAATTCCAATTTGCGTATGACATCCAAAGCGCTAAAGGGTTCATCCATCAACACAATCGGCTTGTCTTCAAACAAAGTGCGCGCTAAAGCCACGCGCTGACGCATGCCTTGTGACAATTGATCGGGTTTGTGGTGCGCATATTTTAATAAACCCACTTGTTCCAAATAATGCAAAGCACGTTCAATATAAAGTTTATTCAAACGAAAACGACCTTGCCTTAATTTTTCGCCCAAGACCACATTATTCACAACAGAAGTCCAAGGCATCAGTAAATCCGTTTGCGCCATATAGGCCACCCGACCTTTTAAAGCCAACCCATCGCTGGCTTTGATTTCGCCGGCATCAGACGACAAAGGCAAAATACCTGCGATCAATTGCAATAAACTGGATTTACCCACACCACTTGGCCCTAACAAACAAGCACATTTCCCGGCGGGTAATTGAAAGGACAAGCCTTCAAATAGAGATTGCCCAGCATAAGCGAAAGAAACTTGATGTAAATCAATAGCAGGCGCATCTGACATGAAGACTTACCTTTTAGGGCAGATTTAAGCTAGAATAGAGCTAGAAATTATACTGAAGAGGTCATTGTGAGTCAATCTATTTTACTAGGCGTGAGCGGTGGCATCGCTGCGTATAAAAGTGTGGATTTGGTGCGCCGTTTGCGCGAACGCGGGCATACAGTGCGCGTGGCCATGACTCAATCTGCACAAAGTTTTGTCACTCCCTTGACCTTTCAAGCGGTGTCGGGTCATCCCGTGGGTTGCGATTTATTAGACGCTGCCACTGAAGCAGCGATGGATCACATCAGTCTTGCGCGCTTCGCTGATCAAATCGTGATTGCCCCGGCCAGTGCGGATATCATGGCGAGATTGGCGCAAGGGATGGCGAACGATCTTTTAACAGCCGTGTGTTTGGCCAGCACAGCACCCATTGCTTTGGTGCCTGCGATGAATCATCGCATGTGGCATAATCCTTTGACTCAAGCCAATGTGCAACGTTTAAAGCAATTTGGTTTTGCCATTTGGGGACCGGCCGAAGGCGCACAAGCTTGCGGCGAATATGGTTTAGGGCGCCTATTAGAACCTGAAGAGATCGTGCAATGCATCGAGAAAAAGATATCTAACTCCCCCCTCCATGGAAAAACGATTGTCATCACAGCAGGACCCACCCGCGAACCTTTGGATCCCGTGCGATTCATCAGCAACCGTAGTTCTGGCAAAATGGGGTATGCGCTCGCTCAGGCCGCAACACAATGCGGTGCTAAAGTGATTTTAATCAGTGGTCCGACAGCTTTAACGCCGCCTAAGGGAGCACAATTTGTTTCTGTAGAAACTGCCTTGGAAATGCATCAAGCGGTCATGCAACACGTACAAAACAGCGACATTTTTCTGGGGGCCGCCGCTGTTGCTGATTTTAGACCCTCTGAAAATTCAACGCAAAAAAGCACTAAACAATCGGTGGGTTCTAGTTTGGCGATCACTGTGAATCCTGACATCATTCATGCTGTCGGGCAATTAAATCCCAAACCGGTTATCATTGGTTTTGCAGCGCAAACAGAAGCACTCGAATCGAAGGCGCGTTCTAAGCGAATCGAAAAAAATATGGATGTGATCATTGCGAATCAAGTTGGCCATGTGGAAGGTGGATTTGACAGCGACATGAATAGCGTCGACGTATACACTGCAGAAGAAGCCACGCACTTTGACTTACAACCCAAAGTAGAATTGGCACACCGTTTAATAGAATGGATAGGACATTATTATGGCAAAAAAACAAAGCATTCAACTGAAAATATTAGATGAACGAATCGGTTCCATCTACCCTCTACCGACTTATGCCACTGAAGGTGCCGCAGGCGTCGATTTACGAGCGATTTTAGACACACCTTTAGCACTTCAGCCCGGACAAACAGAACTGATTCCAACGGGTTTGGCCATCCACATTCAAGATCCCAATATTGCCGCCACGGTTTTGCCTCGTTCAGGCTTAGGGCACAAACACGGCATTGTGCTCGGCAATTTGGTGGGTTTGATAGATTCCGATTATCAAGGTCCTTTGATGATTTCTTGCTGGAATCGCGGCACTCAAGTATTTGAAATCACACCGGGCGATAGAATCGCGCAATTGGTTTTTTTACCGATCATCCAAGTGGATTTCAATACCGTGACTGAATTTAGAGCCTCTGACCGTGGCGAAAGAGGATTTGGTCATACGGGCAAAGAATAAATGAAAATTTTATTTGCAGGTTCTAGCGATTTTTCCGATGCTATTTTGAAAACGCTGATGGAACAAGGGGAAAATATCGTTCAGGTGTTAACACAAGCCGACAAACCTTCTGGACGCGGCAGAAACTTGCATCAAACCCCCGTCAAAGAAACGGCTTTGCAGCATGGAATTCCTGTTTCTACACCGCTTAGTTTGCGCGATGCCAATGTACAAGCATCCTTAGCAGCTTTAAAAGCCGATGTGTTATTAGTCGTTGCATATGGTTTGTTGATCCCACAAGCGATATTGTCTTTCATTCCCTTTCCAGTCAATGTGCATCCTTCCCTCTTACCCCGTTGGCGCGGCGCTTCGCCCATAGAAAGTCCTTTGTTAGCCGGCGATGCCATGACGGGGGTTAGCATTATGGAAATGGTCGCAGGATTGGATGCCGGTCCTATTTTAAAGCAAGAAGCCTTTCCCATTCACGATACAGAAACACGCGACAGTTTATATCAACGGTTATTGCCTTTAAGCATCAAGCTACTCACAGAAACTTTAAACGACATACGTCATCATACTCTTAAAAAAACAAATCAAGATGAAGCCCTTGCTTGCTATGCACCCAAATGGACTAAAGAAGATTTGCATTTAAGCTGGCATCAAAGCGCCACAGAATTGGATCGCCGCATTCGTGCTTTCGCCAGCACGCCGGGTGCTTATGCAGTATTCAAAGACACACCCATTAAAATTTTAGCGGCTAAAGTAGACAATACGCTGAAGAATAATCCTTCTGAAGCCGGCATCATTCACCAAGCCAATAAACACGGATTGTGGGTACAAACGGGTGAAAACCATCTTTGCATTAGCCAAATACAAATCGCTGGAAAAAAACCAATGTCCATTCAAGATGTTTTAAATGGGTATGGCCATTGGTTTGCATCGGGAAATCGCTTCACATGAAAACACCCAATTTACAAGCGCGCGCAGTTGCGATTTTACAAGCTGTGTTAGTAGAAGGATATTCCTTAGATGAAGCTTTCAGCCAAGCTTTGAAAAAAAATTCCAAAGAAAATGGGCTCTTGCAAGAATGGTGCTATGGCACTTTGCGGCATTACGATCGTTTAATTTATAGCTTAAAACCCTTATTGCGTAAACCTTTTAAAAAGCAAGATAGCGATATTGAAATAGCTTTGTTACTGGGTTTATATCAATTGCAAGAAACGCGTTTGCCGCAAGCCGTCAGTGTAGCAGAAACCGTGAATGCGCTTAGCCATAAACCCTGGGCCAAAGGCGTAGTGAATGCAGTGTTACGTCATTTTTTGCGGCAACAAGATGATGGTGCTAATTCACAAAATGTACCCGAAAATGCTTTTTATTCACATCCACAATGGATGATTGATCTTTGGAAAAAAGCTTTTCCAGAACAATGGCAAATCATTTGTGAGGCGAATAATACACGGCCACCGATGACTTTGCGCGTCAATTTATCGCGCATTGAAAAATCCGCTTATTTAGATTTATTAACTCAAGCGCAAATTGCTTTTCGCGATATTCCTGCTCTTTCCAGCGCCGTTATTTTGGAAAAAGCGATGAATGTCGACCATTTGCCTGGATTCAGCGAAGGTTTGGTGTCCGTGCAAGACAGTGGGGCACAATATTTACCGACTTTGCTAGAGCTACAGCCTGAATTGGCTATTTTAGACACCTGCAGTGCACCCGGCGGAAAATTATTGCATTTGCTTGAAACAGCACCGACTTCAGTTAAAGTTACCGCAGTGGAAATAGATAAGAATAGAATGCAAAAAATTAAAGAAAATTTAAAACGCCTAGGTTATTCAAATCGTGTGCAATTGATCACCGCCGATATTTTAAAACCCGATACTTGGTGGGATAAACACACTTTATACGATCGTATCATTGCCGATGTCCCTTGTTCCGCGATGGGTGTGATTCGCAGACATCCCGACATCAAACGGTTGCGTCAACCCGAAGACATCGCGCAATTCGCTGCGCTTCAATCTAAGATGTTAAATGCTTTATGGGCTTATCTCAAACCAAACGCTTTATTGATCTATATCACCTGTTCTACATGTCCTCAGGAAAACGATCAGGTGATCAAAGCTTTTTTAGATGGTGAAAAAACAGCGCGCAGTGTGCCTATTCAATCAGGCTTTGGCTTATCTACACCTTATGGCACTCAATTATTGCCCGGCCTTTATGAGAGTGATGGGTTTTATTATGCCAAATTGCAAAAAATAGTTTAAATCACTGTCAACCAATCTTGATACTTTTTTTCCTTGCCCTGAACGATTGCTTGATAACGTTGTTGTAGAAACTGCGTCATAGTGCCTTTAGAAAGAGAACGGCCATCTATTTCAGCAACAGGTGTGATTTCAGCCGCTGTGCCCGTGAAAAAAATCTCGCTGGCAATATACAATTCATCGCGTGTTAGATCGGTTTCAACGACTTCAATGCCTTCATCACGCGCTATTGTCATCACGGTGGCCCGTGTGATGCCTTCTAATATGGATTTACGGTTTGGTGTATACAATTTACCATTTCTAACAATAAACACATTCGCAGAGCTTCCCTCAGCCACTAACCCTTGATGATCGAGCATTAAGGCTTCATCACAACCTTGGTCATTTGCTTCTTGTAAAGCCATGATTGAATTAATATAGTTTCCATTCGCTTTTGCTTTGCATAAAACACTGTTCGAGTGATGGCGAATAAAAGAAGAGGTATGCACTTTAATACCTTGAGTATCGGCATTAAAATAACTTCCCCATTTCCACGCAGCAATCATCACTCGACATTGTAATGCTTTGGTTTGTAGACCTAAATAATCGCTGCCATAAAATACCATCGGCCGTATATACGCAGAGGTCAATTTATTATGATTGATAATATCGCATTGAATCTGATTCAATAGCGTTTCTTCATAAGGAATAGCCATTTTTAAAATACGCGCTGAATTCAACAAACGTTCCGTGTGTTCTTTTAACCTAAATATGGCCGGACCTTTTTCTGTTTGATAACATCTCACCCCTTCAAAAACCCCAACACCATAATGTAAAGTATGGGTCAAAAGAGAAATATGGGCCGCTTCATTTTGAATAAATTCCCCATCTAGCCACATTGTGCCTGCTTGTTCGTGAAATGTCATCATCGTCTCCAGTTATAAATTTTCTATTATTTTATCCGTAAATTCTTTTGTCCCTAAAACAACATCGCCTTCTTTGGCAATATCTCTGGTTCGATAACCTTCTTCCAGTGTTTTGAGAATAGCATTTTCAATGCGTTCTGCTGCATCTTCTCGATGAAATGAATATCTCAACATCATGGCCGTTGATAAGATCTGAGCTATCGGATTCGCAATATTTTTGTCGGCCAGATCGGGCGCCGATCCCCCCGCAGGTTCATAGAGCCCAAATCCCGCTTCGTTGATACTGGCTGAAGGCATTAACCCTAGACTGCCTGGAATAACACTGGCAGCATCCGATAAAATATCCCCAAAAAGATTAGACGTTAAAATTACATCGAATTGTCTTGGGTTCAAAATCAATTGCATGGCGCAATTATCCACCAACATGTGTTGCAATGCGACTTCTGGGTAATGCGTAGCAATTTCCGTCACTACTTCTCGCCACAGTTTGGAAGTAGCTAATACATTTGCTTTATCGACAGAAGTTACTTTCTTAGAACGTGATAAAGCTGCTTGAAAAGCTTGATGCGCCACCGCTGCAATTTGACTCTCATTGTATTCCGCCAGATCACTGGCATACCGTTGGTTGTTTTTGATGCCTTGATAATGTTCACCAAAATAAACATCTCCCATTAACTCGCGCACAATCAGAATTTCGACATTCTCTCCTAAAACAGTTGATTTTAAGGGGCTAATGTCTCTTAAAACTTTATATATTTTAGCTGGTCTTAAATTGATGTTAAATGAAAAAGTTTTTCGTAAAGCAAGCAAAGCGTTGGCTTCACAATTTTTCCATTTAGGCAAATGTGCTTTATCAATAGGCCCACCCACAGAACCCAATAAAATAGCATCTGCGCTAGCACAAATTTTTTGGGTTTCTTGTGGAAAATGGTGTTCATACCTCTCATAAGCAGCACCTCCGATGTAGGCGGGTATGCATTCTAAGGAAATAGACTCTTTGTCGCAAGTCCATTCTAGCACGCGTAATGCTTGAGCCATCACTTCTGGACCAATGCCATCTCCCGATAGTATTGCAATTTGTTTTTTCACGATTTTTATTTCTCCGGCATGCGAATGTACGCGCGATTTTGTTGTGTTTGTTTAAAATGCGAAATAGCTTCTTGATGATTTAACAGATAATCCAAATGACCCAATCCATTTACTAAACAATATTGATAAAAAGGATCCAAGGAAAACTCTATATGCTCACCTTGGGAACTGGTTAAGGTTTTTTCGCAAACATCAATAGTTAAATGGTACTCTGTCTTCTTTGCAAAAGAAAGCATGGAAAAAATTTGCTCTTCTGGCAAGGTAATTAACACCAACCCATTTTGCGCGCTGTTGTTCTTAAAAATATCGGCAAAAGAAATAGCGATGACCGCTTCTATGCCGGCTTCTAATAAAGCCCAAACAGCATGCTCGCGTGAAGAACCACAACCAAAACTGTGTTGGCTAATAAGAATATTGGCGCCTTTAAAGACGGATTGATTGAATACAAAATTAGAGTCTTGATCTTTTAGTCTTTGAAACACGTGTTTTCCATAACCTGTGGCTTCAGTGCTGGTCAAATAGGTTGCCGGAATAATCATATCCGTATCAACATTGTCTAAGGCCAATGGAATGGCTGTCCCCGAAATGCTTTTGATCGTTTTCATGTTATTGACCCTCTTTATGAAAATATTCAGGCGAAGTAATTTTCCCAAAAATAGCGCTTGTCGCCACTGTTGCTGGAGAAGCAAGGTGCGTATAACTGCCACTGCCTTGGCGACCTACAAAATTTCTATTGGTCGTACTGATACACCGTTGGTTGAGTGGAATTTTGTCTTCATTCATAGCAATGCACAAAGAACAGCCGGGCATACGAAAATCAGCGCCCGCTTTTTTAAAAATTTCATCCAAACCTTCTCGTTCTGCTAATTGTCTGACTTGTTCCGAACCGGGAACGATATACATGGTCACACTGGGATGCACTCTATTGTCTTTTAAAATAGCGGCTACTTCTCGTAGATCTTCTATGCGCCCATTCGTGCAAGAACCCACAAAAGCCCAATCGATGGAAACCCCTTCTATTTTACTACCAGGATTTAATTGGATGTAATTTAAAGCCATTTCCGCCATGTGTTTTTCTGTTTCAGACAAAGCCTCTGGTTGTGGAATGCATTGATCGATTTCGATGGCTTGTGCAGGATTGGTTCCCCAGGTAATCATGGGCTTTAAATTTTCGATATTCACGACAATGCTTTTATCATAAGGGCAATTTTCATCGCTGGCGATAGATTGCCAATGCTTTACAGCCGCTTGCCAATCGGTATGCGAAGGCGCAAAAGGCTTATTTTTAATATAATCAAAAGTCGTTTCATCGGGTGAAATTAACCCTGCTATCGCACCACATTCAATACTCATATTGCACAAGGTCATGCGTTTTTCCATAGACAACCGACGAACGAATTCACCCGTATATTCAATCACATAACCAGAAGCACCATTGATACCGAGGATAGAGATCAATTTCAAAATGACATCCTTAGAATACACTTCTTGGCCAGGCATTCCTTCGAAATGCACTCGCATCACCTTGGGTTTGTGCATCAACAAACATCCCGTGGCTAAAACATGCGACAACACCGATGTACCGATACCAAAAGCAAAAGCCCCAAAAGCCCCATGGGTAGCTGTGTGTGAATCTCCACAAACCAAGGTCATTCCAGGTTGTGTTAAACCCAATTCTGGACCAATCACATGGACAATACCTTGATACCCACTATCGTAGTCAAAAAAACGAATACCAAAATCCTCAACATTTTTTCTCAACAATGCAATTTGTTTTTTGGCAGCGGCATCTTTGATGTTAATGCGATCCACGCGCGTTGGAATACTATGGTCAATGGTCGCTACGGTGTATTTCCTATCATAAACAGCAAGGCGGCGTTCTTTTAAGCACTCAAAGGCTGGTGCAGAAGTGACTTCATGTATCAGTGTACAGTCAATAGCCACAATAGCGGGATGTCCTTCCATCTGAGAAACCTTATGCATATCCCATATTTTTTCAATGATATTTTTCTTAACCATGATTTTCTCCAATGGCATTGTCGCGATACATAAAATAAGCTTGCATCAATTCTTGTTCAGTGATGCCTTTTCGCCTGTCAGCATAATGCTTTTTAATAAATTGCGCAACAGAATATTTTTCATCGTTGCCACAGGAGAATCCATGCTTTTCTATAATGGCTTGAGCGTGATTGCCTCCACTGAAAGGCCCAAATGTCAAAGCAATTTCTTTACCCACTTCTGCAGGATTAAAGGGTTGATAAGCTAAGGGATTGTGCAAAATAGCATTGGTATGCCCACCCGAACTGTGACAAGCCGCGTTGTCACCACTAATAGGCCAATGCGGTTGTCGTATTAACATATTTTCTGCGACAAAATCAGAAATGGCTTTGATATGTTCACTGTGCGCACGACAAAAAACGGGACAATCTTTCTGTGTTTCTCCAAAATACTTTAGATACAAAATACACTGCTCCAAAGAAGCATTTCCTGCACGCTCGCCAATGCCGTTGATGCACCCTTCGATTTGTGTCGCTGGACCTTCAAACACGGCATTCATCGAGTTTTCCAGAGCCAAACCAAAATCATTGTGACAATGCACAGACCATCTTATGGTTTTGTCTTTAAATTCTTCGGCAATCATGGCGGCATGCGCATTCATTTTTTTTACGAAATACGCATCGCCTTGTCTTTTACACGCGCCTCCAATGGTGTCAGGACAATTGATGATAGTACCGCCTGCACTGACCACTGAACGAAACAGATCCGTTGCAAAATCAAAATTTTCACCCATTCGAGAATAGCCTTCTGGGCTAAATTGAACTTCCATGTTTTCATCAACCGCCATTTTTATCAAACGATAAACATCTTCAATAATTTGTGTCTTATTTTCGCTATATGAACCCAATGAAGCTTGCATCAAATAAGGATCGATCGGTAAATAGGTGTGAAGTCTTGCTTTACCATAAGCGATCGCAGGTGCCAAAGCCTCAATGGTATTTACAATTTGTTGTTCGCGCAATTGGCACAATGAAGCAATGATAGGCCCTGTCTGGAGAGGAGCTATTTCTTCGGCAATGGTGTGCACGATCTGAAAATCTGTTTGGCTGGCTGCTGCAAACCCTGCTTCCAATACATCCACACCTAATTGACTGGCAAGATGGGCATAAGCAATATTATTATCAAAAGACATTCCTGCTCCAGGACATTGTTGGCCATCGCGCAAAGTTGTATCTAATAGCATGATTTGCTGTTTTCTAGTCATCATTTATCTCCGAATTGTATTGTGTCTTCTTATTTAATTATTATACTGCGTATTGATTAGAATAGGATTGCAAATTTCAGCCTGAAATCAAACAATTTTAGCATAAAAATTTAATAATATTGAATGTTTTAGATATTTATGCTAATATTTAAAAAATAGGTGAAATTTATGGTGCTATGATGGACAGAATCGATAAAAAAATATTGCAAGTTTTGCAAACCAATGGTCATATCAATAATTTAGAATTGGCAGAGAAAATTTCTCTATCACCCTCGCCTTGTTTGCGCCGAGTGAAACAATTGGAAGAAACCGGCTACATCAAACAGTATGTGGCTTTACTTGACCCTGAAAAATTAGGCTTAAAATTAACGGTGTTGGTATCGGTGGGATTAAACAGCCACGTACCTGAAATCATGCGTGCTTTTGAAGTCACTATAAAAACACTCCCTGAAGTAATGTTTTGTCACTTGATAACGGGACAAGCCGCAGATTATTTATTAAAAGTGATTGTCTCGGATATGGAGCACTATCAATATTTTTTACTAAAAAAATTGATTCCGATAAAAGGTGTAGCGAATGTGCATTCCAGCTTTGTATTACACAGCATTGTCGATAAAACCAGCTTTCCATTGTAAATGTTTTCTCATTTATGCTTTAATAATCCTTGTTTAAAAATAAAGGTGAATACACATGGATATCCTTAACGACAAACAACCGCCAGGACTTAAGGTACTCTTTTTGGTGGAAATGTGGGAACGTTTTGGATTTTATACTATCCAAACCCTATTAGTGCTTTATTTGGTCAAAACCTTGTTGTTTTCAGACGACGCAGCTTATGGCTTGTTTGCTGCTTTCACAGCCCTGACCTACGCCAGCCCCGTATTGGGTGGCTTTTTGGCCGATCATTATTTTGGCTTTAGACCCTCCATCAATTTAGGTTTGATTCTATTTATTTTAGGCTATGGCTTTTTATTTTTATTCAAAGGCGCAATTCCTTTTCACTTTGCATTAGCACTTATCATTCTAGGAACCGGCTGTCTCAAAGGCACCATTTCGAGTCTCTTGGGTTTATTGTATGCACCCAATGACATACGTCGTAATGCTGGATTTACGCTATTTTACATGGGAATTAATATAGGTTCTTTCGCCACCAGCATTTTATCCAGCCTCATCGCCGCTAAATGGGGTTTTCAATACGCTTTTTTATTGGCTACTGTTGGTATGATCGCAGGCTATCTCATTTTCTGGAAAGGTAGTGCTTATTTAGAAGGAAAAGGCGAATTAACTTCCTGGAATCAGGCATTTTTTGCCAAACACAAAGTATTGCTATTAGGTTGCTGTCTCTTGATAGCCGCCTTTTTGTCTTTTTTCCTACGTTTTTACGATCAGATTGCCGATGTCGTCCTAGTTTTATTAATCGTCTTTATCGCACTCTTAGTGTGGCGCTCTGTTAAATTGGGGAAGATTGAACAACACAAAATAATGGTGCTAGGCTCTTTACTTTTATTTTCTGCTTTTTTTTGGGCTTTGTATTTTCAAAGCTACCTCTCTGTTACTCTATTTATAGACAGAGCTGTGAACCGAAACGTCTTCGGAGTCACGATCCCCACCGCTATGTTTCAAGGATTGCTGCCAGCGTACATCATTCTTTTTTCACCCCTCGTAGCTCAACTTTGGATAAAGTTAGAAAAAAAGAAGTCGAACCCTTCAGGTCCACTGAAATTTGCTTTGGGTATTTTATTGATAGGCTGCGCCTTTTTAACTTTAGCTTTGGCTGCACGCTTAAGCG
This sequence comes from Pseudomonadota bacterium, assembly GCA_021782495.1. Taxonomy (GTDB): domain Bacteria; phylum Pseudomonadota; class Gammaproteobacteria; order UBA1113; family UBA1113; genus VFKP01. Next base: position 92,886 of record JAJXUV010000006.1, on the reverse strand, counting down.
GCCCCTTTGAACCGATATCAGCCGGATGGCTTATTTTAACTTTCTTTTTACAAACGATGGGAGAATTGATGCTCTCGCCCACAGGCTTGGCCATGGTGACCAAACTTGCGCCCGCCAATTGGATGAGCATGATGATGGGTTTGTGGTTTATGTCTTTGGCTGCGGGCAATGCTTTGGCGGGCAAATTGGCGGATTTTACCGATCTACCGGCAATACTGCCGGCACATTTTCCCATCACACAATTTTATGGCCACACTTTCTTCAAACTCGGTTGCACTTCGGTTGCCATCGCGATTTTGTTAGTATTGTGTATTCCTTTGTTTAATAAATTGATCCCTAACAGCGAGGTTTTATCATGAAAGTATTGTGTGTGATCCCAGCGAGACTCCGTTCAACTCGACTACCGAATAAAATGCTAGCCCTAGTACAAGGCGAACCTTTGATTCAAAAAACTTATTTGGCTGCCAAAGCCAGTACCTCGGTTGATCGCCTGATTGTGGCTACAGACAGTGAAGAAATCAAACAGATCGTTGAAAATGTCGGTGGGGAAGTGATGATGACGCCCACACATTGCCAAACGGGATCGGACAGAGTGGCTTATGTGGCCAAAGAATACAGTGATTTTGACACGATCGTCAATCTTCAGGGCGATGAACCTTTTATCCGCAAAGAAATGTTGGATACCCTTATTACACCTTTTAAAGAAAAAAATCCGCCGAAAATGGCCACATTGGCTTATGATTTGATTGTTGAAACGGAATACCACGATCCTTCACTGGTGAAAGTCATTTGCGATCTCAACAACGATGCTTTGTATTTTTCACGTGCGCCGATCCCCTATCACCGCGATGTTCAAGCTGAACTTAAAGTGCTGCACCACATGGGTATTTATGCTTATCAACGCGATTTCTTATTGCAATACACGCAATGGCCTCAAACGCCCCTAGAAAAAGCAGAATCATTAGAACAATTGCGCGCCATGGAACACGGTTACAAAATCCGCGTCTGCTATACGCCGTATAGAACGCTGGAAATCAATACGCCGGAAGAATTGGAGCGCGCACAGCATTTTGGGGGATAGTTAAATCCTCTGATAAAACACTCGCCCTACTCGTTTAATATGCACCAATAGATCGGGATTTGCAATATGCTCGTATAAGGAAAGGTCTATGGTATAAGGTAAAAGCAGATCATCGAGTTCATTTTCAATTTGTCCCAATTCTGCATAATTTAAGTCTTTGCCCAACAAGGTTAAATCAATATCAGAACCTTCTTCATAAGTTCCTTTAGCACGCGATCCATAAAGGATGGCTTGTTCTATCGTAGGATGGCGCTGCAATACCGCTCTTATCTTTTCCACGGCATTTGCACTCAATCCATACACGTTGTTTTCCGTATTAGGTTGCATTTTGCAAAGCCTGTAATTTATGTTCTAAAGCAGTAAATAAAGGAAAAAAACGTTCTTTGATATTTGCCACAATGGCTTTAGCGGTTTCTGGATTATAGGTATAGCTAGTTTGATTGCGATCTTGGATCATAGCCATCCATCAAAAGGGACTTAAGATATTATTTTTCTGGAGCTGGCGATCCGAATCGAACGGACGACCGGCTGATTACAAATCAGCTGCTCTACCTACTGAGCTACGCCAGCCTCAACGAAGAAATGGCGGAGTGGACGGGGCTCGAACCCGCGACCCCCGGCGTGACAGGCCGGTATTCTAACCAACTGAACTACCACTCCGCAAACAATGCTTGGTTTTAAATCATGGTGGGTGCTGAGGGTCTCGAACCCCCGACCCCCGCCGTGTAAAGGCGATGCTCTACCAACTGAGCTAAGCACCCACTGATTAGCTAAAAACCAAGAAAGGCATTTATACCAAGCTATTAGGGTTACGTCAAGAGATTGCCTTAGTTTTTTTATGCGATACACAAATATATAAAATAATTATATGTAAAAATAAACTTTAAACCAACTGCGACAAAATCGTTCTAAAAATCCGGCTCATTTTCCATGCAGGTTAAAATAGTCCCGGCCATTTTAACAGGCATGGGAAACAGGTCATAATAAAATTGATTAAAATCAACCACTTAAATTTAATTTATTGCCTAGCCTTTATCAATGAACCCAATCATTTAATGAACCACTCAAATAGGGTATACTATAGCGCAATACCATTATCCAATATGAAGGACTCATTTTATGCCGCTTGTCACGCCTTTGCCGCAATTTCCTCTTTTTTATTGCGTCAAACACCCTTTAATTGCCCATAAATTATCCTTATTACGCAACAAAGAAACGCCAGCTAAAATTTTTAGGGAATTGGTGGCTGAAATCACTTTGCTGATTGCTTATGAAGCGACACAAGATTTAACTCTGAAAGAAGTCTCTATTGAAACGCCACTGGAACCCTTATCAACCCCCATGCTCAAAGACAAATATCCGGTCATTGTGCCGATTTTACGTGCAGGCTTAGGGATGACTGAAAGTTTTTTACAACTCATTCCAGAAGCTCGGGTTGGCCATATTGGTTTATATCGGGATGAAAAAACTTTAGAGCCCCAACAGTATTATTTTAAAATCCCGCAAAACAGCGAAGGCAGCGCTTATTTCATTTGCGATCCCATGTTGGCAACGGGTGGCTCTACAGCCCGAGCCATTCAGTTGTTAAAAGACCGTGGGCTCCATCGCCTCACTTTGGTTTGCCTGGTTGCTTCTCCAGAAGGGGTAAAGATTGTTGCCTCGATGCACCCCGATGTCAAAATATATGCAGCGGCCTTAGATCGACAACTTAACGAACATGGCTATATCTTGCCAGGTTTAGGCGATGCAGGCGATCGCTTATTTGGAACAAAATAAAAATGTCTTCTCTTTTAACTAAAGATTGTGTACACCGTTTTATCTTGAAAAATTTACACGTACGGGGGCAATGGGTTCAGCTAAATCGCGCTTATCAAGCCATTCAAGCCATACACCCTTATCCGCTCAGAGTCAGTATGTTGATTGGCGAAGCTTTGGCGGCCAGCGCCTTGATTTCCAGTACTTTAAAATACGAAGGAAAAACCACTTTGCAGATTGAAGGCCCTGGGCCCATCAAATTATTACTGGCACAATGCAATCATTTATTGCAATTGCGCGGTTTGGCCAAATGGGATGAAAGTATAGATTTGCATTCCGACACAGAATTATTTGCTGAGGCGCAATGCTTAATTAGTATCACCCAATCCGCTTCGCAAGAAACGTACAGTGGCATCGTTGCTTTGGAGCAAGAAAATTTGGCCCTTTGTTTGGCGCATTATTTTGAACAGTCTGAACAATTGCCGACGAAATTTTATTTTGCATCCACCCATGAAAACATTGTGGGATTGATGCTTCAAACTTTGCCCGATGAAGAAATGACTGAAGACATGTGGCAACACGTAACTTGTTTGGCCGACACGCTGACTCAACCCGAATTATTAACCGTTCCACCCATAGAATTAACGCACCGTTTATTTCACGGTGAAGACACACAGTGGTTTATGCCGCAAGCAGTCGAGTTTAAATGTTCCTGTTCCCCTCAAAAAAGCGAGCAAGCTATTCTAACTTTAGGGGAAAAAGAAGCAATGGATATATTCAATACGACACAATCCTTGGTGGTCAATTGCGAATTTTGCAATCAAAGTTATGAATTTGATCCGATCGATGTGTATCAAATTTTTCATCCTTCGGCGGATTCATCGCCTTCTTCTTTACATTAGGATCGATCATGATCACATTACACGAATACAATGGATTGAATGATAAATTAATAGAAGATCTCCACGCTTTAGTCGATTGCTGTGAAGCGGTGGATGGTCATACGCCCATGATTTATTGGGAAGTCCTCAAATTAAAACGTGATATCCCCGGAGATTATTGCTTATACAAAGATGGCGAAATGATAGGGTATTTGAGCACCTTTAATTTTGAAGATTACACCATTGAAGTGTCCTTTTCTATACACCCAGATTTTCGCAATCAAAGTTTGTTTGAGCATCTCTTAGATTATGCACGCGATAAATTACAATTATTGTATTACGATGCTTTGATCTTGTCTTCCGATATACTGGATACGACCTTGTCAAAAATTTTCAATCGTTTAGGGGCTGAAGCCACACACAAAGAATACATATTAAAGCGTGAAAACTTAGGGAAAGAAAATATTTCAGCTCTGGATTCCATTGAATTAGTTCAAGTCAAAAAGAAAGAAGACGCGGAATTATTAGCACAGATCCATGAACGTGCTTTTCATTCCGATTTGGAAATGATGCTCCAACGTTTTTCCAAAACCGTGACCATGCCAAACAGATGTTGTTTTCTTGCTTTGTATCACGGAGAGCCTATCGGTGCTTTGCACGCACGTATCGATAGCCCAGATGTTACTTGTTTACATGATATAGGGATTATTCCGGAAAAACGTCACTCGGGTTTTGGGCTGCAAATGCTGAAATTGGCGCTGAATACCTTGATCGCAGAAGGCCATCATCATTTTGAATTGGTGGTAGCAACGAATAACCACCACGCTTTACACTTGTATCAAAATTGCGGTTTTAGTTTGCGACAAACTTATCAGTTCTGGCGTATTAATAAAGATTTTAGTTTTCCGCCGCATTATAAAATCACAGAAAGGCGGCATTAAATCAACTGCGAAGAGTATTATCGCAGATCTTTACGTAAAATCTTCCCCACGGCTGTTTTAGGTAAAGCCTCGCAAAACTCTATTATTTTCGGCCTCTTGTACCCCGTTAAATTTTTTCGACAATGTTCCATCACGCTTTCTTTGGTTAAATGGGGATCGCGTTTCACAATAAAAGCTTTCACTTGTTCACCACTTTCCTGACTGGGAACACCTATCACGCCACTTTCCAAAATACCCGGGTGCATGGCCAGCACGGCTTCTACTTCATTGGGATAAACATTAAAGCCCGATACTAAAATCATGTCTTTGCTGCGATCTAAAAGATACACATAGCCCTCTTTGTCTATTTTTGCGATGTCGCCCGTACGTAGCCATTCATCCGGCCAAAAAACTAATCGAGTTTCAGCTTCGTTGCGCCAATAGCCACGCATTACTTGCGGACCACGCACACACAATTCCCCTTCTTCACCCAAAGGCAATTCAGCTCCTTGAGGATCGCGAATAGACAACTCCGTAGAAGGCACAGCCAAACCCACCGATGCCATGTATTCTTTTGCGGTTAAAGGCGTTACTGTCACCACCGGTGAAGTTTCAGTTAAACCATAACCCGACAATAAAGCATTGCCCGTTTTATCGGCCCAACGTTTAGCTACTTCTTCTTGTATAGCCGTTCCGCCTCCGATGCTAAACAATAAATGCGAAAAATCTATTTTTTCAAAACCCGGGGTATCCAACAAAGCATTATACAAACTATTAACGCCCGTAATGGCGTGAAATTTTTCTTTTTGTAAGCGCTTAACAAATTTTTTGAAATCTCTGGGATTTAAAATCGTCAGATTTTTGCCACCTTGATACATAAACAACAAGGCATTTGCCAGCAAAGAAAAAATATGGTATAAGGGCAATGCGGTCACAATCACCAATTGCGCATTAAAATCATGCGCCATCAAAGCAGGACGCAACCAAGCTTCTACTTGGAATAAATTAGACAATAGATTGTAGTGGGTTAATTCAGCGCCTTTGGCAACTCCTGTGGTGCCTCCCGTATACTGTAAAAGCGCCACATCTTCTTTATCGATGCGCACAGGATCCAACACTTTGCCTTTTACTTTTTCCAAAGCTTCATTAAAGTCTATGCTATTTGGCAAATGCACTTCAGGCAATTTTCTTTGAATGTATTTTAAAATAAATTGCAGAAAGCTTGCTTTCCAAGGCGCAATAAAGTCCCCCACATGAGCCACCATCACTTTTTCGATGTTGGCTTCTTGCCAACTGTCCGAAACAGTTTTTGAAAAAATATCTAGGACTAACAGATGTTGACAACCCGCATCTTTTAATTCGTGCGCCAATTCACGCGGCGTGTACATCGGGTTGATATTCACGATAATCAAGCCTGCTCTCAAAATGCCGAGAAAAGCAATAGGATAAGCCAATACATTGGGTAACATAATGCCAAAACGCTCACCTTTCTTTAAGCCCCATTCTTGTTGCAAGAACGTCGCAAAGGCCAAACTTTTTTCTTCTAATTCTGCATAGCTCAAACTGCCAAACTCACTTTGAAAAGCAATGCGATCGGCATAGCGGCGACAAGCATCCAATAAAACATCCACTAAAGTGCCTGAATGACTGGCATCAATTGTCTCGGGGACCCCTATGGGGTAATTTTTAAGCCATATTTTTTCCATGTATATTCCTGTTATCCATTTCTACTCACTTTTCATAGCATCATTTTAACATACTATAAATACCAGAGACTATTCAAAATCTTTTTGCTTCCATAAAAAATAAACGGCGGGAATGACCACCAAGGCCAATGCAGTAGCGCTGATCATTCCTCCTATCATAGGTGCGGCAATACGTGACATAACTTCTGACCCGGTGCCTCCTAAAAACATAATAGGCAGTAAACCACCCACCACTGCACACACCGTCATGGCAATAGGCCTTAAACGCAATAAGGCACCATCCATAACCGCATTGGCAATATCCTCTTTTGTTAATAGACATTTCTTTTCTTCTGCACGCAGTTGATATTTTTTAAACGCTTGATTCAAATAAACCAGCATCACGACCCCTATTTCAACAGCCACACCGGTTAAAGCAATAAAACCCACGATTACCGCTACCGATAAATGATAACCTAAAAGATACAGTAGCCAAGTTCCTCCTGCCAATGCTAGCGGCAAAGTTATTAAAATGATCACCACTTCTGTGATACGACGAAAATTGAGATACAATAAGAAAATAATAATGGCCAGTGTAAGAGGCGCGATCATTTCCAATCGTGCTTTAGCACGCGCCAAATATTCATATTGACCAGACCAAGTCAGCGAGTAGCCGGGTGGCAATTTGAGTTGTTGTGATACTTTTTTTTGTGCTTCCTTCACATAAGAACCCAAATCACGGCCTACAATATCCAAATAAACCCAACCATTCAACTGAGCATTTTCACTGCGTATCATATCCGGTCCTTCACTTATATTGACCTTAGCAATAGTCTCTAAAGGAATACTAGCTCCTAGGCTGGTCACAATGGGTAATAATCGTATTTTTTCCAATGAGTCTCGACTATAATACGGATAACGCAGATTAACTGGATAACGTTCTCGCCCTTCAATCGTTTCTGTAATATTCATACCGCCTACAGCCAACTCAACAATATTCTGAATATCTTTAATATTAAGGCCATAACGCGCCGCTTCCTTGCGATTGATATCTATAGTGACATAACGTGCACTTGCCGTACGCTCCGCATAGACGGACACCGTACCCGGTAAAGGCTGTAAAATGGTTTCTAACTGTTGTCCTATTTTTTCTATCGTTTGTAAATCAGGTCCCGCAATTTTTATGCCCACAGGCGTTTTAATTCCCGTCGCCAACATATCGATACGGGTACTGATGGGCATTACCCAAGCATTAGAGACACCGGGCAATTGCAATTGTTCTGCCAGTTCCGCACGTAACTTTTCTGGTGTCATGCCTTTTCGCCATGCATTTCTAGGTTTAAATTGAATTGTCGTTTCCAGCATGGACAGCGGTGCGGGATCGGTGGCCGTGTCTGCATGGCCCGTTTTACCGAATACCGTTTTAACTTCAGGAAAAGCGTAAATCAATTTATCGGTTTGCTGTAAAATTTGCGCGGCTTTACCTGCAGATAATCCTGGAAAAGTAGTAGGCATATACATCAAATCACCTTCGTTTAAGGTAGGCATAAATTCAGAACCTAAGTGTAAGGCTGGCCACACACTCAACAACACTATTCCTAAAGCAACCGCTAACACAGCCTTAGGGGCTTTTAACACCGCTTGAATAACAGGATAATAGAATGCATACAATGCGCGATTCAATGGATTTTGCTTTTCTGGTTTAATATGGCCACGAATTAAATACCCCATCAATACTGGTACCAAGGTAATAGACAAACCTGCAGCAGCAGCCATAGCATAGCTTTTAGTATACGCCAAAGGCGAAAACATTCTACCTTCCTGTGCTTGCAGCGCAAAAATAGGTAAAAAACTGAAGGTAATAATCAACAGAGAAAAAAACAAAGGCGGACCAACCTCTAAGGTTGCCTCTTGTATTACCTGCCAATGATTCTGTTCGGTGATAACAGTATTTTCCATATGCCTGTGGGCATTTTCTATCATGACAATAGCGGCATCCACCATTGCTCCAATAGCGATGGCAATACCACCCAGCGACATAATATTAGCATTAATTCCTTGTACATACATGATGACAATAGCGGCTAAAATACCCAATGGGAGGCTGATAATAATGACTAAAGACGAGCGAAAATGATATAAAAAAGCAATGCAAATCAGCGACACGATGATGAATTCTTCAATCAATTTATTGCTCAATGTATTAATGGCTTTGTGGATCAGTGTGGCGCGATTATACGTTTCAACTATCTGCACTCCCGCGGGTAAGCTTGCTTTTAAAGCAGCCAGCTTTGTTGTCACTCTTTCAATCGTTTTTAAGGCATTTTGTCCATAACGCATCACAATAATACCGCCGGTCACCTCGCCTTGACCATTTAAATCTGCAATACCGCGTCGTATTTGTGGCCCTAATTGTATGCTGGCAACATCCTTCATTAAAATGGGAATGCCCTGCTCGCCTAATCCAATGGGAATTTGCTCAATATCATGAATTGATTTCAAATAACCTTTAACATCAACCATATATTCTGCTTCACTCATTTCTAGCGCTGCAGCTCCCGCTTCTTGATTTGCATTTTGAACTGCTTGTTTTATCTGCTCCAAAGTTAAACCGAAAGCACGTAGCCGATTTGGATTCAAGGTAATTTGATATTGCCGCACCATTCCACCTACGGTTGCAACTTCTGCCACACCAGGTATTTTTTGCAACTCATATTTTAAAAACCAATTTTGTATACTGGTTAATTGCGACAAATTATATTGATTTGATTTATCGGTTAAAGCATATTCATACACCCAGCCGACGCCCGTAGCATCGGGGCCTAAACTCGTGGTCGCTCCGGGTGGTAAGCGATTTACCATTTGACTTAAGTATTCAAGCACTCTTGAACGCGCCCAATACAAATCGGTACCATCTTTAAAAATAACATAGACATAGGATTCGCCAAATCCTGATTCAGCACGCACCGTCACAGAGCCAGGAACTGCCAGCATCGTTGTGGTCAGAGGATAAGTGACTTGATCTTCGACTACCTGCGGCGGCCGTCCAGGATAATCTGTTTTAATGATAACTTGCACATCTGATAAATCGGGAATAGCGTCTACAGCCGTATTTTGAATGGTATAGACCCCCAGTAGTCCCAATAAAACAGCCAGCAATACCACAAAGACGCGATGGCGTAATGACCAACCTATGACAGCAGGGATCATTTATTTTTCTCCGTAGGAGTCTGTAGCCGTTGTAAGCCTGCATTTAAATTAGCCTCTGAATCTAGCAAAAATTGTCCCGATGTCACCACTTTATCGCCCACAGCAAGTCCCGATATAATTTCCACACGATCTCCTGATTCCAATCCCGTCTTAATCGACCGTACTTGAAAACGTCCTTCACCTAAGTAAAGAATAACGCGATCGTGCTGATTACCACGGATCAATGCCGATAAAGGAATATTGAGCACCTTTTGGTTTGATTCTATTAAGATAGCCACATCGGCATACATATTAGGCTTCAGCTCTAAATTAGGATTATCAAATTGAATACGCACTGGTAAAGTCCGCGTGGTAGCATTCATCGTAGGATAAACATAATCAACTCGACCTCGCCATATTTTACCCGGAAAAGCCACCATATGGGCTTCAACCGGCGCGCCTATTTTTACCCAAGTTGCTTGAGCTTCATCTACTTCGGCCATCATCCACACAGTCGCTAAATCCGAAAGACTCATAATGTCCATATCCGGTGTTACCCGCATGCCTTCTCTCACATCCAAGGCAATGATAACGCCATTTTGTGGTGCATAAATATTGATTAATTGATTCACTTGATGCGTTTGCCTGAGTTGTTGAATCTGTTGTTCTGAGATCTGTAAGGCCAGCAATTGTTGGTGTGCCGCATTCTGAAGAACAGTATTGTTGGAATTTAACGCCAGCAAATAATCCGATTGCGCAGCCACTAAGGTGGGTGAATACAATTGAAATAAAAGCTGTCCTGTGTGTACAGGCTCACCAATCGCTTTCACCGCTAATTTTCTCAGCCAACCATCCACATAACTGTGAATATGGCTAATATTATCTTCATTGGATTGTATATACCCTACCGTATTAATACGTCTAGGCAAAGCGCTATTAACGACTGACGTTGTTTGGATACCTAGGTTCTGTACCACGGCAGGTGAAATATGGATAGTATTAGGATTATCTGCTTGAGGATAAACGGGAACTAATTCCATTCCCATATGCGATTTACCTGGACCAGGATAATGTACCTGTGGCTCCATTGGATCAATCCAATATAAAGGCTTAGATTGCACTTGAGGCAAAGAATGCCCCTTTTTTAAATAAAATGCCAAGCCTATCACCACGATAAGAATACAGGCGATAAAGATAAAAAATGGTAGGCGTTGTTTCATTTCATTGTTCCTTGCAGATAAAGTAAATCAACACGTGCTTTAGCTCGAGTCATTTGAATTTGTAATAATTCCATTTGCGCAGTCAATTCATTGCTATAAGCCCGTAATACTGTACTCAGATCACTTTTTGCATCACTATAAGCTGCTAAAACGGTTCTAGAATTTTGTATTGATTCCGGGATCAGTTTTTCTTGATATAAAACATCGCGCTCTGATAATCTTTGCCAAATAGCATATTGTTGCTGTAATTCTTGAGACAGATCTCTGTAATGTGTTTGTCGATCCATTTCAGTCGCCAGTAATTGTGAAGTACTGGCAGCAAATTCCTTACTCTGCCGTTTGCCAGTAAAAAAAGGCAAATCGATTGTGGCTTGCATCGTTACCATATTGGATCGTCGCATACCATTCTGCATATACCCCTGACGAATGCCATAATCAGCTTCTAGCATCCATCCAGGCTTATATTGTTCTTTAGCATAATTAACATCCTGTTTAGCTGCATCGATATTCTCTGCATCCATTTTTAACAAAGGATGTTGTTGTATTTGCGTGTTTAAAGTAGATAAGGCAGGCGGGTTTGGCCATTGTGGTAATGTAGATGATATAGCCCAATCTACATCGTCTAATCCAACCCAACGGCTTAAATCGGCTCGCGCCAGATCGATTTGCTGCAAAAATTGAATACGTTGATCTTGAAGACGCGATAACTCTAATTGCACTTCTAATACATCAGATTGCGTCACTTTACCTACGCTGTATTGTGAGGAAACAGACTTCAATAAATATTGATACAATGCAATATTTTTATCAAAAATCTCTTTTACATGGGTCCAATAGTATAATTCAAGCCAGCTATTTCGCACTTTCCGCAGTAAATCTAAGCTTTCAGTTTGTTGCCTTTTTTCCATCGCTTTAGACAAATCTTTGGTTTTTTGCGATTTATATTTTAAAGAATGTCCCGGTAAAAAAGTCTGTTGCAATCCGAATTGCACCATGGTCATATCGTCTTGGTCAAAACTAAAAGTATCGGTAGGCACATCAATGGCACCTATGGTGAATTGCGGATCGGGGAGTTGTCCATCTGCCACCGCTTTCTGCTCTAAAGCTAATTTGCTTGCTTCTAAACTACGTAGCTCCGGTGAATTAGTGAGCGCTAAATGCTCTGCTTCGGGAAGGCTAAGCGTATTTGCAAAAATAGATAAGGGTGTAACAAAAATTGCTGAGAAAATAAAATAACCAACAATTCGTAATAGCATTTAAAACACCGCTTCTAAACCTAATAACAATAATTTGCTAATAGGACCACTTCCATCCGCTTTTAGTATATTAGCCGTATCACCATAAGAACGCGTATACTGGTACTGTAACTGCAACTGTATGCTGGGGAATAATTGATAAGCAGGGCCTATATTGTATTGTACGCTATTCAGGCCTTGCCCTATTTGTGCATAATCTAAAGATTTCGTTGCCGCAATCACTTCTACAGCGGTAAAAAGAGATAATTTGCCTATTAACTTGGTATCGCGTGAGAAGGTTCCATCTACTTCACCGCTATCAGCATGCCAATAAGAACGAATGTCAACATCAATATCAAGAGGAAAAGTCCCTTCTACACCCGCACCTGGTCGCCAATAGGCTGCTGGCAAATAACTATAATCAGCACCCCCTTTAATCGCCCACTTATCACTCAGCGCATGCCAACCAAAAATATCTAAGTAAGCAAAAGTTAATGTTCCGTGTGAAAATTGTGCTTGATTGGTATAAAGCTGTATTTTATTGTTTTCAGTACCAAACATCGTGGTAGCCGTAATCTGATCAATATCATCTGGAAAATCATGGCCATATTGCCAGTCATTGCTGAAAGAAAGCCCTGATGAGGCAGGCGCAACAGCGGGGACGCTGGTATTAGGAGGATTCGCCGCATCAGTGGTCGTAGCCGCACATACACGAGAAACTACACAACTTAAAGCACAAAACAAGTAAATCTTATGCGAAATACGCACTTTTTGTCTCCTTTCAATGATAAAAATCCAATGACTAACAGGAAGTGCTTTAACCGCTTGCTTGGCCTCTTCTCCCTATGAAGAAAATCACTATAGCTTATTCAGGCAGTGGTGTAAATAAATAATTTACCCACCCGGCTTTTCTGCCACACCACTGTCGATAGCAGCTTTTTTGACGGCTTCGGCAACGGCTTGAACGACGCGGGTATCGAATACACTGGGAATAATGTAATCGGGATTCAAGTTTTCAGGCTCAATCACATTGGCAATCGCATGCGCTGCCGCCACTTTCATAGCTTCATTGATATCGCGCGCGCGCACATCCAAAGCGCCGCGAAATATGCCAGGGAAAGCCAATACATTGTTAATTTGGTTAGGATAATCGCTGCGGCCTGTGGCCATAATCGCCACATAATCGCGCGCCACTTCTGGCATGATTTCGGGCGTAGGATTCGCCATAGCAAAAACGATGGGGTCTTTGGCCATGCCACGTATATCGTCCACATCCAATAAATTCGGTGCAGACAAGCCTACAAACACGTCGGCATTGCGCAAAACCTGATGGATTGTTCCACTTTCATCGTTTGGATTGGTAAGCGCCAAATAATCTTTTTTCACCGCATCTAAATCTTGACGTGATTTACAAATAGCGCCTTTGCGATCGCAACCAATTATATTTTTGACGCCTAAATTCAGCAACATTTTGGTGCAAGCAACCCCTGCAGCACCCACGCCACTCACCACGATTTTTAAGTCTGCAATGGGTTTTTTCACAATTTTTAAAGCATTGATCAAGGCTGCCGTAAAGACAATCGCGGTTCCATGTTGATCGTCGTGAAACACTGGTATATCTAATTCTTTCTTCAAACGCGTTTCTATTTCAAAACAACGCGGCGAGGAAATGTCTTCCAAATTAATACCGCCAAACACTGGCGCAATGCGTTTAACCGTTGCAATGATTTCTTCTACGTCTTTGGTATCCAAACAAATGGGGAATGCATCTACATCAGCGAAATCTTTAAACAACATCGCTTTGCCTTCCATCACGGGCAAAGCCCCTAAAGGTCCAATATCACCCAAACCCAACACGGCCGTACCATCTGAGACCACAGCAACCGTATTGCGTTTGATTGTGAGGTTATACGCGCGTTTTGGCTCAGCATGAATGGCCATACACACACGCGCCACACCGGGCGTATACGCCATCGACAAATCATCGCGATGTTTGATAGGAACTTTGCTTTTAATACAAATTTTTCCACCCAAATGCATTAAGAAAGTGCGATCTGAATAATGCAGCACTTCCACTTCAGGGACTGTTTTTAAAGCAGCAATAATGCTGTCTATATGATTGATGTCTTGTGCGTACAAGGTTAAATCTCGAATGATTTTTCCTTCTTCAAAACGGATGATATCCATCGCGCCAATGGCAGCGCCACAGTCATCGATCACTTTCATCACACCCGATAACAAAGCGGTATCGTGTTTTAATTTGAGACGAACAATAAAAGAGTTACTGGCATTAAAATTCATCGCTATTTCCTATTTAATAAACATTGTTAATTTCTACGAAAAGTGAAGTGTGAATATCTTCACCACCTTGATTTTCAAAATCACACCAAGTGACATGCCCCAATTTTCGCCCTGGGCGCGGTGTTTTACCATAATCGTGATAATATGCATTGGCATAAGATAAAATACGTTCACAAGAAGGCATTTGACCGATACAATTATACAAATAGCTGGGCGCAACGATGTCGGTATCGCCCAAAGACAAACCCAACAATGCGCGCAAGTGATTCGCAAATTGGCTGGTTCTAGCGCCTTCGATGGTCCAATGAAAAGAATTGTGCACACGCGGCGCCATTTCATTGACGACCAATTTTCCGTCTACGATAAAAAATTCTATGGCTAAAACGCCCACATAATCAAAATGCGTTAAAATACGCTCAGCAATGTGATTGGCTTCTTGTTGTAACTTAGGATCGTGATAAGGAGCTTTTGAAAAAGCCAACATTCCATGCTGATGTTCATTGTAAGTCAAAGGATAATAGCGAATTTCGCCATCCTGTGCGCGCACACTCAACAAAGAACATTCTCCTTGATGTTCCAGCCATTGTTCCAATACATAAGGAACATCGTAGGAAATCTTTAAAGTCGAAATAGCTTTCTCTTCATTTAATTTATATTGTCCTTTTCCATCATAGCCTTGTGTAGCTGTTTTCAACACGCAAGGATAAGGCAAAGCCTTTAAGGCTTCATGCAATTCCATTTCATTGTGAATTAAAGCAAAAGGCGCTGTCTGTATCCCCAATTGCTGACAAAATGTTTTTTCTAAAAAACGATTTTGCATCATGGCCAATGCACGGCGCGAGGGAACCACTTCTATTCCCTGAGTGGCTAAAATATCCGTGACGTTTAAAGGAATATTTTCGGTTTCGTAGGTAATCACATCACACTGTGTGGCCCACGCCAACAAAGCCGCTTCATCTTCAAAACTGTCGTGTACTGTTTGAGTAACAAAAGAAGCGGAACTGGCATCGGCGGCATCGTAACACAAAGTGCGGATTCCCATTTCATGGCCAGCCAAAGCTAGCATTCTGGCCAATTGACCCGCACCCAGTATCCCAACTGTCTGTGTCATACCGACTCTCGAGGATCTAAATGCGCTAAGACTTCTTCCGTTTGTTGTAAGCGATATTGTGCTAAAGCTTTTTCTAAATGGAGATCGTGAAATGCCAATATTTGCGCGGCAAATAAGGCTGCATTGATAGCACCCGCTTTACCCACTGCAAAAGTGGCCACCGGTACACCGCCTGGCATTTGTACGATGGAAAACAAAGCATCTAAACCTTGTAGAGGCGTTGATTCTATCGGCACACCTAAAACAGGCACTAGCGTTTTAGCGGCCAACATACCTGGTAAATGCGCAGCCCCACCCGCACCGGCAATAATAACTTTTAAACCGCGCGCTGAAGCAGTCTCTGCATAATCAAACAACCGATCCGGCGTACGATGCGCAGACACAATGCTCACCTCATGCGGAATAGACAAAGCTTCTAATTTTTGACTCGCGTGTTCCAAACAAGGCCAATCGGATTTAGAGCCCATCACCACGCCCACTAAAGGTTTATCTTCTTTATGCTTCATCGTCGACTTCAACTTTTTCAATGATCACATCTTGTTTAGGCACATCTTGATGGCCTGAACGCGAATGCGTCGATACTTGTTCAATTTTATCGACCACATCCATCCCCGAAACCACTTCGCCAAAAACACAATAACCCCATTCATCTCGGCTCGGTGATTTAAAATCTAAAAAGGCATTGTCCACTGTATTGATAAAAAATTGAGCTGTTGCCGAATGCGGATCAGCAGTACGCGCCATTGCAACGGTGCCTCGTTTATTTTTTGCGCCTTTATTAGCTTCATTTTCAATGGCGGCTTGGGTATTTTTTTGCTGAAATTGCACGTCAAAACCACCGCCTTGGATCATAAACCGAGGAATAACCCGATGAAAAATGGTGCCATCGTAAAAACCATTTTTGGCATAGGCTAGGAAATTCGCGGCCGTCAGAGGTGTTTCATTCGTGTGCAATTTTAGAACAATATCGCCATAATTGGTTTTGAGTGTGATCATTGGGATTCCCCTGCTATTGAATGCTGACTTAAGCTTTTACGCAATAATGGCCGCATTGTCAAGCCTTGAACCAAGATGGAAAAAACCACCACGGCATAGGTTAAGGTCAGAATCACTTGACGCTCCGTAACAAGGGGTAAGGACAAGGCCAAAGCCACGGCCAAACCACCCCGCAGACCACCCCAGGTTAAGATATACACCATATACGGAGAATACTGCTGTCGTCTTTTGAAAAAAACCATGGGCGTCGCCACACACAACCAGCGCACCCATAAAACCAAGGGAATAATGGCCAAGGCCAAATACAAGTCCGTCCATCGCAGATCAAGCACCAACAATTCCAAACCAATTAATAAAAACAACACCGCATTTAACACTTCATCGACCACTTCCCAAAAAATTTCCAAGCTCTCACGTGTTTTTTGAGACATATAAAAATAACGACCTTGATTGCCGATAAACAACCCAGCCACCACCATTGCCAAAGGTCCTGAAACATGCAGCCATTGTGCAAAGACATAGCCACCACTGGCAATGGCCAAGGTCACTAAGATTTCTATTTTGTGATCGTCGATCGGTTTTAATAAGAAATACGCTAACATCCCCAAAAAAGCACCATACAACAATCCGCCCACCGCTTGCTCTACAAACAGCAGACTGATACTGCTGAAAGTAATTGCTTGCCCGCCAAAAGCCAATTGATACACGGACAAGAAGATCACGATGCCTACACCATCGTTAAACAAAGATTCGCCTTCCAAAAAAATACTCATTTGACGGGGTGCGCGAAGCGATTTAAACAAAGCCAAGACGGCGATGGGATCGGTGGGAGAAATCAAAGCGCCAAACAACAAACAATAAATAAAATCGAGTTGAATGCCAAATAAAGGCACCAAACCATACACCAACATCGCCACTAAAACAGTCGATACAACGGTTCCCAAAGAAGCCATCAAGCCAATTTCCCATTTGCGTGCTTGCAAATGACTGATATCCACATTCAAAGCGCCAGCAAATAATAAAAAACTCAACATGCCATTCATCAACAGCGCATGAAAATCCACTTTCAGCAAAACCTGCGACAAGGTGTTTTTCATCTGACCTAAGCCAAACTGACCCGCAATGATCAAAGCCAAAGACAAAAACAAAGAAGCCGCCATAATGGCAATAACCACCGGCAAGCGCACCGTACGATAATTGATATACCCCACTGCGACAGCAAAGGTCAAAACGGCAGCTAGTATACTGAAAAGATTCATAAAATCTCCTGTTCGTAGCATATTTTTTTTAATTATGCCATATAATAGGGGCTAAAGCAGTATTTGTGATGACTTTTCAGGCTGTGTATTTTTTAATCTAAATCTTTCAACAACCCTTAGAGTGTGCTAAAATGTATCCACTTGCTGGTGCGAGCGGCTTACTAAAAAAATCACAAATAATAGTAGGGGTTGTTGTCATTGGGTTTGTCGAAACGAAAAATGAGGGAATCGAGGCAAAATGGGTGCAAATTTGAGGATAATATTGGGTTATATTTGACGAAAATTTAAACCCATTCTGACCGATTCTACTCATTTTGCAGCCGATAAACCCAATGTCAACAAGCCCTATGATGCAGGGGGTAAAAATGGCTACAAGATCCGAAGAGTTCCTTAATGAACTTCTAAAAGACGAGTATCTGGATTTTCCGGAAAACTCAAATACACGAAAACGTATGTGGGGAGTGATCCAGCAATATTATCAGCAAGTCGAGGCGGCTACTTTGATCGCGGCTTTTAGAAAATGGGAAATAGCGGATCAACAACGAAATATTATTTTAGGGGCGATATTAGCTTACGATATTTTGCGTGCGTCCAAGGAAAATCCATTTTTAAAGGGCGATGCTTGGTTGTCCAAACAATTGATTTCTGCATTGATTCATCCAAAAGATACTGAATTCGTAAACACTGTTACCGCTATATTTGCGATTGCTCTTTGTGATCCCCAAGTCAAAGCACAATTCAATGGCTTGTTGCCTAGTGGAAAACTCTCTTCACATGGAATAAGAGACTTGAGAAGATCTTACAACGAAAGACCTGCCAAGATGCGTCAGTATGTAAAAGACATTTTTGCTTGCCAAAATTTAACTACTTTTGATTCTGTCACTATTGCTGGCAATGTATTGAAGTATATGGACCAACCAACAACCGTAGCAAAAACTTCTCCTGCTCTAAACCCCGATTTTGTTATAAGAGCTTCTCGTGCTGCCGGAAGAGAAGATTCTAATGGAATGATGCAGGTGGGATCCGTGATATTTTCGCTCGGTCTTCTGCTGGCGCTCATTACCGTTGCCACGCCCCTTCCGACCTTTGGTGTCCCACTGGCTATCGGAGTTGGAATGATGTTTCTAGGAGGTGGTATGATGATAGCGGGCAGGTGTAAGGACAAAGGCTCTTGCATCAGCGACTCTCATCTCTCACCATCCATGTAGGAAAGGCATCCGAAATGAAAAAATCCATACTGATTTTATACACCGGTGGTACCATCGGTATGGCCAAAACGCCGACGGGCTATCAACCCACGGCGGGTTTATTGGCAAAATTGATGGCTGAAGAGCGCGTCTTTCAGCATGCCGATATGCCGAATTACCAAATCATGGAATATGCCCCGCTCATCGATTCTTCCAACATGACCCCCGAACACTGGAACACTTTGGCCACAGACATCGTCAATGCCTATGACCAATACGATGGATTTGTGATTCTGCACGGCACCGACACCATGGCATACACCGCCTGCGCGCTTTCTTTTATGATCCAAGGTTTGAATAAACCCGTGATTCTAACGGGCGCACAAGTTTCTTTGGTCGAAGCCCATTCGGATGCCAGAGAAAATTTAATCTCCGCTTTATTGCTCGCCAGTCGCTATTGTTTTCCAGAAGTAGCGATTCTCTTCAATCATTATTTACTACGCGGAAACCGCGCCCACAAAATCGATTCCCTCGGCTACAATGCTTTTCTCTCGCCGAACTATCCTGTTTTAGCCAATGTGGGCAGTGAATTGGTGGCACACCCCGAATTATTTTGTGCACCCGATCAAAGACCCTTAGCCACACACCAATACCAATCGATCGCGATGGCACATTTTTATTTTTTCCCCGGAGTAGATTTCAAAATTTTAGAAATTGTGTTGGACATGCCTTTAAAAGCTTTATTACTCCACACCTATGGCAGCGGCAATGTTCCAACCTACGATCAAAGAATATTTTCACTGCTTGAAAAAGCGATTAAGCGCGGCCTGGTCATTGCCAATGTCTCGCAATGTTTGAAAGGTCAGGTCAATATGGCGAGTTATGCCACCGGCCAAGCCTTGCAGCAAATTGGGGTTATTTCAGCGCGCGACATGACGCCCGAAGCCGCCACCGTTAAATTGCAATTTCTCTTGAGTATTTCCCACGATCCTCATTGGGTACGGCAGCAGTATGGATTAGATTTACGCGGTGAGTTGAGTTAAAGTTTATCGTATTCTTCTAAACTTATCTGTCGCGCTTCTTCCGCCAACATAATAGGAATATCGTCTACAATCGGGTATGCTAACCTATCGGCTTTACAAAGCAATTCTTTGGCCGTTTTATGATAGATGAGTTTACCTTTGCAAACCGGACAGACTAAAATAGCGACTAAGGCGTGATCCATAAATAGGCTCCTCAATAAAAGAGACAAATCAAATGACTTTTAATTTCTCCGCAGTCGATCCCAGTTGGCTTCCCTTAATCCAAAGCGCTCTCAACGAAGTCGATCCTGATTATAAGCGCTCTTTGCTCCAAGATCCAAATTGGTTGCCTGGCAAAGAAGCGCTCTTCAATGCTTTTTCTCTGCCTTTAGCACAATTAAAGGTCATTTTGTTTGGCGAATCGCCTTATCCTCGCGCTGTGTCTGCCAATGGTTATGCTTTTTACGACGCGAGTGTCGATAAATTGTGGAGTGAACAAGGTTTATCTAAGGCCGTTAATCGCGCCACCTCGCTACGCAACCTGATCAAGATGCTCTTGTTGGCAGAAGGCTTGCTCTTGCCTCAAGACTTGTCTCAAGCGGCGATTGCAGCGGTGAATAAATCAAACTTGATCCAAACGCTGCCAGAACTTTTTGATCGTTTAAAACAACGTGGTTTTTTGTTGCTTAATGCTTCTTTGGTACTTTCTTCCAAACCCGTACAAACCGATCTGAAAGCCTGGCAGCCTTTCATGGCTAAATTACTCCATTTAATCGCTGAAAAAGCACCTCAAACCGAGTTATTGTTGTGGGGACGTTTGGCACAAATGATGGATCATTTTCAACAAACACATTTCTTTAAACGCCATTATGCCGAGCATCCTTATAATATATCTTTTATCCATAATCCAGCCGTATTGGCGTACTTTAAGCCCCTGCATTTATTACGGCCTTAAGGATTTTTGACCTAAAATTGCTCTGTACTGGAGAAAAAAACAAAACCAGCCCATATAATACACAAATTCCGGTCTGTTCCCGGTCTGTCATCCCTGCGAAAGCAGGGATCCAGGAAGGAAACTCTATTTGAAACTGGATCCCTGCTTTCGCAGGGATGACATCGTAATTTTTTGTCAGCATAGAAGGTCATACCCGCAGATGTCTGAGTATGCGAGGAAAAGACTTAGAACACCAGCTTAGCTTATAAAAATTGCGCTTTGGTACATTTCCAGCTATTATTGTAAGCAATCTGCTTATGTTTGACAGTTGGAGAATATTTTATGCGCGCATTATTAGTAGAAGACGATGAAGATTTAGGCGAAATCATTCGCACCGCCTTAACACGAGAAGGCGACACGGTAGATTGGGTAAAAGATGGTCAATCTGCACTCAGCGCCTTAGCCGCTGAAAGCTTTGACATTGCGATTCTCGATTTGGGTTTGCCTAAAGTTCCAGGCCTGGAAGTATTAAGAACCGTGCGACATCAAGGCAATTCTATTCCTATTTTAATTCTGACAGCACATGAAGCGATCGAAGAACGCGTGCAAGGATTGGATATGGGTGCAGACGATTATATGGTCAAACCCTTCGATTTGGATGAATTGTCCGCGCGCATCCGGGCGATGCGTCGTCGCGATTCAGGACGCGCGACACCTATTATCACTTACAAAGGCATTCAATTGGATCCCGCAGCGCATATCGTGCATTTCGACAATCAATCTTTTAATTTACCGCGCCGTGAATTTGCTTTATTGCAAAAATTGTTAGAAAATCCAGGTAAAGCTTTATCGCGCGAACAATTAACACAAAGCATTTATAGCTGGGATGAAGATGTAGATTCTAATGCATTGGAAGTTCATATCCACAACTTAAGAAAGAAGTTTGGGAATGAAGTTATTCGTACGATTCGCGGTGTGGGGTATATGATCGAAAAAGATGGAGCATAAGAGGAAGTAACAGCGCTCCTTTCATCTCAATATATGAAAAAGCCCAGATTTGGATGCAGGTTGTACGTAATTTTGAGGGGAAAAAGCGGAGTTTATTGGGCATAAATGAGCATTTTTCACGTCAAAATTACGTGCAAGATGCGCTAAATATGGGCTTTTCTACAAAAGAGGCTGAAGTCTGCATGATTTATTCCATCAGAAAGTTCCTAGTTACTAATCTGTTAGTATGCATTATATTAGCCACTCTATTCACTGCCATGGGCAGTTATATTTTAGATCAAAAAGACATTCAGCAACATTTAGACGGTCTTTTGGGACAATACGGTCTTGCTTTTCAAGCCTTAATCGGCAGTGATTTTAAACAACGCGATTTACTGAAGGTTCAAAATGAGCTCGATCAAATTCCGAACATTGTACGTCAATTCTATTATTCCAGCGCCACCACCCGTCGTTTGGGCATGGAAGATAAATTTCAATTTCAAGTGTGGGATCGAGAAGGGCATTTGCTCATTCATTCTGCCAATGCCCCCTTAGAATCCTTGTCCAATGGGAGTGAAGGATTCGCCAATATCAAAATGCACGGTCGCACTTGGCGTTCTTTTACCATTATTGATTTAAAACACAACGTCAAAATCATTGTGGCTGAACGCTTTGATTCTCGCATCAAATTGGCACATAGCATCGCGCGAGACGATCTCTTCATTATGTTATTGATTTATCCTCTTTTGGGTTTGATGATTTGGATCATTATTGGTAAAGGTTTGTCTCCTTTAAATAAAATTGCTTATGAAGTGTCCAATCGCGATCGCGCTAATTTATCGGTCGTGGATTCTACGGCCGTTCCCGTGGAAATTATTGCTTTGGTCGACGAATTGAATAAGTTATTGATTCGCTTACAAAGTGCTTTTGAGCGAGAAAAACGTTTCGCAGCCGATGCCGCTCACGAATTGCGCACACCTCTGGCTGCCTTGAAATCACAAGCGCAACTTGCCTTGAAATTAAAAGATCCCGTAGAACGTAAAACCGCTTTGGACAAATTGATCCGCATCGCCGATCGCAGTACACATATCGTACAACAACTTTTGACTTTAAGTCGGATTGTGCCTGAAGAAGCACACTCCTTAGCCAACGTCAGCACTTTTGACATTCACAAATTAATCGTAGAAGAAATCGCCGACGTTATTCCAAAAGCATTCGAAAAAAAGATTGAAGTAGAATTGCATGCAAAAGAATTGGCCTTACCCATGCAAGGTCAAATGACCGCCATTTCTATTTTAATACGCAATTTATTGGACAATGCCATTCGCTACAGTCCGCCTAATTCACACGTCTGGGTCCGCTTGGAAGAAAAAGAAAAAAGTATTTTCTTGCAAATTGCAGACAATGGCCCAGGCGTTCCAGTCGCGTATCGTAAACGTATTTTTGAACGATTTTACCGTGTTTTGGGGAATAAAGTGCATGGTACAGGTTTGGGATTAGCCATCGTGCAACAAATCGCTGACTTGCATCAGGCAAGCATTCATGTAGAAAGTACGAACCCGGAAACCGATACGGGATTCTGCATTAGCTTGGAATTTCCTAAAACAAGTTTCAATAAAAACGCGAATTCTATTTAAGAAGGCAAATTTAGTTGCTCTAACCGAGCCGCGACCGTGAGGGGGCGGCTCGGTTAGAACCTCCTCAGATTTCGGATCTTTCGGTTTGGTTTGAATGATTAGAGCCTGTTTACATTGGGTTTGTCGAAGCGAAAAATGAGCGAATCGAGGCAAAATGACAGCAAATTTGAGGACAATATCGAGTTATATTTGACGAAAATTTGCTGTCATTTTGACCGATTCTACTCATTTTGCAGCCGATAAACCCAATGTAAACAGGACCTAAGCAAAATTCAGATTACAAGGCTTTGATAAACCGCGTATTTTACATTTAAATTAGAATTGGCTATAATAGGGATGTGAGCGTTTTGATTGGCAAAGCATTTCTGAGCCGATATCGTAATGTTTCGGAGCCTGAGTTTGTGGCTGTGGTGTGCAAGCCCATCTTGAATGGGAAGCCTAAAGTAGCCCAACTTTATTCCACCTAGTGGGATTTGTGGTTCAGAATCGGTGCCAACAAAATGCTCTTTTTACTCTAGGATTTTTAGATAACTATTCTTGCTTCTGCCCTATGGGCTATCATTGCAAACCGAAGCTCCCGAAGGCGGTCATTGCGAGCCGCAGGCAAAGGAACCCATCAGCATGTCCGTATCCTGGATTGCCACGTCGACCGTTGCTTGCTCCAACCTTTCACACAAGATCTGTGTATAAACGCAAATTCCGTTTAAGAATGCAGCTTTAGTTGCTCTAACCGAGCCGCGACCGTCAGGGAGCGGAGAAAGCGGGCCTCATTCTCATTTCACCGCTCCCTGACGGTCGCGGCTCGGTTAAAACATCACTACATTTTGGACGTTTCGGTTTGGTTTCAATTCTTAAGCAGAATTCGCGTTATAACAGTCTGCTCGCAATGGCGGCCCACAGGGTAAAAAAAGATAACTGTGTTTACAACAACCCCTTCCACAACTCATTCAATTGTCGTACAAAAACCGCAGGATCCGTTAAAGGTCCACCCTCTGCCAAAATCGCCTGTGACAATAAAATTTGACTCCACTCTGTAAATTCCGGTGTCCCTTTACGGCCATCTAATTGCTTGATAATCGGGTGATTAGGATTTAATTCCAAAATGGGTTTTGTGTCTGGCATCATTTGTCCAGCGGCTTTTAACAAACGCTGTACGTGTCCACCCAAATCGTTTTCATCGGCGACCACACAAGCTGGAGAATCAGTTAAACGATGGCTAATACGCACTTCTTTCACCGCATCGCCCAAAGCTGCTTTCACGGCTTCTGCCAAAGGTTTTAATTCAGCGACCACTTCTTCATGGGCTTTTTTCTCTTCTTCATTAGCAAACGTGTCTAAATCCAGCATCCCTTTGGCGATCGATTGCAAGGATTTGCCTTCAAACTCTGGCAAATGCACCACCAACCATTCATCGACGCGATCCGACAACAACAACACTTCTATATTCTTTTGCTTGAAGATTTCCAATTGGGGACTATGCCGTGCCGCAGCTGCAGAATCCGCCGTGACATAATAAATTTTATCTTGTTTGTCTTTCATGCGTGCCACATAGTCGCTTAAAGAAACATCGGCTTTGCCTTCACTTTGCGTCGTTTCAAAACGCAATAAAGTGGCTATTTTATCTTTATTCGCAAAATCTTCAGCAATGCCTTCTTTTAAGACCGCACCAAAAGTTTGCCAAAACTCTAGGTATTTATCCGTTTCCTCTTTGGACATTTTTTCCAATAAATCCAAGACCCGTTTGGCCGTGGCCGAACGCAAAGATTCGATGACTTCATTGTTTTGCAACAATTCACGCGAGACATTCAAAGGCAAATCGTGTGAATCGATAACCCCTTTTACAAAGCGCAAATACATCGGCAACAATTGCTCTGCGTCGTCCATGATAAAAACGCGTTTGACGTATAATTTTAAGCCTTTGGAAGCTTCTCGTTCGTACAAATTAAAAGGTGCTTGTTTGGGAATATACAATAAACTTACATACTCCAATTTCCCTTCTACTTTATTATGAACCCAAGCAAGCGGAGCAGAAAAATCGTGTGAAATATGTTTGTAAAATTCTTCATATTCTGTGTCGCTGATTTGACTCTTGGGCAAAGTCCATAAAGCTTGCGCCTTATTGATGGTTTCGAATTCTTCGACATCCGTGATATTGGCGTCTTTGTCTTCTTCGGAAGGTTCTATCTTTTCTTTTTTCATTAAAATGGGAAAAGAAATGTGATCTGAATATTTACGCACTAAACTTTTGATACGCCAAGCGTCTAAAAACTCCGTGGCATCTTCTTTCAGATGCAGAATAACTTCCGTTCCTCGCGTCTTCTTATCGATGGTTTCGACGCTAAAATCACTTTCACCCGTAGATTGCCATTCCACACCCTGATTTTCAGGCAATCCTGCCTTACGAGAACGTACTGTGACTTTATCTGCCACAATGAAGGAAGAATAAAATCCCACTCCAAATTGGCCTATCAATTCCCTTTCCTTGCTTTGTTGCGCAGACAAAGCTTGCAAAAATTCTTTGGTTCCTGACTTAGCAATCGTACCTAAATGTTCGATGATTTCCTTTCTATCCATCCCAATACCACTGTCGCGCACCGTTAAAGTTTTAGCTTCCTTATCGAGCTCTATATAAATAGCCAATTCCGTGTCATTTTCCAAATAGTTTGGCTCGCTGACCGCTAAAAAACGCAATTTATCCAGTGCGTCTGAAGAATTAGAAATCAATTCTCTCAAGAATATCTCTCGATTGGAGTAAAGGGAATGCGTGACCAAATGCATCAATTGACTGACTTCTGCCTGAAAACCACACTTTTGTTTTTGTCCCAATGTCGATTCTGTCATTTTATAGATTACCTCTGTTGATTCTGTTGATGATTAAAGTGGGGATGATTGCGGCATTTTTCAAGAGTCTAGAGACAATCTAACCGAGTCGCGACCCTAAGGGAGCGGTGAAAGAGAACGAAGCCCGCTTCCTCCGCTCCCTTAGGGTCGCGGCTCGGTTATAAATCCCCCGGCCACTAGACAAGAAGAGAGAAAGGTTTGTAGAATAAATTTATTTCCCTAAAGGGCTTTTCCATGCAAATCAAAAATACCACTGAAAGTTATGGGTTGCTAAGTAAGTTGTTTCATTGGCTCATTGCTTTGGCCGTGATCGGCATGCTGATTGTCGGTAGCTTACTAGATGTTTTAAAAGGACCCACGGAAGGGGCCGTTTTTGGCTGGCACAAATCTCTGGGAATAACCCTCTTAGCGCTGATGATATTGTTTATACTCTGGACAGCGCGCAATCCCAAACCCGCTTATCCCAAAGACATGCCTTTTATACAAGTGGCTCTGGCTACAGTGGTTCGTTATCTATTGTATATAGTAGTACCTCTCATGTGTCTATCAGGCTGGATTTTTTCGACGGCCAAAGGCAAAGCCCCTGTGGTCTGGGGATGGTTTAGTTTACCGGCTCCTTTTGTTCCTCTCTCGGACAGCCTAGGCGATGCGATTAAAGCAGTACATGTTTATTTGGCCTGGACTATTTTAGCCTTGGTTTTATTGCATATAGCCGGCGCTTTGTACCATCATTTTATACGCAAAGATAATATCCTGAAGCGCATGCTATAAACAACGTTCATCTCGCAGGCGTTCAACTTTATAACGCCCTGTTTTGTTGATCACCAAACGCCAATCGCGGTGCATTTGTCGATTGTCGCAATAAATAAAAGTTCCATTCTGTTGAGACTGACTCACTTTCGGTTGATATTGCCAATAGTTGCTGCTCGGAAAACCATAATAAGTCAGCGTGCCTTGTGAACCTGTCGACAGCAATACCTTGATACGCTCTCCCGCACTCCTCACTTGATGTTGATTGTTATCATCAAAAAAAACCAATAAGCCTTGCGACCAAGAATTCCCATCACAGTTGTCGCCTGTTTGGGTCTTACATAAAGTAACAGCCCGTCCAAAAGCCAAGGCATAAGATTCTGTCACTACAATCGCTGAAGTTAATTGGGTTAAACGACTTTCTGAATCGGCATAACTGCGCCATTCTTGATAGAGATAAGTTGTGGCTGCAGCCATGATGGTAAGAATCGCCAACGCAACCAATAACTCTACCAAAGAAAATCCTGCAAAACGCATCAACCTTTTATTAACTTGTAAGAAACAATCAAAGTCTGTCATCCCCGACTTCGGTCGCGGCGCGACTTTGCCGAGAGCCTACACTCGGTACGCCGGCTGATGACAGACTGTTTTTGCCTCAGGTTCATTACTTCGCACCACCGTTTAAGTTATACATTGCTTTATTATACACAGATGCTCTAGAAAATTCAAATAATATGTATTTAAGATTAACATATCCCTCGCAATTCTGATATCCTATGGCAATACTGAAGCTTAAGCAGGAAGTACACACCATGACCACTAAAATCGCCCTAGCGCAAGTTAATTTCTTTGTCGGCGACATAGAAGGCAATGCACAGAAAATCGCGCACTGTGTAGAACAGGCACGCACGCAAAAAGCCCATATCGTGGTTTTTTCTGAATTGGCTTTGAGTGGTTATCCGCCGGAAGATTTGTTATTCAGACCTTCTTTTTACCCTAGAATTCAAGCGGCCTTAGCGCAGTTACTGCTTTTAAGCCAAGACATCGACATCATTTTAGGCACACCTTATTCAGAAGACACACATATATACAATGCCTTGTTTTATTTGAGTGAAGGTAAATTATTGGCTCGCTATGCCAAACACCGTTTACCGAATTATGGCGTCTTCGATGAAAAGCGTTATTTCACGCCAGGACACCAACCCTGCATCGTACACCGTCACGGATTGTCGATGGGACTTCTGATTTGTGAAGATTTATGGTTTGCCGAACCCGCAGCCCAAGCTTTGGCTGCCGGCGCACAGTGTTTAATCAGCATCAATGCCTCTCCTTACGATCACCACAAACCGGAACAACGCGTGGCGATTTTACATCAGCGACAACAAGAAACAGGTTTGCCCATTATCTACGTGCAAAGTGTCGGCGCCCAAGACGAATGCGTCTTTGATGGCGGCTCTTTGGTTTTAAACAAACAAGATAAACTTATTTTAGAAGCGCCTTATTTCGAAGAAGGCTTATTTTACATTAAAGCTGAAAAAAATGATTTCATTTCTTTAGAAAAGAAAAGACCTGCAAGAAGCAAAGAAAGCCTGATTTATGAAGCTTTGCGTTTTGGTCTATTAGATTATACCCAAAAAAACCATTTTAAAGGTGCGCTGGTCGGTTTGTCGGGTGGTATTGATTCTGCCTTAACATTAGCGATCGCTTGCGATGCCTTAGGCGTGGATCAAGTCGAAGCCATTGTCCTACCTTCACGGTATACCAGCGATGAAAGCATGCATTTACTGTCGGAACAAATAAAATTATTGGGTGTGAAACACACGACTTTATCGATAGAACCCACTTATGAAGCTTTACTCCATACCTTAGGCGATCACTTAAGTACGGATATGACCGATCTCCCTCATCAAAATTTACAAGCCCGCGTGCGAGGCATTTTATTGATGGCGCTGTCCAATCAAACGGGAAAAATTTTATTGACGACGGGCAATAAAAGCGAAATGGCCGTAGGTTATGCGACTTTGTATGGCGATATGGCCGGCGGCTTTGCGGTTTTAAAAGATGTGTACAAGACTTGGGTTTACCGGTTGGCTCGATACCGCAACGAGCAGTCTTATGTCATTCCTGAAAAAATTATTTTGCGCGCGCCCACGGCAGAATTAGCACCCAATCAAAAAGACGAAGACAGTTTGCCGCCTTATGACATACTGGATCGGATTTTAGAAGCCTACATAGAAGAAGGACGAAGCCTCGAAGAAATTGCAGCCGTGAGTTTTGCGAGCGAACAAGACATTAAACGCGTCATCAAAATGATTTATCGCGCTGAATACAAACGTCGACAATCGGCGCCAGGCATTAAAATCACGACCCGTGCTTTTGGAAAAGAGCGTCGTTATCCTATCAGTCAGGGATTTGTATGAATGATTATGCTGCTTTATTCGAAGAATTACCCAAAAGCGCAACCATATTAACGCCTAATCAACGCCTCAGTGCCTATTTGCGAAAACAATACCAAGAAAGTCAAAACACGTTTGTATTTGAAACCCCCGATATTTTACCGATTCAGGCTTGGTTACACCGTTTGTACGACATCGCTTTAACCCAAGCTTGGTGTGATAAAATTTGCTTGACCACGGAACAAACTTTGTTTCTTTGGGAACAGATTATTCAAGAATATCCTCCCACACAGACTCTGTTGTCCAAAGCACATCAAACCGCACAATTGGCACATCAGGCTTGGGATTTATTGAATGCTTGGCAAATACCGCTTTCCACTTTAAAAAACGCTCACCATCCTGAAACAGAATTATTCCTGTTTTGGTTAGAACCCTTTCAAGCTGCTTTAAAACAGCACCACTGGTTAACGCCCGCAGAACTCCCTCTCTACTTATCTCATCGTCTCCCCTCTCACTACTGCCAAACACTCTTCTCTCATTACTTAATAGGATTTGAAGAAATTCCTCCTCACTTAACAACCCTATTTTCTAAACTAGATGAACACGCAATTTCTATAGAATCAGACGAAGGCTCGGAGCCAAGGAAGCACTCTTGGGACCGTGAGCGGCATGGATGCCGCGTCCGAGCCTACAGGGACGTATTCACGGCGTGTCCCAAGAGTGCTTCCTTGGCTCCGAGCCTTCCAACCAACTCTAAAAACTATCAAACAACCTGTAAAACCTCATCAGAAGAATTCAAATCCGCCCTTGCTTATGCCAAAAATGTTTTAGAACAAAATCCCACCGCCCGCATCGGTATTGTCGTTCCCGATTTAAAAACCCACCGCAGCACCCTCATGGCTTTGTCGCAAAAATTATTTTATCCCGATGCTTTTTTACAAGAACCCGAAATCAACGAATTTGTCAATATTTCCGGTGGAATACCACTGAAAGAAACTTTGCTGGTAGAAACTATTTTTTCTGTACTGAAGCTTCCACAGCAACGCATCGCATTGCCTGATTTACATGGGTTGTGGCATTCTCCTTATTTGAATTTCGGAGAATACGAGTGGAAACGCCCTTTATTGGACGCTCGTCTGCAGCAAAGTTATCCCAAATATGTGAGTCACACAACCCTCATGCGTTTTTTGCACACACAATTAGATTTCACAGAGGCAAATCTACCTAGCTTTTACAAAGCACTCACAAACCATCCCGGCCACACTCCCAGCGCCAAAACACACCAAGCTTGGCTGCAAATCCTTCATCAGTATTTATTAGATTTAGGCTTTCCAGGCAACAGAGTCTTGAGCAGTTCTGAAATACAGCGTTTAAAAGCCTGGGAAGAAGTATTGAAAACTTTTGCTGCTTTAGACCGAGTAAACCCTGCTGTTTCTTTCGAGGAAGCGATCAAACAATTACAGTATTTATGCCAACAAAAATTGTTTCAGGCTAAAACGAAGGACACGCCCATACACATATTGGGTTTATTAGAAGCCAGTGGGTTATCCTATACCCATTTGTGGATCACAGGTTTAAACGAGGGAACTTTCCCTTCGCCACCCAATCCTAATCCCTTATTGCCGATTGCCCTGCAACGAAAATGGCGTATGCCGCATGCCGATGTCGAGCGCGAATTTGAATTCGCACAACGAATATTAATGCGTCTCTTGGCTTACAGCGGCGAAAGTATTTGCAGTTACAGCCAAGAAAGTGAAAATAATCTTTTGCGAAAAAGTGCTTTAATACGCGATTTTCCACTTTTTAATGCGACATTTTCTTTTCCTGAAATAAAAGCTATTCCTTTAAAAACAGAATGGATAGACGATAGATATGGTTTGGCCATTAATTCCGGTGCGCCGACAAAGGGCGGTAGCACTTTATTCAAATTACAGGCACAATGCCCGTTTAAGGCTTATGCCATATTAAGATTGAAAGCCGAAGAAAATCCAGCGATAAATTTTGGCTTATCGCCTGCTTTGCGCGGCAACCTCGTTCATCGCGCTTTGGAGTATTTTTATCAAAAAATCACTGCACAATCCGAATTATTATCTTTAACGCTTTCCGAAAAAGAATCCTTATTGCAAGAAGCCTGTTCCAAAGCCTTGGATTTTTTAAACGAAAGCTATTCTCCTGCAGAACATCCCTATCATTATGATTTAGAACACCTTCGTCTGAAGAAATTGTTGCAACTCTGGTTGGAACAAGAAAAAAATCGACCTCATTTTAAGATCGTCGCCACTGAAAAACGCTTAGAAGCTGAATTTGCTGGGTTACAATTAAGCCTGCGAATCGATCGCATCGATCGATTAGACAATGGAGATGAAATCATCATCGATTATAAAACCGGCCTTGTACATGTAGACGATTGGTTTTCAGACAGACCCAATGAACCACAATTGCCCTTATACTGCAGTCTTTACGACAACGACATCAAAGCCATCGCCTTTGCCAAAGTGCATTTGCAAAAAATAGGCCTAGAGGGCGTTGGTGTCGTCGATGACACTTGGACGGCCATTTCAAGCAAGCGCTTATGCTTCAGTAAAATAGAAGGCATCGATCCCTGGCAACAACAACAAGCGCTATGGCGCGAACAATTAACCCTATTGGCAGAAGAATACAAACAAGGTTACGCCGCAGTTTCACCCAAAGAAGGCGATAAGACCTGCCAACAGTGTCATTTACCTTCTTTGTGTCGAATTCGTCAACAAAATCCCTTGGAGGAAGAAACACCATGACCGATGCGCTAAGTGTGGATCAAAAAAATCGCTTATTGGCGCTGAATGTCACAGACTCTTTTATCGTTCAAGCACCTGCCGGTTCTGGCAAAACAGAATTGTTAATGCAGCGTTTTTTAGCTTTGTTGGCCACTTGTGTGGAGAAACCCGATCGTATTCTCGCCATCACTTTCACCAATAAAGCCGCCAACGAAATGAAGGAGCGCATTTTACAAGCCTTAGAAAATGCCAAAAAAGAAGCGCCGAGGGAAGCACACAAAAAACGAAGCTGGGAATTAGCATGCGCGGTACTAGACAAAGACAAAGCTTTAGGTTGGAATTTGTTGCTTCATCCCGATAAATTATGCATACAAACCATCGATGCTTTTTGTTTAAGCTTAACAAAAGCCATGCCTTTGTTGTCTACGCTGGGTGCAAACTTCAACATTGAAACAGACATTAGTCCCTATTACGAAAAAGCCGCCGAAAATTTATTGGCACATTTGGAAAATGACAATGTCTTAACCCTTGCTTTGTTTAATTTACTCGCGCACTTAGACAATGATGCCGAAAAAGTCAAAGCCTTATTAGTGCGAATGTTGGAAATTCGCGATCAATGGTTAGGCTATTTGGTCGGTGATTTTGGCGCTGCACTCAAAACCCATTTACACCGCAGTTTAGAGCACTTGATTCAAGACAGCTTGAATGATTTAGTCCAACCTTTACCGTCGCAAATAGCTTCTTTCATTTCTGTCATGATAGGCCATCAAAAAACACTGTCGAATCTTCAAGAAGCAACTTTAGCCGATTGGCAGGATTTGGCCGAAAAGCTGCTGACCAAAGCAAATACGCTGCGTGCTCGTTGGAATGCGAATGCCATTCCGCTTGATAAATACGAATCAGATGTTTTACGTGAATTTTTAATGGATAATCCGCAATGGCTTGACTGCTTGATTAAAATTCGAAAACTGCCCGCTGTCGATACCCAAGAGCCTTCTTCTATTTTACTAGACGATCTCGTCGTTCTATTGCCTTATTTAGTCGCGGAATTGAAGCTTATTTTTCAAGAAGAAGAAAAGATTGACTTTTCTTCCGTTTCTGAACACGCTTTATTGGCCTTAGGCGATCAAGACACACCCACCGATTTGGCTTTGGCTTTAGATCAAAAAATACAACACATTTTAATCGACGAATTTCAAGACACTTCCATCACCCAATTCAGATTATTAGAAAAACTCACTCTAGACTGGTTTCCTGATGATGGTCGTACGCTTTTTCTGGTCGGCGATCCTATGCAATCCATTTATCGATTCAGACAAGCAGAAGTGAGTTTATTTTTATCTGCTCAAGAAAAAGGTTTGGGGACTTTGAGACCCATTTCTTTGGCGCTGAATGCAAATTTCCGTTCTTCCAACGCCATTGTGAATTGGAACAATCGTGTTTTTCAACAAGCCTTTCCCGATCAAGACGATCTAGACAGTGGCGCAATTGGCTACCATCCCAGTGTCGCGATGGATCCCAGCAATCCTCCAGACAGCATTATTCCCTTGGCTTTTGACAAACACGATAAAGAAGCACAAGCCAGCGCGATGATTCACATTATCCAAAATCTATTGTCTGAAAACACAGAAAAAAGCATTGCTGTTTTAGTAAAATCCCGTACGCATTTATCAGAATTGTTGGTGCAACTCAATGCGGCACGCATTCCCTATCAAGCCGTCGAAATTGAAAAATTACAGTTTAAGGAAACTGTACAAGATCTCTTATCTTTGACTTTGGCTTTGCTCAATGTAGACGATCGCCTGTCTTGGCTATCCTTATTGCGTTGCCCTTGGATTGGTTTGTGTTTGAGCGATCTCACCCGCATCGCCATGGCCAAACACGCGACGGTTTATGCGGCCTTAAACGATCCCGACATTTTGAAATCCTTATCTCAAGATGCTCAGAATCGTTTGGCATTGCGTCTTCCCATTTTAGCAAAAAGCCTCAAAAAATATGGCATTTTAGCGCTGAGCCTTTGGATAGAAGACACTTGGCGTGCCTTAGAAGGTCCGCGTTTATTGTCCGACGATCGCGCTTTGCAAGACAGCGAATTGTTTTTCAGCATTTTAAAAACATTCGAGGCTCAAGGCATTTGGCCAAAACCGCAACTTCTTAAAGAGAAATTGTCGACGGTATTTGCAACGCCGCTGGCAAGCCAATCAGCTCGTTTACACATCATGACCATCCACAAAGCCAAAGGCTTGGAATTCGATTGCGTGATTTTACCGCGTTTGGAAGCCACACCTCCTGTTGCCAAAAAACCTTTGCTTTCTTGGATAGAACGCACACGCCACAATGGCGAGCGGGATTTGTTATTAGCCCCTATTTCTGCGGCAGATGAAAACGAATCTATTTTATACGATTACCTTCGCTTTAAAAACAAAGAAAAAGATGATTTTGAAAAAACGCGTTTACTGTATGTGGCTTCGACCCGCGCTAAAGAAAAATTGTATTTGTTGTATGGTGTAGACTCTAAAGAAGAAAGCCTCAAAGCACCTGCAAAAAATAGTTTCTTACACGATGTGTGGCCTATTGTGCAAACACAAGTGACCTTGCATCAAGAAACCGCCGCTCTTTTGTATGACAAAATCCCTTTCAAACTCGAAAAGGGTCCTATTTTGTTAAAACGCTTTGTGATCGACACCTTGCCTGAATTGAAAATATCCAATAGAGAAAAAAATTTCAGTCAATATACTTTTTCGATTGCAACCGATACCACCGCACAAGGCATAGGCATTGTTTTACATAAAATTTTATGTGCTTTGAGTCTGGAACCGGGCGCGCTTTCAAAACCATTTTCATTAGCCTATTTACAACGTCAATTGTTGGCGGCAGGATTGAGCACCGATCGCGTAGAAGAAGCCGCCAAAACACTTTTACATACTTTGCACGCATTGCCTCGAGACGCGCGTGCGAAATGGATTTTAAATCCCACCCATCAAGATGCCCATTCCGAATGGGCCTTGACTGGAAAAATCGAGGGAATTTATCAACACATTATCATCGATAGAAGTTTTATTGATAAACAAGGCCATCGATGGATCGTCGACTATAAAACGAGTTGTCCCAAAACGAATGAAACAACAGAGGCTTTCTATCAACGCATGCAGACGCAATATACCGAACAATTGAACGCTTATGCTTATCTATTGGCACATTTAGACGAACGACCTATTCGTTTGGGTTTATATTTTCCCTTGTTTCAGGGATGGTGGAGTTGGGTATACCGCTGAAAATCGGCATAAAATTCTGTTGACGCATTTATTTTCTATGAAATAATTAGCGGGCTCTGAGAAAATACACGAAATCCACTTTTTATCTAGTATAAAACTTCTATTTTTTGTTATAATGCCTTTGTAGAAAAGATTAATAGTGTATCTTGTCCCAGAGTCGCCGGGCCGTTTCTAACCACCGCTCCCTGACGGTCGCGGCTCGGTTAAATTATCTCTATTTACCAGGCAATCGTGGCAAGATATTTAAATTCAACTAATTTTTTAATATTAAGGGGACAAAAATGCCAAGAAAAAAAGGTAATCAGACTGGACAAAAGAATGAATCACAAGCCAAGATAGAAAAAAAACGCAACGAAGTAGAAGGCCATGCGGAAGCAAAACACGGGGAAGAAAGAGCCGAGCAAAAAGAGCGCGAGCAACAAGAAGGCGTGAAACAAGAACACCGGCATGAAGAAGCCGAGAACGAAAAAGAACGCGAAAGACAAGAACGCGAAGAAAAAGAACGCGAAGAAAAAGAACGCGAAGAAAAAGAACGCGAAGAAAAAGAACGCGAGAAACAAGAACGCGAAAAAGAAATAGAACGCGAGAGAGAAAAAGAACGCGAAGAAAAAGAACGCGAAGAAAAAGAGCGCAAGAAAGAAATAGAACGCGAGAAACAAGAACGCGAGGAAAAAGAGCACGAGGAAAAAGAGCGCGAGAGAGAAAAAGAGCGCAAGAAAGAAATAGAACGCGAGAAAGAAATAGAACGCGAGAAAGAAATAGAACGCGAGAAACAAGAACGCGAGAGAGAAATAGAGCGCGAGGAAAAAGAACGCGCGAAAGAAGAAACCGACGAAGAAGAACGCGACGAAGAAGAACGCGGCGAAGAAGAACGTGGCGAAGAAGAACGCGAAGAAAAAGAACGCAAGGGAGAAAAGAAAGACCTATTTTCTATGGGCATGGGCGATGAAGAAGGCGAAAGTGAGAGCGAAAGCGAGAGCGAGAGCGAGAGCGAGAGCGAAAGCGAGAGCGAGAGCGAGAGCGAGAGCGAGAGCGAAAGCGAAAGCGAAAGCGAAAGCGAAAGCGAAAGCGAGAGCGAAAGCAAAAGCGAGAGAAAAAAAAGTAAGGAGAAACAAAAACTCTCTACTTTATCTGTATCCGCATCGCCTATTGCATTTGTGCCTCGTTCGCCGACACCTCCTCCTAGCCGCACACAACCTAATAATTCTGCACATCCGCAGCTTCCGGCAACATCTTACATTGCCCTTTCATCTTTAACTTCATATGCTTCATTCTCTTCTTCTGCTGCACTACCGTTAAGTAAAGGCAATCAACCCCAACTTCCTATGGGTGGAGAAGTAAAGCACGTCATAGCGGGTATCGGAGTAGATCATAGTGACCATGATGGTTCCTTCTTCGGAGCAAATGATGATAGTCCCCCCCCTGTAGAAAAACACCATGGTGCTGCCTCTGGAGAAAGAGCCCCTGATGCTCCTCTTGATCCTAGTGGAGGAGGAGCTCCCTCGCCTCGGGCATCATCCAGACCCCCTATACCTCCGGGTTCCGATGCCAACCTAGATCCTGCCTCTCTGAGCCCATCTTTTTCTCTTGGCGCTCTTCGGCACACATTTTTGAGCGACGCCATTGACGGGCTTAACAACTTCCCAGAAAAACATAATACAGCCTACAAACTGCTTATCGGTACCCTTATCATAGGGGCGGCCATAGGCATTACTGCGGGTGTTCTCGCTTCCTATGGTATGCTTTTACCGGTACTGGGTGTGATAGGCGGTGGCATTGTGGCAGCATCGCATGTGGCAGCCGGTGGAATAACAGCTGCCGCTGTAACAGCTGAAACTGGGATAGTCACGCACGCTGCTATTAGCACTGCAGTGGGCGCTACCGTTGGAGCGACTGCAATGATAGGCGGTTTGTACGCTGCTGTGAGATTCTTTACATCTGAGGATAAGCAAGATCCTTCTACGGATTCGAGCTCTGATGGAGACCTATCAATATGGGGAAATTGGGGAAATTTTGTTGGTAAGTAGTTAACCCACTTGTTAAACTCTCGGCCTCTTTTTGAGGCCGAGAGACAAGAGCAAAATTCCCTTCCACATTGCAGCCACTGCCTTATTGATTTACACTCAGACATCTTTAATTGAATGGGTAGAGAGCCTTTATGTTTGTCAGCATTCGTGAAAAATTAGTGGTGGCCATCACTTCGCGCGCTTTGTTCAATTTGGATGAAAGTCACACTATTTTTGAGCAAGATGGGATAGCGGCTTATCAACAATACCAAATCCTGCATGAAAACAATATCTTAGAACAAGGACCTGCCTTTTCTTTGGTCAAAAAATTATTAGGATTACACAACCCGGAAACGGAAGAATCTTTGGTCGAAATCATTTTGCTGTCTAGAAATAGCGCAGAAACCGGCTTGCGTATTTTTAACAGCATCAAAGCTTACGATCTCAATATCACGCGTGCAGCTTTCACCAATGGCCAAAGTCCTTATCGTTATATTGCCGCTTTTGGCGCACATTTATTTTTATCGACGCACCATCAAGACGTACAACAAGCCTTAAAAGCCCAATGCGCTGCAGCAACGCTTTTGTCCGCTCAAAACAACCACCACGACGAAGGTCCTTTAAAAATTGCTTTCGACGGCGACGCCGTTTTATTTTCCGATGAAGCCGAAAAAGTATTTCAAAGCCAAGGGCTAGATGCTTTCAAAGCCAGTGAAAGTCGCGCGGCCAAAACACCGCTGCAACCGGGGCCTTTTCAGGGATTTTTACGCGCTTTGCAGAACATTCAACAATTGTTTCCCGCGGAAACTTGTCCGATCCGCACTGCTTTAGTGACTTCGCGCGATGCACCCGCGCACGAACGCGTGATCCACACTTTACGCACTTGGAACATTCGTACCGACGAAGCCTTGTTTCTAGGTGGTTTGGACAAAAGTGAATTTTTAAAAGCTTTTGATGCCGACATTTTTTTCGACGATCAAATGGGACATTGCAATAGCACACAATTGCACGTCACGACCGCACATGTACCGCATGGCATCATGCAAGAACCAAAGGAGTAGTTTTCATGTTGGAAATTATTTTTAGTTTGCTGACGTTAACGATATTGGAAATTGTTTTAGGCATCGACAATCTGGTGTTTGTGAGTGTGATGTCACAACGCTTGCCGCCAGCACAACAAAGACGCGCGCGACAATTTGGTTTATCACTCGCTTGGATCACCCGTTTGCTTTTATTGGCTTCTGCTATTTGGTTGTCGCGTTTAACGACACCTTTATTCAGCTTATATGGTTTTGATGTTTCAATGAGAGATATTTTCTTAACGGCAGGTGGATTGTTTTTATTGTTGAAAGCTACCCAAGAAATTCACCATGAAATGGAAATCGCCACTGAAGCCAAACACGCTATTAAAACCAGAGGTTTCTGGATGACCATCTTGCAAATCGGCATTTTAGACATCGTATTCTCTTTGGATAGCGTGATCACTGCCATTGGTTTAACACAGCGTTTTTGGATCATGGCCATCAGTATTACCATTGCCATTATCATCATGATTAGTGCCAGTGAAATTATGAGTCGATTTATTCAGAAATACCCCACCATTAAAATGCTAGCCTTTAGCTTTTTGCTTTTAATCGGTACCATGCTGATAGCCGATGGATTGCATTACCATATTCCCAGAGGCTACATCTATTTTGCTATCAGTTTCTCGATGCTTGTGGAATGGTTGAATAGCGTGCGTAGAAAGAAGAGTCAGAGAAATTAGCGCTATTAATACGATGCAAGCTACGAAGCGATGAACTTTACATAACAAAGGTCTGTACTTCGTAGCTTACATTTTTAACTAGTAAATCATAGTCGATGGCAAATTTTTATTACACTTTATCTATCGCCAAATAATGCTCTGTGCCAATGATTTTTTCACGATCGTTAAAGCTGACCATTTCTTTTTGACAGCGCTGACTGTTGCCTTCTTCTTGAATGGCTTGCAAAGTTTGTTGCATAGCGTAAATGGCGGCACGTTGTAAATCGGAAGGAATAATCATCACTTGATATCCCAAAGCGGCCAAAATCTCCACAGGAACCATGGGCGTTTTACCGCCATGAAACATATTGATGAGTTTGGGTGCATTCAGTGTTTCGGCAATTTTTTGAATTTGTTCTACTGTCGTCGGCGCTTCAACAAAAATCATATCGGCGCCGGCTTCAATATAACACTGCGCTCTGTCTATCGCGGCATCAAACCCTTCGACTGCAATGGCATCGGTGCGTGCGATGATTACAAAATCCGCATCTTGAACACTGTCTTTGGCCACTTTAATTTTGTGAACCATTTCATCGGTGCCGACTAAAGATTTTCCTTCCAAATGGCCACAACGTTTTGGAAATTCTTGATCTTCTAAATGCAAACCGGCCACACCCAAGCGCTCAAAAGTACGCACGGTACGCGCCACATTCAAACCATTGCCATAACCCGTATCGGCATCGGCAATAACAGGCACTGTACTGGCCTCTACAATTTCAGACAAGCGATAACACACTTCACTCACACTCAATAAACCCAAATCGGGATAGCCTGCAGCACGCGCAATCGCCCCTCCACTGGCATACAATAAAGAAAAACCCGCTTGTACGGCCAATAAAGTGGATAAACCATCAAAAACGCCAGGCGCAGCATAGAGTTTTTTGTCGTTTAAATACTGTCTTAATTGGCGTGTGGGTTTCATGGCTTGGCTCCTATTTTTCAGTAGGAAGAGTATATACCCAATGCACTGCAGGATGCGAGCTACACGAAAGCTGGAAACCAGAATTTGAAACCGGATACCTGCGCAGGGATGACAGAATGGTTGGCTTTCACAGAGATAACAGATAAGCTATAATGCCCTCAGGGTCTGTTGACCTAGGCCCACTCAACATGGAAATATTAACTTAAGGAGTTCTTTATGAAAAAGATAGCCACCCTGTTGGCCGTTTTAGCCTGTAGCACCACTGTTTTTGCACAAGCTGCTGCCACAGCCGCCCCCGCAACCGCATCTTCCGCTTCTTCACAAGGCATGATGATGGGCGGCTGCGATATGGACAAAATGACGTCTCAACAACAGCAACAAATGATACAACGCTGGCAAAACATGTCCTCAACCGACAAGCAACAAATGCTGAATAAAATGCAACAGCAGTGGGATAGTCTGTCACCCGATATGAAAAAAATGAAAATTGATCGCATAATGATGCAATGGAATGTGATGTCGGCAGACGAACAACAAACCTTGATTCAACTCATGGAAGGCAGCATGAAGTCAATGCCAATGGTGATGACACCGCCTCCAGGCATGAACAATGCAACGCCGCCCGCACCTGCACCTGGCATGAATAATGCAACGCCGCCCACACCTGCACCTGGCATGAATAACGCAATGCCGCCGGCCCCTGCGCCCGGTATCAATAACACAATGCCGCCTGCGCCTGCACCGATGCCAAATAATTCTTCCAGCAACAACGGTGGTGCTCAGTTTTAAAGGTTGAGATAAGATTGTGCCAAGTTGAAATGCATTCAACTTGGCACAATAATAACTTTATTGAAGGCTAGCTCTTAGGCCGCATGTGGGGAAATAAAATGACATCGCGGATAGAGGGCGAATCTGTTAACAACATCACTAAGCGATCGATACCTATACCCTCGCCTGCTGTGGGTGGCAAACCATATTCCAAGGCGGTAATATAATCTTCATCATAAGGCATCGCTTCTTCATCGCCACTGGCTTTTTCTTGCATTTGCAATTGAAAGCGCGCAGCTTGATCTTCGGGATCGTTTAACTCTGAAAAAGCATTGGCAATTTCACGACCGGCGATAAACAGTTCAAAGCGATCGACAATGCTAGGATCGGCGGCATTGCGTCTGGCTAAGGGGGACACTTCGGCGGGATAGGCTGTGATAAAAGTCGGCTCCCATAATTTTTCTTCCACGGTTTCTTCAAACACAATCAATTGCAATTTAGAAACACTGTCGCTGCTTTTATAGGGCAATTTTAAGGCATCGAGTTTTTTTCGCAACACTGCAGCATCGTGGATCGTGTCGCCATTCAAATCCGGGTGGTATTTTAAAATGGCTTCTAACATCGTGAATCGATGAAAAGGCTTGGAAAAATCAAAGCGATGACCTTGGTATTCAAAATCCATTTGCCCTAAAACGATCTTAGCAATGTTTTGAAACAATTCTTCTGTTAAATCCATTAAATCTTGATAATTCGCATAAGCTTGGTAAAATTCCACCATGGTAAATTCTGGATTGTGTCGCACTGAAATCCCTTCATTTCTAAAATTGCGATTGATCTCAAATACTTTTTCTATCCCACCGACCACCAAGCGTTTTAAATACAATTCCGGTGCAATGCGCAAATACAAAGGCATATCCAGCGCATTGTGGTGTGTCGTAAAAGGTTTGGCAGCAGCACCACCGGCTAGAACGTGCATCATCGGCGTTTCGACTTCTAAAAAACCCTTGGTACATAAAAAATCGCGCAATGCATTGATGGTGCGACGACGAATGTCAAAAACGCGTCGCGTAGATTCACTCATAATCAGATCCAAATAACGTTGTCGATAACGCGTTTCAATTTCTTGAAGGCCGTGAAATTTATCCGGCAAAGGACGCAAAGACTTCGTCAATAACCGAATCTGATTCACGCGAACCGACAATTCGCCCGTTTTGGTTTTAAACACTTCACCCGTCACACCCACAATATCGCCAATGTCCCATTTTTTAAAAGCTTGATACGCCGCTTCGCCAATAATATTTTGAGTAACATAACATTGTATTTTCCCCGACATATCTTGGATG
Source organism: Pseudomonadota bacterium (assembly GCA_021782495.1). GTDB lineage: Bacteria > Pseudomonadota > Gammaproteobacteria > UBA1113 > UBA1113 > VFKP01. Next base: position 50,625 of record JAJXUV010000006.1, on the reverse strand, counting down.
TGAATAAAAGTCGCTTTGCCCATCAAACGGCGCGTCATGATACGCCCCGCTAATTGGACCCTAGGCCGTTTTGATTCTAAAGTTTCTTCGCTTGCCTCTTGCCATGCTGTGCAGACAGCTTTGGCCAAATCCTGGCGTTCAAAATCATTGGGATAAGCTTGTCCTTCTGCGCGCCATTCTTGTAATTTGTGTTTGCGTTCCGCGATTTGTTCATTTTCGCTTAAAGTATTTTGCACAGATTCTTCTGTCATGATCACACCTGTTCTTTTAAACTTGCTTCAATAAATACATCGATATCGCCATCCAACACCGCTTGCGTATTGCCGATTTCCACGCCCGTACGCAAATCCTTAATGCGCGAAGCATCTAAGACATAAGAGCGAATTTGATTGCCCCACCCGATTTCCGTTTTCGATTCTTCCAAGGCTTGCTGTTCCGCATAACGGCTCTGCATTTGCCTATCATAAAGTTTAGCGCGCAATTGTTTCATCGCCTGCGAACGGTTTTTGTGTTGAGAACGATCGCTTTGACATTGTACCACGATCCCCGTGGGAATGTGCGTGATTCGAATTGCCGAATCGGTTTTATTCACGTGCTGACCGCCTGCACCGCTGGCTCTGTAAGTATCAATGCGCAAATCGGCGGGATTGAGGTCGACTTCAATGTCATCGTCTATTTCAGGCGATACAAAGACTGCCGCAAAAGAAGTGTGTCGACGGTTGCCTGAATCGAAGGGCGATTTGCGAACCAAACGATGCACCCCTGTTTCAGTCCGAAGCCACCCATAAGCATAAGCGCCTTCAAATTTAACCGTGGCACTGCGCAATCCAGCCACATCGCCGGCAGAGGCTTCCAATAACTCGACTTTGAAGCTGTGACGCTCGCCCCACCGCAAATACATCCGCAAGAGCATTTCCGCCCAATCTTGGGCTTCTGTGCCGCCTGAACCTGATTGAATGTCTAGGAAAGCATTGTTGGCATCTAGAGGCCCTGAAAACATGCGTTGAAATTCTAAATGCTGCACAGCGCGTTCCACATAGGCCACATCAGCCAACAAGCCTTGAATGGCCGCTTCGTCATTCTCAGCACAGGCCATTTCCAGCAATACATCTAAATCATTTAATTTAAGGTGTATCTGATCTAAATCGCCCAAAACCGTGCTCAATTGCACCTTTTCTTTATTCAATTTTTGCGCATTTTCAGGATCTTCCCAGACTTTTTCATTTTCTAACTCACGCAAGACTTCCGTTAAGCGATCTTGCTTGGTTTCATAGTCAAAGATACCCCCTAAGGGCGGTGGCGCGGGCCGTGAGATCGGCGATTTTTAATAAAACGGGGTTTAGTTCAATCATTTTTTAACCATGGATAAAGGATTTATTATACATCCATCATAGAGCCCAATGACACTCCCAGAGGAACAAACTCGATTTTTGGTGATCCCATCATCAAAAATTGAGGCGAAAATAATTTTTTTGGACCATACTCCCAAATTGTCAGGCATTTTGGGAATTAACTCCCATTTCTCTCTTTTTAGGCTTGAAATAATATCATTTATGGAACAAACCTATGCCTATAGCGGTTATTTTGAACACTTCATATTACTATAATGTTTGAAATTGAGTCATTATTATCACAAAGAATACAGGTTTAATTATTTACGAACGACAAGCGATGTGGAAATTGATTTGGTCGTAGAACGTCCTGGCTTACCTTTGTTGTGTATCGCAATAAAAAGCAGTCGAGATATACGCCCAAAAGATATTGCTTCTTTTAAACAACTGACGGCCGACATTCCACAGTGTGAAGTAGTTGTTCTCAGTCAAGATAAATACGCTAAAAAATTCGATCACGTCAGAGTGCTGCCGCGGAAACAAGCTTTGATTGAATTGTTTGGTGACAATAAATCTTAAATAAAACCCACCGTCCAACGAGGATTATTGCCATAATCACAATAGGTTTGGACATCATGAAAACCAGCAGTTACAAACAAAGCCTGTACGGCTAGACCTTGTTGATAACCGTGTTCGACCAACAACAAGCCATTGGCACTCAAATACAATGGCGCTTGTTGGATGATGTGTTTCAAATCGCTTAAGCCGTGATCGGCTGACACCAAAGCCGTTTTGGGTTCAAAACGCAAATCGCCTATTTGCCAATGCGGTTCTTCTTCGGCAATATACGGCGGATTCGCAACGATGATGTCGAACACACGCAAAGACAGTGCAGAAAACCAATCGCTTTGTATGCAGTCTATACTCAACTCCAAATTGATTGCGTTTTGTGTTGCAATCTTTAAAGCTTCCTGAGAAGAATCCACTGCGCAAATTAACCACGCCGGTCTTTCATGCGCTAAAGCCAAAGCAATCGCGCCACTGCCCGTACCTAAATCCAAAACGCGTTGAACCGATTCATTGGAATAGCGATCCAATAACCACTGGATCCAAGACTCGGTATCTTCTCGAGGAATCAAGGTATCTGGCGTAACGATGAAAGGCAAAGACCAAAATTCTTTATGACCAATAATATAAGCAATGGGTTCACCTTCTATTCTACCCTTTAAATAACGTTGATATTGCGTCACTTGGTCGCCGCTGATGATTTCATCCGGCCAAGTATGCAAATAAGCGCGATTTTGTTGCAATGTGTGCGCCAATAAAACTTCAGCATCGAAAAGTGCGAGGCCAAAATCTTTGGCTTGTTGTACTAAGGTTTTAATTGTAATCATGTCTGTATTAATCTTTAGCCAAAAAGGCCAGCTGCTCGGCTTGATATTCTTGAAGCAAAGGTTGCAAGACTTGATCCAAATGGCCTTCCATAATGTCTTGCAATTTATACAAGGTTAAATTAATGCGGTGATCGGTGACTCGTCCCTGCGGGTAATTGTACGTGCGAATGCGCTCGGAACGATCGCCACTGCCGACCAACAATTTACGCGTCATCGCTTCTTCAGTACGTTGCTTTTCTTGCTCGGCCATCAACAATTTCGATTGCAACAAAGACATGGCCCGCGCTCTGTTTTTATGCTGTGAGCGTTCATCCTGACATTCCACCACAATACCTGTTGGCAAGTGCGTAATGCGAATGGCTGAATCAGTTTTATTGACATGCTGACCACCCGCACCCGAAGCACGATAGGTATCGATCTTTAAATCGGCGGGATTGATTTCCACGGCATCAATTTCATCGGCGACGGGTAAAATCGCCACTGTACACGCAGAGGTGTGAACACGGCCTTGGGCTTCGGTTTCAGGAACCCGTTGCACTCGATGGGCGCCCGACTCAAATTTTAATTTAGAATACACGCCATGGCCATTGATCTTAAGAATCACTTCTTTGTAACCGCCATGTTCTCCCAAACTCTCACTCATCAACTCGCATTGCCAATGTTGAGCAAAAGCATAACGCGTGTACATTCTATATAAGTCACCGGCAAAAATAGCCGCTTCGTCTCCGCCAGTACCAGCGCGAATTTCCAGATAAATGTCTTTGTTGTCATTGGGATCGGTCGGCAACAATAAAATCTGCAATTCTTTTTCTAAGTCTGTTAGAGTTTCTTCAGAGGATCGCAATTCTTGTTCAGCCAATTCTTTTAATTCAGGATCGCCCATCGTCAACAATTCGCGTGTAGATGCAATGTCTTCTTGCACTTTTTGATAACGCAAAAAAGTTTGCACCACCGGTTCTAATTGCGCGTATTCTTTGGATAAATCTCGAAATGCTTCTTGACCCGACATGATGTTGGGGTCGCTCAACAAAACCGAGACTTCTTCATGACGCAAACGCAATTGATCTAATTTATTGAGCAGTGACTCCTTCATATCATTCTACGCCTAATACCATCTTAATCGGCGCCAACCAATCTGTATTTTTTTCATAGCGCGCTTCATTTAAGGCACTGCTCGGTTGGTGCATCACTTTATTAGCCAAAGCGTGTGAAAATGCTTGCAACACACTGGCGGCATCGGCACCTTCTTTTAATTTTTGCAAAGCTTTTTCCAACTCTGCTTCCCTTAAAGCATGGATTTTGCGTCGATAGGCTTTAATTAAGTGATCGAATTCCACATTGTCTAAACGCTTTTGATAACGCTGACTGTATATGCGTATTAAGGTTTCTGCTACAACCGCTGCTTTTTTGCGTTTTTCTTGATTTTCATCCACACGCAATTGAATGTCGTCTAAATTAAACAAATGAATACCGGCACATTCTCCAAGGCTCGCTTCCACATTGCGCGGCAAAGCTAGATCCAAACAATATAAAGGCTTAGATCGTTGCGACAATATCGGTAACAAAGTTTCCCGTGTCACCAAAGGGTGATAACTTTCGGTGGCAAAGACCGCGATGTCACAGACTTTGAGTTGATCGAATAAAGCCAACATCGGTTGTATATTGGCTGTTGGTAATAAAGCTTGGGCGCGATCGGTCGTGCGATTAATGAGTGTGAAGTCCCAATGAGATGCTTCTTTTAAATAGGGAACGAGGCTTGCCATCATTTCGCCTGCACCGACCAACAAAACAGAAGCCGCATTTTCTTTGGGAATACAATCTTGCATCATCAACCAGCTTAAGTACCCGCCGGAAATAGCATAAGTGCCTAAACCAGTATCCTGACGAATGGTTTTAGCACTGCTAAATACGTGTTGAAACAAACGATTTAATTCAGGTCCTGCAGCACCGACTTCCAAGGCTGTGCTAAAAGCAGATTTGACTTGACCTAAGATTTGCGGTTCACCCATGACTTGAGCATCTAAACCAATGGCAACACGCAGCAAATGCGCAATGGCTTCGACACCGCTGTAGACATAGGTATAGGATTCGTAGACGCCCCCGCCTTGATGGTGTTGTTTGGCCATCCATTGACTCAAACGACCACCATCATCGGCAATGGCATACAATTCGCAACGATTGCAGGTAGAAACAATGACCGCTTCGAAAATGCCTTCTTCGTTTAAAATGGATTGCAAAGCAAGCGCCAAATGTTCATGCGCTATCATGACTTGTTCGCGTACAATCAAGGGCGCGCTACGATGATTCATGCCATAAACATACAAGTTCATATACAAGTCCCCATGAGCCGTCACTGCGAGCCGCGGATCTCGAAGGCTATCATTGCGAGGAGCTTACCACGAAGCAATCCAGGCAGATCTTGAAAAGATAATACTTAACGTTTAGAGAACTGACAACGTTTACGCGCTTTACGTAAGCCCACTTTTTTACGTTCCACACAACGGGCATCACGGGTTAAATGGCCGCCTCGACGCAATTTTTGTCTGAAAGTCAAAGCCTCGCCTTCGGCTTCTGCGCTGGCCACTTTAATGGTGCCCCCTTTGGCCTTGCCTCCTTCTTCGTCATAATCGACCAAAGCGCGAGCTAAACCCATTCGCACAGCGCCAGCTTGACCGGTCACGCCGCCGCCTTTCACGGTCACCATAATATCGAAGCGATCTTTCATATCCACTTCATTGATGGGTCTGACAATGATCATACGCGCCGTTTCACGAGGGAAATAATCCGTCAATTCACGGCCATTCACCGTAAATTTGCCTTCCCCTTTCTTTAAAAACACACGGGCTACGCTTTCTTTACGTCGGCCTGTCCCATAAAAATACTTCTTTTTTGCTGCTGCTACCATGGTGTTAATCCGTCTCTATGATTAATTCTTTGGGTTGTTGGGCTGTATGATGGTGCGTGGCACCGGCATACACTTTTAATTTGCGAAACATAGCGCGTCCCAAGGGGTTATTGGGCAACATGCCTTTGACCGCTTTTTCCAAAACGCGCTCTGGGGATTTGGCCAATAATTTACCCAGCGTAATTTCTTTGATACCCCCGGGGTATTCCGTATGCCAATAATAACGCTTATCGGTCATTTTACGGCCTGTGACGCTGACTTTCTCGGCATTGACGACAATGATGTAATCCCCTGTATCTACATGAGGCGTATAAGTGGGTTTATGTTTGCCGCGCAATCTTAAAGCGATTTGACTCGCCAAACGCCCCAAGGTCTTATTGCTGGCATCGACCACATACCAACTGCGTTCGACCGTCTCGGCCTTAGCGCTAAATGTTTTCATAATGATGTTATTCCCAAAACAAAACTGTTTATTATATGCACGATTTTCATATTATTTCTCATCATACCATAGACTTATAGGCTATGGTTAGACCAAGAGGCGTTATTTTACAAAAGATCGCGAGAATATACAAGGGGGGTAGCTTCAGGACGCACTTATCATAGCCAGAAAATACTGATGGACAGCACGATCTTGGCTTAATTCAGGATGAAAGCTTCCTGCCAAAATGTGGTCTTGCCGTACCAATATGGGTTCAGCGCGATAGCGAAGCAATGTTGTGACGCCTTCTCCGACACTTTGCACGCGAGGAGCGCGAATAAAAACACATTCCATTTGTGCACACCCAAAGTCTGGTGATTCGATAGCATCGCTCATCGCAATAAAACTGTCGATCTGCCGTCCATAGGCATTGCGTGCCACGCTAATATCGATGGCCCCCAAAGAGAATTGCTGCGGCACCACTGTTTTGGCCAATAAAATCATGCCGGCACACGTCCCGTAAATCGGTTTTTTCTTTGCTTGAAAATCTTTTAATGCAGACACCAAATCAAAAGTCTCTATCAATTTCAGTAAAGTGCTGCTTTCTCCGCCCGGCAAGATCAATCCGTCTATGTCTGTAAAGTCTTCTTTTTTTCTGACGAAGCGCGTAGAAACACCCAAAGCATTCACGCAATTTGCATGCGCTTGATAACCACCTTGAAGTGCTAAAATACCGATTTGCACGCTTTTTAATTCCCTCGATCTTGTAAGCGTTGATGCAAAGGAATAGCGCTAATAGAAATCCCCACCATCGCCTCGCCTAAATCTTCAGAAATTTCCGCGAGTATTTTAGGATCTTGATAATAAGTGACTGCTTTAACGATGGCACTGGCGCGCTTTTGGGGATCACCCGATTTAAAAATACCCGACCCCACAAACACTGTTTGTGCACCGAGTTGCATCATCAAGGCTGCATCCGCGGGAGTTGCCACACCGCCTGCAGCAAAATTAGGAACCGGCAATTCACCTGTTTCTACAACCCATCGTAATAAGGCATCTGGAACTCTTAATTTTTTGGCTTCTGTGTTCAATGCTTCGGAACTCAAGGTTTTTAAGTGTTGGATCTGCGTTTTCAACATACGCATATGACGCACGGCTTCAACAATGTTGCCGGATCCAGCTTCGCCTTTGGTGCGAATGAGGGCTGCGCCTTCGGCGATGCGGCGCAGCGCTTCACCCAAATCGCGCGCACCACACACAAAAGGAACTTCAAATTGCATTTTGTCAATGTGATATTCTTCATCGGCAGGTGTGAGAACTTCACTTTCGTCGATAAAATCGACGCCCAGTGCTTGTAATATTTGTGCTTCCACAAAATGCCCAATGCGAACTTTTGCCATCACAGGGATATCCACTACTGACATGATTTCTTTGATCATGCGCGGATCGCTCATGCGCGCCACACCGCCTTGCACACGAATATCGGCTGGCACACGCTCTAAGGCCATGACCGCCACAGCACCGGCTTCTTGTGCAATTTCGGCTTGTTTCGCATTGGTCACATCCATAATGGCGCCACCTTTCAGCATTTCTGCCAATCCTGTTTTCAGTCGTAGGGCGTGTTCAGACATAATAGTTTCCCCTAAAAATGTTCGCTTCTTAGCACGGTCTTCATTTTTTTGCAAGCAAGAGCGGCTTAGGGCGCCTCACGAGGCGCCTCTACAAGTATTCTTATTGTACCTTCACGATTAAATTATTGTGTACCGCTTTCACGCCCTCCACTTGGCTGGCTACTTCATAAGCCTGTCTGACTTGTTCCGCATTGTTGACAAAGCCACTCAACTGGACGGTGCCTTTAAAAGTTTTGACACTGATACTGCCGCTCGAAACATTTTTATCCGTTAACAAGGCCGTTTTAACTTTGGTCGTAATGGTACTGTCGTCGATGTATTCACCCGTACTTTCACGAGTCGGCGTGGCATGACAGGCTACTAAACTTAAAAATAAGACGAACAGGGCTAAAATGGTTTTATACGCTTGTTTCATGGTGACACTCCTAGATTTAAGATGGGACAAGTGAAAAGATTGTACTGGATTTTGAAGAAATTTTCTAGCCATAGAATAATAATTGACTCAAGTAACGCAACACGTTAATATATGCTCTAAATACTATCTATTTTAAGCTAAAGATCAGTTTTATGATAAAAAGTTTCAAACACAAAGGCCTTAACTATTTTTTGAAACAGGTAAACACACCGGAATACAGGCGAATCATACCAAAACACTACGTATGCAATTAGCTGCTCTAAATACCGCAAAATATATAAACGATCTTGATCTTCCAGGGTATCGGCTACACGCTTTGACAGGAAACAAAAAAGACCTATGGTCTATCACTGTTAATAAGAATTCGCGATTAACCTTTGAATTTACAGACGGTGATGTTCATATTTTAAACTATGAAGATTATCATTAAAAATACGGTTATTAAAATCATGTGTTTACAAAAACACGCTAATTTTTAATTTAAAATTTTTTCTTGATGCGCGAAGCGCAATACGCTATAATTCTATTATGAACGTTAAAATGAAAAAATCATGGCTATTATGCATGGCTCACCGCACCCCGGTGAATTTATTAAAGAAACTTATTTGAAGCCTTTTGGGCTAAGTAGCCGTTTTTTAGCCAAATGTCTGAAGGTGTCACCTTCGACGATCAATCGCATTATTAAAAAACAAAGTTCTGTGTCCGTTGATATGGCTTATAGGTTAGAAGCCACCTTGGGAAGAAGCGCTGAAAGTTGGCTCATAATGCAGGCACATTACGATCTGTGTACAACCAAACAACCAAAACTGCTTAAAAAGATCGATTTTGAACATCTTCAACATGCTGCTTAACGACTTACCGCGCCGCCAAAATAGCCTGGATTCGATCGGCTAGAAACTGCGATTGGGTCTTGGCAAGCGCTTCTTCTTTGGCTTCCACCATCACCCGGATTAAAGGTTCAGTTCCTGAAGCCCGCAATAAAACGCGACCTTGGGTACCCAAATTCTGTTCTACGGCAAGAACGGCATTTTGAACAGCCGCTTCTTTTAAATTGAGTTTAGCGCCTTCATAGCGGACATTGATCATCACTTGAGGATATTTGTACATCCCTTTTTTCAATTCACTCAAAGGCTTTTGTGCGCGCAATATCGCTTGCAATATCAACAAAGCAGAAATCAAACCATCGCCCGTACTACTGTAATGCAAATGCAATAAATGTCCTGAAGATTCACCGCCTAAAAACCATTGCTTTTGTTGCAATGATTCCAAAACATAACGATCGCCGACATTGGCTCTATAAAAAGGAATATTGCACTTGCTTAAGGCTTCGACCAACCCTAAATTACTCATCAAAGTTCCAACCACCCCCGGTAAAGCTTGATGCTGCGCCAATTGGTGCGTGGCCAAAATCCACAACAATTCATCACCATCGACGATTTCACCCGCTGCATCCACCATCATCAGCCGATCGCCATCGCCATCAAAAGCAATCCCCAGAGGAACGCCATATTCTTTAACCGCCTGTTGTAATGCGCTTAAATGCGTAGCTCCACAATCCGCATTGATGTTTCGGCCATCCGGATTCACATGCAAAGGATAGACTGTTGCACCCAATGCCTCGAATACGGCAGGAGCGACTTGATAAGTTGCGCCGTGGGCGCAATCTAAAACCAATTCTAATCCAGCTAATGCTTGAGGTGCAAAAAAAGTTCGAACAGCATGTTGAACATACGTGTCTACCACTCCATGTTCAGACAAAATGCGTCCAGACTGTGTCGACATCGAAATGGCGGTATGATCGTCTATCGCAATTTCTATTGCATTTTCCGCTTCATCGCTTAACTTAAACCCATCGCTGCCAAAAAATTTAATGCCATTGTCGTGATAAGGATTATGTGAAGCACTAACCACCACACCCAAAGCAAAATTTTGTTGTCGACACAAAAAAGCCACCGCCGGTGTCGGCATCACACCCCCTAAAATAATCGAATGCCCTTGAGACGCCAAACCCGAAGCCACGGCATTTACCAAAGCATCGCTGGATTCGCGTGTGTCTTGACCGATTAAAATAGGCTTCGCTTGAAGGGGTATTACCTGTCCCACTGCACGTCCTAAACGATACACCCACTCTTCTGTCATAGGCGCTTGTCCGACTAAGCCTCGTATACCATCTGTACCGAAATAACGTTTTTGATTCATGCTGTTCCTATGGCTTGTATGATTTTTAAAGCGTGCACAGTGGGCGTCACATCGTGCACACGCAAAACACGCGCACCCTGTTGATAGGCAACGATAATTGCTGCCAGCGAACCCGCTAAGCGTTCTTCAGGCGGTATTCCCAAAATATCGCCAATGAACGTTTTGCGCGATACGCCCACTAAAATCGGATAGTCTTCGGCACACAACACCGACAATTGATTTAAAAAAGCTAAATTTTCTGAAGTGCTTTTACCGAAATACCCATTGCCTATACCCGGATCTAAAACAATCCGTTCTTGAGCAATGCCTGCACGGATACATTCATTTGCTCTGTCTTTTAAGTATTGCGTCGCCCTTTGTATATTGCCACCGCCGCGATACATCAAACACAGACCCGCTTTTGTAGCTGCTACTTCTTTCAGTGCATTCGCTTCATTTAAAGCACGAGTATCGTTGATGATACTCGCTCCTTCTTCGACAACAACACGCATCACTTCAGCATTGGAAGTATCCACAGAAATGGGTACAGAGATGCGCGGGATCAATTGACGCAAAACAGGCAATAAGCGCGCCAATTCTTCTTCAGCGCTGATCGTTTTGTCTAAACTACTGGGATGAGTGGGCTCTGCACCTAAATCGAGAATCGCCGCACCCTCTTCTACCATTTTCAAGGCATGCGACACACTGGCTTCGACAGAAATTCTGTAATCGGCTTTCACAAAAGAAGCAGGATGTAAATTCACAACGCCCATGATCAAAGGTGTTGTGCACTCCAGTGCATAAGAACCACACACCCACATTTTAGGCTAAACCATCTTGCTCTTTAGTATCCGTACCATAATGCGGTTTAGGTTGATTATCTTTGCCTGCTGCATCTTCAGCTTGCAAAGGCTCACCGCCTGTAGGTCCATTCAAATCGGATTCCGTCCAACCTTTGGGTGGGTTCGGCACCTTGCCTTGCATCAAATCTTTTAATTGCGTATCGTCAATGGTTTCGTATTTGATGAGCGCTTCTGCCATCAAATGCAAGATCGCCGTTTTTTCAACGAGAATGGATTTGGCCTGAGAATAGGCATTTTCGATGATCAGTTTCACTTCTGCATCAATTACCGTTGCCGTCGCTTCGGAGACTTCTTGATTGCGCGTCATAGAACGCCCTAAAAATACTTCACCTTGTTCTTCACCCACTACAATCGGGCCCAGCTTCGCAGAAAACCCCCATTTGGTCACCATGTTACGCGCAATTTGCGTGGCGCGTTCCATGTCGTTAGAAGCGCCGGTGGTCACACCGAGTTCTCCAAAAATTAATTCTTCAGCAATACGGCCCCCAAACAAGCTACACAATTGGCTCAACAAACGTTGTTTAGAATGACTGTAGCGATCTTGTTCCGGCAAAAACATCGTCACACCCAAAGCCCTGCCTCTGGGAATAATGGTGACTTTATAAACAGGATCGTGATCGGGCACAGTCAATCCCACGATGGCATGACCCGATTCATGGTAAGCCGTTAATTTTTTTTCTTCGGGACTCATCACCATCGAATGGCGCTCAGCGCCCATCAGAATTTTGTCTTTGGCGTATTCCAATTCTTTCATTTCAACCAGACGTTTATTGGCTTTAGCCGCACATAACGCCGCTTCATTCACCAAATTCGCCAAATCGGCGCCGGAAAATCCGGGCGTACCGCGCGCAATCACGCCAGGCTTCACATCTTCTGCCAAAGGAACTTTGCGCAAATGCACATTTAAAATTTGCTCTCTGCCGCGCACATCGGGCAGAGGAACGACGACTTGTCTGTCAAAACGGCCGGGACGCAACAAAGCCGGATCTAAGACATCGGGTCTGTTGGTGGCTGCAATAACGATGACGCCTTCATTGCCTTCAAAACCATCCATTTCCACCAACAATTGATTTAAGGTTTGTTCGCGTTCATCGTGACCACCACCCAAACCCGCACCGCGGTGTCTACCCACCGCATCGATTTCATCGATGAAAATAATACAAGGCGCGCTCTTCTTAGCTTGTTCAAACATATCGCGCACTCGAGAAGCGCCCACCCCCACAAACATTTCCACAAAATCCGAACCTGAAATGGTAAAGAACGGCACTTTGGCTTCGCCAGCTACCGCACGCGCCAACAAGGTTTTACCTGTTCCTGGAGGACCTACCATTAAGACGCCCCGAGGAATACGGCCACCCAAACGTTGGAATTTACCCGGATCGCGCAAAAAATCCACCAATTCAGACACTTCTTCTTTGGCTTCGTCGGCACCAGCCACATCAGCAAAAGTAACTTTGACTTGATCTTCAGACAACAAACGCGCTCGACTGCGGCCAAAAGACATCGCGCCACGGCCAGCGCCACCACCTTGCATTTGTCTTAGGAAAAATAGCCAAATACCAATGAACAGCAATAAGGGGAACCAATTGATGAGAATGCGCATCAACAAAGGTTGGCTTTCCGGCAATTTGCCTTTGACATCGATGCCCTTGCGCAACAATTCGCGCACTAATTCTTGGGGGCCATTAGGAACAATCGTGGAAATTTGTTGATTGGATTTGGTGATCCCTAAAATCTGACCTTCGGAAAACACCACTGAACTTAAGTCGTTTTTATCCGCTCTATCCAAAAATTGGCTAAAAGAAACTTGGGTTGTTGGCTCCGTTTTAGGGCCAAAATTACTGAAAATAGACGCCAATATGATGACGATAACGGACCATATAATTAAATTTTTGAGCATATCGTTCATGTAGGGCGCTCTCCTCTGCCATCGGCTAGTACTTACTCTAAAGATCGCACTAGTTTACGCTAAAAATGGCCAAAGCGCAAAGATCAGATTGGTTATTTTATGTGCAGTTTCCTAAGCCGCCATTGGGATCTGCTCGCAATGACGGCCCAGATGAAATTGCTTTACCGACGAGGCCCGATCGTTGTTTGAGGCTTAGATCCATTCCCACTCTCAGGCGCAGGCAGCATAGGCGTTATAAGCTGTACCGCGGTCTCCGAAAACAATGCATCTATCTTGCTATTGCTATTGTCTTTAGCGCTGGTAAAATAAACCTTTACATTATGCTGTGCTGCGAATGCTTGGATTTCCTTTCCTGTTACCTGCCAAGGATACACATCACACTTAGTGGCTGCCAAAACAGGCAGGATTCCAAGTCTTTTATCGGCAAGATCCCGTAGCTCTCTTTCAATAAGTCTAAAGCTCTCTGCATTGGTGACATCAAAAGCAATAACAACCGCATGCACACCTCTAGCAGGATTATGTGCATTCATCAAATTTCGCTGCTGCCTTGACAAATCCCATATTTGTAATTTGGCTTTATAGCCTTGCACATCCACTGTTCGTATTTCAAAATCTACGCCTATTCCCGATTCGCCTATAGGTGATTTGGGATAAAAATCGTCTGCATATCGTAATACTAAAGAAGATTTTCCTACGCTGGTATCCCCTATTACCAGAAACTTGAAAAAATAATCGTAATCAGCACTCATCAAACCTCTGCTGCTACTAGAAACAGTAGCCTGCGAAGCGACTGAAGATGAAGACGATACACCATTTGAAGCAGTAGGCTTGGAAAAAAAACCGCTGCCACTACTGAATGTTGAAGAAACCCTATCCAAAAAACGGCTTAGGGAGCTAGGCGGTAGGGAACTAGGCGGTGTTACTACTACGGCCTCCGGCGCTCGCATAACTTCTCGTTGGAATGGCCAATTTGGATCTATCTTGGCTAACTGGGCATAGCCTCTCACATTGAAATACCCTAACGCATCACTTATTTTACGCTTTTCAATAGCTAAGGCTGTCATCGATTCACCAAGCTGATTAATAACTTTTTGATCACGCGATGCCTTAGATCGTGCCTCTTGATTGTCATATTCTTGCTCTATGCAGAGATATCGTTCTAATACCTCACTCGGCAATTGTAAGCTCTTCATTATTTTTGTGTGATCGGCTTGATTGACTGGATTCTGCTCGCAATAAGCCCTGATTCCAAAATTGGCTCTATCACTTTCGCTTTCACACTGTTTCATGTGCCTTTGTTGCGTGTCAATCATTTCAGCGTAAATCTTATCTTTTGCGGCAAAATGGGGATCTCTTTTGTCTAAAGCAGCTCGCTCACTTTCCAGTTTCTTCAACCCTAAAATACTCTGTCTATAACGATATAAGACCTCTGCAGGGAAAGAAGAATTTATTTCACTGCTGGAAGCAGAAGAAGAGGAGGAAGATGCTGGTATCATAGCGCTAGAACTAGAAGATGACGACGAAGATGAAGATACCGGCATTGCTGCGTTAGAAGAACTAGAGGAGGAGGATGAAGGCGAAGAGATGGGCATCGCTACGCTCGAACTAGAGGAAGAGAATGAAGAGACTGGCATCGCTGCGCTAGAACTAGACGAGGGGGATGAAGACGAAGAGACGGGCATCACCATCCCAAAACTAGGAGGCACCCTCACACTGTTACTCGAGAAGCTGAAGCTAGAACCACTTACACTGCTCATACTACTGCTCGAGGAACTGGAACTAGTGGGAATAAAGAAACCCATATTTTTTATTTTTTTAAGTTCCACCAACGCCTCTTCTTGATAGTTTCGTTTGTAAGAATGTTTCTGAGATACGGCCAAAAAACACGTTATCGCACTGTTAATGAGTCTCTCTCCTTCAGATTCATCTGCTCCGTCTTTATATCGCTCCACCCAAAACCATTCATCATAATTTTTTAAGTGTTCTTTTCCTTCCCTCAATAAAGCCCCCGCTTCTTCATCTAAGGTAGGTTCTGATAATGCGGACACGGGCACACTCACACCACTTTCTGCATTCGAGGCGCTGGATAGATTTTCTGTAGGGGAACTGCTCACAATTTCACTGGGGCCACTCGCACTGCTACGACTGCTGCTAGATGAAGAGGGTGAAACAAGTTTAGCGGCTTCTTTAGCTTTTTGTTCAGCACTATTAATAATAGCGTCTACCTGGCCTTTTATATAAGGAATGCCAGTAATATCTCTCCAGGTATAGGGGTCTCTTTGTGTGGGTGTATATGCAACTGTACCATTACGCTCAGCAAATTCTAAGCATTCTATCGCCGCAGAAAGTGCCATGAGCTCGCCATGAACACTAACAGGAATTTCCATAACCCCGAGCATAATCGAATCCACCAATCCCATATTTGTTATCTGAATATTTACATCTTCTTGCAATTCGGGCGGTAACGCTGAAATGCGGGATTCAAAGGTATCTTGATCTATAAAATTCGTTGGATCTAGATAAGTCTTAAAATATCGTTGCATTGGCAACGTAAGCTTCTCTAGAATAGGCGCATACTGTGCAATATTGTGTTTCATGACATTACCCTCAAATAGATTTATAATTAATGCTATACTATGATTTTCAGTTGTTTTATTATAATTAAAGACAGTCCTTAAAGTGTTGCTATTTTAACATAAAATAGTCTCAAAAATAAACAAGAGCCTTTAAGAGGCAGGATAAACGCATCTAAATTGGTACAAAAATGGGATTTTGGCTAATAAAAAATTCATAACCCCGTATCGTATTACCATCGCGGCTCGGTTAAATTATCTCTATTTACCCGGCGATTGTGACAAGATATTAAAACCCCTTTATTTCACTTGTTCTTTTAAAGACTTAAGGTATACAGCTGATTTCAGCTATTCCTTTCCTCCAGAAAATAACTTAAAAGCAGCTGTTCTGTATATTAAATACACAAAAAAGGGGTGTTTATGCTAAATTTGTTTAAAATTTAGATGCGTTTATCCTGCTTTAAGAGCCCGTTGACAGGCTCTTGAACCCCTCCGCCACCCAATACACCTCTCGAGAACGGGCACGCGAGGCATCTGGCTTACGGACGGTCACTTTCTTAAAAGCAGCCCTCGCTTGCTTCAATAAAGCATCGCTGCCTTCGCCTTGAAATATTTTACACACCCAAAATCCCCCTGTTTTCAAGGTTTCACAGGCGAATTGAAAAGCCAATTCGGACAAAACCATGGAACGGGCTTGATCCACGGCCAAAGTCCCACTCATATTCGGCGCCATATCGCTTAAAACGCCATCAATGAGCCGCTCCCCTGTTCTGTTTTCGGCAAGGGCTCGCTCGCGAATCAGTGCGCAAAATTGTTCATATACTTCGGGTTGGGTAAAATCGCCTTGCACATTTTCGACGTATTCTAAGGCATCCATCGCCAAAATATCCAAAGCAAAGACACGGCCGCGCGCGGTGCAAAAGCGCGCGGCGATTTGACTCCACCCTCCCGGCGCTGCGCCCAAATCCACTACCCACATCCCAGAGCGAATCAAAGGTGTCTTGGTCAATAATTCTTCTAATTTGAAGGCCGAGCGCGCCCGATACCCTTGTTGGTGGGCTTTTTTCACATAAGGATCTTGGAAATGTTCTCTTAGCCAACGACTGCTACTTTTGGATCGGGCCATTTTCTCTCACCTTTTTATTTTGTACATACCTTACTCGCGCCACACAAGCCACAGCCCAAACCACTGCATAAAAGAATAAAAAGAGACTTTGCTGACTTTGGCTATACGCACTGCGTGTGAAAACCATTAATAAACAAAGACCTAAAAATAAACCCAGAGCTAACAGCAATTTGACGCTATTGAAGGGGCTTTTGTTAACAGTCGTACTCTTTTTCATTTTAGAATATTCAGTGTATACTATGAGTCGATCATACTATTTGCCCAACAAATACACAAGTAGCCCCACTATGAAACTTGCTTTTTGCTTATACAAATATTTCCCCTTCGGCGGTTTACAACGTGATTTTTTGAATATTGCGACACAGTGCCATCAACGTGGGCATTCTATTCGTGTTTACGCTTTAAATTGGCAGGGCGAAATCCCTGATTTCATCGACTTACGCCAGGTTCCCATTAAAGCTCTGCAACATCATGTACTATACAGACGTTTTCATCGATGGATACAAGACGATCTGAAAAAAAATCCCGTCGACAAAGTCATTGGCTTTAATAAAATGCCGGGCTTAGACCTTTACTATGCAGCGGATTCTTGTTTTGTCGCGCAATTCAAGCAATCTCTTTCTTGGTATCAACGTTTCAATCCCCGCTTTCAACAATTTTATCGTGATGAAGAAACGGTTTTCCATGCGAAAGCAAACACACACATATTAGCATTGAGCGAAACACAACAACGAGAATTTCAACACTATTATCACACCCCTGCCTCGCGTTTTAGCATTTTACCGCCCGGGATCAGCCGCGATCGCATTCGTCCTGAGAATGCTGCCACGATAAATCACGAGCTACGGCAAGAATTTTCTATTCCGAATGAAGAGATCCTGTTATTGATGATCGGTTCTGGATTCAAAACCAAAGGGGTGGATCGCAGCATTGCGGCAATGGCTTCATTACCGCCAAATATTTTAAAATACTGTCATTTGATCGTCATCGGCCAAGATAAGGCGCCGCCTTTTCTTCGCTTAAGTCGGCGTTTCAAAATAGACGATCGCATTCATATACTCCCTGGAAGAGAAGACATTTCACGCTTCTTATTTGCAGCGGATTTGTTATTGCATCCCGCGTACAGAGAAAATGCGGGCATTATTTTATTAGAAGCCTTGGTCGCTGGTTTACCCGTATTGGTTAGCGATGTTTGTGGTTATGCACCTTATATTCAGCAAGCTGATTGTGGTGCTTTAATACCTTCGCCCTTTTCTCAAAAAGATTTCAATGCTTTATTATTACACGCCATTCAAGACAAAAGCCAAAGACAGCGCTGGCAAAGCGCTGCCCTGTCTTATGCCAAAAGCGCTGATTTCTTCGATTTGGCAGAGCACGCTGTCGCGGTAATTGAGGAAAATTGACTTTAGCATCGGTTTTTTATTATAAACCTAAAAATAAATTGTGAAGGAGAAATCATTGTGTCTAGCTCAAGTACATTTATTGATGAAGAGCTTCAGCAAAAGCAAATCCTTCAACATCTTCAACAAATCGTTCAAAACAGAGACTATGACGCTCTGCAAGAACTCTCACTGTGCTTAGCCGATCACGAAAAACCCTTGTGTGTCAACACACCCAATGAACAAGGCCTAACGCTGCTTCATTTAGCCATATTAAAAGAAGATCATGATATCCTGCTTAAACTTTTAGAATGGGGTGCTGCAGTCAATACCGAAGCACAAGGATTCACACCGCTACATTTTGCCGCAAAAATCCGTTATTTGGACGGCATTTTATTGTTACGCTTGTATGGCGCCGATCTGGACGCTCCCTCTGCAGACGATGATTCCACGCCCCTTCATTTTTTAGCGGGTAAAGAAAATCTCTTGCTTTCTCAGCTCATCAAACAACATGGTCCTCAGAAACTGGGGAAAGGGTTCAAAAAATACGATTCCACAAAGCTTAGTTGTGAAGACGCTTTGTGTAAGCCCTTAGAGACCATCCCAAATAAGGGATTTATTAATATAGACGGAAAAATGGAGTCTGAAGAATATGAACAGCTCAGTTTGATAGATGCTTTTCATAAAAAATTCCAAGATTCTGCAAACAAAGATGTACGAACTTATGAATCCATCTATCATGCTGATCCAGCAAATATCAACGCTATCGATAAGAACGGACATACGCCCCTAGACATCGAAACACTTCTCAGCAATGCGCTGTCAAAAACCTTTTCACCCAACTTCATCCAAGAAAGTGGTAGTTCTTCTGAACCTCTAGAAATTGTCGAATATCATACGGGCAATACACACTTACATTGTGCTGCAAGAGATGCCGACATTGACACATTATACGATCTTCTTGAACATCGTGATAAAATCGATCTCAATGTATCGAATAAAAAGGGAAATACGCCATTGCATTTGGCCACCGAATATGGAGATGAAGAAATAATAAACTACTTAATCGACAAGGGCGCTTCTTTAGAAATACGCAATGCTGAAGGAAAGATGCCACTAGAAAATTATAAAAGAAAAAGAGAAGCATCATCGTCTGTTACAGCAGTGCCTCCAACCAAAAGAAGATTATTTGATTTTGAAAATCCGGAACCTATTTCTCTAAACTCGGACGGTTCCCCACTACCACACTCTTCAGCCGCTTCTAATCCATGCGGTTTTTTTGTCGGCTTATCTTCATCTTCCTTATCTTCAAGCTCTTTACCCGCACGCTCTTCGGGTTCTGGGAGCCCAAATAATCCCCCAGCACCCGATCCAGACTCAGATATACAAAGAGCTATAGCTTTATCCTTGCTGGATTAAATGTGGCTGCCAGTACGAGCATATTGTTCTACAACTCTACAGAAAAAACACAGAGCAAGCAACGGTTGTCTTGCAATGATGATCTTAAACTTCGACTGAATTAAGAAATTCTGCTCTAGTTTATCAACGCTTATTTCGAGACTTAAAGCATTGGCTCAATTCACTCGGCGCACTACTTTTTTCCGACAATTGCATTTTTTCAAATTTAAAAAAAGAAGACATATCTTTAAAAGCCTCTTTTTCCCCCTCAGAGTGCACTTCGGCTTCTAATTTATTGAGCTCATCGACTGGAAGTGGCGTTAATTCATCTTCAATAGCATCACGAATACCACTTAGTTTATCATGATACCCCTTAATAAATTGACTCGCCATACAGATACGAGTACAAATAGAAACATCTTTCACCTCTTCTGATTCTGCGATTTTTTGGAAGAGTATTATCAGTTCAGACCACAGAATAACATTTGAAATATCGTCAATAACTTCTTTAGTTTCTTTCGAAATATTTTCTAATGACGTATTAACATCTTTTAAGAACTGACATTTTTTTTGCAACTGAACCAGATTTTGACGCTGTATTCCTAGAATATTTTTAAGCTTTTCTTCTTCTTGTGCCGTCAAATTCTTTTCTGTCAGTTTCTTAAAAATTTCAGACAAATAATCCAAATCTTTGATATAATGCTGAGCTATATCGGTCACGTCATCAATAAATTCCTTTCTTGATTTGTTATAAACATAGAATTCGTCTTGCGAGCATTCCAGCTCAACTTCTACCGTAAATTTAGGCATTTCTGATTTTTCTGCATGACGAATAGCAGGAACAAAGTTCTTCAACTTTAGTTCGTATGAAGCAAATTTTTTTACTGCCTTATCACGGCAGTTTTGCACACGACGGCCATTTCTTGAAATATAACGATCGTCTTTGTATTGATCAAGACCACTATACTTCATCGCTCTAAGCAATGTATTTGGATTTATTTTATCAAAATTCTCAATTTCATAAATTAATCGCTCGCACCCAGCTGGCGTAATCTGTCCCGCACGTCCTATGTCAAACAAGAACTTCAATTCTTGCAGTTTTTCCCTTCGCGCATTTATCAAAGTTATCAACGTATTAACTTTGCTCAATTTGGCTATTTCTGTCTCAACATGAAGGATGTCTTGACTCAAAAAATCATATTCCTTTGCATCTTTACCAACTTTTTCTAGTTCTGTCTTCAATATACGCAACTTTTTTTCTAATTTCCGAATCAATCCTATTATCTCATCAGCGCCTCTTAATATCTCATCAAGATACTTTCCGTACTCATGCACAATTTTTAAGCCTTGAGAAAAAGGCTCTGAAATCGCTTCTAATCGAGATCTCAGCTCTGCACTTTCAGTGCTATCGACAGAAGAAGCTATTTTCATGGTGCCATTAATATGTGCACTCTTTGGGTGGGGAGCATTTCCAAGATAAATTTCGGCACTATTGTGCATAGAAGGTTTCTGACTGAGTGGCTGATTTTCAATAAAAAATGGCACGGCTTTTCTAGGAGTTCTTTTTTCTTCGACAATTTTAGCAAAAATGATGGGTCTGGGCTTACTTTCAAACCTAGGCTCGCTTTTAGAGTTACCCTGTGCTGCGGAAACAAAACTAGGTGCTTTAATTGGCTCTAAATTAAAAACGCCTAATGACTCCAGTTTGTACGCTATAACTTCTAACTCAGACCGTATACTCTTCCACGCGTCCTGTTTGCTGCGGCCCTCCGGAAACCTTTGCACCACCCGTAAATGCGTGATGCATGCGCTTAGTTCAGCCTTAAAGGGATCACCATCCACCATCAAGGCGCGACAGTTTTCAATTTCTAATATAATACTTTCAATTTGTGTATTCGTTATCATTTCTTACCTTCACTCTGTTATTTAATTTTTTTCAAATCGTTGTTTTTAAAGCATAAAAACAATCAATCTTATCATATTTTACAATAGTGTTTAAAAAATATCAAGGGAATGTATTAAATTTATTTA
Source organism: Pseudomonadota bacterium (assembly GCA_021782495.1). Taxonomy (GTDB): domain Bacteria; phylum Pseudomonadota; class Gammaproteobacteria; order UBA1113; family UBA1113; genus VFKP01. The sequence goes on along the minus strand of JAJXUV010000006.1, from coordinate 29,071 downwards.
TAATCCCCAATCGGGATGGCTTTACGCACACGTTCGACTTCTGACAAATCGATGTCGGCATAAATGACTTCGGCATGGCTAGGGCTGCCTTCAGCAAGCAGTGTTCCCCACGGATCGACAATGACGCTGTGGCCATAAGTCTTTCGACCACTGGCATGCGTTCCGCCTTGGGCAGGCGCTAAGACATAAGAAAAAGTATCTAAGGCCCGCGCACGCGTTAAGACATGCCAATGCGCTTCACCGGTTTTAACCGTAAAAGCTGAGGGCAATACGATGATTTGCGCGCCTTTTTCAAAAAGTTCGTTGAATAATTCTGGGAAACGCACGTCGTAACAAACGGCCAAACCCAATCGCCCAAAAGGCGTATCAATGACAATACTACCTTCGCCGGCTTGAATGGTTGCCGATTCTCGATACGATTCTGTCGACGATAAAACCACATCGAACAAATGTATTTTATTGTATTGACCAATACACTGACCACCATCGTCATAGACCAAACATGCAGCATAACTCTTCGAACCTCCCGCTTGAATGGGGATCGTTCCACCGACTAAGTAAATGCCATATTGTTTAGCCATTTTAGCTAAAAAATCTTGAATTTTTCCGCGTCCAAAAGGCTCTGATAAAAGCAAGCGTTTTTCTTCTTGGTAAGTCACTAAAGGAAACATTTCCGGTAAAGCAATGAGTTTTGCGCCTTTCTGCGCAGCTTCTTGAATGAGATTGCGTGCGGTTTGGAGATTTTCTTCAACGTCTTCCGAAGAACACATTTGAAGGACCGCAATTTTAGTCATGCCAAAGTCTCTAATAATTTTTGATGGATGCCACCAAAGCCTTTGTTACTCATCACGACTACATGATCGCCTGTGGTAACGGTATTTTTAAAATAAGCCACAATATCGTTGAGCGTATTGAATATTTTTACGGGCCGTGCAGAAGCTGCTTTTAAATCTTCTACGCCCCAATCGGGAGCCGGCCGTATAATCACAATTTCATCGGCTTCTAACCAGGAATGGGGTAAAGTGGTTTTGTGCACACCAGTACGCATCGTGTAAGAACCCAATTCTAAAACTGCAAACAAACGTGCATTCCCAACGCGCGCACGCAATCCCTGCAAGGTTGTGGCAATTGCGGTGGGATGATGCGCAAAATCATCGTACACACTCACCCCTTTCACTTCGCCTTTTTTTTCTAACCGGCGCTTGACATTTTTAAATTTCGGCAAAGCCGACAAGGCGGTTTCAATAGAAACACCGACTGAATATGCTGCTGCAATCGCCGCCAAAGCATTGTGTACATTGTGTTGACCCAACAAATTCCAAGACACAGTGCCGATTTTTTTTCTTTGATGAAACACCACAAATTCACTGCCATCGCTTTTAAGCATTTCAGCACTGAAATCTTGGTTTAAAAATATGACCGGCGTCCACACGCCTTGAGCCAATACTTCTGCAATCGCTGCATCATTGTCTGGGACAATGACCGTCCCATTGCGCGGAACGGTGCGCAGCAAATGGTGAAATTGTTTTTGAATGTCGGCAAGGCTATTAAAAATATCGGCGTGATCGAATTCTAAATTATTGATAATAAGTGTCCGCGGATGATAATGCATAAACTTGGACCGTTTGTCGAAAAAAGCACTGTCGTATTCGTCTGCTTCAATCACAAAATAAGGACTTTGCCCCAAACGCGCCGAAATCCCAAAATTTTCTGGCACGCCCCCAATTAAAAACCCGGGATTTAAACCAGCATGCTCTAAGATCCACGCCACCAAACTGGCCGTGGTTGTTTTGCCATGTGTCCCCGACACAGCAATCACATGACGCTGTTGCAAAATTTCTTGATAGAGCCATTGGGGTCCCGATAGATAAGGCAATTGACGCGCCAAAATGGCTTCAACAATCGGCTTTCCTCGGGATAAAGCATTGCCGATGACGATTTGATCGGGATTCAATTCGGATAAATTATCTTGATAGCCTTCGACTAAAGCAATGCCCAATTCTCTTAACTGCGTACTCATTGGAGGATACACCGCTTCATCAGCACCACTCACTTGGAAACCTGCTTCTTTGGCAAGTGCCGCAACACCGCCCATGAACGTTCCACAAACTCCTAGAATATAAATGTGTTTGCTCACAAGATACTATCCTTCACCCAGCCTAAAAAACGCATCATCCATTCAAATAGATTCGAACTGGCTAAGAGCACAAACACAGCAATACAAACCGCCATCAAGCGTGATTTTTCCAAAGCCGATTGATAAATTTTCGCTTGCACGGACACGGCCCAAACCACCATCACCGCAATCACGGCCATCATCACATATTGGAAAAACGCGACTTTTTGCGCCAAAAAAGCAACCACAATAATGACAATAGCTGCCACAAGGTTCAATAACAAAGAAGTTCCGAGTAAAGCCGCCTGCATTTGTACATAGCGCGCTGTTTTACGCGCTGCCAACAAAATAATGTAAGGTAAAAACAATAAAATGGCAATGTAAACCGTTGCGGCGACCAGACCATATTGCCAATTGCGGCTATTGGCCCAAGCCAAATAGGCTAAACCCCATTGACAGGCCGCCACCACCAACAACAAAGTCGGCGAATAAGGAACTTCTTCAGGGTTACGTTTGAACCGACAAATATCCCACCATAGCTTTATCAACGCCAGCAAGCCTTTCAACATAGTTGCCTCTTTTTTTTAATCATGGTCAATTATAGGGGAATGTCAAAATAGATGCAATATGATACAGTTTTCTGTTATAATTTTTCGATTTACAGGACTTCTCGAGGTTTTTCATAATGAATAAAAAAAATGTATTTTATGCTCAATCTGGCGGCGTAACGGCCGTTATCAATGCCACGGCTTGCGGCTTAATTGAAGCCGCTAGAGCAAATCAAGAAGTCCTGGGCAAGGTTTTGGTCGGTCGTAATGGCATTTTAGGGGCTTTGCATGAAGAATTAATAGACACGAGCTTAGAATCTGCTGAACAAATCCACGGCCTGCGTTATACCCCTGCCGGTGCTTTCGGTTCTTGTCGTTATAAACTAAAGGGCTTAAATGAACACAAGGCTGAATACGAGCGCTTAATTGAAGTCTTTGCCGCACATGATATTGGATATTTTATGTACAATGGCGGCGGGGATTCTCAAGATACTACTCATAAAGTTGCTCAAATGAGTGAACGTCTGGGTTATCCCTTAATTTGCATAGGTATTCCCAAAACGGTAGACAATGATTTACCGATCACAGACAATTGTCCTGGTTTTGGGTCGGTGGCAAAATACGTCGCCGTGTCTATTCGCGAAGCAGGCTTAGATGTGGCTTCGATGGCTGAAACCTCAACCAAAGTCTTCGTCATGGAAGTGATGGGTCGACATGCTGGCTGGATAGCTGCGGCCGGCGGTTTAGCCGCAGAAGAAGAAGGACAAGCTCCGCACATTATTTTATTTCCTGAAATCACTTTCGATGAAAAAGCTTTTTTAGAAAAAGTCGCACAGGCCGTCAAACACTATGGGTTTTGCGCCATTGTGGTTTCTGAAGGGCTACGTAATGCTGCCGGCGAATTTATCGCGAGTGCGGGTTTAAAAGATGCTTTTGGTCATACGCAATTGGGCGGTGTCGCACCGGTAATTGCAGCGCTCATTAAAAGCCAATTGGACTACAAATACCATTGGGCGGTGTGTGATTATTTACAACGGGCTGCGCGTCACATCGCCTCTAAAACCGATGTTGAACAAGCTTATGCTTTAGGATACAAAGCCATTGAATTTGCTTTGACGGGGAAAAGCGGCATTATGGCGACGATTATCCGTCAACCCGGAATACACTATGAATGGACCATCGGCGAAACCCCTTTAGAAACGGTGGCCAATCAAGAAAAAGCCTTGCCACGGCATTTCATCAGCGAAGATGGCTTTGGTATTACCGAAGCGTGTCGCGACTATTTATCACCGCTCATTGCTGGAGAAGATTATCCGCCTTATAAAAATGGTTTACCACACTATGTGCGCTTAAAAAATAATTTGGTGCCCAAAAAGCTGCGGGAGTATACGAAATAAAATGTCTTTACTGCCAGAATTTATCGAAACGCGGCTCACTTATCCTTGGCAACGTGAAATGTTGCATTATTTGTGGGTGGGAGTTCTGGCGACGATTGCCCAATATGTCTTGTTGATATTCTGCGTAGAAGTGATTCACACCCAAGCCGTGCTGGGTTCTAGTTTGGGGTATTTATTGGGCGGTGTTGTTAATTATACTTTAAATCGTCAGCACACTTTTGCCTCTAAAAAAATGCATCGCAAAGCAATTCTGCAATTTACTCTGGTTTTCATAGTCGCTTTTTTCTTAAACGGAACTTTCTTACATGCCTTTCAAAGCTTTTTCAATCTACCTTATTTGCTCGCACAAATAGGAACAACCGCCCTTGTTTTGGTGTGGAATTATCTGGCCCATAAATTTTGGACGTTTAGGTTAGGGACGGTTTGATTGATTCTAAATTCGGGCTATTTCCGTAATTCCTCTAGAAAATAAACCGATTGATACTGCATGTCGCCTACAGGAAGCCAAAAAGAATGAGAAACTACATCGGCTTTTTCCTGAGCAGCCACTGACAACAATTCGGCTGCAGATTTTTTGCTTAAAGCACAAACCCAAATGCTGCTGGCACAAGACTGAGGTTCTAAACTACCTGAAGGCAATTCTTTGGCACAAGACCAAAAAGGTGGGGCCTCACCGCTTTCTGTCCTTAAACCATCGGCATGGGGATTATAAAGGTATACGGTCCACCCTCTCGGGGCTAACCTTTGGGTTAAACCTGCACTCGCGCCAATATGGCCTTCCAGAAAATCCATCACCAAAGGAACATCGTATTGATTGCGAACTAAAAAATAACGCAAGGAAGAAGCCTTAGCAGCACCAAAATGAATTTCGCCTTTCGCATTCAATTGCACTTCATTGGGAAGACAATCCACGGTGGCATCAAAAGCAGTTGAAGCATTCAGGCGCATTGAAAACAAAGCGGTTAATGCCATAAAAATATATTTTTTCACGTTATTTAGACTCCTCTTCTTTCAGAGAAAAAGAATTACCACAGCCACACGTCGTTTGTGCATTTGGATTACGGATCACAAAACGTTGTCCTTCTACATCGTCTTTATAATCCAATTCAGCCCCGGTTAAATATTGCAAACTCAAGGGATCGATGTAAATAGAAATTTTAGAACGTTTAGTATAGGCTGCATCGGTTTCGAGCACTGGGCAAGTGATCACGGTATCGTCTTCTTTGCAGTCTTCATCCAAAATAAAGCCATATTGAAAACCGGAGCATCCACCGCCTTCGATGTAAATACGCAATTGCACCTCAAGATAATCTTCTTCTTCCACCAACAATTCTGCGATGCGCGATATGGCTGCAGGAGTTACTTTTAAATAACTGAGTTCTTCTTCGCTGGGCGTATACACAACTGCTTTTATCATTCGCTCACTCTCCTATATTCTAAAAAACGATACGCATAAGAATTCTTCGCATCCGCCTCAAAAGATTCGGTGTGCATTAATTGCCATTGATTTGCATCCCACTGTGGAAAAAATCTATCGCCCTCCACAGCGAGATCGATTTCGGTTAAATACAAGCGCTTTGCCAAAGGCAGTGTTTGCTCATAAAGCATTTGTCCGCCGATCACCATGACTTCTTCTTCTTCAGCACACAAGATGGCTACCTGAGACCATGCATGAACCAACTCACACCCCGGCGCGCTAAAATGCATATCGTGCGTTAATACAATATTACGTCGCCCTGGCAAGGGTTTTCCTAAGGATAAATAAGTTTGCCGACCCATCACCACCGACTTGCCCCAGGTCAAATCCTTAAAATGGCGTAAATCCGCAGGCAAATGCCAAGGCATGCGATTATCCGCGCCAATTACACGGTGCTTGGCCATAGCAGCAATCAGAGACAGAATCACGATACGATCCCGTGGGGATGCACCCATCCTAAAAAATAGCTGGTAATCAATAAGGCAAACAATAATAAAGACAATCCAATACGCCAGGTTAAGGCTTTTACCATGCGTGTAGAGCCTCCTTTATCGCGCAATAAAAAGACCAAACCACTGCCCAAACTAAAGAGTATACCGATTAAAAATAGTACAACTATCCAAGGCATTCTGCCCCTCTCTCCTGAATCAATTAACAACAGTATACCATTTTCTGCAACTTCATGGGATAATTATCTCTATTATCCGAAAGCGCTCGCGCCGAGGAAAAGCACTTGGGACCGTAGGCTGCAGGGATCTATTTACAGCGTGTCGCAAGTGACTTTCCTCGGCGCGATGCTTCTTCCTCTATGTGATACAGGAGAAAACCCATGTCCGATACCGCTTTTGCCACCGCTTCACGATACATTCCCGGAGGCGTTAATTCTCCTGTGCGCGCTTTTGGTTATGTCGGCGGAACGCCTTTGTTTATTGCCAAAGGTAAGGGTGCTTATATAGAGGATGTACAAGGTCGAACTTACGTCGACTACATCGGTTCTTGGGGACCGATGATTTTAGGACACAATCATCCCAACGTAATCAAAGCTGTACACGAAGCCGTCGACAGAGGGCTCAGTTTTGGTGCGCCGACTGAATTAGAAACTTTATTAGCTCAAAAAATGTGTGCGATGATGCCGCACATCGAACAAATTCGCATGGTCAACTCTGGCACGGAAGCCACGATGAGTGCGATCCGTTTGGCGCGCGGTTATACGAAGCGCGATAAAATCATCAAATTCATCGGTTGTTACCATGGACACAGCGATGGATTGTTGGTGCAAGCTGGTTCTGGTTTACTGACTTTTGGTCATCCAAGTTCTCCAGGCGTTCCCGCTTCCGTGGTCGAACACACTTTATTAGCGCCTTACAATGATTTGGCTGCGGTAGAACAATTGTTCGCACAATACGGTGAAGATATTGCAGGCATTATTGTTGAACCCGTTGCGGGTAATATGAATTGCGTTTTACCAAATCCTGGTTTTTTAGCAGGTTTACGTGAACTGTGCGATCGCTATCAATCTGTGTTGATTTTCGATGAAGTGATGACGGGATTTAGAATTCATCCACAAGGTGCACAAGGCTTATACCACATCAAACCCGATTTGAGTACCTTTGGGAAAATCATCGGTGGCGGCATGCCGGTAGGGGCTTTTGGTGGGCGCTTAGAGATCATGCAACAGTTAGCGCCGGTGGGTCCCGTGTATCAAGCCGGCACTTTATCGGGCAATCCGGTTACCATGGCGGCAGGACTTGCAACGCTAAACGAATTGAGCGCACATCCTGAATATTATGTCGCTTTGCAAGCACACACCACACAATTATTGGAAGGTTTGCAAGCGATAGCGAATGAAGCAGGCATTCCTTTTATCACCACCGGTGTATGTGGCATGTTTGGCCTTTATTTTTGCGATAAAGTTCCTACGAATTTAGCTGAAGTAAAAACTGCCGATGAGGCCAAATTCAAACGCTTTTTTCACAACATGTTGGATTCTGGAATTTATTTTGCACCTTCTGCTTTTGAAGCAGGTTTTATTTCATTGGCACACAATCAAGAAACCTTGGAAAAAACTTTAAATGCTGCTAGAAAGGCAATGAGCTGATTAGGTATTCATTTCGTGCGTTTTAAGAACGGTTATCTCCTCTTACAGATCCCCACTCCAAAAGATTTTTAAAAAATCAGTCCAAAGAGTGTTGATTTACATCTTTAATAAATGTAATATTGCATAAAATTATTTATTCCAAAATAATTACGTACTTCAACCTTAAATTCAGAGGAAAGGATGGGCCATATACGTTCAAAACACGATAAGTTTTTTAAACGCATGATGAAAAATATCCAGTTAGCGCGAGATTTTTTTGAAACGCATTTGCCAGAAAAGATTTTAAGTCTGGTGGATTTATCCACGATTAAATTGGAAGACAGTTCTTTTGTCGATGGAGATTTGTACGGACACGAAAGCGATGTGCTTTTTTCTGTCAAAATAAAAGAGACAGGAGAAGAATGTTTTTTGTATACACTCTGTGAACACCAAAGTAGACCCGATCCAGAAATGCCCTTCAGATTAATTTATTACATCATGCAATTTTTGAAGCGCTATCTTATTGAACATAGACCTTCGCCTTTTCCTTTACCACTTGTCTATCCTTTGGTTGTTTACAATGGCACTGTCCCTTGGAACACCTATCGGGATTTTTTTAGCGCCTTTGGGAAACTATTAGAATGTGCACACTCGATTTTTTTAGACCCTTTCGCTATTTTAGATGTAACACAAATGGCTGAAGACGATTTAAGACATGCACGTTTGAGCAATCTCATGCTAGCCAGTCTGATTAGAACGAAAAATATACAGGATATAGAGCGAAAAATAAAACTGTTGAATGAATTATTTCAATCGTGTGGGATAGATTTGCATAGCGGAACATTAAGGACTGTGCTAAAATATCTTTCATCGTGTATCGATCCGAGACGTCAAGATATTCAATCATATTGGCTTACGATTAGGCAAAGTTTTTCACCTAAATACCAAGGAGCTGTCATGGATTTACTAGAAGCCACCAAACAGATGATGAGAGAAGAAATGAGAGACGAAGTGCATCAAGAAGTACGTCAAGAAGTGCGTCAAGAAGTTTTTCAAGAAACGATGAAAAAAACAGCCATACAAATGCTCAAAGAAGGTATAACGTTGGCACTGGTTGCAAAAATTACGGGCTTTTCCCTCCAGACAGTGCAGGATTTGGCTATTTTGGCGACTGAAGTTTGATCGTGTTTGTCGATGTATAAAGCACTGATTTTAGATTTCGACGGTGTCATTTTAAACAGTGAACCCATTCACTATCAGGCTTATTGTGAATTACTGCATCCATTTTCGCTCACTTTATCTGAGAGCGATTATTTTCAACGATACGCTGGATTGTCTGACAAAGAATTGTTTCCTAAAATAATCGACTCAATTTCACCTATAGAAATAGACCACTTGATTCAACAGAAAATTTCTATTTATCAACACTTGATTCACTCTATGCCAATATTGCCACTTGTTAATGGATTACAAACTTATCTGGAGAAAGCACATCACGTATTTTCTAAAATAGCCGTTTGTTCGGGTTCTACCCGATCTGAAGTAAAGGCGGTTTTGGATAAATTGACATTGCAAAAAATAACGCCTTCATTTCACACGGTCGTCACTGTTGAAGATGTCCAACATGGAAAACCTTCTCCCGAAGGATATCTATTAACAGCAGAAAAATTAGATATACTCCCAGAGCACTGTCTGGTTATAGAGGATTCTCCTAACGGAATTATGGCAGCGAAAAAAGCGCGCATGTCGGTGATAGCTTTGACTACTACTTTTGATACCACCTTATTACAACAGGCTGATGCTGTATTTAAGGATTTTGTAGATTTGCAAGCGAACTTTAGAAAATGATATGTCCGTAATCCAGATCGCACCTGGCTTGACTCAGCACTATGTGCGTCAAAAATGCTCACTGCACTTCGCGCTTTTTGCAAGTATTTTTGCTACGTCGAGCGCGCTAGCTCTATTTTTTCGCACTAGATCCGTGGCGAACGGTCTCCTCGCAATGACGGCCTTCGGGTTTTTTGCCTTTGGCTCACCATTGCAAGCGAAGCCTTGCAATCACAATGAGAAAATACCTAAGAAACGTATTTCTCTCGCCGCACTTGTTGCGGGTTAAATCCTTTTTCTTTGAGCAATTCATAAGCCGCGTCGATCATGTTGGGGTTTCCGCACAAATATACAATGTCACTGTCGGGGATTGGATTTAAGTTTTCAAATTGATTTTGTACATGGCCTACATATTCAAAAGGTTCTGAAACATTATTTTTATTTTCACGGCTGTAACAAAGACGAAAATCCAAATTAGGATATAACTTGGTATAAGTCAAAAAATCAGCGCTGTACAAAGCATCTTCTTTTTTTTGCACGCCTAAGAGAATGACGACTTTTAGTGTTTCCAATTTCGCGGCCAGTGCCGGCAACATCGAACGATAAGGTGTTACCCCTGTGTTCGTTGCCACTAAAATAATGCGTTTCGGGGTTTCATCGCGCAAAATCAAACGTCCATAAGGACCACTCATATTGAAAGTATCGCCGGGTTTAGCTGCAAATAAAGCTTCTGAAGCGATACCGCCTTTGACATAGCCCAAAGCCAATTCTATGTATGAGGATTCGCCTGGGATCGTGGCCAAACTATAACTGCGTCGCACTTCTTTGGCATCTCCCCCCCTAAAATGAAAACTCACAAATTGGCCGGGAATGAATTCCAAAGGAAGCCCATCTTCGCGCTGAAATTTTAAATGTCGTACTCGGGATGTCAATAAAGTCGCTTCGACCAAATTGACTTTAAATGTGTTTTGCATAGTGTTCCTTTATAACGCGAATTCTGCTTAAGAATTGAAGCTCAAGTGAAACATCCAAACTGTAGCCATGTTCCAACCGAGCCGCGACCGTGAGGGAGCGGGGAATGCGGCCCACTTTCTCCGCTCCCTCACGGTCGCGGCTCGGTGACAGTAATTATACTTAAATTCTTAAACAGAATTCGCGTTTATACCATAATTGATAGCCCATAGCTAGATAAGCTAAAATACCGTTTATTTTAATCAGGCAAAAATATTATCGATGGCTAAACTGTACTTTTATTATTCAGCAATGAATGCTGGCAAAAGCACTACCCTTTTACAATCCGATTACAATTACCGCGAACGCGGAATGGAAACGGTGTTGTTCACCCCCGAAATAGACAATCGACAGCAACAAGGCGTGATCGCGTCTCGCATCGGCTTAGAAGCCAATGCCATTGCCTTCAATGCGCAGAGCGAGCTCTATGCCATCGTCCAAAAAATCAGACAAGAAAAGCCAGCCCTAAAATGCGTATTGGTGGATGAAGCACAATTTTTAAATAAAGCACAAGTGTATCAACTCGTGAAAATTGTGGACGAATTACATTTACCCGTTTTAACTTATGGCCTCAGATCGGATTTTAAAGGAGAACCTTTTGAAGGCAGTTTGTATTTATTGATTTTGGCCGAAGAATTGATCGAGATCAAAACCATTTGCCATTGTGGTCGTAAAGCGACGATGAACATGCGCGTCGATGCGAAAGGACACAAAGTATCCGATGGCGCCCAAATTGAAATCGGCGGAAACGATCGCTACATCGCCACGTGTCGAATACATTTTAACCGGGGGGACAGCGGACAAACATGCACATAAAAAATAGAACTTAAGGACATGCAACTTAACAAAACAATTCTCTTCATTTTTAATAGCTTCAAAAAAATGGGGCCATAAAAATGGCCCCATTTCTTCATTGCAAATACAGCTTGCTTATTGCATTAAGCAATATCGAGCTGTACACGTGCGTAAGGACCCTGTAGACCGAAATTCGAATCATTACTGTAATGCTCCGCACTAACTGGGCCCAATGTCACTGGGTATTGATCCGAAACTACATTAAAGTAGTTGGTTGCTTGCCAACCCAATTCAAAACCTAAGGCGGCTGCCGGATTTAATTGCGCTGTATAATTCAAGCCTAAACGACCATCAATTTCAGGAATCACCCTTGTTTGTGAATCGCTATTATTTTCGGCATGGATAGAGCCGCCCCCTTCTGTGCCTGGCTGAACCAAGAGAGAAGCCTCATTATCCACACGTTGGGAACCAATGAGTGCAGATAAGCCTAACCGTGCGCGAATAGTAAAACCCGGACCTAGATTGATTTGTGCATCAGAGCCCAAACGAGGACCAACACCATCAAATTTATTTTCCAACTTAGCAGATTCAGTCATTGCCCCCGTATTGTCAAATAGAGGAGATTGTGGAATAAAATATTCGCCCGTATCTGTCAGATCTAAATGCGCATAACGGATACCCACAAATGGATGCAACTGAACGCGATGCCCTACATCTATTTTTTGCCCAAACAGTAAATCACCAGCATCATAAGCAGTTTTCGTTTTACCTTCAGCCTCGCTATACGGTAAGCCAGTAAAACTACTGAATAGTACGTTAATAGCGACATTACCGTTACTGCCTCCAAACTCAGGTGTTGCTGCGGTGCTTTCGGTGTCAGTACCATGCAATCCTTCATAAGCTAAAGTCACGTCACGGCCGTTGCCTGGGAAATGATACGTAATATCGGCACCAAACCACCAATCGTAATCTTCATCTACCGAATAATGATTATCGCTGCCTTCAATAACATTCTCTGCACCTTTATTAGCCGCATTGATTCTACTCGCATAGCTAAATGCCTTATTAGTAGGTTGCATCAAGACCGCTTCTGCCCCAAAAGACCAGCTGCCCGGTTGGTCTGGGGCGGTCAGATTCACATCATTGGAGACAGGTAAGGATTCTGCCGCATGTCCTGCATAAACAGAGGTACTACTTAAACCTAAAGCCAAGAGCACTAAAGAAATTTTTGTTTTCATAAATGAATATCCTTATAAAAGTTTTATCACATGTGGTAAAATACCAAAAATACTTTAACCCATTTGAAACTGATTTGCAAGCTGATTTTCTATAAACAAACAAAAAAAGGGCAACTTTTGTTGCCCTTTTTTTGTTTCAATGAATGATTAAACAATATTGAGATCAACTCTTGCATATGGACTTTGCAATCCAAAGTTCGAAGTCTCAGCATAATGCGTACTGGGCAACCCACTATTGTTATTGTTGCCATTGCCAATCAAATCAGTCACAGACGGTTGATCGGAAATGACATTAAAGTAATTAATGGCTTGCCAACCCAATTCAAGGCTCAAACTTGTTGTGGCATTAAAATCATAACCATAATGCAAGGCCAAACGTCGATCAATTTCTGCGGTCACACGTGTTTCAGAGATATCTGCAAGAACCACAGAGCCAGTATTTGAAGTATTAATAGTACCATTGGGATTGTAAACTATGACGTCCACTTTGTTATCCAAAGAGTGTCAACCCATTAAAGCAGACAAGCCCAACCGGCCTCGAAGGGAAAACCCTTCGCCTAATTTGACTTCAGCATCACTCCCAAAGCGAGGACCCACACCGTTAAACATTTTTTTCAAGGTACTATTTCTCATCTTGTCGAACTGAAATCCTAATCCGGTTGGATGCGTGGATAAGGGCCTTGCATAGGGTTGAAAAATAAAAAACGCCGGACTTTAGCCCGGCGTTTAAATCGCTTCTCTTTAAATCAAGAAACTATGCCACATCCAATTGAATGCGTGCATAAGGACCTTGCATAAAGAAATCGGTGTATTGCGTCGAGGTAGACACAGTATCATCCACAGTATTGTTGACGATGGCATTAAAGTAATTGGTCACTTGGTAACCTACTTCAAAACCAACCCCATAACCTTGGTTGAACTCCGTGTGGTACATCGCAGCCAACTTAGCATCGGCTTCTGGCACAACGCGCATACTGGTGTCAACATCGTGATCACTGGTCGCTATAGAATTGACAGTCAAAGAACTACCAGAGACAGTAATACTACTGATCGAAGCACTGTCCTCAGCATCGATATTGCCTGCCAACAAAGAAACGCCCAGTGTGCCTTTTAAGGAAAAACCACTGCCCAAATTCACCATGGCATCAGACCCCAAACGAGGGCCCACACCTTGGAAATTGGATTTGAGGGTTTGCTCACCCACCAATTCATTATTTATTGTTGGATCTATTAATGGGAAATTAGAATACTCTCCCGTGGCTTTGTAATCGATGTAAGCATAACGCAGACCCGCAAAAGGATGCAGATCCACACGACGACCCACCGTAATCAATTGACCAAAGGTCAAATCGACTGCATCGTAATTGGTATCCACTTTACCCTCAGCTTCCCCGAAGGCAGTCTCTAGTCCGAAAGGGTTGCCCTTACCACTAGATCTTCCACTCAGCATAGGATTGATCGTTGCAAACTCACCATCACCCACTTCTACGCTATTGCTGTCAGAGGTATTCAATTGTGTAAAGGCCAAAGTCACATCACGTCCCTCGCCTGGGAAATGATAAGTGACATCCACACCCCAACCCCAATCGTTGTCTGAACCCACAGCAAAAGTTTTAGATTGAATGTCGTTTATGGTAGGACTACCATTCGTTGTTGTTGTAAAGCTGCCATAAGCATAATTAAAATCATTGTTCGGTTGAAAGTAGTTTGCTTGCGCACCGAAAGTCCAATACCCATCCTGATGTGGAGCGATTAGATTCACACCCGAAGCAGCAGGCATTGCTTCATTCATATGCCCTGCAAAAGCGGAAGCACTGACTAACCCCAGTCCTAACAAAACCATGGAAATTGTTTTTTTCATGACACACGCCCTCCTAGATGAATAGTTCAAAAGTAAAAAACGCCGGACTTTAGCCCGGCGTTTAAATCGCTTCTCTTTAAATCAAGAAACTATGCCACATCCAATTGAATGCGTGCATAAGGACCTTGCATAAAGAAATCGGTGTATTGCGTCGAGGTAGACACAGTATCATCCACAGTATTGTTGACGATGGCATTAAAGTAATTGGTCACTTGGTAACCTACTTCAAAACCAACCCCATAACCTTGGTTGAACTCCGTGTGGTACATCGCAGCCAACTTAGCATCGGCTTCTGGCACAACGCGCATACTGGTGTCAACATCGTGATCACTGGTCGCTATAGAATTGACAGTCAAAGAACTACCAGAGACAGTAATACTACTGATCGAAGCACTGTCCTCAGCATCGATATTGCCTGCCAACAAAGAAACGCCCAGTGTGCCTTTTAAGGAAAAACCACTGCCCAAATTCACCATGGCATCAGACCCCAAACGAGGGCCCACACCTTGGAAATTGGATTTGAGGGTTTGCTCACCCACCAATTCATTATTTATTGTTGGATCTATTAATGGGAAATTAGAATACTCTCCCGTGGCTTTGTAATCGATGTAAGCATAACGCAGACCCGCAAAAGGATGCAGATCCACACGACGACCCACCGTAATCAATTGACCAAAGGTCAAATCGACTGCATCGTAATTGGTATCCACTTTACCCTCAGCTTCCCCGAAGGCAGTCTCTAGTCCGAAAGGGTTGCCCTTACCACTAGATCTTCCACTCAGCATAGGATTGATCGTTGCAAACTCACCATCACCCACTTCTACGCTATTGCTGTCAGAGGTATTCAATTGTGTAAAGGCCAAAGTCACATCACGTCCCTCGCCTGGGAAATGATAAGTGACATCCACACCCCAACCCCAATCGTTGTCTGAACCCACAGCAAAAGTTTTAGATTGAATGTCGTTTATGGTAGGACTACCATTCGTTGTTGTTGTAAAGCTGCCATAAGCATAATTAAAATCATTGTTCGGTTGAAAGTAGTTTGCTTGCGCACCGAAAGTCCAATATCCATCCTGATGTGGAGCGATTAAATTAACGCCCGAAGCAGCAGGCATTGCTTCATTCATATGCCCTGCAAAAGCACTTGCTCCGCCCAAAACAGCCATCAAACAAAAAGTTAATTTTTTTAACATTATCTCTCTTTCCTTTTTAAATTTGCTTCAATCTGGGTGCAGCAACGATTTCTCACGCGCACCCAAGACTACCAATCGATTGGATGTTTCATCCTTTCCGCTAAGACTTTCTGAAACATTGATCGACAAAATTCACATACAGTGATAAAAAACAATTGCATTCTGACACACTGCATAAACCATCCTATCTCAAAAAAAACTTTAGAACAACATTTTTTTTGTAAAAAAGTGTGTTTTTTTGCAAAAGTTTTTATTTTTTGTTTATTATAAGAACAAAACAAAGAATACTGCTCTTTTTTCCTGTCTCTTGCGTTAGAGATTAATGTATTGATAAGATAAATCTTCCTTGAGGATGCGCTGATTTTTTTAATTTTAATTAGGGAGTGCGTATAAAATGACTAAGAAAATTACCCTAGCTTTAATCACTCTTTTAAGCGGCTTCAATGTTTTTGCAGGACATGCGAACGAGATGGAATTGCCTACTGCTTCAGGCGTTAATTTAATCGCTCCACATCAGGACGGGTATTGGACTTTCGGTGCGCAAGCAAACTACTTTCAACCGAACAATGATTTTAATTATGCTTACGGCAGCTTTACAACAACAACGAATGGTAGTCCTACCATAAACGATATTCCATCTAAAACTTTTGCTGTGGGTTTAGACAACGATTGGGGTTGGGGCGTGGATGTCACTTATCACTTCCCAGGCGAGGGACGTGATGTGACTTTGGCCTTTACACAATTGAATACCTCTGACAGCAATAGCGTGGATGCGGACGATGGTGAATTTACAACGCTCAGTCCTATGGGGGATGGTAGAGGCAGAATTTTACGCCAAACCACGACTTTTACTGAAGCAAAAGGCAAAGTATCAACCAATTACGATGCAGTCGATTTGACCTTTGGTCAATTGATTACGGTGGGTCGTCGTGTGGATCTGCATCCTTTTGCGGGTCTGCGTTATGCTTACATCAATTACAAAGCAAGCGCTGAATATCTTAATATAGGGCCCGTTATTAACATAGAAAGGGCGAGCAGCAGTGCGCTAACAGTTTATTCAGAGGGCGATCAAACGATAAAATCCAATTTCCAAGGCATAGGCCCTCGTCTAGGCTCGGATGCCGCCTTCAATTTAGGTCGTGGTTTTTCCTTAAAAGGCACACTGGGCGTTTCTTTATTGGCGGGCAAAGTAGATGCGAGTAACGACTATGAGAACTTTACTGACGACGCACAACAAGTGCCTACTATCCTTACGGAAACGACAGCCGAACATGAGGTAGATACCAGTACGCGTGTGGTACCCGAAGCCGATGCCAAATGGGCAGCTGCTTATCACACTTACCTAGATCAAGGCTATAGTTTGGGATTTGAATTGGGTTATCAAGTCACCAATTACTTTAATGCCATCGCCAATAATACCCTTGATACGACTATCGGGACTTCCACGCAATACACTGATTTCTTTATGCAAGGTCCTTATGCACGCTTGCAGCTCGATGTCGCATAACAAACTCGTGATTATCACTGGCCCTACGGCCAGTGGTAAATCCGCCTTAGCGTTAGCCCTAGGTCCAGAATTTAAAGCTGAAATTGTCAATGTCGATTCTGCGCTGATTTATAAACATTTAAATATTGGTACGGCCAAACCTTCTCTTGCAGAATTAAATACAGTTCCGCATCACTTAATTGATATTTTAGAACCCGACATCCCTTTTTCCGCAGGCCAATTTTGTGTACGCGCCAAAGAGGCGATTCAAGCCATTGAAGCACGCGCACACCTTCCTTTCTTAGTCGGCGGAACAATGTTGTATTTAAAAGCCTTACTGTATGGTTTATCTGAATTGCCGACGGCTTCACCGGCTGTGCGCGAAGCGATTTTGGCAGAAGCACAAAAACGGGGTTGGGCTGCCTTGCACGAACGCTTAAAAGAAATCGATCCCAAAGCCGCAGAACGCATTCATGTGAACGATCCTCAACGGCTACAACGCGCTTTGGAAATTTATTATTTAACGGGTCAAGCACAAAGCGATTGGTTTTCTGAACCCAAAAAAGGCTTGGCACAGCATTCGCATCAGATCTTAACCCTTGCCATTGCGCCCCAAGATCGCGCCATTTTACACGAACGCATTGCAGAACGGTTTGACACCATGTTGCAAAAAGGCTTCGTAGAAGAAGTGGCTACCTTAAAGCAAAATCCCGCTTTACATGCAAACTTGCCTGCCATGCGTGCAGTGGGGTATCGACAAGTATGGCATTATTTAGAGGGTGAGTGTGATTATACGACCATGCGCGATAAAGCGATCATTGCCACACGACAATTGGCCAAAAGACAATTGACTTGGTTGCGATCCTGGCCTGAAGTACAATGGTTTGATCCTACTCAAGATAATTTTCTAAGCGAGATTAAACAGTGCATTCATTCATTTCTTGCTGCACATCCTCCAAAGTAACCCAACGAATGCAGGCTTCAATCCCGGGAACATAGGCTACTTCGGACCACAATTTACGAAGTCCTTCGAAACTCATTTTCTTAAAATAGTCTGCAGGCCATTGTAGGTGATCCACAATGGCATTCAACCAAGGCGTAGACTCTTCTGTCTCACTCAAAGCCGCATTTAAAAAAGCTGTAAATACCGCGCTGTTTAAACCATCGCGTAATAAAGCAGGCAGTTGCCGGACGGTTAAAATACCATCTTCCCAATCGAAGACGATCCCCAAAGGAACTAATTTTTGTTGTACGATGAATTTAGTGCTCACGTCATAACCGCTAAAAGGATAAGTCTGCGGCAACAACAACCATTGTGCTTTTAAAGGCTCTCCCCGAAAAGCCCTCAATAATCTGTCATAAACATTTTTTTGATGGCATTTTTGAAAATCTAACCAACCGACCTGATCGCCGCGTTTCAATAAAGCATAATGTTGGTGACACAGAGCGAGTATTTCATCGGTACTGTGCGGATTGTCTTCAAAAGCAGGTGCATACACCGTGTGGTTTGTAGACAAGCGTGGAAAAGTCGCATAATGCGGCTGATGATCGGCAGAGACTACCATTGATTCTTCTTCTACAACATGCTCTGCAAAAGGTTCTCCATCCACCGCTATTTTAACTTGAGCAGCCTCTTGCAAAGCATTTCGCAAAGTCATGACCAGCCATTCATGCACCAAACGACTATCGGTAAAACGCACTTCTTGTTTGGTGGGATGCACATTGACATCGATAGCCTCGGGATCGATTGTCAAATACAAGACATAGCAAGGATAACGCCCTTCTTCGATGCTGTCTAAATACGCGGCTCGAATAGCGTGATTCAATATTTTATCTTTGACGATTCTGCCATTGATATACAAATATTGTAAATCGCTTTGACTGCGGTGAAAGCCTGGCAATCCCAACCAACCCCACAATTGCATGCCTTCATAATGAGACTCTAAATGCAAAGCATTTTTCACGAAAGTGTCGCCACACACGGCGGCCACGCGTTTGTCTTGGTCTGCTTCGCCTTGACCTGCACGCACTTGTGCAACTAAGCGTTGATTGTGTCTTAACACAAAACCCACATCAAAAGTCGATAACATCATACGTTTCACCGTGTCTTCTAAAGCCAAATACTCGGTTTTTTCAGAACGTAAAAATTTACGTCGCACAGGAGCATAACAAAACAATTCACTGACTTCGACGGTGGTACCAATGGGATGCGCAGCGGGCTCTAAAGTGTATTCCTTCGCATCCACTCTTCGATACAATTTCCAAGCCGTTTGTTCTCCTTCGGCCAAAGACGTAATCGCCAAATGCGCAATGCTGTCGATACTAGCCAAAGCCTCGCCTCTAAATCCCAGTGTATCGATTCTTTCTAAATCTTGTGCTGTTTTGATTTTACTGGTAGCATGCGGTTCTGGTGCTAGCATCAAATCGTCTTTGATCATCCCTACTCCATCATCACGAACACGAATCAATTGCAAGCCGCCTTTTTCAACATCGATTTGAATGCGCCGGGCCTTGGCATCCAAACTATTTTCCAACAATTCTTTAACCACTGAGGCCGGCCTTTCAATCACTTCA
This sequence comes from Pseudomonadota bacterium, assembly GCA_021782495.1. Lineage (GTDB taxonomy): Bacteria > Pseudomonadota > Gammaproteobacteria > UBA1113 > UBA1113 > VFKP01. The sequence goes on along the minus strand of JAJXUV010000006.1, from coordinate 9,471 downwards.
CCCGCCGCAATTAAATTAGCAACCATGGGAGGCAATACGTAAATTTTTTTCGACATCTTAACTCACTTCCTTTTGTGCTTTGGCTTGTACCGCAATCCAAGTCCCTTCCAGCGGCTGTTCGTAAAAATAAGCAATAACTCCTTTTGCGATCGTTTGCGCAACCTTTTGTTGGTATTGCGGATCGCGCAATTTCAATTCTTCTGTGCCATTTGATAAAAATCCAGTTTCTACCAAAATAGAAGGGATATCCGGTGACTTTAACACTACAAAACGCGCTTGTTCAACACTGGCATAATGCAAAGGCGTCAAAGCACCCATTTTCGTTAAAACCAAATCGCCTAATTTGAGACTGGAACTGATCGTCGCCGTTTGCGATAAATCAATTAAGACTGAACGCAATACGTCGTTCTTATCGCTTAAATCCACACCGCCCAATTCCGAATAATTTTCCTTTTCAGCCAACCAGCGCGCGGCTTCACTGCTGGCACCTTTTAAAGACAGTGCATAGACAGAAGCACCGTGGGACTTGGCATTTTGATAGGCATCAGCATGGATGGCAACAAAAATATCGGCTTTGGCATCACGGGCTTTTTGTAGGCGCTGTCTTAAAGTTAAATAAGAATCATTGTCACGAGTCATGACGGCATGCATTCCTGGTGTTGCATTGATGTCTCGATACAAAGCTTTGGCAATCGACAATACCACATTTTTTTCTTGGCTGCCTCGAGGCCCTAATGCTCCCGGATCTTTACCACCATGCCCCGCATCGATTACTACCACCACTTTACGCGCACCTTGTGGCGCTGTTTTGACAATACCCCTCGGAGCAGTCGTCGTGGCAACCAGTTCCATTAAAGGATCCGTTTTAGCTATCGGTTTTTGAGTGTTTAAAGAAAGATTTTTATGCTTAAGTTCAAAAACGAGAGTGTTAGGATCGATCGCTGATTTACTCACGCGGAGGTCTTTATCAACTTCAAAGACCAAACGCAAGACTCCATTGGGCTGCTTTCCCTGACGAAATGCTTGGATTAAAGTTCCCGAAAAAGCACTGGATTTAACGGGGATTCGTAATTCTCCCTTGTCTACATCCACAACAAAACGCATTGGATTATCCAAAATAAAATAACGTGCACTGGGGCTGTCGGCAAAAATAAATTTAAGATCGGTGGTGTCTGCATCCACACTGCGCACTTGGATGTCTTGCACGATTAATGCCGGATCGGCAAAAGCAAGCGCCATCGTAAAATACCCTAAAATAATCCAGATAATGTACTTCACGACTTTATTTCTTCTCCCACTGCACTAAAACCGCTTGTCCACGGGGGCTATTCGCCACACAATGCAGAGATCGACCTTCAGCATGATAAGCAAGCGTACAATGCATATCGGCCGTTGGCAAACTATTCAAGCCTTTTTCCGGCCATTCTACGATGACAATCGCTTTTTGATCGAAATAATCTTCTAAGCCAATGTACTGTAATTCCAGCGGCGATTGCAGTCTGTATAAGTCAAAATGGTGAATGATTTTATTATCAATAGCGTAAGTTTCCACTAAAGTGTAAGTCGGGCTTTTTACAGCATCTCGTACACCCCATTGCCGCAATAAATTGCGCACCAAAGTCGTTTTTCCAGCCCCCAACTCCCCCGACAAATACAATCTAAACCCTGGCGGAATTATTTTCACCCACTCTGCCGCTAAAGCTAACCACTCATTCTCTCTCTCAATTAATCGTCGCATCGGCACACCTTATTAAAGCCATTCGTCTTCATTTTGAGGCATTCCATTCCATAAGCATCTCAAATCACCCGACTTAAATACACATTCAAATCACTGGCTAAAACACTGCGCCGCCCTTCAGCTGCTTTTCCCCCTGCATAAGCATGCGCATAAACACCTACGGGCATCGCTTCATTCAACGACAAGCCTTGGGCCACCAATCCACCCAACACGCCACTCAAAGCATCTCCCATCCCCGCAGTGGCCATAGCAGGATGACCTCGACTACACACAAAAACTTGTTCCTGGGTATTGATCATCAAACTTCCTGAGCCTTTTAAAATAGCCGCGCCCCCATAACGATGCCGTAATTGCTTGACCGCATGCAGACGATCCGCTTGTATTTCTGGGACACTGGTATTCAATAAGCGTGCAGCTTCTCCCGGATGCGGGGTTAACAACCAACGCTCACTTTCTTTAGGATGTTTTGCCAATAAATTTAAGGCATCTGCATCTAAGATAACGGGCAAAGTGGTTTTCAAAGCTGCTTCAAATAAAGCTTCTGACCAAGCTGATTGGCCCAACCCAGGTCCTAAAACGATCACCGTTGCTCGTGCGAGCAACGGTTTTAATTGTTTTGGATCCTGTACACCACAAACCAAAGCTTCCGGTCTTTGTGCCGTCACGGCAATCAAATGTTCTGGACGAGTCGCAACGGTTACTAAACCTGCACCACTCGCAAAAGCCGCATTGGCCGCTAAAATCGGCGCACCTGGCATGCCTTCATCGCCACCTATTATCAAGACGTGTCCAAAATCACCCTTGTGTGCATTCGCTTTTCTAGGCGCCAATAAAGGTTTTTCTTTGTCGTATTCTACTTGCATCAAAGCAGGCGGTACTTGTTGATAAAGCGCTTCAGGCAAACTCAAAGACGTATAATGCAAATGACCACAATAACTCGGCCCACAACCGGTTAACAATCCCACTTTCAAACCGATAAACGTAATCGTAGCAGACGCGTGTACAGCAACGCCTAAAACCCTACCATGCGCACTGTCCAAACCCGAAGGACAATCTAGACTCAATACAGGCAATGCTTGCGCATTTAATTTCTTGATTGCATCACTGTATAAACCTTCTACTTTGTGTTTTAACCCAATGCCTAATAAAGCATCGACCCATAAATCGACTTTAGGCCAGGTATTTTGACTCAAAGGAAAATGCTGAATAGCCACGTTATTTTGGCAGGCTTTCTGATAAAAAGAAGCAGGCTCTTTAGAAATAACCTCAGCGCCTTCATGGCCTATAAATACTTTTAACCCCGCTTTTTGTGCCAATAAAGCCAAGGCATAACCATCGCCCCCATTGTTTCCACGTCCGCACAGAATACCGATGGTTTTGGCCTGCGGCCACGATGCTTGCAAATAATCAAAAGCGGCTTTGGCGGCACGCTCCATTAATTCACGGTCTGGAATATTCTGCTTTTGTTTGGCTAAATTTTCTAAAGTATAAATATCTTGTACTTGATAAACCGGTATTTCTATTCCATTCATGTTTCTTTTCCATTTTTTAATAGAGTTGCAATCAATTTCATATGCCTTTCAACAGCGCCTTGGTTTTGTTGTACCACTTGCCATCCAGAATGGCCTAATTGTTGACGCAAAGTACTGTCTTGTAATAAAGCAATGACTATCTTCGCCAAACTGGCTGCATCCTCCACCCCACACACCGCATCGGCTTGTTGTAATAATTTGAAAATTTCCGTGAAATTAAAAACATGAGGGCCCGTTATAATGGGTTTGTAAAGTAAGGCGGGTTCTAATAAATTATGTCCTCCAATTGGAATCAAACTACCGCCAACAAAAGCCACATCCGAAGCACCATAATAAGCCAGCAATTCTCCCATACTGTCGCCTATCAACACTTGTGTTGTGGATTCCACGACGTTATCCTCGCTGCGTAATTGCGCTTTAAACCCATTTTTTTGCACTAAGGACATCACTTTGGCAAAGCGTTCTGGATGTCTGGGAACCCAGATTAACAATGCATTAGGCAATTGTTCTAAGACAAGGCCCAGGCCTTTGACAATGATTTCTTCTTCGCCTTCATGCGTACTCGCTGCAATCCAAATAGGCCGTGCACCAAAACGTTCTCTGAACACATGCGATTGCTCGCGGGCACTGTCAGGCACCGTCATGTCAAATTTAACAGAACCCGTGATCATCAACTGTTGTGGAGAAGCGCCCAAGGCACGAAAACGATCGGCATCCTCTTTAGTTTGTGCCGCAATAGACCGAAATGCCGGCAATAAGGATCGCAGCCAAAATCGAATGCGTTGATACTCTTTGAACGATTTGGGCGATAGACGCGCATTGGCTAAAAGAACAGGCAGTTTTCTTTGGTGACAGATAGACAAGAGATTCGGCCAAATCTCCGTTTCCATGACAATCAATAGTTTTGGTTTTTTGCGATCTAAAAATCGGCGAATCGCGCCAGGCAAATCATAAGGAACATAGCAGTGCTGCACAGACGCATCGAATAAAGCGGCTGCACGCTCTGCACCCGTCACCGTCATGGTGGTGATCACTAAGGGAAGATGCGGGTATTGTATTTGCAATTGTTTAATCAGCGGAACCGCCGCAATGGTTTCGCCCACTGAAACTGCATGCACCCAAATCCCGTCTTGATTTTGCGTATCACTGTAACCAAAACGTTCTTTCAACCGCGACAATTTTTGCCGGCGTCGATAGGTTTTCCAGCATAGACGGATTAATACCAGTGGCATAACTAAATAAGCCAGAAAAGTATAAATTTTTCGCACAAAGCACCTGTTTGATTTTAGACTTTAAGTGCCGCCTATTTTAGCATGAAACTAGGGCCTGTTTACATTTGGTTTATTTTTTTGAATGAACTCCGCTGGAGGAACAATTTAAAGGCGGTACTGGAGGCTTATTTTCTTGTTCGCGTGATTGACGCGGTTTTGAAAAAATACCTCCTTGTGCTAACGCATGGCTTACTGAATGTGCCATTCTTTGTGGCTGTGTGTCTCTCTGTATAGCCGTAGCGCCACCATGACTTAATCGACGGACTTCTTGAGACCGACGAATTTCTTCTAATTTTATAGACAAAGGATTGACATAATTATGGAGATCTTGTTCTGATATTTTTTCAGGGTGCTTTGATAATCTACGAAGTAAATAGTCAATACAACCGCCATGCTCCCAACTCAATGCTCTTTGGCATATCATTGAGAGTTCTGCCGTATCACACATTTTTTCAGGGTCTACATCAAAATCTGCGAAATAAAGCTGCAAGCACATTTTTCTAGAATCAATAGAACCCCAATGTGCTGCTAATCCATACAATTTTACTGCATATTCATAGATATTTTGTTCATTTTTCGTTTGTCTATTTCCCGCAAGCGTTAAAAGCGCCTCCCCTAAATATTCTGCCAATTTTACGTTTTTCAAAGTAAACACTTTAAAATGTATTTTGGAGAGCGCCTCAGCATGATAGTTGCTATATGCATCAAAATCTTCTAAAAACATATTCACGTACATTTGGCTGCCTTCCACATCACCTGATTTAATTAAATCTTCATAAAATCCTAAAACATCACTCGACAACCGCGCTGCTTTTTCGCCATTTTTTGCTTCTTCTTCTTCCGTTCCTTGAACAACTGTTAACCATTGAGCAAGACGATGCATCTTTTGCAGATCTTCTATTTCAATATTGTGTTTTGCTAAATACAGATCCGCCAGTAGCCGCATTGCACCTACGTGTTCTGGAACGGCTTGATCGCCACAGGGATCTGCCTGGGTTATTTTCTCAAAAATTTCATCTAATAATTGTATCGCTTTTTCGCTGTTTTGTTCTTTTTCCTCTTCTGTTCCTTCTGCGCTTCTTAAGCACTTAGCAAGCGAAGAGACTAAACCTATATTTCCTACTTGGATCACATCCCATTTTAAATACTCGTCTGCCAATACATGCATAGCAGCCACATGCCCATTGTGAACGGCTCTCTCCAATAAAGGAAGTGCCGCCGCAGCATTTTCATCCTTTTCCTTCTTCGTACCATTGAGGTTTAATAATAGTTCAGCGAGCACACAGGTGTCATCGAGCTGTTCAGGGCTCAATTCAGCTTGACGTGAATACAACTTGGCCAAGTTCAGCATGGCTCCACGATGTTGATGATCAAATGCAGCGCGTATCAACAACTTCCAAGCATCATCGTGCGCTTTTTCTTCATCTGCTAGCTGATTCCCATGCTTGAACAACAAGATAGCCAAATTGTTCATAGCACCTACATGCCCCAAATCAATGGCATCATTATAAAGCTTAATCACTTCTTCCAAATTAGGATTGTCGCTGGTTTCTAATTCACGGGCTTCATCAAAATAGGATTGCGCAGACTTTGCCATGTTTTACCTTCCTCTCATATTTATTCTAATAACCTATACCCTCAGGGGTACGCATAATTTCAATCGACCGATTGGAATTTCAATGGATTTTAGTCTATACAGTAATCAAAAGTCAATGAATTTCAAGATTTGGTAAAGAAGCAAAATAGGGGCTATAATTCTACTGATAATCCAAGGATATACCGCATCATGACTGTCTATAAGCACATTCTACTGGCGACCGACTTAGGCGATAAAAGCGCTATGGTTGCCCAGAAAGCCGCTGAGTTAGCTAGCTTACATCGAGCCAAATTCAGCATCGCGCATGTGACAGAATATACCCCACCTTTTTATGGTATCAGTGAAGTCGCTGTGCCCATCGATTTGGATACGGAAGATGAATTGGAACATGAAGCCCATCAAAAAATAAAAGCCTTAGTCCAAAAATTAGCACTTAAAAAAGCCACTATTTGGGTATTATGCGGTGAAAAAAACGAAGAAATCGTTAAATTGATTAAAGAACAAAAAGTGGATTTAATCATCGTCGGTGGACACCATCACCATGGGCTAAATTTATTGTTTGGCAGCTCTTTGCCTTCTGTGATGTTACACCATTTGTTGTGCGATATTCTGGTAATTAATTTAGGCGCTGTGTAAATGGCGACTTATGCGATAGGCGACGTTCAAGGTTGCTATAAAACACTGCGTTATTTGTTGAAACACATTCAGTTTAATCCCACACAAGATCGTTTGTGGTTTGTCGGAGATGTCATCAATCGAGGACAGGGTTCTTTGGCTGTATTGCACTATCTATACCACATACAAGATCGCATTAGCCTGGTTTTAGGCAATCACGATTTACATTTATTGGCTGTGGCAAATGGTGTTGCACCCCTTAAAAAAACGGACACCTTTCAAGATGTTTTAAACGATCCGCAAAGCGACATGTTGTGCACTTGGTTAAGACAACAACCCTTGTTGCATTACGATCCACATTACAAGGCCTTGATGACACATGCCGGCTTGTATCCCTTATGGGATTTACACACCGCTCAAAAAGTGGCGCAAGAAGTAGAAACATTATTAAGAAGTCAAGATCATCTGGCTTTTTTAAACGTATTGTATGGCAATCAACCTGCCGTATGGAATGAAAATTTAAGCGGTTTTGATCGGGCGCGGTTTATCGTGAATGCTTTCACACGCATGCGTGTCCTTAATCGAGAAGGTCATTTAAATTTAGAGTATAAAGACGATTTGGAACATTGCCCGTCCGGATTTTTTCCCTGGTTCGAATTGCCTTCGCAGGTCGATTCCAACACGCGTCTTATTTTCGGACATTGGGCGCGCTGTGTTTTACCCATTCCCCATCAAAATCTCTATCAACTCGACACCGGCTGCGCCTGGGGAAACCAATTGACGGCTTTGCGTTTGGAAGACGATCGCGTGTTTCAAGTAGATAGTCAGGAATAACCCCGAGTTCGAAGAAGGTGTGAAAGCGTATGGGAAAGAAGGGTTCATCTAACGACGCTTATTTCGGACTAAAGCGATTCGATGCAGCCTCTATATTACCCGAAGATAAGGGTGCATTTCGCCGTGAATGGAAGAATTCATAAACCGCATGGCGTATGAAGAATGCACGTGCTTCGATTGCTACGGAGCCGCTTGCTGGCGCACACGGCTCGGTTAGATGATGAGGAGTAGATTGTTTTTCAATATTCTTGCCTGTTTTCAAGTGTACATTAATGGGATTTGCCGATGCATTAGCAGGGTTTGCCAGGGACATCGCTCGCATCGCAGCCTGTGGTGTTGGCATAATTTCTTCTTCTATGAAATCTATTAAATCGACTATGAGGTGTGCAAGGATGTTTGACAGTTTCCAAGACAAACTAACAGAGAGAGTATAGGTTGTGCCACATTGTTTTAGAGCCAGAACGCTCGACTGTGCGACTGCTTGTTTGACAGGATAATCTGCTGCTGGACAGGGTGCTTGCCTTTTTTGCTTGTACGGAAGCTGAGGAAGGATGGGATGAGCCTTTTCTTTTGAGGCCTTGTTATTTTGTTGTAGGGGAATAACTGCCGAACCCAATGGAGCTGTCTGTGTTTTGGCAATTTGCAATGCTTGTCCTACGGTGGAACGGAGTTCTTCTGGTGCCATAAAAGCCAATGCCACCGACAATCGACTAAATTCCAGCGCCGATGACAGCCATGTTGGGACGGAGGCTAACCAACTGCCGCCTTTGCGACATGCAATGCGATATTCATCTATGAGCATTTCTCTGGATGCCTGCTCTTGAGGTACTATAAGGGTCGGCTGTTGGGAGACGATAAGAAGCTGTCGGTCTGCCTCTACAATCTGTCGCCTCAAGCCAGCATTTTCTTGCAGAACTTTGTTCACTTCTTGAGATAGTTTCTTTAGCTCATTCATCTGGGCTTTGAGTTCTGCAAAATCTTTTTCTTGTTGTTTTTTGAATTCTGCCATGCGGTCATTCAACGCCGGCAAGTCTTTTTCTTGTTGTTTTTCGAACGCTTCCAAGCGAGCTTTCAATTTAAAAATAGATTCTACTAGCTCTGGTGGTACTTCTTGTTGCCTCTTAAAAGGTTTTTTAGATTCATTTGGGTTTTTTGTGTTTTCTTGTTTATCAGGCAAAGTTCCGCTAGAGGTCTCTTCTCTCCCTAAATCAGGAGAAAACCATCCTTGCCAAAGGTCGTAAAAGAACGACCAAACAGCATCAATAAGCTCCATTCCACACTCTCCAAAATACTCGGCTTCTTTTAAGCGCTTAAGATAATCCTTGTGAGCCCTGATTACTGCGCTTCGCTCACAATGAGGGCTCCAGGATATTTAAACTTTAAAGCAAAAATAATTATCTAAAAAGCTAGAGTGACATTTTCCTATTCCTAAAAAAATTAGGACTGGTTGAGCCTCGTTTAGTCTCTAACTCTGCTTCTAATTCTTTAATTTTCTTATTTGAAGCTTGCAATTGGCTGTCTTTATCGTGCAATTGACTGTCTTTGTCTTGCAATTGACTTTTCAGCGATTTGTTTTCTGCAGTAACCGTATTCAACTGCTCCTGAAGCAGTTGAACGCTTTCATTCGTACTTTTTTTCAGGTCTGCTATTTCTGCTCTATGATTTTGTTCCATGGCTTCCATTTTTGCTGCATTAGCCCTTATTTCCGCTGCATGATCTTCTTTCAGCGCCTTGATTTCCGCCACATGATTTTGTCTCATGGCTTCCATTTTTCTATCGGTTTCTACTTTATTTGTTTCCAGGGCTTCTATTTTCGCCGCCATAGATTCCACCATCTGCCTTAATTGCTGAACAGCATCCTCTCGCTCAGAAACCTGATTCGAG
>JAJXUV010000002.1 GCA_021782495.1 Pseudomonadota bacterium | reverse complement strand
TGTTAAATAATCCGGAAGTTCTCCCTTTCTAAAATAATCACCCGATAAAAGATACAGTCGCTCATAACCCAATTCGTGCAATTCCTTTGCAATGTCAACACCACTTTGGTAAAAATGATCGTAATTGTTGTCTAGATAAATTTTGGTTGATTTGGGAAAACGCGCTACTTGTTCTAAGAAATAATGTGGGTCGTTGAATACTTCGACCTTAAGCCCCCTAAAAACATAGCGCACTAAGCTTTTGGTAAAAGTGGGATCGTCGTCTACCACAATCAGATCCACGATTGGGACATCGGCTTCGGATGTTTTTTCGACGATGGTAATGGGAATTTCAGAAGCCAATTGTTTGGGTAGAATTTTAGTGCCTCGTTTCATAGCATCGGCTTGAATCAAAAGATTAGCGTAGTGGCTAGTCACGAGCAATGAACGCTTAATTCCGCTTCGAGCAATCACATGCAAGCCATTTAATTCTTGCTCTAAGAATTCATAATCGGTTAAAAGAAAAACTTTTGCTTTTTCTACCGATGGTAAGGCATTCACAAATTCTAATCCTTCCTGCGCTTGTTCAAAATGTTTTAACTGTATGCTATGCGTTTCATTTAAAATGCCCTCAAAGCGCATACGCCAAGCACTGTGAATAGAAGTGTCATCATCTAAAATAACAACCAGATCGTCCGAGTTTAAAACGATTTCTTCCGCAAACCAAGCAGGCGGACTCATTCGAGGAAAAGTAAGCGTTATAGCAGTGCCTTTTCCGGATTCAGAATCAATGTGAAGCTCACCATGATTATTATCCAAAGTCTCCCACACCTGTGTTAAGCCAATACCATGGCCTTCTTTTTTATCTTGGGTGACCGCGGTTTTATTCAGGATTTTGTTCTTGACTTCTGTCGGCATGCCTTTGCCATTGTCACAGATCTTGATTTTAACCCATTCATTGTTGGCTTCCAATGTTAAGTCTACTTTTCCCCTAGTATTTTCCAAAGCATCTACAGCATTGTTTATTAGATTGGATAAAGTACGTTTAAAAGCACTCGGCCCTATTTTGATAAAAGCGAAATAGCTATTTGCTTCAAAATGGTGATCAAATTTTATTGTCGAAGCTTTATATTCGTATTTCTTCCGAGTGAGTATTTCGAGCAGCGCCATGGCCACTAAAATCAAGTCCCGCGCTTCCGTTTTTGAAGAGTCTTTTTCTTCTTTTTCATATTGCTGCAATAAATGGTTAGCAATGTCCCCAATTCCAATCGCTGCCTCTCGCAAAGCAATGCGCTGTTCTTCTGGAATTTGCCGGCATTCTTTCACCAGTGAAGTTAAAGTAGAAATAGGCGAACGAATATCATGAGCCACTTTATTTGCGAGAGCGGCGAATTTTCCTTGTTGTTCTGCGATAACTTTATGTTTTTCATTTTCTATTCTGAGTTGTTCAGCTTCTTTTTGAGCTGTTATATCACTGTAAATCCCAAGGACTCCAATCACAGCACCTTGTCGGTTCAGCAATGGAACCTTAGAGGTCAACAAGACTATTTTCTTACCTTCACGTGTTGTTTGCGATTCTTCAACATTGATTTTGGCTTTATTGTTTTGCATGACGTATTGGTCATCGGCGCGATACGCATCACTCTCCTCTTTAGCCCAGGGGAGATCGTAATCTGTTTTTCCAATAATCTCTTCTGGAGATAACCTAACCGAGTCCGCAAAAGCCTTATTACACCCTAAATAAACGCTGAAACGATCCTTCCAAAATACATAAGAAGGAATTCTCAGTAAAATTTCAGCCATAAATTCTTGATTAAGCCAATCTATTTTCTCATCTTGTTTTTTAGTCACGAATTTTTCCCAATTCAATTCAGATCGTCTGTATTATCTAAGAAACACTATAAATTGGCGTCGCACTACGTAAATGCACCTGATCCTCTATTATTCTCATAGGTGATTTACTAACACTTACTATTTTCTCTTCGGCTATTCTCCGTGGCGATTTTGCATTCCCAAAGAAAGAGAGAGGGCCGTCTAATGACCTCTTTACTGCTTCAGCTGTTTGCAATGAACTGGTATTTCTAAGAAGCTCATCGGGCTTTTCTGAAATTTCACATCTTGCTTGAAATAATGCACCTTTTCTAGTACATCGATATCCATTTTCAGTAATGATTTCCTCCGGATGTAAGTCAGCCTCAATTAAATCCAGTACTTCCCTGCCGACATCAAAAATATTATTGACTTTTCCAGGGAATATATGTATTATTTTCGTGTCTGCATCTTCAAGAACAAATGCTCCTCGGAACTCTTTATTTGTTTTTGCTTTAGCCAGTACATTGCCTTTCCAACCAAGATACTTAAATCTTTCAGAAGAAAATTCTGGGTAAAATGAAGCAAAATGCGTTCTAGCCAATCTTTCAATGTGACTTTCCATCTGTTTATCTTGCAATCGTTTCTGTAAAAGTTCTTTGGCTTCTCCCGCAGTCGCGCAAGTATCTAAAATGGAGTATTTCCCATGATAAAGCAAATAAGTACTATTTTCTTTTTCTTCTCCGTCATTGTACAACATTAAACAAGGAAACCAGCCATCCATGACGATAAAAGGTATTGGCTTAGGCATTCGCTTCTCCTGGGTGTCTTCATAGAACAAAGCAATACAAACCTGATAACCAACTTCCATATCAAATGGCAATTCTTTATTTTTTGACAAAAAACATTGATAGCTGGTCGCATTGATGACATAGTCAAAACTTTCTTTACTTTCTTTTTGGCCATTTCTTGTCGATACCACCATTTTCTTATTTTGATCTTGAAAAACAGATACAACTTCTGTGCTCAGCTTTAATTCAACCCTAGATTCAGCAAGATATTGTTCAATCTTAGTTCTTAATTTACGCCCAACCACCAGACTGGCTTCTGTTGTATCTATGGCGGTTTGTAAATTTTGATATCCCCATTCCTTAGGATCAATTACCTTAAAACTATCATGCTCATCCTTTAGACGATTAAAATCTTCAGCAGATATTTTAGAAGGCTGTTGATCGGCATCTAGAACGCCTATCCCATAAATGGAATGCTCATGATGATTTACCAATTCAGGATAAGTATGTAAAAACTCATCGTACCCCGCGATACAACCCTCTCTTGTTTTTTTCGAGCGTGGATAATGTAATCCAAGATGCAAGCGAACGCCAAAATTCCCAGAAAGTTCATTAAAAATTTTATCATTTTTTTCGCATAGAACCACACGAAATCCCTTCTCAGACAGAGTCACGGCAAGATGAAAACCATACCATCCAGCCCCAATGATTGCGACCGTTTTCATATCAATCTCCTCTACCAAACCAAAATATTCTTAATTTATTAATAAAGCCCTTGCTAATTTATACTATAAAAATTTTTAAAATACCTTTTTCATTTAAGGTTTTATAAGTCAGTTTTGAGTCTTATTATACCATAAATTTGCTCCTAAATACTGCGGCTTTATTTATGCAAACTTCATAACTAAAACCTATAGTTTTATTCTTAATAACAGATCGATTGGTTGTTAAAACCCAAGCTAGATCAGGATACCTTGCAAGAAGTAAAAGCTTTTCCGGATAGTCTGCGAAATAACCTCAACAAATTGTTCGATTTTTTGAATTTGGCTACAACGCTCAATAAAAAATTGTCTATGCCTCTTGTTGAAGAAGAAAAATTAGATCTGAATCTGTGCTTGCAAGAAGCCCTGAAAAATTATCCTTTTACTGAAGAACAAGCTCAAAAGCTTCATATCGATTATCCGAATGACATTCACTTTGAGTATTCCCCTCTTTTCATTCAGCACCTATTGTGCAATTTGCTCGATGCGGGTTTTTCACGCATTGAACGCATGCACCAAGGTGAAATTCATATTTGGGCAGAAGAAAAAACCCATCAAGTGGTTCTCCATTTTGAGAATATGGCGGGGATATCCACGGCAGAAAATTTTTCTCAGGTTTTTAAACATTTCTTCGTTAAACACCATGGCAATACCATACCCGGCCTAGGGTATTGCGGACTAAAATTGCTGTCTGAAGGAGGCGATATTGTATGTAATCTCGTCAAAGAACAATACACCGATTTTGAGAGTCATTTTCCAAAAATATAGCCCCTATCCATTTTCTGGTTATCGGATCTTAAATCCTCTCTTAGCCACCTATCGAACTTTAGGGGAGCAGCTCATCAAGTCAAAAACATCACTTTTGAACAGTTTGTGGTTTAATAATAAGGGTACCTAAGCCTAAGGCCATTACACTCTACTCTGAATATATTTTGAACAAAAATAGCATTAAATTAAAAAAGGAATTATTTAAACCTCATAAAAGGTAGCTTTTTACCCCCTTTTTTTGGTATAATTCGGCCCTTACAATAGAGTAACAAGGGTTGACCCATGAGCAAAAATACGAGTTTAGCCAAAAGTATCTCCACCTTTTCGCTGACCATGACCGGGGTCACCACGATTATAGGGTCTGGTTGGTTGTTGAGTACCCAAAAAATCGCCTCAATAGCGGGTCCAGCCAGTCTATTGTCTTGGTGCTTAGGCGCAGCGATCGCTTTAATGGTCGGCTTCTTTTACATAGAAATTGGTTCGTCTTATCCTTCGAGCGGCGGTATTGGCTATTACTCCCACATCACTCACGGTCGTTTTTGCGGCTTTTTAACGTCTTGGATAAATTGGCTCAGCATTGTCGCGGTTCCGCCCATTGAAGCACAAGCGGTCATACAATATTTAAGTCCCTTATCCCCTACTTTTAACCGTTTTTATGACGTCACCTCTCACAATCTAACTGCTTCGGGTATAGGTTTTGCTTTTTTACTGATGTTGCTCTTTATGTTCTTAAATTACTGGAGCACCAAATTATTTTTACGCTTTAACAACTTTTTTACCTTATTAAAAATCACGATTCCTGTGTTAACCATCGCCGCCTTATTTTATTCCGGCTTACACCCCCAAAATTTCGGCACCACTTTCCAGGAATTTGTGCCTTTCGGCTGGAAATCCATTTTCACCAGCGTGGTGGCTTGTGGTGTGGTAATGTCCTTCAATGGCTTTCAATCACCTTTGAACTTTTCTGAAGAAATTGCCTCGCCGAAACGACAATTGCCTGTTGCGGTGATCGGTAGCATTGTGATCAGTTTATTTATCTATATTTTACTGCAAATCGTATTTGTCGGCAGTATTTCACCTGAAAATTTAGCCCAAGGGTGGCAACAAATTAATTTTAGTTCTCCTTATATCCAATTATTGATGTTGGCCAACTTCCAACTCTTAGTCAGCGCAGTTTACATAGGCTCTGTGATATCGCCTGGCGTATGCGGAGTCACTTTCGCTGCTTCCAGTGCACGCATCATGTTGTCTTTGTCGCGCGAAGGCCATATGCCTCAAATTTTGGGTGTCTTGCACCCTAAATATCGCACACCTTGGAATGCGGTTGTCACCAGTACCTTAGTTGGAACGTTATTCTTATTGATTTTCAAAGGGTGGCATAGCCTTGTTGCTGTGATTTCCATATTGCATCTCTTTTCTTATGTGCCAGCGCCTATTGTCACCATCGCGAATCGCATTAAACACCGGCAAAAACGCAATCCTGGACAATTTTGGTTACCTGGGGCACACATTTTAGCGCCGATACTCTTGTTTTTATTGTCTGTCTTGATATTCAGCGCTGGCTGGCCACTGGCAGACGAAATGGCGCTTCTCATCATTCCAGGTTTAGCCTTTTACTTCTATTACGAATATAAAGAACGCAAATCTGAACCTTTTAGACAAGCCTTGAAAGGTGCCTCTTGGTTGATCTTCTACATTGCCGGAATCAGTCTCATCACTTATTTAGGCAGCGACTACAATCACCGGGCACAATGGATAAGCCACAGCACCAGTTTGATTCTATTGTTTGGGCTATCCGTGGTAACCTATATATATGGCGCTTATTTTGCTTACGATCACAATACCTATGTCACCCCACGTGATGCTAAGGCTCAAAAAGCAGAACCCATTGCCGAGGATCCCTTAGAGGATTATGTGAGCGAGTTGAATCCTTCTTAATAACTGCTACACTAGGAGTGAGAGAAGAAAGGGATCAATCACATGGCAGTCGATTATATTTATTACGAGCAACCTTTAAACGAATTGGTTCGCACTTGTTTGCGCTTAGAATACTTGTATAATTTGTTAGATTATCATTTACAAACAGCCAAACCGTTCTCCACGCACGCGGCTCTTAGCATACTATTGGATATTTTACAAATATTAGACCGACCAGACATTAAAACTAAATTCATATCCGAATTTAGACGTTACGTAGAAAGCTTTCAGCCTTTAAAAAATAATCCTAAAGTAGATAAACGATCGCTGCATTTAGCCTTAGATGAACTTAATACTTTAATAGAATTATTACAACCCAAATACGGCAAATTTGCTCATGAGGTTCGGGAAGATCCTTTTATCAGCGCCATTCGACAATATTTTTTGACGCCGGGCGGAACTTGCAATGCCGATATTCCTCAATATCATTATTGGTTGAATCTATCCTCGGAAAAACACCAAATACATTTAAAACGCTGGATAGCTGCTTTAGAAGAATCATATAAAGCCGCGCGGCTTTTGCTCAAACTCGCCCGCGACAGCACCCAAGAAACCCATTTAATCGCCGAAGAAGGTTTCTATCAAAAGGCTTTATCGCCCGAGCGTTTTTGCCCTTTGGTACGCGTTGCTTTAGAACGGAATCTGCCGGTTTATCCCTTAATGAGTTTAGGTCGGCATCGTTTGGTCATTCATTTTTATACGGCGAGTCTGGAATCCAAACCGCAACAGACGAAGGATAATATTCCCTTCATTCTGATGGATTAGAGTTCTCACTTATAAGCCCTCAAAATGTGTCCCTTGGTATAACGTCCTAACAATAAAGTGTGCGCGGGATCGACCACGCATTTGGTGAGCAAAGCTTCCCGCCCCAACAACATTCTAAATTTCATGGGATCGCGATTCGATAAAGTCAATTCAATGGGATAAGACAGCACACCCAAAAGCAAAGTCGTTTTAATCACGTAACGACGTTCTTTATGCCCGGTGGAACTGATCACTTCACGCTCGTCGATCACTTCCGCTCGACATTGTTTCGAAACACGGTGATTGGCTTGCAAGGGATGAATGTCAAATTGAATCCATTTTTGTTCATGATGCTGAAATTCCCGGATATTAAAGGCATGAAGTGCCGAGGTTTTGGCGCCGGTATCAATTTTAGCTTTGATATAAGGGATATGCAGTTGCGGCAACGCGCACCATTCTTGCCAACCCAATAAAGTTTTTTTGACTTTACTCATAAGAGTTATAATCCACTATTTTTCCCTGTGGGCCGTCATGGCGAAGTGCTTTTCTACGGGCGCAGCGAGTATGAAAGCACCTCGCCATGACGGCCCACAGAGTAGCAATTAACCATGATAAGGCTTATCCGGACCTAAAGGCTTGGCGTGTTTTTCAATGTGTTGAAAAATCATACCGGCCACATTTTTTTTGGTTGCCGTTTCGATGCCTTCCAAACCGGGCGAAGCATTGACTTCCATCACCAATGGCCCGCGTTTGGAACGCAAAATATCCACACCGGCTAAATTCAAACCGATGATCTTACTTGCATTCAAGGCCGTTTCTTTTTCTTCGGGTTGCAAACTCACCGTATGTGTGCTCCCGCCTTGATGCACATTGGCTCTAAATTCGCCGCTTTGCGCTTTGCGCATCATGCTAGCCACCACTTTATTACCCAGCACAAAACACCTTAAATCTTCACCCTTGGCTTCCGAAATAAATTCTTGAACAATGATGTTAGCATTCAACCCCATTAAAGTTTGCATCACACTGGAAGCCGCTGTATAAGACTCTGCCAATACTACACCCACACCTTGAGTGCCTTCCAACAATTTGATCACGACAGGAGGTCCGCCCACCATTTTGATCAAAGGACTGATGTCTTTAGAATTATGCGCAAAACCCGTGACAGGCATTCCAATCCCCTTTCGACACAACAATTGCAGCGATCGCAATTTATCGCGCGCACGTGTGATCGACAAAGCAGAATTGATACAATACATCCCTTGGGTTTCCATTTGTCGCACGATGGCTGCACCATAAAAAGTGCGTTTGGCACTGATGCGTGGAATCACGGCGTCAAAATTACTGAGTTTTTCGCCTTTGTAATAAATACCCGGTCCAGAAGGCGTGATATTCACAAAGCAAGACAGATAATCCACGACCGTAATACGATGCCCTCTTTTTTCGCCTTCTTCGACCAAACGACGCGTCGAATACAATTCATCCTTCAAAGATAAAATGGCAATGTTCATACTTTTGGAACGCGTTTTCAATATCAACTTCCTTCACACAAGGCTTCTAAAGCCGGAACATAGGGTTGGTCTAAAGCTTCAGCCACTGCTTTATAGGTGATATGACCACGATACACATTCAAACCATTGAGTAAATGTGGATCTTCTAATAAGGCTTGCTTCACACCTCTATTCGCCAAAGCCAAGACAAAAGGTAAGGTTGCATTGTTTAAAGCGAAAGTTGCTGTACGTGGCACAGCGCCGGGCATATTCGCCACACAATAATGGATCACGCCTTCTTCTTCAAAGGTGGATTTGTCGTGCGTCGTCGCACGACTGGTTTCAAAGCAACCGCCTTGATCGATGGCCACATCCACTAAAACCGAGCCTTTACGCATGCGTTTCAATTGATCGCGTGTCACCAAACGCGGCGCTGAAGCGCCTGGAACCAACACAGCCCCAATCACCAAATCCGCTTGAACTACGGCTTTATCAATAGCATGGGCCGTCGCATACAAAGTATTGAGTCTGGAAGCAAATTGTAAATCTAATTCTTTTAAACGTCTTAAAGATTTATCCAAAACGGTAACATGCGCTTCTTGACCAATGGCCATCCGAATCGCATTGATACCGACCACACCCCCCCCTAAGATCACCACTTTGGCCGAAGGCACGCCTGGAACACCGCCTAACAATATCCCACTCCCGCCTTGGGTTTTTTCCAAGCAGTGTGCACCGGCTTGAATGGCCATACGCCCTGCGACTTCACTCATCGGCGATAACAGAGGCAACCCGTTATAAGCATCTGTAACAGTTTCATAAGCAATGGCACAACATTCCGAAGCCAGCAATAATTTCGCTTGCTCAGGATCCGGCGCCAAATGCAAATAGGTAAATAAAGTGTGGTCCTTCGTCAACATTTTGCATTCGATGGGTTGCGGTTCTTTTACTTTGACTATCATGTTGGCTTCAGCAAACACATCGGAAGCCTGGGGTAAAATCTTAGCGCCAACGGCCGTATATTCAGCATCGCTGATACCGATACCCGCTCCTGCATTCGTTTCGACAAAAACTTCATGGCCACAACGCGTGAGTTCTTGTACGCTCGAAGGCACCAAAGCCACACGATTTTCCAAGGTTTTAATCTCTTTAGGGACGCCAATACGCATTTTTTTCTCCTATAAGGTCTTATAATTTTTTCAATAATTCAGGGATAATTTGAAACAAATCGCCGACCAAAGCATAATCGGTAATCTGAAAAATAGGGGCTTCCGGATCTTTATTAATGGCGACAATCACTTTACTGTCTTTCATGCCCGCCAAATGTTGGATCGCGCCGGAAATCCCAATGGCAATGTACAAATCGGGTGCGACGACTTTGCCTGTTTGTCCTACTTGATAATCGTTAGGAACAAAGCCGGCATCCACTGCAGCGCGCGAAGCACCCACTGCCCCATGTAATTTATCCGCCAATTGTTCTATTAAAGCAAAATTTTCTTTGCTTTGTAAACCACGGCCACCGGAAATCACGACTTTGGCTTCACCCAATTCGGGTCTTTCGCTTTTGCTTTCTTCGCGTCGAACTAAATTTGTTTTCGACAAAGGATAAACTCGATCGCATATTTGCACTTCTGCCAAAGTAGCATGGGTTTCGATTGCTCCAGGAAAGGTACTGCTTCGCACCGTCAACAAAGTAATGGGATCGCTTAATTTGATCCTCGCCAAAGCGTTTCCCGCATAAATGGGCCGCACAAAAGTATGGGGATCGAGAATTTCAATCACATCAGACGCCATGCTAAAACCCAATAAACCCGCCAATCGCGGCAATAAATCTTTGGAAAAAGTCGAAGAAGCGGCTACAATATGGCTATAATCCGCAGCCAACAATTGCAGCACCAAAGCCACATTCTCAGCCAATTGCGCTTCGTATACAACATTGTCGGCTAGAATTATTTTTGTGACCGGCTTTAGAGTTTGTAATGTTTGAATCACCGACTGGCATTGATGGCCTATCACCACCATTTCGATGGGGAACCCTAATTTCTCCGCAGCAGAAATGGCGGTTAAAGTCGTGCCTTTCAAATGTTGATTGTCGTGTTCAGCGATGACTAAAGTTTTCATGCTATCACCTTCGCCTCATGACGCAATTTATCCAACAAATCATCGACTGAATCGACCTTGATCCCCGCTTTACGTTCTTTGGGCGCAGACACATTCAATACTTCAAAAGCGGTGTGCGTATCCACGCTTAATTCTTCCAAAGTGATCGTTTTTAAAGGTTTTTGTTTGGCGCGCATGATATTGGGCAAAGTGGCGTAACGCGGTGTATTCAAACGCAAATCCGTGGTGACCACTGCCGGCAATTCGGCTGTTAAAATTTCCAAACCACCATCGATTTCACGGGTCACTTCAATTTGATTGTCTTTGACCAGAATCTGGCTGGCAAAGGTGCATTGCGGCCAAGCCAATAAAGCCGCTAACATTTGTCCTACTTGGTTATTGTCGTCGTCGATCGCTTGTTTGCCCATAATAATCAAGTCGGGTTTTTCACGCAGCGCGATTTGGTGCAAAATGCGCGCCACGGCCAAAGGTTGCAAAGCTTTATCGCAGGAAACCCACAGCGCTTCATCAATCCCCAAAGCCAATGCCGCACGCAAATTTTCTTGAACATTGGCACTGCCTATGGTCACCACCGCTGTACTGGTTGCCAGGCCCTGTTCCTTTAAACGCACCGCTTCTTCTATGGCGATTTCGTCAAAGGGATTGATACTCATTTTCACATTCGTTGTCTCGACCCCGCTGCCATCCGTACGTACACGAATTTTAACATAGGGATCGACAACCCGTTTCTGGGCCACTAAGACTTTCATATTTGTCCAAAAATATTACTATGAATGGTCGCTAGTATACACTGTGCGTCTTCGTTTTTGCAAAAACATTTATTCATGCTAAAATTGATTGAAGCGCAATTGCGACCGAGCCGCGACCGTCAGGGAGCGGAATAGCAGGACAAAGCTTGTAATGCACATTCCGCTCCCTGACGGTCGCGGCTCGGTTAGAATCCAATCAATTCCAGAGAGAGTTATCTTCACCATGAACAAAGAAAGAGAACGCACCGTCGTCATGTCCGAAATCATGCTGCCACAAATGGCGAATTTCCTGGGAAATGTCCACGGGGGTTGGCTATTGGGATTTTTAGATCGCGTCGCTTATGTGTGCGGTGCCCGCTATTGTGGTTTAACCTTGGTAACTTTATCAGTCGATCAAGTCTTTTTTAAAGAACCCATTTATGTGGGTGAATTGCTGACGTGTTATGCTACTGTTAATTATGTCGGTAAAACTTCGATGGAAATCGGCATTCGAGTCACCACCGAAAACTTGCAGACAGGACAAATTCGCCATACCAACACCTGTTATATCACCATGGTTGCCATAGATAAAAACCAACAACCGATCTCTATTCCGCCCTTGGTTTTACACAACGAAGAAGAAAAAAGACGCTTTAACGAAGCCTTAGAACGCAGACAAATGCGTTTGAAATTGTATAAAGACAAAGGCGCTTAATCCCTCCCTAACTTTGCCAAAATACCCCCTTTTTAAAATTCATGCTATAATTAATTTAGTTACAGTTTAAATTTCTGTGGGTCCCTAAGGGCTATTATTGCGAACGAAATATCACCATCGCAATCATTGCCTTAGGCTAAAAATAAAGAGAGCGTAGGTATCATGAATAAGGAAAGAGAACGCACTATCATCATGTCAGAAATCATGATGCCAGAAATGGCGAATTTGATGGGGCATGTCAAAGGCGGCTGGTTACTCGCATTTTTAGACAACGTCGCTTATGTCTGCAGTAAGCGTTATTCTGGTTTAGCCATGGTGACTTTATCGGTGGATCAAGTCTTTTTTAAAGAACCCATTTATGTTGGTGAATTGCTGACGTGTTACGCCACAGTCAATTATGTTGGTAAAACCTCGATGGAAATTGGTATTCGAGTCACGACTGAAAACTTGCAGACAGGAGAAATTCGTTACACCAACAGTTGTTACATCACGATGGTCGCTCTAGACGAAAACAAAAAGTCAACCGCGATTCCGCCGCTCATTTTGCACACTGCGGAACAAAAAAGGCGTTTCAAAGAAGCCTTAGAGCGTAGAGAAATGCGTTTGGAATTGTACAAAGACAAAGGTTCTAATTAAAGTTTAGATTCATACCGAAAAACGCTGAGGAAACCTCCCCTTCACTTTTTCGACTGGGTCTAAAAAACTCATAACCAATCGCCCAAGCTGCAAAACGATGACTCAGTTCATCACGTGTTTTTTTGATATGCTTAAACAAGGCATAAGAAGCGGATAAGGTACCGATTGCGCCCACAGAAATTGCAGCGGATGGTACGTAAGTATGTGCTGCAACAGCTAAAGGCGCTAAAGCAGCACCATGTGTCACACCCACTACAGTCGCTACCAATGCTGCTGCAGCCAGTATCACCAAACTCACACCCACAACACAGCCAACTCCTAAAGCAACCTTTCCGATGGTTGAAAGCGTGTGGTATCTTTGGATTAAGGCTGCAGCTTCTGTGTTTTTTGAAGGAAATGTTCTTTTAGAATAAGCACACACAGATGGACCAAGCTTGTTGCCACCCTCAGATTGTTGCATCGGATATTGTTGATAAATATCCGCGCCTGCTTTTAACAACAGAAGTGCTGTTTTAACACCATTTTGAGTTTGCAGTGTATAATGTAAAGGTGTTCCGCCATTCAAATCTGGGCAATTGATATCTGCGCCTGCGCCGAGTAATGCACTTACAACTTCCACATTACCGGATTCAACGGCATAATGCAAAGGCGTTTTTCTTGTCGCATCGGCTTGATTAACATTTGAGCCTTCTGTGATTAATGCACTTACAGCTTCCACATTACCGGATTCAACGGCATAATGCAAAGGCGTTTTATCTTCAGTATCTACTTCTTCAACATGCAGACCTTCCTTGATTAACAAGCATATCAATTTCGGATTGCCCGATTTAGCTGCATCGTGCAAAAGTGTTTTTCTCTTGGTATCTACCTTATTGACATCCGCGCCTGCTTCGATTAATGCACTTACAGATTCCACATTACCGGATTCAGCAGCATAATACAAAGGCGTTCTTCCTTTAGCATCTTCTTTATTGACATCCGCGCCTACTTTGGTTAATGCCTTTACCAATTCTACATTATCAGCTTGGACAGCATGGTGTAAGGCTGTTTTTCCATCTGAGTCAACTTTGTTAATCGCTTTATTTTCCCTTAAAATAGATACAGTACCATTCACCCTTTCTTGAGTTTGAGAATGAATAGAAAAAACTTCTAAAGTCCTACCGAAAGCCTTTCCTCCCACTTGTATCGCATATAAAAGCGGAGATGTTTCAGCTTTTTCGGCCCCCGCTTCAACCAGTGATCTGAGAACCTCTTTATCCTCAGCAAGATCTATAGCCTTTTTACCATTATTATCTACAATAGTGACATCTGCACCCTTTTCTATTAAAAGCTTTACCAATTCAGGAGCATTGTTTCTAGCTGCATAATGTAGGGCTGTTTTCCCCTCAGAATCAATTTTATTAATTGCTTTACCCCGTATTAAATAATCTACAGCCTCTTTCACCTCTTCTTGAGTGTTAGCATAATCAGAAAAAAATTCTAAAGTCGTACGGAATGCCTTTCCTCCTACTTGTATCGTATATAAAAGCGGAGATGTTTCAGCTTTTTCGGCCCCCGCTTCAACCAGTGATCTGAGAACCTCTTTATCCTCAGCAAGATCTATAGCCTTTTTACCATTATTATCTACAATAATGACATCTGCA
The DNA here is from genome assembly GCA_021782495.1 of Pseudomonadota bacterium. Lineage (GTDB taxonomy): Bacteria > Pseudomonadota > Gammaproteobacteria > UBA1113 > UBA1113 > VFKP01. The sequence goes on along the minus strand of JAJXUV010000002.1, from coordinate 255,631 downwards.
CCCTTTTCTATTAAAAGCTTTACCAATTCAGGAGCATTATTTCTAGCTGCATAATGTAAAGGCGTTTCTCCCTTGTCGTCTTCTTCATTGACCTGTGCGCCTTTGGCTATTAATGCACGGATAAGATCTGCATCATTAAATTCGACTGCATAATGCAAAGCAGTTTTTTTAATACCATTACCCACTAATTCTTCTAAGCGCTGGTTTATTTCGCCTATATTCGCGCATTGGTTAGCCAATTGAGATAAGAACTTGTTAAACGCAATTCTTGGCAAAGAATAAATACATTGTAATTGAGCAACACAATAGGCATGAAACTGATCAAAATCATAATAAGTCGTAGAATTACATTGTTTTTTTTCTAGTTTAGAAAAAATAAACTGCTTTAGTTTTTCTCCTGTAAGATCTTTATTCACTTCGATCGAATCATTGCGTAGTACGTGAGCAGGATTTCTCATTTTGCATAAGACATACGATTTTCCATTCTCAGTAAATTTTACATAGTAAATTTGATTCGTACATTCCAGTGACAATTTGGCATTATAAAATGCCTCTAAATCGTTAAATTCAATAAAGGTATATTTGTCGGCAGAATATTTGATTCCATCTTTTAGATCCTGTGGGAATTCGTAAAGTCGCCCAATATCCGGCATACTAGTAGTCAATTCTGCTGCTATTTTTAAGAACGCCTCCCTTCCCAAACCTTCCAAGCTTTCCAAAGCATTTCCAACATCTCCCATAAAATCATCTGCTCCAACATTATCTTTCCCTTTCCCTTGTCCAGCATTATCGATCAAATAAAAATAAGCATCTTTAATCTGTTTTCGAAGTTGTTGTTGACGCGCGGGATCTTGCTCATTTTGCAAGGAAATAAATCCTTCAAGGATTATTTTAAGATTTTGAGTGCAGTCAGCCATTTTTTATCTTCACTATTTTTAATGTATTAATTGTAATGGGTCATTATATCAATTAGACATTAACGAAATATTAAGCCATAAATGTATTGTTGCATAATATTATAATTATAAAGTGTAGGCAAGCTCTTAACGGCAGATTTTTACTGTGAAAATAGAAAAAAACTAACAGAGCCAACCGAGCCGCGACCGTCAGGGAACGGAGAAGCATGTGCTCCGAACCTCCGCTCTCTCACGGTCGCGGCTCGGTAAGAACTCAGGCAATAGCTTTATGGGGGATCCGATAGTTATCGCGGGGATGGCCGGTGATGGGGTCCCCGGCGCGCGCAGGCACGAGCACGATGGGGAGAATTACCGGACAGGACCCCGCGAGCTGGATTTCGAAAGAAGAGGCTTTTCGTGGATCGAGAACTTTTGAGCGCTCTGAAAGAAACACCGTAGGCGTGCAAAGTTGCAAAAACCCTCCAAAACGGTTAAACTATTGATTAAGTATTGTACAATTTATGGGTTAGATATTTATTTTACTATAAAAATCAAACACATGAGGTAAAATATCATGTCCTTACATCATAAGGCGACGCAACATGAGAAGTTGTATCAGCCTCCGAATTATTTGAATTATAAAAATTCAATGCCCAAGAGAAAGGTCTCTACACTCAGCGGGCACAAAGGTTTAAGCGCCACAAAGCGATCGCTTTTCCACCGCTTAAGACACCACGCCAAACTCAGTTTCACGCTGAGTATGGGTGCCTTAGGGCTATTGGCTTTGATGCCACCCGTACAAGGACATGCCTCAGTCCCCTTTAAAAATATTAAAAAGAAAAACCTCGAAAACGAAGGGAGTTCCGACGACATTTGGAAAAAAATTGCAGATGATTTTACTTTATCGGGTTACAGCGACAATCCTGCCGTGCAACAACAAATCCGTTGGTATCAAAAACACCCTAAAAGTTTAACAGACATCGCCACCCAAGCCGCGCCTTATCTCTATTACGTGCACGAACAAGTCAAAGAAAAAGGGCTACCCGGTGAATTGGTCTTATTACCTATTATTGAAAGTACCTACAATCCCTTTGCGTATTCGAATGTGGGAGCCGCAGGTTTATGGCAACTCATGCCGCAAACGGCAGCGCATTTGGGTTTAAAACAAAATTCTGGTTTTGATGGTCGACGCGATGTGATGAGTTCTACGCAAGCGGCATTGGGTTATTTGAATTATTTGGACAACATGTTCGATAACAATTGGTTACTGGCTTTGGCAGCTTACAATGCAGGACCTGGAACGGTTTTAAATGCGGATAAAATCAATAAAGGCGATCACAGCGGTACTCGATTTTGGTCCTTGCATTTGCCACAACAAACCAAACAATATGTACCGCGTTTATTAGCCATTGCGGCGATTATTCAAGATCCCGAAAAGTATGGTATTGATTTACCTTCTATCCCCAATAAACCGTATTTTGCCAAAGTGGATGTCAACAGTCCCATGGCTTTGACCAAAGTGGCTAAATTATCGGATACCTCCGTCGATGAAGTACGTAGTTTAAATCCTGGCGTCAAACAAGCGCAGACGACTAGCAATGCGCCCACACACGTTTTAATTCCCGTGGAAAAAGTGCAAACTTTCAAAGAAAATATGGATGCGCAAGGTACAACGGTAAAAGTACAAATGCCTGCTCCCACACAAGAAGCCGACGCTGCTTCGACAACAGTCAATCCGAATCCCACTCAAACGGATGCAACACCGAATACAGAAGTAAATTCTCCCAGCACGCATAATGCGGTAGTCACTTATAAAGTAGGTTCAGGTGATACCTTAAGTAAAGTAGCAGCGCACAACCACGTCAAACTACAAGATTTAATGGCTTGGAATCATTTGACGGCCAACAGTACTTTACACAAAGGCCAAGTGTTGAAATTGGGTGCTTCGGATGATACGACGGCGGTTACGACTGATACGGCTGATACCAAAGCAACTGACACGACTACGCAGACTACCCCTACAACTTACAGTATCAAAGCCGGCGATACCTTAGCGGCTATTGCCAAAAAGTATGGCATCTCAGTGAATGCTTTGCTCAAAATGAATCATTTGAAAAGCAACCATTTAAAGATAGGTCAAGTATTGACAATCAAAAAATAATTCAAAATAAAATCAACAACTTAAATCTTGAATATCCCACTTGACAAATTCTGTATTAAGCAGCGGCAATACACTCCGCCAACCGCCCCGCCTTCATCACTTTGATTTCATCAGCCATACAGTGAATTGCTTCCCAATCGTGGCTGATGAATAAATAAGCCAATTGCAATTCTGCTTGCAATTTTTTGAGTAAATTTAAAATTTGTGCCTTGACTAAACTGTCTAAAGCACTGGTCGATTCATCCAACACCCAAACCGGAGAAGAAGCCATCAAAGCGCGTGCAATGCAAATGCGTTGTCGTTGCCCCCCAGAAAATTCATGGGGATAACGTGCTAACATCGTTTTGTCTAAACCCACACTGTCCATGACATTTTCAATCTGTTGTTTGTAAGAAACAGGACTTTTGGAATTAAAATTTTCTTCTAAAATTTGCGCGATCGTCATGCGTGGGTCCAAAGCCGCGGCAGGATCTTGCAAAATCAATTGCATGCGACCTAATAATTGCGGCAAAGATACTTTTTTGCCTTGCCACACAATCGCATCACTTTGACTTTTGACCAAACCAAACAAAGCTTTGGCGATGCTGGATTTGCCAGAACCCGAAGTTCCCACCAAAGCCAAAGTTTGCCCCGGATACAAAGCAAAATGGGCATCGATGACAGCGTGAGTCACGCCCACACAACGTCGCCAAGCGCCCTTTCGAATAGGATAATCTACACACAATTTTTCAACCGCTAAAATAGGATCGCCTTCTATGGGTTTCGGGATTTTAGGTTTTAAAACAGTATGCAACAATTGTTGACTGTAGGGATGTTGCGGCGCTTCGAAAAACTCAGAAGCACTTGCTTTTTCGACCACTTCACCTTGATAAAGCACCACCACATCATCGGCATAATAGCGTGCCAAAGCTTGATTGTGGGTAATTAAAATCACCGTAAATTGTCTTTGCGCTTGCAAACGTTTTAACAATTCTAAAATATGTTTTTCGGTTTCGGGATCTAAGGCAGACGTGATTTCGTCAGCAATCAGTATTTTGAGATCGACCAACAACATCAAAGCCAACAAAGCGCGCTGCTTCATGCCACCCGACAATTGATGCGGGTAGAAATCATAGCATTGCGGATTCAATTCGACTTCTGATAAACCCTTCAAACACCGTTGGTATCGCATTTTTCGGTTATCGTGTTGATGACGACGCAAGACTTCATCCATTTGTTGACCGATGCTCATCACAGGATTAAAAGCCGTTGCTGGTTCTTGAAATAAATAGGCAATCGACGCGGCGCGCAATTTTTGCAATTGCCATTCAGGCGTCATTAATAAATTCAAATTTTCAAAGAGAACTTTTCCACCTTTCAAATACCCTAATTGACGCGGCAATAAGCCCGCGATGGCTAAGGCCGTTAAGGTTTTACCGGAGCCCGAACAACCTAATATCGCTAGGGTTTTTCCTGACTTTACTGAAAAAGTGACTTGTTTGGTGAGATAATGCCGCTCTTCTTCTCGTAATTTCGAAATGGACAAGTGCTCGATGGATACACTCACTATTCCTTTTCCATCCTCTTTTCACCCCTGACTTTTGATTTGGCTCTAGCGCTATCACGTAAAATCAAAGAAAAATGGGCTTTATACCCCTCGTTACTGCTTTTGAATTGTATTTCGACTGTATTTTTTTGCTTGGCGATCAATTTGCCATCTTGATACCATTGATACTGAATTTGACCGTCTTGATTGACCATCTTAATTTTAATCACAGAAATTAAATCGTCCAAATGCCAGGGTTGAGTATCTTGTTCAATCAAAGAAATCACTACTTCGGTTGCGCCCATAACCGGTAATTTTCCTTGCCACAATTGAAAATTGTTGATTTCATGGAGGGATTTTTCCGGCCAATAAACGGGCGATTGCGGAATGGTGTAATAACGATCTCGGCCTTTGGAATTAAATTCACTGATACTCACGTAAATATTATCCACACTTTTGTCAATCTTTTTCATCGGCAGGATGTCATCCAATTGTATAGCAGGTCGCAGCAACATATTGGACGTACTGGCATAGACAAGGCTACTGAGCATAAAGAAAAAAATAAATAAAATCCACTTTTTCATGACATTCTTCCTTAGGGTTTTCGACAATGAAATTCGATGCGATCGCCTTTCACCGTGGCTTCTACCGTATCACCTGGCAGATAATCTCCTTTTAACAATTGTTGTGCCAAAGGATCTTCTAAATTTTGTTGCACCGCTCGTTTTAAAGGCCGTGCACCATACACCGGATCATACCCACATTCGGCCAAATAATCCAGCACTTTTTCATCCCATTTCAAAAGAATGTCTTTTGTCTTCAAACGCTTTGCCAAGCGCTCTATTTGCAAACCGGCGATGTGCTTGATTTGCGCTGCACTCAAAGGATGGAATACCACAATTTCATCTAAGCGATTGATAAATTCCGGTCTAAAATGTGTAGACACCACATCCATGACTTTGGCTTTCATGGCAGCATAATCGTTATCCCCTTTTTGGACGCATTCTTGGATCAAAGATGACCCCAAATTAGAGGTCATCACAATCACGGTATTTTTAAAATCCACGGTGCGACCTTGGCCATCCGTCAAACGACCGTCGTCCAAAACTTGCAATAAAATATTAAAGACATCCGAATGGGCTTTTTCAATTTCATCAAATAAAATTAAAGAATAGGGTTTGCGACGCACGGCCTCAGTCAAATACCCACCTTCTTCATAACCCACGTAACCAGGGGGCGCACCAATTAAACGGGCAACGGAATGTTTTTCCATGAATTCAGACATGTCGATGCGAATCATCGCATCTTCGGTGTCAAATAAAAATTGCGCCAAAGATTTACACAGTTCGGTTTTACCCACCCCCGTTGGTCCTAAAAATAAAAAAGAACCAATGGGTTTGTTGGGATCGGATAAACCGGCGCGTGAACGACGTATGGCGTTGGCCACGGCATCGACGGCTTCGTCTTGGCCCACCAAACGGCTGTGTAAAGTCTTTTCCATCGTCAATAATTTTTCTTTTTCACCAGACAACATGCGACTCACCGGAATGTGCGTCCATTTTGACACAATTTCTGCAATTTCTTCTTCGGTCACTGCAGTGCGCACTAAGCGCTTAGGTTGAGATTCCAATTGGCTTGCGGCTTGCAATTGTTTTTCCAATTCGGGAATACGGCCATATTGCAATTCCGACATTTTTCCTAAATCACCCACGCGACGCGCACTTTCCATTTCCATTCGCGCAACTTCTAATTTTTCTTTGATCCCTTGTGTTCCTTGAATGGCGGCTTTTTCAGCCTTCCACACTTCTGCAAAATCTGCAAATTCACGCTCGAGTTTTTCTATTTCAGATTCCAAATCGTGCAAGCGTTTTTTAGAGGCTTCGTCTTTTTCTTTTTTCAAAGCTTCGCGCTCTATTTTCAATTGAATCAAACGTCGTTCTATTTTATCCATTTCTTCAGGCATAGAATCGATTTCCATGCGGATGTGGCTCATAGCTTCATCGATGAGGTCAATGGCTTTATCCGGTAATTTACGCCCAGAAATATAACGGTGCGATAAAGTCACCGCAGCAACGATGGCTCTGTCGGTTAATTCTACCCCATGGTGAATTTCATAGCGTTCTTTTAAGCCTCTCAAAATAGCGATGGCATCTTCGACGTTGGGTTCATCGACCAACACCATTTGAAAACGCCGCTCTAAGGCGGCGTCTTTTTCGATGTATTGTCGATATTCGTCTAAAGTGGTCGCACCGATGCAATGCAATTCGCCTCTAGACAAAGCGGGTTTTAACATATTGCCGGCATCCATGGCGCCTTCGGCCTTACCAGCGCCGACGATCAAATGCAATTCATCGACAAATAAGATGATCTGACCTTCTTGCTTGTTTAATTCATTCAAGACGCCTTTTAAACGCTCTTCAAATTCCCCTCTGTATTTGGCGCCTGCCACCAAAGCGCCCATATCTAAGGCCAATACTTTTTTATTGCGCAAGCCTTCAGGGACTTCTTTATTCACAATCCGTTGTGCCAACCCTTCTACAATCGCGGTTTTTCCCACGCCAGGTTCACCGACCAACACGGGATTGTTTTTGGTTCGCCTTTGCAAAACTTGGATGGTGCGTCGAATTTCATTGTCGCGACCAATCACGGGGTCTAATTTCCCCTCCAAAGCACGAGCGGTTAAATCGATGGTGTATTTTTGAAGCGCAAAGCGCGCTTCTTCAGCCCCTTCACTCATCACTTTATCTCCTTGTCTCAGTTTATTAATGGATAATATTAATTCTTGCTTTAAATTTCCACCTTTTTTATTGGTGGCCTTATACAATTCTTCCAGCAATCCGGTCAAAGTGCAATCGACGTCCAGGACGGCTAAAATGAACCATTCGCTGGAAATGAATTGATCTTGGTGTTCGCGCGCCAATTTTTCGCAGCCCAATAAAACCCGCTGCAAATCCCGCGATATGTGCACATCCACCACATTGGCCACTTGGGGCATGCTGTCGAGTAAAGCCTCTAAGCGCTGTTTTAAGGTGGGTAAAGCAATATCGCATTCATTCAGCAATTGCCCTACCGTACTCGGCGATTCCAGCAAGGCGGACAAGACGTGTTGCGGCTCTATAAATTGGTGTTCGTGCGCCACCGCAATAGATTGCGCACGCTCCAAGGCTTTCAAAAAGGCTTGTGTCAGTTGATTCATGTCCATTAGTTCTCTCCACCTTTATTTATAGACCAAATTGGGGATAATGGGTACTTTTTTCAAGAGTCAAATGAGTATTTTATTTTTTATATAAATAAAATACTTAATCTTATAAAAATTTAACTTTTTGGCATATGACTTCAAAAAAATTAGAAAATTGTATACTTTTTCTCAAAGCACCCCACAACAGCGCAAAAGCAAAACCCGAAATCAATTGCGCAGGCAAAAAGGGCAAAGCCATACTGTAGCAAGCCATCAAACCCGATAGAGTCAAAGGATAGTACCCACTGCTAAGCCATACGCCAAAATTAGTGAGAATCCAATAGAATAAGGCAGCGCTACACACTCTGCTACACGCATCTACACTAAAAATTTTAACCCAAGGTTTTGCAAAAAGGCCAATAATGCACAATAAAGACAGCGCATTAAAAAAAGACCACCAACCCCCGAAAGGATAATGGTACAGCAAAGCTAATCCAAGATCGGCGATTTCTACGGTGATTAGGGTTAAAAGACTGGCCACGATAAAACGATATCGACTGGCGAAATAGACTGTCATGGCAATTTCCGGCGAATAATTCGCAGTGTGTGGCAACCATTTAGCTATCAAAGTACCGATTATCCACAGGAATATGCTGAACATACTTATTGCTCCAAATACTGCAAGGCTTGACGCAATTGCGCATCGCTGCATTCAAAACACCCGCCTCGGGCTGGCATAGCATTGTGACCCATTAAAGTATATTGCCACAAGCTTTCTTCGCCCAAACTTTGCCTCAAGGCTTGCCATAAAGCTTTATTCCCCTTAGAAGGCGCATTAATGTCGACCATAGGGTTCGGGGCATGACAGGCCGCACAGTATTCTTGATAAATTTTTTCGCCAGCCTTAGGATCGTTTTTCAATTGACTTACAAAAGAAGCCGGATAATGATAAGTTCGCATGTAGACGACTGAAGTGGATGGCGCGTGTGTATTTCGCAAAGCGGCATAAAAGCCCAAAGCACCGGCAAGAATAAGTAATAAGAGAATGAGTGCTTTTTTTAACATAACACGTTATTTTTCCTCTGAGTTGTCATCCTCGACAAGGTAACTACGTTACCTCGCGAGGATGACAGATTTTTGTTACATCAGGTTCATTGCTTCATAATTCACTTTTTCAGGTACGTTTGGCATATATTGCCCGCAATACGCTTTCCTCCGTCTGCGGTCCCACTAAAGTGGCTTGTATATGCCCTTGAGGATCCAACAAATAACTCGTCGGCAATACGGCGGGCACAGGCAAGTGCCAGGCTTTTTGGGGATCCGACAATAAAACGGGATATTGAATGTGAATTTGTTGGGCAAAGCGATTGAGATCCGCTTCACTCATTTCATCAAAACTCACACCCAATACCCGCACTTTGTCTGAACGCGCCAATTGATTTAACTGCGGAATTTCACGCAGACAGCCTTCACACCAAGGTGCCCAATAATTTACAAGTGTCCATTGCTTTTCTGTGACTTGTGTTAAACGGTGGTGTTGGTTGTCGAAGATCATTTTAGGTTTTTGTTGGCGATCACAAGAAACCAGCAATAAGAGTAGACACAGACCCATCAAAAAAATTTTCATTAGGATAAAGCCGTAACGATGGTCGAATAATCTTGGACCAAAGCATTCACTTCAGGCGGGAAAGGAAAATACGCCAACACACGACCACTTTTGTCCACTAAAAATAATTCTGCACTGTGATTCACCACATAATTGTTGCTATTTTTATTTTGGGAAGCTTCCAGTTTAACAGAAACAACGCCTAAGCTTTGCTCCAAAGGCGCAATGACTTCCATCGGCGCACGCGCGCCTATAAAATGCGGGTTAAAGGATTCGACATAGGATTTCATGCGTTCTACACTGTCTCGAGCGGGATCGACTGAAATCATGATCACTTGCGGCAAATCTTGGCTGGGCAAACTGATTTCCAGCCTTTTGTACATTTTGTTCAAAGCTGACATAGTGGTAGGACAAACAGAACCACAATTGCTAAATCCAAAAAATAAAATAGACCAATGGCCTTTTAAATCATTCTGAGTCAAACTGCCACTGTTTAAACTGCTTTCTAATTTAAAATCGGGCAAAGCTTTGGTGGGTTGTAATAAAGTTCCGCTGACTTTAAGCGACTTAATGTCCACAGCTTCTTTACGATGATGCCCTACGCCAAAATACAGCCCAAAGGCCATAACGAGGACCATGGCCATTAAAGTTAAAAATAATACTTTGTGATTACTCCGTTGTGCAGACATTTTAATTTCTCCTGTGATTATACTCACAGCAGTTGGTTTTTAGGCGCGGCGGCAAACTTTTTTGCAGCAGGAGTGTATTGTACTCATACATGACTGCTGCAAAAAAGCGAAGCCAACAAAGCATAAAAATCAAATGCGAAGAGTATATAAATAATGATCCACCAATAAGGCTACGAAAACACCGCCCAAATACTGAATGGAAAACTTAAACAATTTAAAAGCTTCTATATCATTTTTGCTAAAATACAATTTAAAAGCCCAATATAGAAAACGAGCATTCAGTAATAAAACAAGGGCCAAATAAAACCACCCCGCTTGTCGAATCACAAAGGGCAATACAGTAGCAACACACAACAATACACTGTATAAAACAATTTGGAATTTAGTGTGCGCAATGCCATGAGTATTGGGCAACATAGGTACTTTTGCTTTGGCATAGTCCTCAAAACGATGAATAGCCAAAGCCCAAAAATGCGGCGGCGTCCACACAAAAATGATCAATACTAATAGCAATGCTTGAGGCGAAATATGCCCAGTCACCGCCGTCCACCCTAACAAAGGCGGTGCAGCACCCGCTAAACCACCAATAACAATATTTTGCGGTGTTTGGTATTTTAAAAAGAGCGTATAAAGAACTGCATACCCCATCAGTGAAATAAAAGTTAAAAAGGCCGTTAAAGGATTTATACAGAAGTATAAAACACTGAGTCCCACCACACCTAAAATGAAAGCAAAGCACAAACTTTGCTTCACACTCAACTCCCTTTGCACCAAAGGGCGACGCTCGGTGCGTTTCATGAGCCTGTCTATGTGTTCATCGGCAATGTGGTTTAAGGTGGCCGCACTCGATGCCGACAATGCAATACCCAGATTACCGACGATCAAAATAAAGAGATTCGGCACATGCGGCGTGGCCAAACACATGCCGACTATTGACGTTAAGATCATCAACATCACGACACGCGGTTTGCACAATTCGTAATAACTACGCGATTTTTTTATTGCTTGCATGAGTTTACCTTCTTGTTATTCGCCAATTGCCAGGTCAAGAAAACAGCGCTTAATAATAATAAAGCTGCAGCCACATTGTGTAGTACAGCCACCACCAACGGCAATGAAAATACCGCATTCGCGATGCCTAAAGCAAATTGTATCAAGAGTAATATTAAAACAAGATACAAATTTTTAAGCACTTTGGGTTTTAACTTATAGTTAACCATTAAGAAAAATACAAACCAATATAGAAAAACTACCGCCGCTCCGATTCTATGCACCATTTGTATGGTTTGACGCGCCGTCTCACTTAAAAGCCCACCTTCATAATTTAAACCGATGGGTGTTTGCCATTGAAAAGCTTCTTGCCAAGCAAAAGGCATATTAATGTCGATTTCATTGCAAAATGGAAAAGCCTCACAACTTAAGGCAGCATAATGGGTACTGGTCCAGGCACCTAGAAAAATTTGAACCAGCAATAAGATCGTCCCTATTAGTCCCCACACAAATTCATTTTTTAAGTAAAAAGTGGAGTCTGTTTTTAAAGAGGTGTGACAATAACACAAACCCAGTAAAGCGATCGTCAAAAATCCCCCTAATAAATGTTGCGTGACAATGCTTGGCAGTAATTGTAAAGTGACGGTCCATCGCCCCAACATAATTTGATAAACGACCAAAGCTAAGAGTGTTAAAAGCAAAACCAAAAAAGCCGCTCGTTTTTCTCGCACAAAACGAATCCCTAAAACCGTCGCCAAACTTAAAATCAAAAGACTCAATAAACCCGCGCAATAGCGGTGTAGCATTTCCGCCCAAGCTTTGTAAGACACCAAAGGCGTTTGAGGATAAGCCCATTTTAAGAATTGATCTTGTTCAGCACCTATCACCGTTAAATGGCCATAACAACCTGGCCAATCAGGACACCCCAACCCTGCATCGATCAAACGCGTTAAAGCGCCTAAAACAATAACGAGGAAAGCAAAGCACAATGCGCTTAAACTTAATCGTTTTTGCCATACTGTTAATTTATCCATTAGAAGAAACCTCCCAAAGATGTTTAAGATCTTGCAGAATATTTAAGGGATTTTCATTTTCAGTGTAATACATGAAAAAATACCCTCGAGGATCGATCAAATACACTTTTCCTTCGGCATTTTTTTGGAGATTCACTTGATCGCTGGAAGACAATTGCCGCATAAAATCATTAGAATGACTGTCTAAAATGTTTATGCCATTTTTTGAAATCATTTGTTTTTGTTGGCACAGCAGAGTCTTATCACAGGATGCGGGCAATACCACGTGAATGGGCAATTGCTTTTCGCTGCGTCCCAAAGCAATGCGCATTTGGTGTAATTGGTACAATAATACTGAAGCGTCACTGCCCGTTTCGCTGGGCCAATATAAAACTTGCCACTGCCCCTCTTCGGCAGACCAAGCACCAGTTATTTGGGTAGGTGTCGAAAATAAATGGCCCAAATTCGTGGTTTTGAATTCGAATAAATTTGCATGCCGATATACCCAAGTTGCCAGTATAAAAGGCGATAAAAATAATAAGACAATGAAAATCACGCGGAATTTGGAACAAATAAGTAAATGCTTCTGTATAAAGAATTCCATTTTTCTAATTTCTTTGTAAATCAATTATTGCCTCACTGGTAAAGATTTTCCTGGATTGCCACGTCGACCGTTACTTATTTTGTCTTTTCGCACTCGATCTGTGGAACGGTCTCCTCGCAATGACGACGAGGCACGCTAACACCAAGGCCATTGCAAACCACTGCACGGCGTAGCCCAGATGACGACTGGGAGGTGTTATAGTACCAAAAAAAGACAGTTCTTGTCGATTATTTTGGGCTATTTTTTGCGCAGATAACGGCCAGGAATAGCCTTTATCCGCTTCTAAAGGAGATTGTATATAGAGTATGAAAGGGTAAACCGAGGCTTTTAGCGTTTGTGCAATAACTGAAAAGTTTAAAGTTTGAACAAGTACTTGCCCCGCCGCATTGCGCGAATGGGCACTTCCTAAAATAAATCCGGCTTTATCTGGGTAATAAATAATGCCCGTGATTGCTTGCATGCCATTTAAAGAATCTTTTTGATTAACGGTTGGCAATTGTGCTACAAAACCCCGATCTACTAATAGATATTTTTGCGTTGAAGCAACCCACAAAGGTGTTAAAACATGATATCCATACCTATCTTGATAATACCGATTTTGCCAATACAAATTTGGCTTTCGACCTATCTCACCAACCGCTTCCAACCGATGGTACAACAACTTTTCTTTAGGCGCTTGCAATTGCTGAATCTTGAGAAATGGCGCTTGTATTCGTGTTTCATAAGTTATTATTAAATTTTTTTTCAAATAATAGCGCTGCAATTGCCAAAAACCTAAACCAATAAAAAGTGCCACAAAAAATAGCCAGAGTGATAGCCAACAATAGGATTTAAGTTTCATCATTCATTAACTCTCTTAGTTTTCTAGATAATTAAAACACCCTATGGGCCGTCATTGCGAGGAGACCGTCCTGCACAGATTTAGTGCGAAAACACAGAGCTAGCACAGTCGACGCGGCACTCCAGTTGCGATCTTGGTACGGACATACTTATGCCCCTATTATAGTTCCGCACTGGATTGCTTTACAAACCATTACTTGTTTCATGTTTTCGCACTAGATCGGTAGAACGGTTTGTTTCGCAATGACGGTCTTCGATTCTTTGGCTCGCAATGACAGCCCACAGAGTATTTGAGTTCAAAAGCAAAAATAATTATCTGAAAGTCTATAGCTTAACATATACTTTCACAAATCAATCCGCCCCTCCGTATAGGGTTTCTCATTTTTCAAATACTGCCTTGCATCAAACAAACTATAAGACAAAGTCACTTCTTTGATTTCTTTGGGTAAATTCGGTTCTAGGTAAAAATACACAGGCATATCCGCTCTTTCACCGGGTGCAAAATATTGTTGGGTAAAACAAAAACATTGGGTTTTTTTAAGGTATTTGGCTGCATCGTCTGGCGTGATACTGGGAATAGCTTGAACCGTAATTCCCTGCGCCGATTGGTTTTCTGCATAAAAATAAACAAGCTTTTTTTCGCCAGGGTGAATGCTGAGATGATGGGTCACCGATTTAAAAACAAAAGGGAAATCGCCGTGGACCGTTGTTGAAAAATCAACTTTAATCGTTCGACTCAGATCGGCTTTGACATTGGGATCCACATCGCGCACAAAAAAATCTCCACGACCATTGATCCCCAAATGATTGCAAATCAAGGTGTATAAAGGCACCAGCAGATAGCAAAAGCCAAACATAAAGACAACGCCTACGGAGAGTTGCCAGATTAAGCGTTTATTTTTATATTTGCGATCAGTCGTCATCTAATACCTTCGATCTAAAAAATCTTGTCATCTCTGCTTTTTTGTCATTCTTGCGCAAGCAGGAATCCAGTTTCAAACCCTGGATCCCTGCTTGCGCAGGGATGACAGGCTCACTAGTGCGTGTCATTCGGCCCTATCTCTGGCACAGTCTCAAAAGTATGATAAGGAACTGGCGTTGGCAAGCGTGTCCATTCCAAACTTCGACCACCATCCCAAACATTGTCTGGCAAATGCTCATTCACACCCGCTTTGTGTTTTTGGCACGAACGGATCACAATCGCCAAAAATAACAATTGTGATAAGCCAAATATCACAGCACCAACTGTGGCTATTTGGTTAAAATTCGTAAATTGCAAAGCATAATCGGGTATGCGGCGCGGCATGCCGGCTAAACCTACAAAATGCATGGGGAAAAAAGTCAGATTCATGGAAATAGCTGACAACCAAAAATGCCATTTGCCCAAAGTTTCATTGTACATATGCCCTGTCCATTTGGGTAACCAAAAATAAACGCCGGCAAAAATCGCAAACAAGGATCCCGAAACCAAAACATAATGAAAATGTGCGACCACGAAATAACTGCCGCGGTATTGATAATCCGCTGGCGCGATAGCCAACATCACCCCTGAAAACCCACCGATGGTAAACATCACCAAAAAACCCAAAGCAAACAACATTGGCGTTTCGAAAGTAAGTTCGCCTTTAAAAATAGTGGTGACCCAGTTAAACACTTTCACGCCTGTCGGCACTGCTATCAACATGGTGGCATACATAAAAAACAATTGAGCCGCATAAGGCGCGCCCGTGGTAAACATGTGGTGCATCCACACGATATAACCGAGAAAAGCAATGGTAATGGTTGCAGCAACCATAAAGCTATACCCAAATAACCTTTTTCTCGAAAAAGTTTGGACCACTTCAGAAATAATACCAAAGCCCGGCAATATCAAAATGTACACTTCAGGATGTCCAAAAAACCAAAAAATGTGTTGAAATAAAATGGGATCGCCGCCGCCGGCTGCTTCAAAAAACGCGGTGTGAAAATGTCGGTCCATCAACATCATGGTGACACAGCCCGCCAAAACCGGCATCACCGCCAATAATAAAAAGGCCGTCACCAACCACCCCCACACAAACATGGGTAAACGCATCCAGGTCATGCCCGGCGCGCGCATATTAAAAATGGTGACGACAATATTAATAGCAGCCAGAATAGAAGAAATTCCCATCATGTGAATGGCAAAAATCATGTAATCGGTACTGTCGGGACCATAAGTCGTCGACAAGGGCGCGTAAAAAGTCCACCCATAATCCGGCGCAGCACCCGCACCTGCAAATAAATTTAAGCCTATCAAATGACTTGCCATCCCGACCAATTCGCGCAGCAAAGGCAAAGACAATAATAAAAAAGCAAAAGGCAATAGCCAAAAACTCCAGTTATTTAAGCGTGGCAAAGCCATGTCCGGTGCGCCCACCATCATAGGAATCATCCAGTTTGCAAAGCCCGCCATCGCAGGCATAATGACGCCAAAAACCATGATCAAACCATGTAAAGTCGTCATTTGATTAAAAAATTCGGGCGTTACCCAAACCTTACCGGGTTCAAACAATTCGATGCGCACCACCAAAGCCATAATACCAGCAACAAAAAACATCGTGAGACTTAACAAAAGATACAAAGTGCCAATGTCTTTGTGATTGGTGGTAAAAAGCCAACGCTTTAAGCCTTTGGCTGGACCGTGATCGGCGTGATCGTGTGCAGTGGCCATATCATCCGTCAGATTCATGTTGCTTTTCTCCCATTTGATACCGCAGTTTTATTGAGCATGTGTGCCGCCACCCATTGCTCGAACTCTTCTTCAGGCACGACTTGAACAACGATCGGCATAAAGCCATGGTAAGCACCGCACAATTCACCGCATTGACCTCGATAAATGCCGGGTGTATCAACTTGGATCCAATTTTCATTGATGTAGCCTGGAATGGCATCTTGTTTGACACCAAAAGCTGGCAACCACCAATCGTGGATAACATCATTGGAAGTGAGCAAAATTTTCACTTTTTTATGGACAGGGATCACCATGGGATTATCGACTTCCAATAAAAACCACTCATTTTTGGTTTTTTGGGGATCGTCAATTTGTATTTGGGGAGTAGCCAAATTGCTAAAAAAACTGATCCCTTGATCTAAATATTCGTATTTCCATTTCCATTGATAGCCAGTGATTTTGATGATTAAATCGGATTCATTGGTATTGTGTATATCTTTTAAAACGATGGTTGCTGGAATAGCCAAGCCTACTAAAATCAAAAAAGGAATTAAAGTCCAGATAATTTCGACTCCAGGGTGTTCATGAAAATTGGCTGCTTTAGCCCCACGAGAACGTCTGTACTTATAAATGGAATAAAAAAGAACGGAAAAAACCACCACACCAATGCCACAACAAATATAGAAAGTAATCATGTGGAGATTGTAGATATCGTGGCTCATCCGGGTAACGCCATAAGGCATATTCACTGTACTCTCCGCTAGCGCATTTTGCATCCCTAAGCAACTCAACAGAGCGAAAACCCATTTTTGCGTCCATTGAAACATACTCAATCCTTTTTTTGAGAACAGTTCTTATTAAACCACATTTTTCCGCCATTGTCATCCCTGCTTTTTTGCCATCCCTGTGAAAGCAGGAATCCAGGGTTTGAAACTGGATTCCTGCTTTCGCAGGGATGACAGAATGGTATATGATGTCATTATTCAAATTTCTAGGAGACAAGGATGCACCGCTTTTCATCAAAATTTTTAAGCTTCTGCCTTTTGTGGGCTTTCTTTGGTTCTATTTTCGCCCATTGTTCAAAAGCCCAAGTGGAAGCCGCCGATCTGCGCTGGGCTAAAGCTATCGACTCCAACCGAATCGATACGGTTGTGAATCTCTATGCGCCGCAAGCCGTATTGTTGGCGACAGTCAAAGACGCTCCGATTGTCAGTCGTCAAGAACGGATAAATTATTTTAAGCATTTCTTTAAGGCTTACAAAAAAGCCAAAGTGGTTTATCTGGGTAAAAGATACGTTCAAGTTTTCAATGGCGGTGCGGTAAGTTCTGGCTTGTATATTTTTTCAGGGGTAAAAAATGGCAAAATGACTGAAGTTCCCGCTCGTTATAGTTTTGTGTATCGGGCAACAGATCGTGGCTGTGAGTTGATCACGCATCATTCTTCGCAGTTGCCGGAGTAAAATCGCTCGTGTATGATGGAAATCTAATATTGCAAGGATGGTGATAGTGAGTACTCTAAAATCGTTTTTTTCTCGTCATAAAAAACTAATCATCCGTTTGATCATTCTTATATCCGTTATTATCATTGGATTCTTATTATATTTAACCAAGCAAATTACCGGCAATTTGGCGCTTATGGCTAATCCGCCTCAAGCGACTTACTACCCTGAATATCCTAAAGTAGACACGACAAGTCCGCAGGGGGCTTTGATCAAACAAGGCGAATACGTTGCTAAAATGGGCGATTGCATTGCTTGTCACACCGATACCTTGAAAAAAGGTCCTACTTTCGGCGGTGGTCTCCCTTTTATAACGCCTTTTGGCACCTTGTACTCACCGAACATCACCCCCGATAAAAAAACCGGTATTGGAAATTGGAGTGAAGCGGATTTTGTTAAAGCCTTGCGTGAAGGTATTTCACCCACGCATCAATATTATTATCCGGCCTTTCCTTATCCCTACTTTAACCGTTTGAGCGATGAAGACTTGCGCGCGCTGAAAACGTATTTGGATGCCATTCCAGCCGTCGAAAAAGAAAATACGCCCAACAACATGGTTTTCCCTTTCAACATTCGCTTCATGCAATTGGGTTGGCGCATCTTATTTTTCCATCCAACTGATAAGGGCTATGTCAATGTGCCACATCAAAGTGAAGAATGGAATCGCGGTGCATACATTGTAGAAGGTGCGGGTCACTGTGCCATGTGTCATACGCCTTCTTATGTTTTATTGAGTCAAAAAATGCCGCTGGGTGCGCCGATTGCCAAATACAATTTGGCGGGTTCGAATGTGTCTGGCGCTTATGCACCGAACATCAGCAAGAGTGGTTTGGGTGAGGTCCCCAATGACACCATTATGCGCGTCTTTACTCACAATGAATTGGTGGGCGGTGGCGAAGTAGTGGGTGGTATGGCCGAAGTCAATCGAGACAGTTTACATTATTTGTCCCCGGCTGATTTAAACAGCATTGCTACTTACATCAAATCCGTTGAAAGCGAAACGCCTCCGAAACCCACTTCTTCCGGTGGTCCAGGAGCAAGTATTTACGGCACTTATTGCGCAGGCTGTCACGCAACCGGCGCTGGTGGCGCGCCCAAATATGGCGATACCGCTGCCTGGACACCTTTGTTCGCCAAAGGCATGCCCACTTTGTACAACAATGCCATTCATGGCATCAATGGAATGCCGCCCAAAGGCACTTGTGCGAGTTGCACGGATCAAGAAATTCAGTTAGCTGTCGATTATATGGCACAAGCTGCGCAAGGACAAAGCGCTTATGGCGGCAGCAGCGCTTCTGCTACGGTCGCTCCTCCCAAAGCATTGAGCATTGCCGATGGCAAAGTGGTGTATGAAAACAATTGCGCTATTTGCCACACGTCTGGTTTTAAAAACGCCCCTAAGGTAGGCGATATTGCTGCTTTCAAACCCATTATTGCCCAAGGTTTTGAAGAAACATTCTTGAAAACTTTAAATGGTTATGGCAATCATCCTCCACGCGGCGCGTGTGCGGATTGTACCGATGCAGAATTGAAAGCCGCCGTGCAATACATGATGCAGCAAAGCAGCGCCGATCAAAATTATAGTTTATGGTAAGAGGTTTTTATGGCACACGGTACTTACTACCTACCCCAACCCAGCAATTGGCCGCTCAAAGGATCCATTGCTTTGTTTTTAACGACCTTCGGTGGGGCAAATTGGTTGCACCACTCTACTTTTTTTGGCCTGGAGTTCGGTCCTTACCTCTTTGTTTTGGGGCTTGCGATGGTATTTTACATGATGTTTGGATGGTTCGGCACCGTCATTCGTGAAAATCGCGCGGGGCTTTTGAGCGATAAACAAGTCGATCATTCGTTTCGATGGGGAATGGCTTGGTTTATTTTTTCCGAAGTCATGTTTTTCGGTGCTTTTTTTGCGGCGCTCTTTTATGCGCGTTTGATATCGGTGCCGGTTTTAAGCGGCGAACAAGCGCACTATTATTTAACGCATCTTATTTTTTGGCCCGATTTTAAGGATCAATGGCCGATCTTGGCGAATCCCAATCCCGCCGCTTTCATTGCACCCAAATCGGTGATGGAAGCCTGGGGGATCCCAGCGGTCAATACCCTCATATTATTATCCAGCGGAGCGACCATAACTGTCGCGCACTGGGCCCTACTCAAAGACAAACGCCCTTTGATGTTGGTCGCTCAATCTATCACTATTTTATTGGGGATCATCTTCTTAAGCATGCAAGCGCGTGAATACACGATTGCGTATATGGAAAAAGGATTGACTTTGGCTTCGGGTATTTATGGCACCACTTTTTTTATGCTAACCGGATTTCACGCTTTACACGTCACCATCGGAACCATCGGTTTGTGCGTCATTTTATACCGCATGTTCCGGCGCGATTTTTCGCCGACTAACCATTTTGCCTTCGAAGCCATCGCCTGGTACTGGCACTTTGTCGACGTCGTGTGGTTGTTTTTATTTATTCTTGTCTATTGGTTGTGATGGCCGGATTTGTCAAAGCTTTCCATTTAATCTTAGTCATGTTGCTAATGGGCGGAATGACGGGATTGATTTTACTGAATCTCAAAAAGCCACAAACATACCATATTCTGCGCTATAGGATGGTGAGCGGATTGTTGTGGTTATTATTATTAACAGCTATTACCGGCACTTTTTTGGTTTATCCTCGTCATTTTAATTTTCACACGCATTGGATCATCGCAGCTTACCTATTGGTGACGGTCTGTGGCGCTTTGTTCCTATATCTTTATCGTCAACAACGCGGGTTTGCGCAAGGTGATTTAAGCTATAGTCTCTCGTCTTTATGCTTGGAACGCATCAGCCTTTTTCTCAGTACCTTTGTTTTTCTTGTGCTGATTCACGATGCCGTGCTGAAACAGACTTTTTTCTAACCTGTATATTTTATGTTCCACTCAAGCCTCTTCCCAAGACCGTTTTTTTAGGTTATAATGGCATTTGCCTCTACTTTTTGACTCTCGACACTTGGAAGCTTTTTGCCTTCAAACCGACTGGCTAGGTGTGGTAATAAGTTTGATAAACCCCCGGGTTTATCGTTTGAAAGGTATCTTTGGAGAATTGAATGTCTACTATGAAGAAAGTTTATGTTGGTAATTTAAACTATCAAACAAATGAAGCGGGGTTAACCCAACTATTTGCGGAATGCGGAACGATTGTGAGCGTCACTGTTATTATGGATAAATTCAGCGGTCGTTCTAAAGGCTTTGGTTTTGTTGAATTTGACACAGAAGCTGCTGCTAATGCTGCTCTAAAATTTGACCAATCCACTTTGGATGGTCGACAAATTCGTGTGAGTTTGGCTCAAGCGCCTGGCAGCAATGGCGGCGACAGACGGTCTTTTAAGCCTCGCAGAGAAGATCATCACAGTGACGACAGACGCCACTAAAATACGTCATCAACTCTGGTTATGTCATCCTCGGCGAGGTCGCGTAGCGACCGAAGCCGGGGATCCAGGAAATCTATAAAAAAACAAAGTACTACAATTTCACTGTGAAAGATTGTTGGAACGTGGAGTTTTCTTGACTCCCCGAGGCGGAGCCTGTACTCGGTACTTCGAGTAATGACAGACTTTCGCTGTGTCAGGTTCATTATTTCTTTAGGAATACACATGTCCTACAACGCCAAAACCATAGAAGCCAAGGTACAAGAGTATTGGCAAACACATCAGACTTTCAAAGCAGTCGAAAACACCACTCAAGAAAAATTTTACAGTTTAGCTATGTTCCCTTATCCCAGTGGTCAACTCCATATGGGACATGTTCGTAATTATACTTTAGGCGATGTTATCGCCCGTTACAAACGAATGCTCGGCAAAAATGTATTGCAACCCATTGGTTGGGATGCTTTTGGATTGCCCGCCGAAAATGCCGCTCTAAAACATCAGGTAGCGGCTTCTACTTGGACTGAACAAAATATTCAGCACATGCGCATACAACTCAAACAATTGGGAATGGCCTATGATTGGGACAGAGAACTGGCTACTTGTAACCCAGAATATTATCGCTGGGAACAATGGTTATTCATTCAATTCTTCAAACGCGGCTTGGTGTATCAGAAAAAATCTGTGGTGAATTGGGATCCCGTAGACCAAACCGTTTTAGCCAATGAACAAGTCATCGATGGTCGCGGTTGGCGCTCAGGGGCTTTGATAGAACGCAAGGAAATTGCGCAATGGTTTTTGAAAATCACCGATTATGCCGAAGAATTGTTGAAAGATTTAGACAAACTTTCCGGCTGGCCTGCCGAAGTCAAAACCATGCAACAAAATTGGATAGGCCGTTCGCTGGGCGCTGAAATTCAGTTTGCCGTGGAAAACAGTACCGAAATCTTAAAAGTATTTTCAACGCGTCTCGACACTTTGGCCGGTGTGACTTATTTGGCGATTGCTGCAACGCATCCTTTATTGAAGACTTTGCATCAACATAATCCTAGTATCAAGGCTTTTCAAGAAGAATGTGCGCATTTACAAGTAGCCGAAGCGCAATTGGCAACGCTGGAAAAAAAAGGTATCTTCAGTGGTTTGTATGCTTTGCATCCTTTGACTGGCGAACGTTTGCCGATTTGGTTGGCGAATTTTGTGCTCTTAGATTACGGTACCGGTGCCGTGATGGCCGTTCCCGCACACGATCAACGCGATTTTGAATTCGCACAAAAATACGAGCTGCCTATCAAACCGGTGATTCAACCCAAAGATGGCAGCGATTGGAATTTCAAAGAAAAAGCGTATACAGCTTATGGCACCGTCCTCTCACCGAATTCTTGTATGGGTTTGTCTTCAGAAGAAGCGATCACCCATTTATTACAAGAATTGGGTCAAACCAACAAGGCTAAAGCTCAAGTGCATTTTAGATTGCGTGATTGGGGCGTTTCTCGACAGCGGTATTGGGGCACGCCTATTCCGATGGTTCATTGCCCTCATTGTGGCAGCGTACCCGTTGCAGAAAGCGATTTACCCGTTGTTTTGCCGGCAAACATAACGCTAAAAAATCCACAATCGCCTCTCAAAAATTTACCTGAATTTTTAAATACACTCTGTCCCAAATGCCATAAACCTGCCACACGCGAAACCGATACCTTCGATACCTTCATCGAATCGTCTTGGTATTACGCGCGTTTTGCTTCTTACAATCAAGATGAAATGATGTTGGATGAACGCGTCGATTATTGGACGCCGGTGGATCAATACATCGGGGGCATCGAACACGCGATTTTACATTTACTCTACGCGCGCTTCTTTCACAAAGCCATGCGCGATTTGGGTTTAGTTCATTCGGATGAACCTTTTACCCGTCTATTGACTCAAGGCATGGTCTTAAAAGACGGCGCAAAAATGTCTAAATCCAAAGGCAATGTTGTCGACCCTCAAGCTTTAATTGAAAAATACGGCGCAGACACGGTTCGTCTTTTTATTATTTTTGCAGCGCCTCCTACTGCCAGCTTAGAATGGTCTGACAGCGGCGTGAATGGTGCCAATCGGTTCTTATACAAATTGTGGGATTACTGCCAAACGCATAAAAATCATTTTCAAAAAGAAAGCCTGGTCGATTGGAATCAAGAAAACAAAACCTTACAAGCCACGCGTCGTGAATTGCATTTGGTTTTACAACAAATTAACCACGATTATGAACGACAACAGTTTAACACCGTTGTGTCTGGAGCAATGAAAATTTTAAATCTCTTGGAAAAGCATTTAGTTCAGATTGAAAGTGCCGGCGAAAAAGCCCTACTGCAAGAAGGGGTAAAAATCGTACTAAGAGTCTTAGCTCCCATCATTCCGCATATAACCCATGAATTGTGGCAAACTTTAAATGCCGGACAAAATATCTTAGAAGCGCCCTGGCCTACCGTCAATGCAGACGCAGTGCAATGCGATGAAATGGATTTAATCATTCAAATTAATGGGAAATTGCGTGGCCATTTAAAAGTTGCTAGCAACAGCACCGAAGCAGAGGTTAAAGAACTGGCTTTGAAAGATCCAAAAATACAAAGTTATGTTAAAGAGGCTCAGTTAAAGAAGATGATTTATGTTCCAAAGCGTTTGTTGAATATTGTAATTGGAGATAAAAATGCGGGATAAAAGAGACTTTGTCATCCCTGCGAAAGCAGGAATCCAGGGTTTGAAACTGGATCCCTGCTTTCGCAGGGATGACAGATTTTGGCTATATACTCTGTTACTATTCTTGTTACTCGGCATACTCACCGGCTGCGGCTTTCATTTACGAGGCAATGTAAAATTAGGCGACAATTTTAAAAGAATGTATATCACCTCAGACAATCCCTATGGCGAAATCACTTTACAGCTAAAACAAATTCTGGGCCACTCTGGCGTGGAATTAGAAGAGAACCCTGGACCACAAATCATTACTTTAGCTTTGAAAAATGAACGTTATCACACGACAACCTTTAGCCAAAGTGCCAGTTCCAAAACCACACAATACACGCTGGTACTCGATCTGGATTACACTTTGGAAGATGACAAAGGCAAAGCTTTGTATGGTCCCAAAACCATCAGCACACAAACCAATTACACCGTCAATCAAGATGCGGTTTTAACCACCACGACTCAGGAAGACATTACGCGCGTCAGCCTACAAAAACAAGCGGTTTACTTGTTGTTGCAACAATTGAATTCTCCCGCGGCGAGGCGTGCTTTGCAAACCAAGACTTCTGTCATCCCTGCGCAAGCAGGGATCCAGTCAGAAACCCCTATTTGAAACTAGATCCCTGCTTGCGCAGGGATGACAGAATTGTTGACTTTCGCGGGAATGACATACAGTATGACAGGATATTAAAAACAAGCTATGAAAATCACTTTAACCGAGCTCCCCTTTTCGCTCAAACGCAATCTCGCCTCTTTTTATTGGTTAAGCGGTGAAGATGCCATATTGCAAGAAGAAGCTTTGTCTTTGATTTTGAACAAAGCCCAAGAACAGGGTTTCACCGAAAAACAACATTTCACTTTGACCAGTCAATTTGAAGATCCTGCTTTATGGCAAGCTTTACACAATCGTTCTTTATGGCAAGACCGAAAAATTTTATTGGCGCATTTGAATGCGGGTAAATTAACGCAAAAAGGTGCTTCTCATTTTTCAGAATGTTTGGCAGGCATTCACTCTGATATTTTGCTCATCATTCAAAGTTCAAAATTAGAGAATAATCAATACCAAAGTGCGTGGTATAAAGCGGCTGAAGCGCGTGGGGTCTTCGTGAATTTATGGCCCTTAAACGAACGAGAATGGCAAAAATGGTTAACCGAATCAATTAAAACTTTTGAACTCAAACTCGATGCCAGCGGCATCGATGCCCTGCTGTTTCATTGTGAAGGCAATTTATTGGCGGCCAAAAATGCTTTGCGGAGTTTAAAACTCGCTTATGCCGATCAAAACATTGGCGAGGCAGAAGTTTTGGCACTTCTCACCCCTCAAGGCCATTACACCTTGAACCAGCTCACGGATGCGATTTTGCAAGGTAAAGGAGTTAAAGCGGAAAATATACTGCAGCATTTAAGCCGACAAGGTTTTGAAAATAATTTAATTATATGGGCTTTATTGCGCGAATTGCGTTTGCTCACTTTATTCAGTGGAAATCCTCTTCCCACGGATGCTGAACTCAGTGCTTATAAATTATGGCCTCAACGCAAAGCGTCATTACAACAAGCGGCCAAAAGATTGCCGTATGCTGAATGGCAAGCCTTATTTAAAAAAGCCCTGCGTTGCGATAAAATTTTAAAAGGCGTGCTCCCCGGTGAACCTGAATTGATTTTAAGTCACTTGGTTTGCACGATGAGCACCGCAAAAACCCCTTTCGCTTTTACATTGGAGGTATGAAATGACATCGACCAAACCCATCGGATTGTTAGGTGGCGCTTTTGATCCCATTCATTATGGTCATCTTCGTTTGGCGCTCGATTGCATGCAAATTTTAAATTTAGAAGAAGTGCGTTTTATTCCCTGCAAATTGCCTGTCCACAAAGAAAAAATCTTTGGCACAGCGGAACAACGTTTGAGTTTATTGCGCTTAGCCATCGAACCGGTCAAATCTTTTTGCGTAGACGATCGAGAATTGCGACGCGATACCCCTTCTTACATGATAGAAACGGTTCAATCCTTACGTCAAGAATTCAAAGAAAGGCCTTTGTGTTTGTTGTTGGGCAGCGATGCTTTTTTGGCACTCGATCAATGGAAAGCTTGGCGAGAATTATTGGACTACGTTCACATTGTGGTTGGCATGCGCGCAGGAAGTCCTTTTTTGCTGACAGAAGTTTTGACTAATTTTATCGCGCAACATCAATTGAACGATGCTGAAGATTTGCACCGACGCTTGCATGGTGGCATTTACATTCAAAATGTCTCGCAATTGATGATTTCTGCCAGCGACATTCGCTCGCAAATTGCAGCACATTGGGACGTTCGTTTTTTGCTGCCGGACAGCGTTTATCAATATATACAAGAACATCAACTTTATGGGTACACACATGACATCTGATCTTTTATTAGAACACATTTTACATATTTTAGACGACAGCAAAGCCGCTAACATTCAAACCTTAGACGTGCGCGCACTCACCACCATCACCGACACCATGATTATTTGCTCTGGCACGTCTGCACGTCATGTCAAAGCGATCTCTGATCACATCCTAGAAGGTTTGAAAGAACACAAAAAAGAATTATTAGGCGTGGAAGGTACTCAAGACAGCGAATGGGTCTTGGTCGATTTGGGTCGTATGGTGATACATATTATGATGCCGCAAACGAGAGATTTTTACCAATTGGAGAAGTTGTGGGGGGCGGGTTAGGTCGCGCACTATTTCGAGCGCGGGAAGACTCTTCTTTCGAGATTCCGTTCGCAGGGGCCGACCACCGCGTGATAACCAGCAAAACAATTATCTCGTATTCTTAGCTTTTAACGCGAATTCTGTCCGAGCCGCGACCGTCAGGGAGCGGAGGTTCGAAGTGAGGAATTACCCTTAGCTAAATGCAGCCATTTCAATAGCCGTTTTCTCGCAGTTGTAGTTCCTTACTTCGAACCTCCGCTCCCTGACGGTCGCGGCTCGGTTACAGCTCAGTATGTTCGTACTAAACATCTCTTCCTGGATTGACTTAGCACTCACTGCGTTTGCGCTTCGTGCTTTTCGCAAGCATTTTTTGCTTCGTCACAAGCTATTCGTCATGACGGCTTGCGAGATCGATGGAGGGCAATGAGGGCTTGCGGAACCTTCGGCTGGCGATAAAGACCCACCGGAAACGCCACCACTCATCTCTACGTCTGATGCTGGTGGGGGTGGGGATTGTATATTTATTAGAGAAGGTCTAACCAAAGAACTAGAAGACTCAGAAGGCTTAAAATGCATTTGGCCACCACATTCTTGAACTATTTTTCCTTGCCTCACTTTTTTGGGTGAACCTTCCGTTACTGGCGGCAGAGTGGGAGCAAGTTTGAAATCGTTGGGGGGAGCGGATTCGAAGTTTTCGGGTTGTTCTGCAGGCTGTTGTTCTACTTTGGGCGAAACACTCACTGATTTTCCAGATCCAAAAGCCGGTTCAGTTTCTTCTAATTCTTTGAGCTCTGCTTCCAGCGCTTTCTGCTCTGCTTCTAACTCTGCGAGTCTTTTTGCAAATTCTTCTTCTCTTGGTTTTTTCACACAGAAATAATACGCAATGGATGCGATACTACCGATAATAGCCACGCTTAACACGGCTATGGTGAGCGGCGGTGCTACCGCGGATAGCGCGACCAAAAGCCCAAATTTAAGACAGGTTTGCAATCCAAGATAAACGCCTGCGTTTATAACGAACCCAGCCGATAGACCTATATTCAGGTTACGGTGTTGTTCACAGAGTTCCTTTTGCTCTGATAAAATTTTTGCTCGTTCTTGTAGTATCTCTGATTTGCTCCGCTTTTCCGGTTTAGAGCAATCAGGATCGGGTATGCTCTTCGTTCTCTCTTCTGAGCTCTCAGCCTCGATTTGTTGGGTTATCTCATCTATCCTTTTTTGTAAATCAGCAATCTTTTTGGGATGCGTAAAAATACTCTCAAATAAATCAAATCCATAACCAAAGAATATAAAAGGTGCTACGACAAGGCCCGTGACGCCTGTAAGTACTAATAGCAAAATAGCGGCCCAAATAGCTGCATCTAGGGCATCAAACCCTCGGGTTTGGAGTATTAACAGGGCAGCGTCGAGATCAAACTCCCCTTTGCTTTCATAATCTTCGACCAGCGCTTGGATAATATAGTAAAGGTCTTGAATAACTCTTGGGATGTAAATGATCACCCCTAAAATAGATAAACCTCTTGAGGTTTTAGAAAGTTCTTGTATTGTATCAAAGTATAAAATCTCTGTTAATATCCTATTCAACCATATACGAACAGGATTGACAGTGGTTCGAATAGCCGAATCAACTTCATTTAGCGCGATTCCAATTTGTTCGCTGGTGATCAACGCCCTTGTAAGAAGGCTTAAAGGAATATCGTTTTCATTTATTAAGTCTGCACCAGAAGTCATTTTTACCCCCGAATTTATATTTATTATAAATAAGAATCTTAGGTACTTTCCGTAATGAGCATCCGTTGCTTTTCCTAGTCCATGCCTTAAGAATAACATAAAATTCTTAAGAAAATATTAAATGTTTTGCTTTTTTAATCACATAACTCTGCAGGAGACAAAAAACAAAACTAGCCCATATAATACACAAATGCCCGTCTGTCATCCCTGCCAAGACTACAATTCTGTCATCCCTGCGAAAGCAGGGATCCAGTGTTAAATAGCGTTTTTTACTGGATCCCTGCTTTCGCAGGGATGACACCGTCGTTTTTTGTCCCCTGCAGAGATCACATAACTTAAATGAAAAATTAGCTGCTAACTAACTGATTTTGAATTAAAAACCCAGATCCTGAAGGCCGTCATTGCGAGAGAAACCATTCTACCGCTCTGGTGCAAAACCACGAAACGAATAACAGTTTATCTCGTAATGATGAGGGCCTTCGAGGCTTAAGGCTAAGAAAATATTTATAATTCAAGTAGATATAAGAACAGTCAGCAAACTCTGATATCCTGCCAATGGAATACCGGAAAAGACAGTACGCAGAAGTCGCCTACGTCTAAATCAGCGGAAATAGTTGAATTGAAAGATCGCGCCAAGACACTGATTCCAGGATTATGCGCTATCAATAACACAGTATGCCAACTGTCTTCAAACCCTTGGATCGCATTGAATAAGGCATCGGCTGGTGCATTGTACAGTGCTTCATCCGTCATTATCTGAGTTTCTGGATAATGCATGGCTTGAGCCACCGCCAGTGCACTGGAAAAAGCCCTTAAAGCGGGACTGGTCACCAAGGTACTCAATTGAACGCCCTGCTCTGTTAAAAGCGCTCCCTGAATTCGGCATTTCTCCGCGCCTTGCTCAGTCAAAGGCCTATCAAAATCACGCACTGCAGTCCCCGCTTCTCCATGACGCATCAAGATGAGCGTTTTATTCATTGCCCACTCGTGTTATCCGGATTACTGCTCGGAGCAGAAGCACCGCCATTGTCACCACTGCTGGCAGCCCCCGAATTGTCGCTGGTGGCGGTGGTTTGATCCAAAGATTCGTGATCCATCACTATCGGCACCGTTAAAATATGGGGTTCACCATCCTTGACTATCACTAACCCCGATTCCTTAATTCGACTGACGACAGAACCATCTATCAAACGAGATCCCACTTTTACATTGACATATGCACCACGTACGTTTAAAACCCCGCTCCAAATGCCATTTTTTTGCCCCACATACACCAAACTCACTCCGGTTAATCCTTTGTTGGTATCGTCTCCTTGGCCTGGCAAAACCAATCCCAATCGAGCCGCTTGTTGCGCTGATTTAGCAGCATCTATTTCTGTTTTAAGCAAATTTGATTGTGAAGTTGCAACCTTGTTTTGCATTTCCGTCAATTGGTATTGATTGACCAATTGCAAATACTGTTGCTGCACTTGACGGCGCTCTTCTAATAAAGCGAGTTCTTCGGGTGTTAATTCGCGTTTGGGCATTTCGACAACCGAAGGCGCAACCGGTACAGTGGGTGCAGCATTGGCGCCAGGCGCACCTGGGTTGGCAACCGCCAAATCGGCGGCGGGATTGTTTGTTGCTGCATTGGTCGGCGCAACAGAGGGTGTTGCTGGCTTTGCCGCAACCGGACTCGGCTTGGCAGCAGGAACTGGAAGCGGCGGCGTGCTGTTGCCAGCAAAAAACATTTTATAAACCATATAGCCAATGATAAGAAAGAGTAATACCGTTGCAATCAACATCCCTTTTTGTTTGGGTTCCATATCTGACCATGCCATCATTACGCTCCTATCAACTGGATCCCCAGTTGTCCTGATATTAAACCATTGCTGACTGTCATCGAGGCAGAGTTCAACACAGCGGGTAAACCCTTTAACACCTCGACCAATACCAACAAACTGTCCGGGGATTGATCGTTAAAGCTAATGTTAATATTGCTTTTTTGATAATGATCGGCTGTCGTGATCGCCCCTACCGACACTGTACTCCCCGGAAATTTCACATTCAATTCATCGTAAAGATTGGCCAACAAATCAGGTAATTTATAAATAACTTCGGGTGTAGCGCGCGACGTTTCTTGCAAAGTGTAAGTCATCATGGCTTGTCCACTGTTGATACTCAATTTTATATCCGGATGAGAACGTTTCCAAGCCAATAAAATTCCCGCATTTCCACCATTTTTAGACAAAGTCACGGTCGCCGTCGTCCCCGCCAAACTCAAAGATTGCGGCGTCCAACCCGGAATCGTATAGGCATCCGTTAAGGTATTGACCAAATCACTCAAGATATCATCGGGCGCAGGCGTGGTCAATGCTTGTTTAAAGGCTAGATAAGGATCCGGCGGTGGCGGCGGTGGACCTTGTACCACTGGCGGGGGAGGCGGCGCATTGGGTTTGGAAATCCACCAAACGAGTAAACCAATCACCAACAACGCAATACCGACAATCGCCATTTTTTTGATAGCGGCTCGCGTGTAGCCTAAACTGACAAAAGCTTGTTTGACGGTGCCCAGTTCATAGTCTTCTTTGGGCGCTAAAGCCAAAAAGGGCGACGCTTCCAACCACTCTATTTTATCAACGTTTTGGCGCGGGAATTGAAATTGACTAGAACCTTCACCAATCGGAAGATTACCAAACAATTTGATTTGATAAGCGACACTACCCAAGCTCAAAGCCGTCAGTTCATCCATCAGATTGCGAAGACCGACTTCCGTATCTAAAAATACGGTACCACCGCGAATGACCACCAACACGGCATTGCCATTGGGCAATTCTTCACAATAAATTAAATTGTCCGGTTGCCCAAAATAATCCCAGACGGATTCTGCCAACAAATAACCACTGTCTCTGGAAAAAACGGTTTCAACACCCTGCTCGCGTTCAAAACATTTAACATATTGACCATTTTCCGCCGCCAATAATTGAATTTCGCGCTTCATCACACTGGCGGAAGCCGCTGTCAATAATTCTCTGTACGTTAAAACAACGAATTTGACATCATCATAGCGCGTCAGTTGGGTCATTAGAAATTATCCCCATTCAAGATAATCGGGGTAATCAAGACCACTAATTCTTCATTCAGGGATTGCCCCGCCACACCGCCCAAGGCTGTTAAACCTGCGATAGAGTCTTTTTGGTTATTGTCATTTAAACTTCTAAACCCAGCCATCACCAGGGTTTGGCCATTGCGCAAAACAGCGCGTTGATTAAAATTCTTTTGCGCCAAATTGGGGACTTGAATGGCATTGGCCGTACTGCTCGAGTCCGCTGAGGACGCGGTTTGGCCAAATTGGCTGACGATCGTTAACCCGCTTAAACTGGATAGGACGCTACTGATTTGCAAATATATTTTATCATCCTGAATTTTCGGCAAGAGATACATTTGAAATCCATAGTTCACCGTACCTGGGGTTAAGGTAAGTTGCGACAAAGAATTATTCCCGCCCGTAATCGTGCTGGTTTGAGAAGCCAAATAACTTTGTTGCGTTTGGATAGCCAGTTGCGCCACTTGATCGTTCAAAGTGGTGATAGAAGGTTGCGTCACAATCGTGACTTTGCCTTGTTGCTCCAAAGCTTGAAGCATGATTTCACTGGCAGCCGTAAATTTATTGCCTGGAGCATAACTGAAAGACCCTGGATTTTGATTGGTTAATATGCCTCCCGCCGCTGATGAAAAATTGGCATTGAAACCTACCGAACTATTGTGGCTATTGATATTATATTGAATGGCATTCCAATTGATTCCGTATTGAAATTGCTTATTCAATTGCACATCTAAGACTTGCACATTAAAATGCACTTGTTTAGAGAGAATTTTATTCATTTTTGCCAAATAATGGCTAATATCCCTAATATTTGAGGGACGATCGCGCACTGTGATTGTCGTCGTTGATTGTGAAACACTGAGTTTACCTTTGGGCGATAAAAGCGTCGTCACAGTATTTTTAATATCGTCCCACACGGATAAACTGCCATTGCTGATGTTAGAGTATTCTCCTGTCGCTGTAATATCGATACCCACCATGGTCGTCGTGGTTCCTCCGCTACCGCCCCCTGCACTGCTGCTTGTTAAACTGGGTGAGGTGGTTGGCCCTAGACTGTATTTAGAAACCCCTGGAATAAAAGAAATGTCAAATACTTTGGTTTGTAATGCAGACCAAGTCATACTCCTATTGCTTGCGTTATACGTGTAAAAATAATTAGATTTAGCGGCTAATTCTGACAAAGCCCCTTTGATCGTACCATCGTAATGTAGGGTCACCCTATGCGCGGGATTTACACTAGGTTCCATGTGGACATCCACTGGCACACTGCCCAACAGTTGATTTACGTAAAAACTAAAAGGCAATTCTGCCCCATTCAGTGTGACATGCTCGGAATACCAAGCCGGTTCATGATGCAAGCTTATAGGTGTGGTATCGACATAAGCTTTGTTTTTGTTGACCACAGGAGAAGGCGGTATTTTGATATCGGCTTGCTTGGTTTCGATGATTTTTTTATCTTTATCGTATTCGCGATCATTAGATTTCCACAGAGCAATAGAATCACAGCCACTCAAAAACACCGCTAAAGCAAAAAGGCTTAGAATAATTCTAATCATTAAATCACTCTCCTTGATTCTATAGCGACAATGTGATTTTTATCATAAAAAACAGCGCGCACAGGATATTCTTTCAATAATTGCGATAAGGCGCCTTGAACATTGGGCGCAGTGATCGTCATCGAACCTTTCCAATTGTAATCAACAGGTAAGGTCCATACCACTGTTCCCCAATGACTTTGGGCCACAATGCGTTCGACATTTTCTTTTAAAGAACCTGGCATCGCCGTCGTTACAAATTGAGGTTTTGGCGCTTCGACGGGCTTTGCAACC
The DNA here is from genome assembly GCA_021782495.1 of Pseudomonadota bacterium. Classification (GTDB taxonomy): domain Bacteria; phylum Pseudomonadota; class Gammaproteobacteria; order UBA1113; family UBA1113; genus VFKP01. Next base: position 222,486 of record JAJXUV010000002.1, on the reverse strand, counting down.
GGCACAGGTCGAACCAAAGGTGGGGCTGTGGGAGTCGTAGTGGCCAAAGGCACCTGTTGTGCAGCTTTATCGTTTGTTGTGGGCACCACCACAGACATTCCTGGCGCGCTCGATACCGTACTCATACCCGGTGCAGGCGTTTTAGCCACTGAAGTCGATGCGCTTGGCATGGGTGGCGTTGCTCCACTGCACGTTAAAGGGGGAATGGGGCCTTTGCCATCATAATACAATCTACAATTGCGTTCCGCAGCGGTGTTGCCCGAAACAACAATATTCTGTGGATAGTTAGCGTTCGATTGGTAAGTTTGTGGCGGGGTTGCGTCTGTACCCATATAGATACCCGCCCACAATGGCCCTGTACACAATATCATGAACAAGCCTAAGCTCAGTCTATTCTTCACCTAAAACCCCCCATTTCGTTTCGCCACCGCTACATACAGTGTTCAATTGTTAGAAATATCACATTCTATCGTAGCGTGCAAGATTTTCAATGATTTCAAAGGAAAAAAACCGAACTTGTGACTTAGCATGATCTTGTGTCATTATTAAGGTCATAACCGAGCCGCGACCCTCAGGGAGCGGCGAAATGACAACCGCTCCCTGAGGGTCGCGGCTCAGTTAGATTAGGCATACAAATGACCAACGTTAATATTCAAGAAATCGCCAAATTTTCAAATCTTGCGAAAGATTGGTGGGACAAAGACGGTCCACTGCGCACTTTGCACGATATGAACGGAGTTCGCTTGAACTACATTTTGAATCATACGCCTTTAAATGGTTTAAGAGTGCTCGATGTCGGCTGCGGCGGTGGCTTATTGAGTGAAGCGATGGCACAACACGGCGCGCAAGTATCAGGTATCGATTTGGATCCCAAGATTATTGCGGTTGCTCAAGATCACGCCAAGCAATCGGGATTGCACATCAATTATGAATGCATCGCGCTTGAAACTTTAGTGGCACAAAAACCCGAACCCTTTGATGTCATCATGTGCATGGAATTGCTTGAACACGTTCCTGATGGTGCGAAATTGATTCAAGACTGTGCTGCCCTGCTAAAACCCAAAGGATTTCTGTATTTATCGACCATCAATCGCACACCCAAAGCCTATGGCTTAGCTATTTTAGCCGCAGAATACGTCTTGGGTTTATTACCGCGCGGCACACACGATTTCGCGCAATTCATCAAACCCTCGGAATTAAGTGCTTGGTGTCGGGCCGCCGATCTGGATCTCTGTCATTTACAAGGTTTGCGTTATCAACCTTTCAAACGCGAAACGCACTTTTCTACAGATTTAGGCGTAAATTACATGGCTTTGTTTCAATTATCGTAGATTTATGTAAACTGGAGCAGCGACCTAAAAGCTAGGTCGAGAGCTATTACTCGGTACTCTGAGTAATGGCAAGATCACAGATAAAATTATCTACCCTGCTTATAAAACCTACTTTCTGAAGAAGAACTTGAGCTTGAAGCACTAGGCGAGCTTGAACTTGCTCCGACACTTGAAGAGCTGGACGAACTCAAAAAAGAGAACCTAGAAGCTATGGCGGGCGCTTTCGTAAAAACAGCCAAAGAGTCTTCAAAACGACGCTCAGGTACTTTTACCATCAATAACGGCTCTAATATGCGGCAAGGGGTAGCTACAAATAAGCGCAAGAAATAGTAATTGTGCGAAAAAGTCAAAATTCAAGCTTAAGTGTTTAAAATACGTACAAAAACACCCCTGTCGCTGCTGAATAGTCTATACTGATTAAACAAAGTACATGATAAGCAAGGGGAGATGCTATGTCTGATCTATTGGCTAACTACCAACATCGCTTCGATGCACGCTCGCAAGAAGAAATGAGTTTGATGGCGTATTTAGAACTTTGTAAAAAAGATCCCAGTGTCTATGCCAATGCAGCAGAACGATTGTTTAAAGCCATTGGCGAACCCCAATCCATCGACACACGCACCGATCCTATATTAAGCCGAATTTTTTCCAATCGCGTTATTCAACGATACGAGACTTTCAGCGATTTTTTTGGCATGGAAGAAACCATCATGCAAATTGTGGCGTACATCAAACACGCTGCACAAGGATTGGAAGAACGAAAACAAATACTTTATTTATTAGGCCCCGTGGGTGGCGGTAAATCTTCTTTGGCGGAACGCTTAAAATTTTTGATGGAAAAAGAACCCATTTATGCGATCAAAGGCTCGCCCATTCAAGAAAGTCCCTTGGGTTTATTTTCCAAACAAGAAGATGGTCCTTTATTGAAAGAAAAATATGGGATCCCAGAACGCTATTTAAACACCATCATGTCGCCTTGGGCTGTTAAACGCTTGAATGAATTCAATGGCGACATCACACAATTTCGCGTGGTGAAACTCTACCCTTCCATATTAAATCAAATCGCTATCAGCAAAACAGAACCGGGTGACGAAAACAACCAAGATATTTCTTCTTTGGTTGGAAAAGTCGATATTCGCAAACTAGAACATTTTTCACAAAATGACGTCGATTCTTATAGCTTTTCTGGAAGTCTCTGCAGAGGCAATCGCGGTCTCATGGAATTCGTAGAAATGTTTAAAGCACCGATTAAAGTTTTGCATCCTTTATTAACGGCAACTCAAGAAGGCAATTACAATGCCACCGAAGGCATTTCTTCGATTCCTTTTGATGGATTTATCTTGGCACACTCCAATGAAGCAGAATGGTATACCTTTAAAAACAATAAAAACAATGAAGCTTTTATCGATCGCGTGTATATCATTAAAGTTCCTTATTGTTTGCGGGTTTCTGAAGAAATTAAAATTTACAAAAAACTTATTGAAAACAGTTCCTTAAAAACCGCTTCCTGTGCACCAGACACTTTGGAGATTATGGCTGAATTTGCGGTTTTATCACGTTTAAAAGAACCCGAAAATTCGAGCATTTATTCCAAAATGCGCATTTACAATGGCGAAAATTTAAAAGACATCGATCCCAAAGCCAAATCCTATCAAGAATATAAGGATTATGCCGGCGTCAGCGAAGGCATGACCGGTTTATCGACGCGTTTTTCTTTTAAGATATTATCCAAAGTATTTAACTTCGATCCCAATGAAATATCGGCAAACCCTGTCCATTTGTTTTATGTCTTAGAAAGACAAGTAGAAGAAGAACAATTCCCGACTGAAACAAGGGATCGTTACCTGGGATTTATCAAAGAATACCTAGTGCCGCATTATATAAATTTTGTAGGCAAAGAAATACAAACCGCTTACTTAGAATCTTATTCAGAGTATGGACAAAACATTTTTGACCGATATGTGAGTTTCGCCGATTTTTGGATCCAAGATCAAGATTACCGCGATCCCGATACGGGAGAAATATACGATCGAAGTGCTTTGAATGCAGAATTGGAACAAATTGAAAAACCTTCTGGCATTTCCAATCCAAAAGATTTCAGACACGAAATCGTGAATTTTGTTTTGAGAGCCAGAGCCAACAATAAAGGTAAAAACCCGGTTTGGAACAGTTATGAAAAATTACGCAGTGTGATTGAAAAGAAAATGTTTTCGAATACAGAAGATTTACTGCCCATTATTTCATTTAATCCTAAATCCTCTGAAGAAGAAAAGAAAAAGCACGATGAGTTCATACAAAGAATGGTCAGTAAAGGCTATACGAAGAAACAAGTTAAATTGTTGTGTGAATGGTATTTGCGTGTGAGGAAATCAAATTAAGAAACGAAGGTGACTCCATGGTTCAGTTTATTGATAGACGCCACCACGCCAAAAATACCAGCACCGTCAGCCGGCAACGTTTCATCAATCGATTCAAAAAACAAATCAAAGAAGCCCTATCGCATGCCTTAAGCCAACGGTCCATCACCGATATTCAGGGCGGAGAAAAAATAAGCATTCCTAAAAAAGACATTCGCGAACCTTTTTTTCGTTACGCCTCCGGCGGTCAAATCAACCATATTTTCCCCGGAAATAAGGAATTTATCAAAGGCGATACCATCGCCAGGCCTCCGGTTGTCGACACTCAATCTTTGGGCGAAAATGCCTCTGACCGGGGCGAAGGAGAAGATGATTTTACCTTTGAAATCAACAAAGATGAATTTCTGGATTTTTTTTTCGAAGATTTAGAGTTACCCAATTTGGTGAAAACAGAGCTAAAATCCATACCACAATTTCAAAATGTCAAAAGCGGTTTTTCTCGCTCGGGTTCTCCCAATAACATCAGTATCATCCGTTCTTTTAGGAAAGCGCTTGGCAGAAGAATCAGTTTAAGTCACGATAAACGCCAAAAATTAAAAATAGCGCTGGAAAGACTCGCTCGATTGCCTGCTAAAATCGCTTCTTCTTCGCCCAGGCGAATACGTTTGGAATGTTATATCCAATGGATGCAAAAAGAAGTTAAGGCCATCCCTTTTATCGATACTTCGGATATTTTGTATCATAGAAGTAGTCCACAAATTGTGCCGTCTTCTCAAGCGATCATGTTTTGTGTGATGGACGTTTCCGGTTCTATGGATGAAGCTAAAAAAGAAATGGCCAAACGTTTTTTTATTCTACTCTATTTGTTTTTAACTAGAACTTATCAGAAAATACAAATTATTTTTATACGCCATCATACCATCGCCAAAGAAGTCAATGAACAAGACTTTTTTTATTCCAGAGAAACCGGGGGAACAGTCGTCTCTAGCGCTTTAGAATTGATTTACAAGATTATCGTCGATCGCTACCCAACCAACGATTGGAATATTTATGTAGCTCAAGCCTCGGATGGCGACAATTGGAATGCGGATTCGCCTTATTGCCAAAGTGTGTTGAATGAACGAATCATGCCTTTAGTGCAGTATTATGCCTATATTGAAATTATGCCAAGGCACCATCAGAGCTTGTGGAATGCTTATTTAAACGTAAAACACAAACACGCTAATTTTGCCATGCAAAGTATTTCGAAACCCAATGAGTTATTTTTTGCATTGCATGAATTGTTTAAAAGGAATATTTAATAATGTCTAAAAAATTATTGCCTCAAAATTCTGAATGGACGCTTGAATCGCTTCAGCTATATGAAAAAGCCATTCTCGACATTGCACAAGCATTTGATTTGGACACTTATAACAATCAAATTGAGATCATATCGGCTGAGCAAATGTTGGATCTTTACGCCTCTTCTGGGTTACCCATCAATTACACCCATTGGTCTTTTGGAAAACGCTTTGTAAACACAGAGAAGTTGTATCGAAAAGGATACACGAATTTGGCTTATGAAATGGTGATTAATTCAGATCCCTGCATCAGTTATTTGCTCGAAGAAAATACCATGGTTTTACAAGCCATGGTCATGGCGCATGCTTGCTATGGCCACAATTCATTTTTTAAAAACAATTATCTTTTTAAAACGTGGACTAATGCAGATTCTATTATCGACTACATGGTCTTTGCTAAAAACTATATTCACGAATGTGAAGAAAAATACGGTTCCACCGCTGTAGAAGAACTTTTAGATGCTTGTCATGCTTTGAGAAATTATGGCATCGACCGCTACAAAAGGCCTCAAAAAATCTCTTTACAAGAAGAAAAAACCAGACAAAGCGAGCGCGCTGCTTATTTGCAAAGTCAAGTCAACGATCTCTGGATAACCATTCCACCGCATTTTCAAAAAAATTCTCTAACCGATAAAAAAGAGCACTTTCCAAAAGAGCCCGAAGAAAATCTCTTATACTTTTTAGAAAAAAATGCGCCTTTGTTGGAACCTTGGCAACGGGAAATCATCCGGATATCGAGAAAAATAGCACAATATTTTTATCCGCAAAAACTCACCAAAGTAATGAACGAAGGATGGGCGACCTTTTGGCATTATCGCATCATCAATGAATTGTACAATCAAAAAATGGTATCGGATTCTTTTATGATGGAATTTTTTAAAAACCACACCAATTTAATTTATCAATTGCCTTACGATTCCCCGGGATTTTATGGAATTAATCCTTACACTTTAGGCTACCATCTATTCTCAGACATAGAACGCATCTGTAGAGATCCCACCAAAGAAGACGAAGTATTTTTCCCTGATTTAACAAATACGCCTCCTTTGGAAGCCTTGGATTTTGCCATGCGAAATTTCAAAGATGAAAGTTTTATCCTACAATACCTTTCACCCAAATTGATACGCGATTTAAAACTCTTTTCCGTCTTAGACGACAGCAATGAACCCGATCTTAAAATCACAGCTATTCACGATGAAGTGGGATACACCGCTTTAAGAGAAGGACTGAGTCAACAATACAATTTAGATTCCGTAGAACCCCGTATTCAAATTTATGAGGCGCACATTAAAAGCGATCGCGCTATCATACTCAGACATACGCAAATAAACCACAGGCCTTTGGATGAAACTTCAACTCAAGAAGTCTTAAAACATTTTCATGCTTTGTGGGGCTTTGACGTGATCTTAGAAAGTGTTTCGCCTCAAGGTACCGTCTTAAAAATAGTGAGATGTCCTTCTACTGCTCCGACGGTACGCTCAAACGTCTCAGCACAACATACCCGATGAGCCCAGATAAGAAAGAAGCGCCAAAAACACCGACTTTAACCATCAAACGGTATTCTTCTGTTGGAAATGCCAAACTGCCCACAAAAAGACTCATGGTGAATCCGATCCCGGCTAAAATGCCGACGCCATAAATCATACCAAAATGAACGTCGCGTGGAAGGGTGGTAACTTTAGTTTTAACTGCCAACCAAGAAGCCAAAAAAATGCCCAGCGGTTTACCAAAAAATAATCCGGCAAAAACCCCCAAGGTAATCGGATGTATGAGACTATATTCCGTGACACGTGCGAAAGAAACGCCGGAATTGGCAAAAGCAAAAATCGGTAAAATAAGATACGACACCCAAGGATGCAAATGCATTTCTACGCGCCGCGAAGGAGAATTCAACTGATTTTTTTTATCTTGTAAAGGATAAGCAAAAGCCAAAGCAATGCCTGCCAGCGTCGCATGGATCCCCGAAGTCAAGACACACAACCACAATATGAAACCCACCACGGCATAAGGTGCAAAACGCACCACACCCGCACGGTTAAATAAGATTAAAATCGTAATGCAAAAAAAGGAAGCTAAGACAAGCAACCAAGACAATCCCGCCGTATAAAACACCGCGATCACCACAATAGCGCCTAAATCGTCAATGATGGCCAAGGCCGTTAAAAAAATCTTAAGGCTCAGTGGAATACGCGATTTTAATAAGGATAAAACGCCGAGAGAAAAAGCAATGTCCGTTGCCGTTGGAATTGCCCAACCGGGTTGATAGTCAGACATGCCTTTGTTCACCAACAAATAAATAATGGCTGGCATGACGATGCCACCCAATGCTGCCATGACAGGCAATAAAGCACGAGAAAGACGACTCAATTCTCCTATCACCAATTCCCGTTTAATTTCCAGCCCAACCAAAAGAAAAAAAAGAACCATTAAACCATCGTTGATCCAATATTGTAAGGATTCTACAATGCTGAATTTTCCAATTCCAAAGCTCACAGGTATTTCACGAAAAAAATGATGGTACCACGCTTGCAAAGGAGTATTGCTGATGAGGATGGCAAGCACGGCTGCCAATAACAACAAGATACCGCCTAGAGATTCTATTTCTCGGAACCTCTCAAAAAAAGTTCTTTTTACCACCTTAAATCTCCTATAATGATTGACACAAAATACAGCATTCAGAGGAAATTACAACTCTTTATCCCAAATAACCTTACCATGGTGTGTTTTTATCTGCTGCAAATAGTGTCTGTGCGCTTGCAAATCTTCTTCACTTAATTCAATCAGCGCTAAAGGCTGCTCAACCATATCCGTCGATTGGACGACTTGCGTCGATGTCAATTCATTCATCGTGGATATGCTCTCGGGGCCAAACAAGGTGTATTGGCCACTGGTCATGGCCAAATAGACTTGCGCCAAGAGTTGCGCATCGATCAAAGCACCATGGTAATGTCGCTCGCTGTTGTCCACAGACAAACGCTTACACAAAGCATCTAAATTGTTTTTTTGTCGAGGGTATTTTTGCCGCGCCATCACTAAAGTATCAATGACACTCCAGTCCTCTTGCAAACTTTCTTTGCGGCGGCACAATTTTAATTCGCGCTGTAAAAACCCTAAATCGAAAGGTGCATTGTGGATAATGAGTTCGGCTTCTTGAATATAGTGTATGAATTCTTCAGCAATGTCTGCAAACAGCGGTTTATCCGCTAAAAAAGTTTCATTCAACCCGTGTATCGCAATCGCGCCTGCATCAATATTTCTTTGGGGATTGATATAACAATGGTAAGTTGAACCGGTAATGCGTCGATCGATTAATTCCACACAAGCCACTTCGATCAAGCGATGCCCTTCTTTCACTTCCAAACCCGTCGTTTCGGTGTCAATGGCAATTTGTCTGTGCATTAGTGGTTTCCTTTATATTAACAAAGTCCCTAAGCTAAGAGGGTAACTTGGGAGGATACGCCGCAGGGATGCGCGTACCCTCCCCAAGGAGCTTTCTCAACTTAGGGACTTACCGTCTATCTTCTTGCTCCTCAATCGCTTGTCGCGCCAAAGCATCTGCACGCTCATTGTGTACATTGCCCGCATGTCCTCTCACCCAATGCCAATGCACTTGATGACGCGCAACTTCATTCAATAAACTTTCCCATAAATCTTTATTCTTGACTTCATGCCCCGAAGCCGTTCGCCATCCACGGCTGCGCCAACCCGCGACCCACTGATGAATGCCTTTTTGGACGTATTGTGAATCGGTATGCAAATTCACGACACAACTTTCTTTCAAAGCGCGTAAACCCATAATCGCTGCAGTCAATTCCATTCGATTGTTGGTGGTTTCTTTTTCAAAACCGCGTAGGGTTTTTTCATGCCCTTCAAAAGACATCCACACACCCCAACCGCCCGGACCGGGATTGTTGCGGCAAGCGCCATCGGTGTACATTACTACGTTTTTTAAAATCATCTCTATTCATTCTGCATGGGCAGTGCAGGTTCCTTATCCACTAGCACCGGTTTGGTCCATTTTACCTTAAGCGGGGTTAAGCGCACCATACGTTTGCGCGCTAAGATGAGGTAAATGCCGCCCCAGGTGGGACAAATGCTCTGCCCCAAAGCTTCTACCCAATGCTGTCGACGCATATTTCCCAAAATACTTAGAGAAAATGAAAAAAGGAAAGTTTTAATGGATTCGACTTCACAACCCGACTCTTCCAACCAATGCCGTACTCGACCAATTCGCTGCCACTCCAATCCCCAGGGCAAAATATCGCGACGCCAAGCGAGCCATTGTTTCAAGGGCGCAAAAATACCCACGGGATTAAAGCCTAAAATTAACAGCATACCTTCTGGTACCAAAGCTTCAGAAGCGGCCTGAATGATGGTTTTGGGATCGGAACACAATTCTAAGGTATGGGGTAATACAAAAGCATCGATGGAATGCGAGGCAAAAGGCAAGGCATCAAAATGACAACAAATCGTAGGTTCATGATTGTCATTATGATGTGCTGGAATACACCAAATATGATTTCGAATAGGACTTGCATCTAAGGCTTTTAAGGAATGACTTCCACCAAACTGGAGTAAATAATAACCAAAACACTGCTTCAAATGCTCGGACAGCCACTCTGCTTCTGCAGCATAAATATGACGGCCTAAAGGCGTCTCATACCATTGCTCCAAATCAAAATAAGTGTATTTCTTGTTCAAGTTATGCCTCGTGTCCTTATATCTTGTCATCATCCCCTAGAAGCTCTATAATGAGCCCCACGCCGGAGTAGCTCAGTCGGTAGAGCAACTGATTCGTAATCAGTAGGTCGTGTGTTCGATTCACATCTCCGGCATAGGTGGTTATGTCTTCCATTATATCTAAGCTTTAAACACAACTCGCTCGGCTTCTATATTTTTTCTAAATGTCTCTGGAATTTCATCCCAAACAAACAAATCCACTCTAAATGGCAAATCACTTTCTTCAAATGCCTCTTTCAGGTTAGAAACCTGAAGTTCTTGCACAGTTGTTGCGAATACTACCATATCCAAATCGGATTGCGGTCGTGCTGTCCCTTTAACGCGAGAACCATACACCCACACGGGAGTATTCGGTAAATAACGTTCTAACAAGTTCAGAATCAATTCTTTCTGTTTCGAGGTAATATCAATTGTTTTCTTTATTTCCATGCTTTGCCGCTCATCGTTTCATACAAAGCAATCGCATCTTTTGTAAAGTTATTTATCACTTTTAAAGCCACTTTGGCTTTTTTACCGTTATAATCAGGTGAGGTTCCTATACGCGCATCCGCATATTTCAACCAAGCTTCTATCGATGAGATAAATAGATCGTTTTCAAAAGCAAGGCGAAAAATGGGCTTTGGACTATGGGGTACTTCGGGAATACCCAACTCTTCTGACAAATAACGCTTCAATATTTCCCACATGCAGTCATAACAGGTTTCAAAACGCTGTATTACCGATTCTGCAACCGCTTCTTGGATCAATTTTGGCTGATGCTTATCCAAAGTACGATAATTTTCGAATTGGACAATTAAATGCTGAAGTGTTTTTTTGTATTTGTTATACTCAATCATGTTCTACAGGCTTCCTGCTCAATGAACGATTTTTAAGAGATATGGACAGTATAACACCACATTTGCCAGGCTGTAAAATAGATTTTTTTTCTATTTTTTAGAGAGCCTACACCACCTGACCCGCAGCCCAACCCGAAGACCAAGCCCATTGAAAATTATAACCGCCTAACCAGCCTGTCACGTCCAAGACTTCGCCTATAAAGTACAAACCTTTGACGGCATTGGCTTCCATCGTCTTAGAAGAAATCACATCGCAATCCACCCCACCTAAAGTGACTTCTGCCGTACGATAACCTTCAGTACCATTGGGTTTGATCGTATACGCGTTGAGAAGCTTTGCTATTTGTTCAAATTCTCGGTGAGAAACAACGGCCAAAGTTTTCGTCATTAAAGTAGGTTCCAAGAACAATTCTATCAGGCGCTTTGGCAAATGTTCTGTTAAAAACGAATTGACTTGCTTGTGCGGATGTTGTTTTTGCGCTTGTTTTAAATAGCCTAGTAAATCGATGTGCGGTAACATATTTATCTCGATGGCTTCTCCAGGCTGCCAATAGGACGAGATTTGCAGAATCGCTGGACCGCTTAAACCACGATGTGTAAATAAAGTATTTTCTCGGAAGGCGATACTTGCGTGGCTAACCACGCTGTCGACAGCAATACCCGCTAAGATCGATAATTTATCCTTATCGGCAGGGTGTAAAGTTAAAGGCACCAAGGCGGCGCGTGTGGGCCATACTTTAATACCAAATTGCTCTGCTATTTGATAACCGAAAGGGCTCGCGCCCATCGTCGGAATGGATAACCCGCCACTGGCAATCACCAAGGCTTGACAGTGAAAGTCTCTAGCGGATGTTTTTAATTTAAAAGCGCGATCGCTTTCTTTCATAATTTTCTCAACGGCCGTATTCAGACGTATGGTTACCCCAGCGAATTCACATTCTGTTAATAAAAGATCGACGATGTCTTTCGATTGATGATCGCAAAACAATTGGCCTAAGGTTTTTTCATGAAAAGGAATCCGGTGTTTTTTGACCAATGCTATAAAATCTGAGGGTGTATACCGACTTAAAGCCGATTTACAAAAATGGGGATTGTTTGAAATAAAGTTATCCGGTGTAACATGGTAATTGGTAAAATTGCAGCGACCACCACCCGACATTAAAATCTTTTTACCGGCTTTATTCGCATGATCTAACACCAATACTCTGCGTTGCCGTTTGCCGGCCTCTATGGCACACATTAAGCCCGCCGCACCTGCGCCAATGATGATAACGTCAAATTCTTGCATATTCTTGCATATTCTTGCATATTGAAGGAAAATAAATAATTATTTTATCTCGACACAATGCGTTTCTTTCACAAAAAACAAAAGCAAGCCCGCGGCTACGGTTTCTAAAGGCATGATCAGAAAAGCATAGCGGTAATCGTGCAAGAGATACACCCGACCACCGTCTTGAAAAGTGCCGCTCCACAATATGTCTAAAATGATACCGACGATAGGCGGCAACAGCGCACCACCCAAACTTTGTGCCATATTCATAAATCCCAAGGCAGCACCTGTGGCTTTAGGTGGCTGTAACTCACGAGCAATAGAAAAAGAAGATAAAAAAGCGCCTGAAAAAATGCCAAAGAACAACATTAAAGTATCCAACATCCACAAGGAAGGCAAATGCACGTATATCATGATCAACAAGCAAATCGTTCCGCCCACACTGGCGATATACAAAGGGGGTTTGCGCAGCCGCATTCTATCGGATACAACACCAAACAAAGGACAACCCATGGCCCAACCAATGAAGATAAAAGAAATCACACTTCCTGCACTGGCCACTGGCAATTGATAGGCGGCCATTAAAAACCCTGCGCCCCAAGAAGCACCCAAAGTCAGTGTGGGGGTAAACATCAATAAGCCATAAGCGGCCAAAAGCCAGGGTTGTGGTTGGCGCATGATGGTCAATACATTGCTCAACAATTCTTTGAAAGACTGCGTCGTGTCAACCCGATGTTGGTTGAGCGGATTTTTATGATCGCTGATCACACACCAAGTGACTAAAGCATACACAACACCAACGATGGCTAAAATATTCAGACTTTGACGCCAACCAAAATGCTCGACCATCACGGCCATCGGGTGTTCGCCTGCTACAGCGCCTAACATACCGATGGTCAATACCAAACCACTCAATAAGCCAAAGCGATGCGTTGGAAACCATTTCGCAGCCAATACAAAAGATCCCAATACCGCAAAAGCCGATCCTATCCCCGTGGCAAAGCGCGCCAATTCCACTAAAAACCAGGCATTGGCATAAGCTGTTAAAAAAGAACCGGCTGCGCAAATTAAAGTTGCCACCACAATCAGACGGCGCGCACCAAATCGATCCAACAAAGTTCCGGCGGGAAGTTGCATCAGGGCATAGCCAGCATAATAAAAAGTCGCTAAATACCCGAATTGCACGGCGCTGATGCCAAAATGCCGTGTCAAATCGGGCATCATGACATTGGGCGCAACTTGAATGAAGAATTCATAAAAATAAAACAAAGTGCCTGTAAACCACACTACCCAAGAATAAAAGCCAGGTTTCGCTGTTGATTTTGTCATCAGTTTTGCTCTCTCGCCCTTGCAGTAATGGATTAATAATAGTTTAACATTTTTTACAACCAATATACCATATTCAATATCTTACACCGAGAAAAAAATCTTCAAGCTGAGAAAGCGGGCTTGAGGATGATTGTCATGAAAATTATTCTCACTCCATGACACTGCGCACTAAGACTTCGCGGCTCCCATTGGAACCGGGTTTACTGACAACACCCGCGCTTTCCATATCTTCTACCAAGCGCGCGGCGCGATTAAAGCCAATTTTAAAACGCCGTTGAATGGACGAAATCGACACTCTGCCACTGTCAATCACCAAACTCACAGCCTCATCGTATAAAGGATCGGCTTCACCGCTGGGCTGTCCCGTGCCAGTACCTTCTTCTTCTTCAGCAGCAGCTAAAATATCGACCAAATATTGCGGCTCGCCATAAGCGCGACGCAATTCACTCACCACATTGTGCACTTCTTCATCGGCCACATAAGCGCCATGCACCCGCGTTGGCACACCGGTTCCCGGCGCTAAATACAACATATCACCATGACCTAATAATTGTTCTGCGCCTTGTTGATCCAAAACGGTGCGCGAATCAATGCGCGATGAGACTTGGAAACTCAGGCGCGTAGGAATGTTGGCTTTGATCAAACCCGTGATCACATCCACCGAAGGTCTTTGGGTGGCTAAAATTAAATGAATGCCGGCAGCGCGTGCTTTTTGCGCAATTCGCGCAATTAATTGTTCTACTTTTTTACCGACGACCAACATCATGTCGGCAAATTCATCGACGATCACCACCACGGCCGGCAAGGCATTCAAAGGATCTCGAGAACCATCCGGATATTCTGGTTTAGTCATGTCCCACAAAGGTTCGGCTTTCATTGCTTCTTTGACTTTTTGATTGTACCCCGCCAAATTGCGCACACCGATAGAGGCCATCAAAGCATAGCGTCGATCCATTTCCGTGACGCACCATTTCAAGGCGCTCGCCGCTTCGCGCATGTCGGTGACCACAGGTGTCAACAAATGTGGGATGCCTTCATACACCGACAATTCCAACATTTTGGGATCGACCATAATAATACGCACTTCTTCGGGCCGTGCTTTATACAACAAACTTAAAATCATCGCATTTAAGCCAACGGATTTTCCGGCACCGGTTGTTCCGGCCACCAACAAGTGTGGCATTTTGGCCAAATCGACAATTGTTGGAATACCCGCAATGTCTTTGCCCAAAGCCAAACTCAAAGGACTGCGCGACTGTTGATATTGTTTAGATTCTAAAATTTCACGCAAGCGCACGGTTTCGCGCGTGTCATTGGGCAATTCCAAACCGATAAAGGATTTTCCGGGGATCACTTCGACCACACGCACACTGACCACTGACAAAGCACGCGCCAAATCCTTCGCCAAACCTGTAATTTTACTGACTTTAAGGCCAGGCGCTAAACTCAATTCATAACGCGTTACGACCGGACCAGGATGCACGCCTTCGACTTGAACCGTCACCCCAAAATCCGCTAAATGTCGTTCGACTTGACGCGATTTTTCTTCTAAGGATTGCCTCGACCAGAAAGGCAATTGCTTCGATACCGTTTGTTCCAATAAATCCAAGGAAGGTAACCCATCGACTAAGCCTTTAGCACCTCGTATTTTAGAGGCTGCTTTCACAGGCGCAGGCGGCGTGGGCAGGGCAATTTTAAGCGCTTCATTTCGAGGCGGCATCGGTACTTCTTTAGAAGCTTCTATCGCCGGTTTTTCTAGTTTCAGGGGTTTTGGTATTTCTATTCTGTCTTCAGAATCTCGTTCAAAAGCGCGTAATTCTTTGAAAAATGCCCAAACTCTCTGACGCGCAGCATTAAACCAGGTCCAGAGTTTCACTGCCATTTTTCTTAAAAATTGTCGCCAAATTAAGCCCGTGAAAAAAGTGACGCCCATAAAAAACAAGGCCAATAAAATCACACTAGCCCCAAAGGCATTAAAATCGGAAGACAATAATCCAGACAGCGCATCACCCACAATGCCGCCGGGAACAATCGCACTATTGCCTATTTGTAAATTCCATAAACTGAAAAGCGCACTACCGGCGCCGATCACCAAAGCAAAACCAATCCATTTACTAGCAGATAAATGCAAATTAGCTTCTTCTTTGTCGGCATTTTTTCGACCTTTGATATTAAACCAAGCGGCATAAGCGGCCATCACAGGCAATCCATAAGCCCAATACCCAAGAAAGGAAAAGAGGCTATCGGAAAAATAAGCACCGACTCTGCCACCCGCATTAACAATCTCAGGTGTTGAAGCGCTTCGAAACCAACTGGGATCGCTAGCGTGATAAGTAAGCAAAGACAATAAGACATAGAGCGCAAAAGCGAGCGTGCAGATAAAAATGCCCTCGCGCAAGCGATAATGCAATTCTTCCGGAAAAGGGGCCTTGGCTTTTACTTTTTCTTTTTTACGGGCATTGGTTTTTTGACGCCTTTTAGCAGCCACAGTCGTTTAGTTCGCTAAAAGTTGTGGTTGATACACCGGCAAAGCAGCTCGCTTTTCTTGTTCAAAGCTTTTAGTCCAGGCTTCACGGTGTTGATCTAAGACTTGACCATCCAATTCATCTGCTAATTGCAGTGCACAATCGACCATTTCATTGAAAGCATGGCGTGGACGCACCGATTTTTGAGGATATATAAATAAGCACAAACCCGGCGTTGCAAAATCGCCCATATTGGTTAAATCGATGGTGCCTGCGCCCGTTGCCGAAGCCACACTAAAAACCACACGGCCTTCTTCGTCATAACGATGGACAATGTTCATCGGGCCAGATTGCAAGCCTTGGGCCATCAAACTTTGCATCAATTCATAACCCATAAACTGCCCTTTGGCCCCTGCAGCGACGTAGATCAACAATAATTCATCTTCATTCATCGCTCCAGAACGCGTTTCGGCAGCAAATTCTTGTGCCACTGCAGACTTTGCATCGTATTCCTCTGCGGACACGACTTTCACCGTTCCGACAATATCGTCTTCTACAGGCAATTCTTCTTTATAACTTTGCAAATGCGGTACCGTATCTTTATCTTGATTTCGACGCATCAAGGCATACAAACCAAAGAGTGCCAAGACACAAATTGCAACAATCAAGTAGACTTCCATTTTTTACTCCTACACTAATTTTCAGCCATTAACAAGGCTTCTTCAATATCGACTGACACCAAACGCGATACGCCCGGCTCTTTCATCGTCACACCAATTAAATTCTCCGCCATTTCCATTGCCAATTTATTGTGGCTAATAAAAATAAATTGCAATTCCTTAGACATTTCCTTGACCAAATTACAATAACGAAAGACGTTATTGTCGTCTAAGGGGGCATCGACTTCATCCAGCATACAAAAAGGGGCTGGATTCAATTTGAAAATGGCAAAGACCAACGCTATAGCCGTCAAGGCCTTTTCACCGCCCGACAATAAGTGAATGGTAGCATTTCGCTTACCCGGCGGTCTAGCCATAATGGACACACCCATATCCAATAATTCTTCACCCGTGGCTTCTAAATAACACTCACCGCCGCCAAATATCTTCGGAAATAATTGTTGCAAATGGCCATTGACCGTGTCGAAGGTTTCCTGGAACAGCGCCTTGGTTTCGCGATCGATTTTTTGAATCGCTTCTTCCAGAATAGTCAAAGCTTCCAGCAAATCTGCATTTTGCTTGTCTAAATAGAGTTTACGCTCAGATTCACTTTGAAATTCTTCAATGGCAGCCAAATTGATAGCACCCAAACGTTGAATGCGATCCAATACTTTTTGCAAAGCTTCTTCCAGCATAGATTCTGTCATGTCTGGATTCAATAACAGTTTGGTTGCCTCCACTGAAATGCCATGGGTTTCTATTTGTTCTTGTAAGGTTTGAAGATGCACCACCGTCGTTTGTTTTTGCAAACGGTGTTGTTCCAATTGACGACGCGCCATTTCTACTTTGTCTTCAATGCCATGTCTTTGCTGCGTGAATTCACGCATTTTAAATTCAACACTTTCCAATTCCACACGCGCAGCTTGCAAGGCTTCTTCACTCAAGACATGCGTTTCCAACGCTTTTTGCAATTCCTCTTGTAAATTTTCCAAAGGCGTTGTGCTGTGGTGTAAAGACTGTTCCAATTCATTCTTTTTGTCTTCGATGAGCTTCAATTGTTGTAAGGTTCTTTGCAAATGCTCTGTTTTGGCATCCAATTCACTTTTCAAACTTTGTTCTTTAAGACGCAAGGATTGCATGGTATCGTGCGCAGCCTTTGCTTCAGCTCTAGCAATCTGCACTTGCTGTTGCAAAGTTTCTTTGCTTGCCAATAAAGTTTGACGCGTCTCAGCTTGGATTTCCATGCTGGCCATTGCTTCTTGCCAATGTTGGCGCGCACGATTCAAATCTTCAGCAAAAGAGTCTAAACGGGCTTTTTCATCTAATTTGTCTTTTTCATGGTGCGCGATGCGCTGTTTCAATTGCTCTAATCTATTTTGTTCTATTTTTAAATTGGCGCGTAATTCGGTGATTTGTCGATTAACCGCTTCCAAAGTGGCTTGAGATTCTTCTTGTGTTTTTTGCACTTGTTGGCGTTGTGCTTGGAGATCGGCGATGTGTGTTTCTAGAGTGGCAATCCGATTTTTGTTTTCTTGAACACGTTCTTCTAAGGCCTTAATTTGTCCTTCGCGCTTTAACACCCCTTCTGCCCCGCTGCTCGCTTTGGGAACACGTATGCCGTATTGTGAAATCCAAATCCCTTCTCGGGTAATAAAAGAAAGTTGGGGATCCGCTGTTTTGAGTAAGGCCAAACCTTCTGCGACATCCTCTACCACTTCAATGTTCTGCAACAAATGCGCCCATTCCTGACCACTCTTTAATAAAGAAGCCAGAGAACGCCGTGCACTCACTGAAGCGTTCGAATGTTTCGGTGGGTACAATAATTGTAAATGCGGTGGCAAACTATTGCTTAAATTCAAATCGTCTACATTGCGAAGACATACGGCTTGCAATTGCTCGCCCAAAACCGCTTCCAGTGCTGTTTCATAGCCTTCTTCTACACTCAACACTTGTGCCAAACGTGCCTGCTTCGAAAAGCCTTGTTCTTCCAACCAATTCACGGTTTTACTGTCGTCTAAACCCAAACCAGCTTGTTGCAGGGTTTGCAAGGATTGCAATTGCCCTTCTTGTTTGCGCAATTCGGTTTTTAAAGCATCTAATTCGGTATTTAAATTTTGACGTTGTTCACGCAAAGTGGTGCTTTCTTGTTGTTGCGCAACTTTAGTGGCTTCCACTTGCGTTTTTTGTTGTTCCAAAGCTTGTATTTGTGGCGACAAAGTACTGCTCAAGGTATTGCCCTGAATTTCTTCATTCAAACGCACATTATCGGCTTCCAAGCGTTCTATGCGATGTCGGCTACTTTGTTGTTGGCCTTCCAAATGACGAATACGCGTTTGCTCCACTTCCGCTTCTTTCATATTTTGTGCGGCCAATTGATTAAAGCTGTCCCATTGTTGTTGCCAATCGTCAAAGGCTTGTTCGACCTGACCCAAATGCTGTGCCGCTTTTTCTGCTTGTTCACTGTGTTCGGCCAGAGGCGAAGCCACTTCCGCCAACTCACCTGTCAACCATTGAATACGCGCCGTATCTTGGGTTTGGTGTTCTTGCATTTCTGTTAAAGAAGCTTGGGTCGAATGTAAATCCATTTGCCATTGTGTTCTTCGTTCTTTTTGATAATCAATGGCTTGTTCTATGCGCGTGACTTCTGAACCTGCTGTGTAATAAGCCGCCTGAGTTTCATTCAAAGCATCGCTTTTGGCGCTGTGACGCTCTTGTTCTATTTCCAAGAGTTTTTCCACTTCGCGCAAAGCCGCCATTTCACTTTCTAAAGCGACTTCACCTTCTCGAATGGCTTGCGCCAATTGTGCACCTTCTTCAGTGAAACGCAACAATTTTTGCGTTAACAATTGCGCGCGTAAGGTGTCTTCTTCCGTTTTAAATTCTTGATAACGCTGTGCATTGGCGGATTGTCGCTCCAAGCGTTGCAATTGTTTGTCTAATTCATCGCGCAAATCGTTTAATCTGTCCAGATTTTCACGCGTATGGCGAATGCGATTTTCAGTTTCACGTCGACGTTCCTTGTATTTGGAGATCCCAGCGGCTTCTTCTAAATAAACACGCAATTCTTCGGGTTTGGCTTCGATCAGCCGTGAAATCATACCTTGTTCGATGATGGCATAAGAGCGCGGCCCCATGCCGGTGCCCAAGAAAATATCTAAAATATCGCGTCGACGACAACGAACATTGTTCAAAAAATAGGCGGATTGGCCCTCGCGGGTGACCAAGCGTTTGATGGCAATTTCCGGGTATTGGGCGTATTCGCCGCCCAAAGCCCCTTGGGGATTATTGAACAATAATTCTACAGATGCTTGACCGATAGGCTTACGGGCTGTGGAACCATTAAAAATAACGTCGCTCATCCCCTCGCCGCGCAATTGCTTAGCAGAGCTTTCCCCCATCACCCAGCGTACCGCATCGATGATATTGGACTTCCCGCAGCCATTTGGGCCTACAATGGCCGTTAAATACCCAGGCAGAGCGACAGTGGTGGGGTCTACAAAAGACTTAAATCCAACCAATTTAATACTTTTTAAACTTAATCTAGCGTCTTGCATAAAGGCAGTTCGTCCTCACTCCGGGGAATAATAAGCGAATAGTATACCTTATCGTTAAGGGGTTGTTAAGCTCTGTTATTCAAGCGCAGGGTCCTGTTAGGGTGACATCCCCGTCGTGCTCGTTCCTGTGCGGCGCGACGAGGCCCCCATTCAGCGTGACACCCCGGATAACCATCGTATTCACCGAGCCGCAACCGTTAGGGAGCGGTGGTTCGGCGCGAGAAACCGCAACTATTGTAACAAGGCACCAGAAAGCTGTGTTCTCTCTACTGAACAAAAAGCCGGTCTGTCATCCCTGCGAAAGCAGGGATCCAATAAAGAAACCCTATTTAAAACTGGATCCCTGCTTTCGCAGAGATGACACCGTAGTTTTTTATCCCGTATAGAAATCTGTGTTAAAATTAGACACACCATTAATATTTCCTTAATATTAATCTTGTATCATTATTTCTATAATATTGTGTATAAAAAATAGGTGAAAAAATAGCATGGCCGCTCCAGAAGATAAAGTCCTGGTAGAAATAGTACCCCTCCTCGCAGAAAACGCTTATACATTAGTCGCGCTAGATGTGGATGGTGTAAATGGGGTGTGCGATGAGAATGGCAAGATTAAGTCTGAAGCACTCAAAGTGGCTTTAATCGCTCAACACAACGCGAGCCCCGTAGAAATTTTCACTGCTCGTGATAAAAGAAGTTTTCAATCAAAAGTTCTCTCCTGGTTACAAAAAAAGATTCAAACTGCTCATACAATAGAAGACCTTGAAGAAATCATAAATTCTATCGATGCTTTCAAAATAGAGATTATTAGACAGGCTCTACAAAACCATGGTATACAGATTAGTCGAATTTGTAACGTGCGTGATTGCATGTCAGGCGGGTTCTTTGCATCTAAAACTCTGGGTTCTTATTATGATAAGACGCTCCGAGATTTTGAAAATCAGTATTGCGAAAATCTCAAAACAAAACTGCTTAAGTGTATGACCACCCTAGAATTTTCGAAAGCCAAATCCGCGTTAGAGAAAGCATTAAGCGTGACAGCACGTAATACCGAAAAAAGATGCCCTCAACATAAAGGTGATTTGATCGCCCTGAGACTCGCTGAAAATGCGAGAAACCTAAAGAAGGGAAAAGAACCAAAAATTTTAAAAGTAAGTTGCACAGGCAACAAGCCCAGAGAAATACGACAAATTGATCATGCTATTTTGGTAGGGCTTCATCTTCCACATGCTGCGAATCCAGTCTATTTACGATACAAACGTCTAAAAAATCTAGCTAATAGAGCCCCATTTCTAAAATCAATTCTTCTCGACAGTGTCAATTATCAGGATAACGAACAAAAAGAAACTTTATTACACTATGTCTGTAGGATAGGTGATCTAGATTGTGCTGCCATATTAATGGGCATACCAGGAATAGATCTAAAAACAAAAAATAAAGAGGGGAAAACCTATCTTGACGTAACAGACGCACAAGGCAGAACCTTGTTGCATCAATCTGCAGCCAGCGGACAAACTGCTATGGTGGATAGGCTTATCGAGCAAGGCGCAGACACTCAGGCTCAAGATAAGGATGGAAAAATTTACCTTGAAGCAACAGATGCACAAGGTAGAACTTTATTACATCATGTTGCAGCCACCGGAAACATTACCATGATAGATAGGCTCGTCGAGCAAGGTGCAGACATTCATGCTCGAGATACAGATGGAAAAACTTACCTTGAAGCAACAGATGCACAAGGCAGAACCTTATTGCACCATATTGCAGCTGAAGGTGATATGGATAGAGTTCATCAGTTAATTACCTTGGGTGCAAATATTTATGCAATAGATAAAGATGACAGTACACCGCTTGATCTTCTAAAAATCTTATTAAAAATAAGATTAGAAACTGTAATGACTCTGAAAATCACATTAGCTATTTTAAGACAAGAATTAAAAAATAACCCATCTTTCGATTTTCTTGAAAAAAGCTTGTTGGCAACTCTAGAATACACTGAATTCGGCAAAAAATATTCTTCCTTTCTGGAAGAAGATATCAGGTTTTGGAGACAAAGCCCATCATTGTGTGAGCCAGCATATGATGTTTGTGAAGCGTATATTGAATACTGTATTAAGAAGTTAGAAGAAGACCTTAAAAATATAGAAACTGAAAAGACATTATTCCGTGAGTCAGAAATTTCTATAGAGATCCTTGCCAATAAACAGAAACAATATTCTGGGTTTGCTACACCTAAAAAGCCTGTAGCAGAAGCAAGTCACTCGGAACAAACCTTATATGTCTTGCAAGAAGTATCGCCTAGAGATCAAACTGTAATCCCAGTAGCCATTCTTTCAAATACTCAGGCTAAGGCCCCCGATCCAAGCACAGATATGGCAGTAAAAGAAAAATCTTACTATGATGAAGCGGATATTAAACTCAGAATAAATGGGATGGACTTCTATCGAGATTGCCTAACAATGGATCTTCGATATCGCCCTGGAGAAGGACTCTTTTATATGTCTGATTTAGCGCCTCAAGGTGAGCAAAATCAATCAGCTAAGAGTGGTGAAGCATCGTTCGAAAACCCTGGTATTGAACGGTATTACTTCGAAGTAACCGTAGAAAATGGATTTCAAATTAAAGATCCCACCGCAAATCAGCATAGGCATGCTTATTTCTCTCCATACAATGGTGAAGCTAAGCTTTGTGCGCGCTTCAAAGCGCTTAGGGAATATTCTAGTGCAAGAAATCATCTAGACAAGTTTGCACGGCTAACTGCAACAACAAAGAGGTCTAACCAAACAAAAGAATTGTTGAATGCGCGAAAAGAATCTATAGAAAAACGAAAAGAAAGTATGTCTAAGATACTCAACTCAGAAAACATACAAGAAAATGAGTCGGCGAAAACAGCAAAAGCGCTTATTGACGAATTAAGCAAAGATTTTTCAGAAACAAATCAGCTTGATCCAGCAGTTCAAAAATCTACGAGTAAATTAAATCTAGATTTTTTAACAAAATCCCGCAGAAAGAAGTTCTTAAACTTATGTCAGGTTGCGATTGAACTGGATAGCCTCTATGAAACTTCAATTTTTGAAGAAGTACTCGACTTCATGTCAAAGATGATAGGCTTTGCGCCTACTAAGGATTGCCCAAATATAAACTATGATGCGATGCTTCAAGCCATAGTTATGCTGGCCAATCGTTTCTTTGTATTGAATAAAGATTCTAAGAATCTCCAGGAAAAAACACGATTTAAAACATTCATGAAAAACTGGATTGATCTCTTGAGAGAAAACAAAGAATTACAAATTATTCGAGTCACAGCAAATGAAAATATCGTAGAAGACATAAAAATACAAGAAGCATTTGAGACTGCATATAAGGATAGAAAGCCTTCTGATCAATCTTTAAGTCAATTATTAATATTCTGTCACGGTTGTATTACCTTCGATCAAAAGGAAATTGAACAAGGCCGCCCAGCATTATTATCTCAAACTATCATCAGTTTCATGTTGTATGAAGAAAATGAGCGAATTAGAGCGATTGCTTTAACCATTCGCTCCGTGCTGGAGCAGATTTCTGGAAATCTCAGTAAAATGGCACAATTCAGCAAGCTGCTAGAAATATTTATAAAAAATCTATATGCACAAAGCATTAACAGAATAACACCTGAACAATTTATTGCACGTTGCAAGAAATTTTGTTCAAAAGCAGACTCGGAGATATTAGATAGTAAAGAGAAGGAAGAAGAGATAGAAATTATAGTAGACAACTCAGCAGAACAGCCAGATTTAGACCCTTCAAAACTTTTTGAAGAAGAATCAATTGATATGGCCTTTTCTTCGGCATCAGTTGTTGCAAATATACCAAGTGATATTCTAGTAAAGAGTACACCTTCAGCTTTAATATACCCATCGTCAACGGAAATGCAAGATTCGCGTATCATCTCGATGGGCGGCTCACGAGCTGCCCCTACACAGATCTCTAGTAAAACGCAGGACAATCTAGGGGCAGCTGCTTGTAGGGGCGACTCGAGAGCCGCCCTGCCCCCGGGGAAAGATGAATTGAACTTCGCATTTTCAAGTGAAATAGGTATAGATTCTCATAAAGAGCTGGAACCCCCAAAGGTAGATACAGTTTTAGAAAATGTTGGATCAAATATTCAAGACCTTCCTGTAGACATGAGCGGTGATTCAGATCAAAAAGAAAGCATAACAGTTGTAGAAGAAGAGAAAGAAAGTCAAAAAAAAGAAGAAACCGAAGAAAACATAGGAAGAGATCAAGAAGACCTACAAGACCCACGTTTTTCTGAAGAAATTGTAGTCGACGCAAATCCCGGCGAAAAAAGACCCGTAGCTTTATTAGATGTTGATCAGACACTGCTCGTTGGAAATGAACTAAATGAACGTCTTTTAATAAATTTAAAATTAAGGGGCATTCTAGATGTCTATTTGTTTACGGATATGCTAGGCGATTACCCTACTGTAAAAGAACGAATGGAACTCATCGCAGAACTTGAAAGACGCGATTTCAGAGTGCGTGGCGTTATTACGCCTTCGGATGTAACTTGGAATAGCCCAAAAAACTCATTTTTTCTGCCTCGTGAGAAACAAATGGGACAAGCTTTTAAGGACATAGCAGATAAATTAGATCAAATCCAGAAAAAATGTCCATCCCAACTATTGGCACGAAAAAATGCAGGGGATGAAAAAGAGTATCTCGAAAAAAACCACAGTGAAGAGTATCGAGCGTATAAGGAAATAGCTGAGAGAATAAGCGATTGCAAAACAGTATGCGACCATATAGCTCAACAAAAAGACTATGTCGATCCAAAAGGCTGCGCGCTTGAGCTTTTTTTAGAAGAAAAAGAACCTTGGGTGGGCGATATTTATGTATTTGACGATAAGGTGAAAGTTATTGAAACCATTAATAAAGTTGCAAACAAACAAGCAGCTGTGGCTACGATAAAAGCTATCCATGTAAAGGCTCGTGAGGTGGTTCCTTATGAAGAAAATCTGCTCTTAATGCCGGGCAAAATATACGTAGAAAAAGTCGGTGATCAAATAAGATGTTGGCAAAAAAATGAAAATGATGAGAAGATATTTTCTGATGTTAGCTTTAAACAACTCCTTGAAGACCCACAAGATTTAACCCCTGGTTTCCTATCTAAAAATGCATCAATCATTGTTAGGAAAGTAATCCCTGGCGTTTCAGAATTGGATATGCATCAAGCTTTATACGATGAGGCATTGGGAAAGGCATCTATAGCTTTAAATGACATCGAGGTAAATATTAGTCTGCAAAAACAAAAACACGAGCAAGAACACGAGCAAGAGCAAGAACACGAGCAAGAGCAAGAACACGGGCGAAAGCAACAACACGAGCAAGAGCAAAAACCCCAAGATACATCAGAGGTTTCAACAGAAGTTAAAGAAGAGGAAAAAACCCACCTTGATTTCGATGGCAATTTTGCACTCAGAGTAATTGCCGGAGGTCTTTTAATTGGGGCAGGCGCAACGCTTTTTGCAGCAGGTATTCTTTTAGGACTTGGGTATTTCGCTTCGGTATTTCCGACTTTTGGTCTTAGCCTACCAGCAGGGGTACCTGCAGCGATGGTAACGGCTGGAACAGTTCTAGCCGGTGTAGGGTTAATCACAGCGGGATTATATACTTTAGGAGTATTTTCTCGAAAAGAAGATAAGTCTTTCCCTGAAAAAAATTGTTTCTCGGCGCTAAACATTTTCTTGCCATAAGGTAATAAGGGAATCTTTAGCATAAAAAATAATCGATTACAAGCTTAAGCTTTCTAACCGAGCCGCGACCGTCAGAGGGAGCGGTAGTTCGAAGTGAGAAACCGCCACTACGAGAAAATGGCCATTTCAAATCCTGGACCTTTGTTTTTCATTTAAAATGAGCGCTTTCGGCCAAGCCTGCTTCTTTATTTTGAACCACTCCCCCCTGACGGTCGCGGCTAGGTTAGAGTGGAGGTAATATTTTTAGAAGAATGCGTAGCATCTTCTTGCGGAGAGCCACTTTCAAAAAGTGCATAAGGATTAGGATAGAGAGACTGAGCATCTATTAAATCCAGAATATAGCCAGACATACCTCTGCTTTTCAAATTCTTTTCTATAAATTCTATTAAAGAAGACAATTGGCCAGCCACCATTAAAAGTGCGTTGTGATTAAAATTATAATCTAGATTTCCTTCGTGCACTAAAGGTTTTCGAAGCTTATTATTTGCGCCATACAACATTTCTTGAAGCTCGGGTATAATCACCTTTGGCTTCTTTTTCATAAGAAAATTATTATACTCTACCACCATCGTAATCGAAGCACAGGCAACATAATAATATTTTTTTCGTTTTTTATCTTCTGGTAATAATGCCTGGGGATTGCCGTCTAAAACTTTAAAGAGACCATCCAAATATTTTAACCCCTTCAATAATTTTTCAATCAGAAATTCAGACGACAGAAAATATAATTCATTCACATCTTCAAAAAATTTTTTTTCTACTTCTA
Source organism: Pseudomonadota bacterium (assembly GCA_021782495.1). Lineage (GTDB taxonomy): Bacteria > Pseudomonadota > Gammaproteobacteria > UBA1113 > UBA1113 > VFKP01. The sequence continues at coordinate 196,107 of JAJXUV010000002.1, read as the reverse complement.
ACAAAGTTTTTCGACATTTTTCATCGTCTATATTCATTTTATTTCGAGAAATAATATTTAAAACACCATCAAATTTTTCATTGCGTTTAGAAAATTTAAACTGATTTCTGACCCACTCTCCTAAATACAATAAAAACTCTGCCCGTCTTTCATTCCAAGGATGCAATAAACAAAAATAATGCACAAGGTAATTTCTAAGCCTACTCAAACTATGATGAATCCTCTTTAATTTTTGCGCGTCCATATCATCTGGCGCTTTATCAATTTTATCCTGGATAACTTCCATACGAAGCAGGATCGCTTTAGTTAAACTGCGATAAATCGCTCCTGGTATAATCCCTTGTTCAAATACATTTTTTTGCCGCACAACTTCACTGTATTTATCCAGTAAATAACCTATTTGCTGAATTTCTTCTCGCAAAAGTTCCGAGGATGACTTCTGTTTTTCTGGAATCTCTGGTTTTTTCTCTTTCTTCTTCGATTTTTCTTCTGGAAGCATTCCCGCTGGATAAAATTTTCCGTCTGGACTTTCAACCCACTCATCCTTTTTATCAAAAAACACACTTTCTGGAACAAAACTCGTTTTTTTCTTAGATTCACCGGGTTTTGATAATATGGCAGACTCTAAAGAGTCTTCACTTTCAAAAAAATGCTCTTTTTTCTTTCTTCGATCGCTCATCTTTTTCCTTTTATATCCATATTCCAAATAAGGCGCTTCTTCTCTTTCTGGGGCAACACAAAACAAATGGGCAGGTTCCGCATCCAATTTCTCTAGAAGTTCGGAAAAAGATAAATCGCTAGAGGGGCCAGACAGTGCACAAAAATCTGTTTCGGTAAATTCTAATATTCCTCCTTTTTTAAAACGATCGTGAGGGATCCGCTCAAAAAAATTGATTTCTTTTTGCGGTAACTCAAAGGCTAATATATTTTTACGCAGATTATTTGCTATTTTAAGGCCTTCTTCTGAAGTTTCTAAAAAAACAACTTCTTCATCTTGTCGCGGTCTATAGAGGCAATAACCATCACGGCCTCTTTTAAATAAAATAAAGGTTTTTTCTTGTTTGGCTCTTCCTTTAAAATGAGTGGCTAATTCCTCATCGGCACGTAATGAAATTAAAAACAACCGAGAATAAGAAATTTTTTCAGGTTTTGATGTGAATTTTGGCGCAGACTCGGATTTTGTTTCAGGTTGCAAGCGTGTTATTGAACTCGACGAGCTTGAAGTTTGAGAGGCGGAACGCGCTTTATCAAGTAATTCACAGTAAGCTTTACGGGTCTTCCAGTCAAAAAATACATCACAATGGTATCTAAGCGTCAATACACTCTCTGCATCTTTTTCTTGAAATTCTATATTTTTTTGAAGAGGATTTTCTGTAGGTACCATGCTACACACGCTCTGCTTGAAATCTTTCATGGCACTATTATTAATACGGTAAGAAACCTTAAAAAAGAGTGGCTGCCCCTCACTTTTCTCTGGTTCAACCGATAAAACTTTACTTCTATCTGGAGAAAGCTCTCTTAAAGAACCGACTAAGGTGCTATGCGTTGCATAATATTGGATTGGTTTCGTCAAAAGTTGAATTAGAGAACCTGCACGGTCTCCTTGGATACTGAGACTTAAGATGATAGCGCCATCAAAATATTGTGCTTTTATACTGTCATCTTTATTGTCTGATAAAACAACATACGTACTAGAAAGAATATAAAAATCAGCATGATAAATCTTTATCTTACACAAATCGTTACTTTCTTCTATAAAAGAACAGTCATATCCCTGTTTTAAAAGTTTTTTAAGCCATTTGCTCAGTGTTAATTTTAAATCTTCTTTAGTGATTTTTTTAAAGTGCTTTGCTTTATTTTGCGAAGAAAATGATGGTTTAGTCCCCCTATTCTGCCCGAATTCTTGCATAAACCGCCGAGAACCTTGTGTTAGATAGCTAATTATGGTTCCTGGATCACCACTTTCTGAGGTCAGTAATGCCGAAACACCCATTCTCTGAAGATCCATAGCGGCATGATCGATAAACAGTTGAGAAATACTGTTAAGACGCAAATCTTTAGAAAGTTCACAAGCTGTTTTTCCTTGGTTATTCTTTATATTCATCGCTGCGCCTTGTCTCAGTAAAAGTTGAACCATACCAATATGACCGTTTAAAACAGCATAGTGTAAAGCCGTAAAACCTTTTCCATCCTGAATATTGATACCGACATTCCTAGCGGTTCGAAATAATGATTCTACGGTAGTAATGTGGTTGTTCCGCACCGCAAGATGCAGCGGGGTTACTCCACCTTCAGCGAAATGCATACTGATCTCAGAATCATTGCCATGAATTTTAGTCGATGCATCCACCTTAGGATAAGAAATTTCTGGTTTAGAAGAACTTGTGCTAGACGGAGATGAAGCCATAGTGAGTTCAAATAGCATCGCCGGCGAAACTTCTTTCGGGCCAAGACGTTTTTCAAGCAAGAAAGTTAAAACTTTTGGGCTATTTGAAGCAACAGCACACTGCTCAAGGGCTTCTCTGCTATCCTCTTGAAAATCAAGATTAGCTCCTGCTTCTAGCAAAACCTGAAGCGCCGCGCATTTTTTGTCTTCATTTACATCAATTTCTCTTCCCATTATAAAACTGTTACGAGTCGCTGTGATCACCCAATACAAAGGTGATTCAATCAGCGTCGCCTCATTACCGAATCGAACCCCATTGCTTGCCAACAAACGTATAAATTCAGCGTCCACGCAAACACATGCGTACCATAAAACTGGGCGACCATGACATTCTGCATGCACAAAATCACCGATGGCTTCTTTATGTTCTTCTACAACGCGACGAAGTCTATCTTTCGCAGACTTAAGATCGGCTTTCTCAAGATCTTTGATAAAAAATTCCTTCCATGCCTTCAAATTTAGAGTTTTTGATTGTATATGCTCAAGCAAAACATGGGCAATGTCTTTCTTTCCCAGCTGTAGCGCCAGCACTAAAGGCGTTCTTCCATTTTGATCTTTAAGCTCGGCATCCGCTCCATTTTTAAGTAACAATTTTATTAAACCAACACTGATGTTATCGATGGCAACCGCACAATGCAGTAAACTGATGCCTTCCCCATTGATAGCGTTTATATGAAAATTAGGTTGTTCTGCAAGTAAAGAAATAACGTGGACTGCATTATCTGAGTTAAGACTAACCCCTAAAAAGAGATCTTTTTTCTCTAAATTTTCTTCCGAAGCGGACATATTATTACCTTCTTTTTATTTTTCAATGAGAGAGATTACAAAGTGGAAAATTGATGATGCCTTCGTAAAATTCTCAAAATTTTGGCTTAGTTTAACATATGTATTTTTAATTAGCAAATTTTGAGGAGATGTAATTTCTTACTTCGAACCACCGCTCCCTGTCGGTCGCGGCTCGGTTAGGAATTACTAAAGGATTACAAATTAAATTCGATTCCTTGCGCCAAAAGCAAATCTCGGCTCCAATTAATCGTATTGGTTTGTCGCCGCATGTAGGCTTGCCAAGCATCGGAACCGGATTCCCTGCCGCCACCAGTTTCTTTTTCACCCCCAAAAGCACCGCCAATTTCGGCCCCCGAAGTGCCGATATTCACATTCGCAATTCCGCAATCACTGCCTAGGACTGACAGGAAAATTTCAGCCTCGCGAAGATCTTGGGTAAAAATCGCGGAAGACAGTCCTTGTTTCACTTGATTGTTCAAAGCAATCGCTTCTTCTAAAGTATCATAAGTCATCAAATACAAAATCGGCGCAAAGGTTTCACGTTGTACCAAAGGCAAATCAGATTTCACACGAAGGATCGCCGGTTCCACAAAATACCCTTTTGCTTTTATTACATGTCCACCGATTAATAGCTCAGCACCTTGAGAACAGGCTTCTGCAATCGTTTTTTCGTAGACTTCTACCGCTTCTTTGCTGATCAAAGGTCCCATGTGATTTTGGGTATTGAGTGGATTGCCGATTTTGATTTGTTGATAGGCTTTGATTAAGCGTGGCAGCAAAGTAGAGACCAAAGATTCTTGAACAAACAAACGTCGCGTCGTTGTACAACGTTGTCCCGCCGTTCCAATAGCACCAAAGACAATTGCTGGAATTGCCAAGTCTAAATCCGCATGATTCGTCACAATAATGGCATTATTGCCACCCAATTCCAACAAACTTTTTCCAAAACGTTGAGTCACCACTTCAGCAACGTGTTGACCCACTGCAGTAGAACCCGTAAAAGAAAGCAAAGCGACGCGCGTATCGTGGATGAAACGCTCGGCACAAGTCCGATCGCCTATCAACAAAGAAAAAACCGGTGGATAAGAATATGCTTTTAAAACTGTATTACAAATGTGTTGTACGGCAATAGCGCACAAAGGCGTTTGACCGGAAGGTTTCCACACAACCGTGTTGCCACAAATGGCCGCAATAAAAGCATTCCAAGCCCACACCGCCACAGGAAAATTAAAGGCAGAAATCACACCGACAACACCCAAGGGATGCCATTGTTCATACAGGCGATGCGCGGGTCGTTCAGAATGCATGGTTTTACCATACAACATGCGCGATTGCCCTACCGCGAAATCGGCCATGTCTATCATTTCTTGCACTTCACCGTCGCCTTCCACTTTGGACTTGCCCATTTCCAAAGTCACCAAAGAACCCAAGGCGTCTTTGTGGACACGTAAAGCTTCGCCTATTAAACGCACTAATTCGCCGCGTTGAGGTGCAGGCACTTGACGCCATAGAAGACTTGCTTTTTGCGCTGCACTTAAAATCGCTTCGTAATCTTGTTCATTGATGTGTTGAACGCTTGCCAAAGCTTCACCTGTCGTGGGATTAAACGATTCAAAGGCCTTTAAACGCGAGCCTAACCAATCTTGACCACCGATGCACCCCCCTTTGTTTAAGGATTTTAAGTTTAAGGATTGTAAAATGTTTTTCACAATAGACTCCTCAATATTTGTCATCTCGGCCTTTTTGTCATTTCTGCGAAAGCAAAAATCCATTTTCAAACCCTGGATCCCTGCTTTCGCAGGGATGACAGAATCGTCTTAGAGATGACAGTCAAATGTTTAGCATATCGCTCCCATAACAACCTGCAAAACGATTTCCTAAAAAATCTTTTAAAGCAGTATTTTCCTGATAAACAAACCCAGTTTTTGGCTGACGCGCATTCAAGATCAAATCCACTATCGTACACAGAGAAGCAGCAGTGCCAACTTGTATGGCCGACCATAAATGTCCACCAATCTCTTGCGGATACAATTTATAAAAAGCACTTTCTTCCAAAAAGACACCCCCCTTATTTCCCGAAACACTCGCATAAATTAAAACGACATCTCGATACGTCTTGGGCAGCGCGTGTTCTAAAATATTTTTTAAGGTAGAACGATCTTCATTCAATCGCAAATCATTCATTAGAAACCGCATTTTTTCGCAATGTCCTGGATAGCGCAAAGTTTTATAATTCATGGTACGCACTCTACCTTGATACAATTCCGCTAAACTACCTAAGCCCCCCGACGTATTAAAAGCTTCATAAGACACGCCATTTAATTGCAGTATTTCTAACCCTTCTAAAGGCCGAACCCACATAAATTCCCCCTCCACAATAGCGCGACAGGAATTGCCATACTCATTGATTAAACCCTCTGTAGACCAGGTTAATGCATACTGCAAAGCATGACTCGAATGAATAGGGAGTGCACCTACGCGCATTTTGACGGTGTCGATGGTGGAAAATTTTTTCATCAAGTGGTGCGTAACAATGCCGATAAAACCCGGCGCCAAACCACATTGGGGAACAAAAGCAGTATTCGCATTTTTAGCGATTGCTTGAATAGCCGCCGTCACCGTAGTGTCTTCGGTTAAATCGAAATAATGTAAGTTAAATTCTCTCGCATATTTTGCGATGATGGGATTACAATAAAAAGGCAAACTGGAAACGATGGCTTCACAAGGATTTTTTTGGAGAGCAGCGCTTAATTCTTTTTCATCGCTAACATCTACCACGGTTTTTTGCAATCGGACAGAATCTTTTAAATATTGTACATCTTGGCCGGAAAAATCTTGATCCAATAAAGTAATTTGATAATCGCTTTTCTCTAAAAATAAAGTACTGATCAAAGTGCCTATTTTACCGGCTCCGGCGACGATGATTTTGTGCATGTTAATAGTCTCTTTTACTTCGAAAATCTATGCGTAACAGGTCAGCCCTTTTCTAGAAAAGCCCCGATCCAGAGCAAGCTGTTACGTCTATCCATGAGCGTAGCATGCATTTAAACGTTCCGCCAATCGATACCCAGCTAAAACCATTTGACGCTGACAAATCCTTTGCGCATTTTTCTGAGCGTTTTGGCTCAAATTGTGATCTATTAAGGCTTCATACCCATACTCTATGGCCAAAGTATGGCTTTGTTTTGCCCAATTTGAGACATTTTGATCGGCTAATTGGCTCTTAAAATCGCTTTTAGGGTGCCGTTTTTGCCAATTTTCGGCTAAATTTTCTAACTGCTTTTTGGATAAAGCCTGATGTGGAGGCCACAAGCCACAAGCACCATCCCAAAAAGCGTGAAGATTGGAATACGCATTGCCCTTCAATTCGTAGAAATTCCCCCCTGCATCGCCCTGTGGATAATCGAGACTGTAATAGGTGATCGCGTGCATTGGCTGATGGATATCCCCAAGCCAGTGCTCATAAAACCGCAAGGCTTCGGATTGCTCGCTTAAAGAAGCTTTGGAATTTTTTAAAATGGCTTCATCGTATAAAATAGCGGTGACGATATTCGGTTGCCCAACACTCTGAAAACACACTTGATTGCCACAATAGGGTAAATCGATGTAATGCCAAGGGGCCGATTCCTGTTTATCCGAACGGATCCAATCCGCCCAAGCCGCACTTTGACTAAAAGATAAAGGGTGTCGATAATTCGCATCTGTTATTTGTAATAAGGCTACCACTTTTTTTTGAACAGCCGGATCCAAATTTTCATACGCAATTTCTGCTATTAATTTGTGGCCATTGCTGCTCCAGGCGAAGAGCGATGAAGGGATGATAAGGCAAAGAAAGAAAAGTTTTTGTTTTAGCATGGTGCATTTCCGGTTTACAGACGGCGGCCTAACGGCCTTGTCGAGGAGGACAGACTTTTGTTATGCCACGTTCATTGCTTTGTAATCAACACAGAAAGAATCACAATCAACTACATAACTTCCCACACCAAGGCGCTTCAAGTTTATTTAAAATCGCTCTATTCGCCGGTGGAAAAACATGCTGCCTTAAATGGGCTTTGGAGGACCATTTTAATTTCTCAGCAACCAAAGGCTGAAGCTCACCTTCATAATTGACAACGCGCCAAACACTGAAATCAAGATCGTTATAGGCATATTCAAAAAAGTGCTCGGCTTGTTTGACTTGTATCCCCAATTCTTCTTCCAATTCTCGGCACAAAGCCTCGTAAGCAGTTTCCCCTTCTTCAACTTTACCGCCTGGAAATTCCCAAAAACCAGACAAGGGTTTGCCTACAGGTCTTAACCCCAATAAATAGTCACCGGCTGGGTTTTGAATAACGGCGACAACAATTTTCAACGCAGCGTCCCGTGACATTGCTTGTATTTACGCCCAGAGCCACATGGACAAGGATCGTTTCGTCCAGTTTTCACATCACTGCGCGAAAAAGGCACTACTTTCTCCGTTTCCATCGCTGCCTCTGCTTCAGGATGAGCTTCATCGTGTCGGTATTCTACGTGATTGTCGGGAAGGCTATTCTCCGGCATCGCTTCAACTTCATTCTGAACTTCCAATAACATCAATTGACTGATGACTTCAAAGCGCAAAGTTTTTAGCATGGCACTGAACAAATCAAAAGCTTCGCGTTTGTATTCTTGTTTTGGATTTTTTTGTGCATAGCCGCGCAAATGAATGCCTTGGCGCAAATAATCCATGGTCGCCAAATGTTCTTTCCACAATTGATCCAATTGCTGCAACAAAACACCTTTTTCAATTTGACGGATCACATCACGATGAACAGAAGCCCATTTCTCCGCATAATGATTTCGCATCACTTCTTTTATTTTTTGGCGCACGCCTTGTTCATCTAATCGCTCATCTTCCCTTAACCATGTATTCACTGGGATCATAATCCCAAAAGCTTTTTGAAATTCCGCTTCCAAAGCGTCGATTTTCCACTCCTCACTAAAACTCCCCGTGGGAATAAAGGCTTCGATAGTTTCTTCTACCACATCGTCTAAAATCAATGCGATGGTTTCCGACACATCGTCTGCTGCTAACAAAGAATCGCGTTGTTCATAAATCACTTTGCGTTGTTCATTGGCAACATCGTCGTATTCCAATAATTGTTTACGAATGTCAAAGTTAAAACCCTCTACTTTGCGTTGTGCGCTGGCAATAATGCGGTTTAACATGGGATGTTCCATCGCTTCATGCGGCTGGCCCAAACGACCAATAAAGGCCGCCACTTTTTCAGAAGCAAAAATTCGCAATAAATTATCATCCATTGCTAAATAAAAACGACTTGATCCCGGATCGCCTTGTCGTCCCGAGCGGCCACGCAATTGATTGTCGATGCGCCGGGATTCATGGCGCTCGGTTCCTAACACATGCAACCCACCAGCAGCAACCACCATGTCGTGTCGCTTTTGCCAATCGGCGGTATGCGCTTTGATCTCAGCTTCAGTCGAATTGGCTAAATTGGCCAATTCACTTTGCAAATGCCCACCCAACACAATGTCTGTACCACGTCCCGCCATATTGGTTGCAATGGTTACCGCACCCGGCCTTCCCGCTTCCGCAATAATGATGGCTTCACGTTCGTGTTGCTTGGCATTCAAGACTTCGTGCTTTATTTTTTCAGCCGCTAACAATTTAGAAAGGTATTCGGAGATTTCGATGGAAATGGTTCCCACCAAAACGGGTTGTTGACGTGCAATACAATCTTTGATTTCAGCCACCACGGCTTTGAATTTTTCTTCCTTATTCAGGTACACTTTATCTGGATTGTCTATCCGTATCACAGTTTTATTAGGGGGTATGGCGACGACTTCCAAACCATAAATTTGATGAAATTCATAAGCCTCTGTATCGGCCGTTCCCGTCATTCCCGCCAATTTTTCATACAATCTAAAATAATTTTGGAAAGTAATTGAAGCTAAAGTTTGGTTTTCACTTTGTATGTTCACTTTTTCCTTGGCTTCGACGGCTTGATGCAAACCATCCGACCAACGCCGCCCCACCATCAAACGGCCCGTGTGTTCATCGACGATTAACACTTCATTGTTTTTCACCACATAATCGACGTCTTTTTGATACACGAAATACGCACGCAAAGCCGCATTCACATGGTGCATCAAAATCACGTGTTTGGAATCGTACAAACTTTTATGGTGTTTAATGAGATCAGCTTCCACCAATAATTTTTCGAGGTGTGCATGGCCTTCTTCCGATAAAAAAACTTGTTTTGCTTTTTCATCCACATAAAAATCACCTTCACTGCTTTCCGTGGTTTGACGCGACAATTGCGGAGCAATCTCATTGATGCGCGCATACAATTCTGCGCCGCCTTCGGAAGGGCCGGAAATAATCAAAGGTGTACGTGCTTCATCGATTAAAATAGAATCGACTTCGTCGACAATCGCAAAATAATTGCCGCGCTGCACTTTGTTTTGCAGACTAAAAGCCATATTGTCGCGCAAATAATCAAAACCAAATTCATTGTTAGTCCCATAAGTAATGTCGGCATTATAGGCTTGCTTTTTTTCTTCGAAAGACATTTGGGCTAAATTAATCCCGACGCTTAAGCCTAAAAAATGATAGACCGGCTCCATCCATTGCGCATCGCGTTTGGCCAAATAATCATTCACTGTCACCACGTGCACGCCGCGACCCGTCAAGGCATTCAAATAGGCAGCCAAAGTGGACATTAGGGTTTTGCCTTCGCCCGTTAACATTTCGGCGATATTGCCTTGGTGCAAGACCATGCCACCTATCAACTGCACATCGAAATGACGTAGACCCAAAGTACGCCAAGCGGCTTCTCGAGCGGCGGCAAAAGCTTCGGGCAATAAACTGTCCAAAGATTCACCTTTGGACAGACGTTCCTTAAACTGTGCCGTTTTCAGAGGAAAATCGGCATCACTTAAGGCTTTAAATTCGGGCTCTAAGACATTAATCTTGGCAACTTGCTGATATAAACCGCGCAAAATACGCTCGTTACGACTACCAAAAACACGTTTGACAATATTGGCCAATACCATGGTCACATCTTCCTCTGCTTGAGCACCTTATAGAAGCGAATATTGTACCTTAACTTTGGGAGAAATGCGAAGAAGGGCTTGTCATCCACCTTTCTGTCATCCCTGCGTAAGCAGGGATCCAGTTTCAAATAGGGTTTCCTTACTGGATCCCTGCTTACGCAGGGATGACAAACGTTGGTTCTTGCTTGCACAGAAATAACATATTGTTGTATACTGTAAAAAATTTTACTTTTATTATACAAAACATGTATCAATATTGGGTTTACATTCTTGCTTCAACAAGAAACGGAACTTTGTATACCGGTGTGACAAACGATCTAACACGTCGTGTTTGCGAACATAAAGAAAAAAAAGTAAGTGGATTTACTGAGAAATATCATGTTGACAAGTTGGTTTATTTAGAAGAATTCGATGATATCGCTGAGACAATAGCACGTGAAAAATGCATTAAAAGATGGAAACGAGAGTGGAAACTTCAGATTATTGAACAACAAAATCCAAATTGGGATGATTTGTACGATAGTTTAATCTAATGAAGTTCTGGCTCGGTTATCCTGGCGAAAATTATCATCCCTGCGAAAGCGCCTTTTTGTCATTCCTGCGAAAGCAGGAATCCAGTTTCAAACCCTGGATCCCTGCTTTCGCAGGAATGACAGAATAATTGGTTTTCGCGGGAATGACAGAATAGTTGGTTTTCGCGGGAATGACAGAATAGTTGGTTTTCGCGGGAATGACAGAGACTTCTAGTATACTATCTATTTTAAGGTTAACACATGGCTTACAAAAGCATACAAGACATCCTACAGCAATCGCAAAATTTGCAAAAACTGCAAGCGCACAGCCTTGCTTTAAAAAAAATTGCTGACATCGTCATACCCCAATTGCCTTCAGAATTGCAATTACATGTCAAAATAGCCGATTATCAAAACACCACTTTGTTTTTAGAACTAAAAAGCGCCGCTTTTGCCACTCAATTGCGTTTTCTATTACCTGCTTTATTACAAAAATTATGTTTGCGTCCTCCCTTACAACGTTTAAGAGAAATTAAATATTATGTACAACCGAGACAGGATTAAGGGCATACCAAGCACATTTCAAAATGCGAGAAAACGTTCATAACACATGGGGAGGCTTCGGGAGCCGCCCCAATATTATTTCCGAGGCTCGCTTGTAGGGGCGCCTCGTGAGGTGCCCTTTTCTAACTACACGACAAAAAAGAAGACTTTTTCAACCAACTGCTATCGGGATAATAAGCAAATACCATGGAACCGCCTTGGATTGCATCGATGGTGGATTTGGCTTCTTTTCGCGGCACTGCCGGGCAACCCCAACTGCGACCAATGCGACCCTGAGAAGCAGCAATGGATTCACTCACATAATCTGCGCCATGAATCACCACACTGCGTTGTAAGGCGTGATCGTTTACACCGGGTTCTAAACCTTGTAAACGCAAGGATAAACCATTGTGTCCGATATACGGTTGTCTTGTTACAAAAACCCCCAAACTCGATTGATGCGAATTGGTCGTATCGGAAAACTTATTTGGCACATTGCCGCCACTGCCCTGACCATGCGCAACCAATTCATTGAACTTGACTTTGGCTTTCGCCATGTCGATCACCCACAAACGTTTTTTAGTGGAGGGTTGAGAATAATCGATGATGGTTAACACGGGCTTTGTCACCACACCGCGTTTGCTAGCGCAATAAAAAGCTTTTTCGGCCAATTGCAAGACTTTAGGGTTCAGTGTACTGGCCTGATCTAAAATTTTCCCACTGGCATTCGAACTAGCTTGCGCTATGCCCATATTCATCACACTGAGAATACCGGTCATTAAACTCAATACTGTTATTTTTCTTAACCACATTATTTTAACTCCTCTTACTCTTCGCATTTGATTTTTAGGATGTGTTGCCGCGTTCATCTCACAAAAGTCATGTATGTTTAAGACACTCCTTTTGCTTGAGAACGCGGCGCCTACCCTAAAAACCAACTGCTGTGAGTACACTATCTATTAATACAATACTTCATCTACTTCATAACGCAACACACCACTTGGTGTATTGACTTCTACCGTATCGCCTTCTTCTTTGCCAATCAAGGCACGTGCCAAAGGCGAATTCACGGAAATTTTGCCCACTTTAATGTTGGCTTCATCCTCACCCACAATGTGGTAAGCAATGCTTTCATCCGTGTCCATATTCAGCAATCGTACAGTGACACCAAAAATAACGCGCCCCGTCTTGGGCATTTTGCTGATATCAATAATTTGCGCATGGGACAATTTCCCTTCCAATTCCTGAATGCGCGTTTCCACAAAACTTTGCTGTTCCTTAGCTGCGTGATACTCGGCATTTTCCTTTAAATCGCCGTGTGCACGCGCTTCCGAAATCGCCGCAATAATTTTCGGACGCATCACCCGTGTTAAATGATCCAACTCCTTCTGCAATTCGGCAGCGCCGGCTACCGTCATGGGTGTTTTGTTACTCATATTCTCTTACCTCTTTACGTATACTTGCATGCAAAACTTGCAATGCACATACCTCAATATCGTGCTGATAATTCATCGCCAAAATCAGCGCTTTCGCCCCCGCTAAGGTCGTTGTATAACACACGCGGTGTTGCAAAGCGCTACGCCGTATCGTATACGAATCGGCGATCGACTTTTGCCCCTCCGTGGTGTTGATGATGAAATCAATTTCATCATTCTTGATGCTATCAATGATATGGGGTCTACCTTCCCTGTATTTATTCACCGACTTACATTCTATGTCCGCTTCTTGTAATGCTTGGGCCGTACCGCGCGTCGCGCAAATTTCGAAACCCAACTCAATTAAACGTTGAGCAATCGCAACCACTTGCTCTTTGTCTTCATCACGCACACTGATGAAAGCCATTCCCTTCATGGGTAATTCGCCTTTACTCTGACTACCCAAATATCCATAAGCAAAAGCTTGTCCAAATTGCTTGCCTATACCCATCGATTCGCCGGTAGATTTCATTTCCGGCCCTAAAATGGGATCCACTCCGCCAAAACGCGAAAATGGAAACACCGGATATTTCACCGAATAATAAGGCGGTACCTCTAAACGGTGACCATAGCCCATGTCTTTTAAATATTTGCCAGCCATACAATAGGCGGCTATTTGTGTCACGGCCACACCCGTTGCCTTGGAAATAAAAGGAACAGTCCTCGAGGCCCGAGGATTTACTTCCAACACATAAATGGTGCTTCCTTGGATAGCAAATTGTGCATTTAATAAACCCACAACCCGCAATTCGCGCGCAATTAAGGCGACTTGACGGCATAATTCTTCTTGTATTTCAATGCCTAAGCTAAACGGGGGATAACAACAAGAGGAGTCTCCCGAATGAATGCCCGCTTGCTCAATGTGCTCCATAATACCACAGATAAGGGTGCTTTGTCCATCCGCTACGGCATCCACATCCACTTCTAAAGCATTGTCTAAAAATTCTTCCAATAAAAGCGGGTAATCTTTTGATAAATTTGGATTTTTTTTGAGATAAGCCGCTAGCTCTTCTTCATGGGTCACAATTTCCATTCCACGTCCACCTAAAACATAAGAAGGCCGTATCATCAAAGGATATTGGAGTGCTCGAGAGCGCAGAATCGCTTCTTCGGATTCGGTTGCCGTGACATTGGCCGGCTGTTTCAAGCCCAAACTGTGCAACAAGGCTTGAAAGCGCTGTCTATCTTCAGCCCAATCAATAGTATCTGCTGAACTCCCCCAAATCGGTACGCCTAAAATTGACAAAGGTTCGACTAACTTCAGCGGCGTTTGCCCGCCCAATTGCACAATCACGCCATCGGGGTTTTCCTTATGACAAATTTCCAAAACGTCTTCTAAGGTCAAAGGCTCAAAATACAATCTATCGGCTCGATCGAAATCAGTCGACACCGTTTCTGGATTGCAATTTACCATAATAGTTTGATAACCCAATTCCGCAAAAGCCATCGCGCCGTGGACACAACAATAATCGAATTCTATCCCCTGACCAATGCGATTCGGTCCACTGCCTAAGACCATCACTTTGGGAACAGCCTCGGCGCGCGCTTCGCAATATTGTTCGTAGGTAGAATAAAAATACGCCGTTTCACTGGCAAATTCTGCCGCGCAACTGTCGATGCGTTTGTACACGGGACGAATATCCCAAGCGTGGCGTTGATGACGCAATTCTGCTTCGCTAATGCCTAATAATCTGGCTAAGTAACTGTCGGCAAAACCCCGTCTTTTTAAGGCGCGCAGTAAAGTCGCATCCAAACCCGCTAAACCTTGTACGCGTACTTTTTCTTCCCACCGAATTAAATCTTCTATTTGATCTAAAAACCAAGAATCGATTTGGGTGTACGAAGCCACTTCTTCCACGCTCAAGCCTTGTCGAAAAGCATCGGCAATGTACCACAAACGTTCTGCACTCGGCGTTTTCAATTCATAACGCAAATGTTCCAACCATTGCCCTTCTTCGTCATCCAATAAAACATTGAAACCATCGTAACCATTTTCCAAACTGCGTATGGCTTTTTGCAAACTCTCCTGAAAACTATGGCCAATCGCCATCACTTCACCCACCGATTTCATTTGCGTGGTTAAGCGGGGATCAGCATTCGGAAATTTTTCAAAATTAAAGCGCGGAATTTTGGTGACCACATAATCGATGGTCGGTTCAAACGAAGCAGGCATATACCCTTCGTCTTTCAAGCTGCAACTTTGTTGTGTGCTTGCCTCGCTGCTCATGTACTGATCTGTACACTCCGCTGCTCGGCCGCGCCCACGCCTCGTTGCATCTTGAAATACTGTGGGTATAGTTTTTTGAACAATTTCATTTGCCAGTTCGTCTAAGGTATAGCCTATAGCCAATTTAGCCGCGACTTTGGCAATGGGAAAACCCGTGGCTTTAGAAGCCAAAGCAGAAGAACGCGATACACGTGGATTCATTTCGATCACGATCAAGCGACCATTCACCGGATTCACCGCAAATTGAACATTTGAGCCGCCCGTTTCAACGCCAATTTCTCGCAAAATGGCCATCGCCGCATTCCGCATCACTTGATATTCTTTATCCGTTAAAGTTTGAGCGGGTGCCACGGTGATCGAATCCCCCGTGTGCACGCCCATCGGATCGAAATTTTCGATGGTGCACACAATGATGCAATTGTCGTGTTTGTCGCGCACCACTTCCAATTCAAATTCTTTCCAACCCAATAAAGATTCTTCAATTAACAATTCTCGGGTCGGGGATAATTCAAATCCACGCTCACAAATGTCCATGAATTCTTCGCGGTTATAAGCAATACCGCCACCTGTTCCGCCTAAAGTAAAGGAAGGACGAATCACCGTTGGAAACCCCAATTGCGCTTGCGCTTGTACGGCTTCTTCCAAACTGTGCGCAATCACCGAACGTGCCACTTCCAAACCAATTTTTTGCATCGCTTGACGAAACAAATCGCGATCCTCAGCTTTGTCAATCGCTTCTCGAGTGGCGCCGATCATTTGCACGCCATATTTTTCCAAAATGCCTTCGCGTGCCAAATCCAAAGCACAATTCAAAGCCGTTTGCCCACCCATCGTCGGTAAAATAGCATCGGGTTTTTCTTCGGCGATGATTTTTTCAATCACATTTGCACGAAGGGGAGCAATGTAAGTTTTATCCGCTAAACTGGGATCCGTCATGATGGTGGCAGGATTGGAATTCACTAAAATCACTTTGTAGCCTTCTTGACGCAAAGCCTGGCACGCTTGAACGCCAGAATAATCAAATTCACAGGCTTGCCCAATGACAATCGGCCCCGCACCTAACAATAAAATCGTGTGTATATCAGTGCGTTTAGGCATGGGTTTCACTCCGAGTTTGCAATAATCGTATAAAATCGTCAAATAGAATGGCAATATCTTGTGGGCCCGGATTGGCTTCAGGATGTCCTTGGAAAGCCAAAAGCGGCAAGCTATCGTGTTTGAAACCCTGCAAGCTATTGTCAAATAAAGAACGGTGTGTGGCTTTCATGCCCGGCGTGAAACTCGCTTCATCCACCGCAAAACCGTGATTTTGGCTGGTGATAAAAACGTTTTTATCAACAATATCTTGAACGGGATGATTGGCACCATGATGTCCTTGTTTCATTTTGAGTGTTTTAGCCCCTAAGGCCAAGGCCAACAATTGATGTCCTAAACAAATCCCTAAAATAGGAATGCGATGCTTTAACAATTCTTGCGTCATCGCAATCGCCTCGAGACACACCGCCGGATCGCCAGGACCATTGGACAACACCACACCATCAGGCCGATAACTTAAAATAGTCTCCACACTGCTGTTTGGCGGCACCACCCTTAGTTCACAATTTTTGGCGGTAAGTGCACGTAAAATACCAAGCTTAACGCCGAAATCTACAACAACTACGCGGTATTTGTGACCTGGTTTAATTTGCTCGGTACAATCATAGGGTTTTTGCGTAGCCACCGCTTCGATCAAAGAACGGCCTTGCATCTCGCCCCATTCTCGCGCTTTAGCAATCGCGGTTTCTATGTTGGGAGAATCGCCTGCTAATATACAACCCGCTTGTGCCCCTTGTTGACGTAAATGGTGCACCAAAGCACGGGTGTCGATTTCAGCGATACCCAATAGACGATGTTCATGGATAAATTGGTCAAACGATTGCTGTGCGCGCCAATTGCTGGGTCGCGTCGGCATTTCACGCAAAATAAACCCTTTGGCATAGACACTGCGAGATTCATTGTCTACCACATTTGTGCCAACATTGCCGATGTGGGGATAGGTAAAGGTAATCAGTTGCTCGGCATAAGAAGGATCGCTCAATATTTCTTGGTAGCCCGTCATGGCGGTATTAAAAACCACTTCGCCCACCGCGCATTCTTCACGGCCTACCGCAATGCCTTCGAAATACACGCCATCGGCTAAAGCTAATATGGCCATTTTTGACACAGTATGCTCCTGCTTATTTTGACTTTGGCAATTGTACCTGAGGAGAATGGATCTGTCTATGTGTTTAAAAAAACAACAAAAATGAGGCCATCAAACCTACCGATTTAAAAATTACTGATGATGAAAACAAATTTGATGACGTGATTTTACAGTGGGCGCGGCTTTTAGAAAGCCAATGGAATGAAAATCAGCAAACCAGAGCTAACTTTCAGAGATAATTCGAACAATCGAGCGGGAATTTGAGAAGCTTTTGGTGCTGGTGAAAAATCGATTTCTTAGATGCTTTATGTTTTCAGAAAAACCATTTCCACTAAAAAACCAAACACTTCTTTGTCACATTTCATTACGTACTTGATTCCCTTGGTCTTCTTCAGCCTGATGATCAGCAGGGCGATGCGCAAAAAGATTGTACACACCCCCAACAAACCTGCTAGTATATGCATCGATGAAACGTATGGCGGCATAAGCAGCCCCCGTAGCCGCAGCCGTCGAAACAACGCGCATGCCTAGATCCATATTATCTTTATAGGGCCCTATTTCTTTATAAGATTCATTGGAAAATTCCATTGCTTGATAACTCGCCAGCGCAAGTAAAAAATTATTTTTTTCTGAAATATCCATAAGGTATGGCACAACATATTGAGTTGCTAAAAATACAAATGTTGCATTGATAGTGTTAGTATCTAGGGTACCATTCAATACAGCGGGTAAGGATAATGCCAAAAATAATCCGTTTTTAATATAATGAATAGACTGTTCCGAAACTGTAAATTCTCTTAAAAGATTGTCTAATGTCACAAAACCCAACACAGATTTTTCAAAAAACGTTGTCACGGCAGTATCACTACATTGCAACAAAGTGTGCAATACATGGGCACGAAAAGTATTGTGTTCGATTGCTTGTTTTAAAACGGCTTTACCACCTTCATTTAAATGTTCTTTTAAATCAAACCTATTGATTGCCATTGTCTATTTCCCCCATTTATTGTTTTTTTAATATACCAAATTTAGCGTTTATTGGCAAGAGAATTGTATGGTTATGGGGGTGGTTATTGAAACTCCACCTTCACCCGCTGAATTTTCTACCTAAATCGATTACGACTATATTATGACCGCGGAGCAGGTTTTATACTCTCTGTTAGAAGACTGTTGATGCAATGCAGTTTCTTCTAGTGATCTTTGTACTCTAGAAAACATATTTCTTTCCCCCCGTTAATTTCACTAAAACCGATCAACTCTGTATTTTATGCCAGAGTTTTAACTATTTTTTTAAATTCCATCAACAGTTAGTCTCAACTATTACGATGTATTATTTCTATCTTTTAAGTACAATCAGAGCGCCTCGTATAAAAATGGTAGGGCCTGTTGACCATTCACTTTTGCAAACGAATGGTCAACAGGCACTAGATACCTACTTGACTGTCCCTTCTCAAAGCCTTAGTATTTTACGTATTAATGAAAGAATCCAAGATATCCTATGAATCAACCTGAATGGCCTCCGACAGAACCTCGTATGCTGCAACAATTGACTTGCATTGTTCCGGTATACAATGAGGCGGAGAATCTCTTGCAATTTATCCCTCAGCTGATTTCAGAATGCATGAAATTTACACAAAAATTAGATATTATTGTCGTCGATGATGGGAGTCGTGACAATACTCTGATGGTTTTAAAACAGTTGCAACAGCGTTATGCTTTCAAAGTTTTGGTGTTTTCGCGTAACTTTGGCAAGGAAGCCGCTTTGACCGCTGGCTTAAGTCATGTTGATCCCAAAAGCGATGCGACTTTACTCATCGATGCCGATTTTCAACACCCTTTAAGTTGCATCGAACAATTTATTCAAGAATGGCAAAACGGCTGTGAGATGGTGTACGGTGTTCGATTGCACCGTAAAGATCGGCCTGTATTGTTACGCATGCTGTCTACTTTTTTTTATAAATTAATCGATCGCATCACGCCCATTGAAATTCCACATGATGCCGGCGATTTTCGTTTGCTCGATCGCGATGTTGTCGCTGCTTTAAATCAATTGACGGAACGTGAACGCTTTATGAAGGGTTTATACGCTTGGGTGGGATTTAGTAAAAAAGCCATCGGTTATTTGCCCGAAGAAAGAACTCAAGGGCAAAGTTCTTGGGGTTTTAAAAAATTAATCGAATTGGCAATTACAGGGATCACGTCTTTTTCCAACTTGCCTTTGCGTATGTGGTCTGTTATCGGCGCGATTATTTCTTCTTTGTCTTTACTGTATGCTTTGTTAATTATCCTAGATACCTTGGTAAACGGCGTTGATCTGCCGGGTTATGCCACGATTACCGTCGCCATTACTTTTTTAGGCGGCATACAATTACTTTCGATTGGGATTCTGGGTGAATACATCGCTCGCATTTTTACTGAGGTGAAACAACGTCCACCTTACATTATTAGCGATATTTTGACCTCTCGCGATGAAAACTAAAAAAATCATTCTTTGCGCTGATGACTTCGCTTTTAATAAAGGTGTTTCAAAAGCTATTTTAGAATTGTTAAATAAAGGCTGTATCAGCGCCACTTCTTGCATGAGTACCAGTCCCTTGTGGCCCGAATGGGGACCGCGTTTAAAAGCTTTACACACTTCTATAGACATTGGCATTCATTTGGATCTCACACAATTTAAACCTTTGACAGCCGCTTTGAAAGGCCCGCTTTCCATCGCACAAGTGATTCTCAAAGCCTATAGTCGACAATGGTCTGTGTCTGCGCTAGAAGATGAATTCAGTGCACAACTCCATCGCTTCACAGAAGTCGTGGGTTTCGCGCCGCATTTCATCGATGGGCATCAACACATCCATCAATTTCCGCAAATACGCAAAGCACTTTTGACGGTTTGCAAAACCTATTTCAAAAATGAAAAACCGCCGGTTCGATTGGTAAATGGCTATCCTTTTTTATCACCTTTACGCGACAGTCCTTTAAAATTCTTGATCCACGTGCTTGGTCGTCAAGCTTTTAAAAAAGAATTAGATAAAATACAATGGCCTTATTACCCCGATTTTAAAGGCATTTATATTTTTAAAGGCTCCTCCAAGACCGCGACTTTATTCAAGCAATTGCTACGACAAATTGCGCCAGGAGGACTTATCATGTGTCATCCGGGACATCAAAGCGATCTGAGCGATCCCATTTCTCACATCCGCGAAGAAGAATACACTTTTTTAAATTCGCCTCAATGGCAAGTGATGCGCGAGGCTGAATCCATTCAATTGTGTTCTTATAAGGAAACGATATCGTGAAAAATACTTTAGTAGCACCGACTACCAAAGAAGCGGGATGGCTATTTGCCGCTTTTTTTCTTTTTTACTTTTTATTTTTAGGCAGCCACCCTTTGTTATTGCCCGATGAAGGCCGTTATTCAGAAGTGGCGCGCGAAATGCTCGCTTCCGGCGATTTTATCACGCCACGTTTAAATGGCTCCTTGTTTTTTCACAAACCCATTTTATTTTATTGGTTACAAACGATTCCCATCTCTCTATTCGGGATCAATCCTTGGTCTTTGCGCATTGTGCCTGCTTTATTGGGGGTAGGCGGAATTGTTTTTCAATATTGGACTTGCAGTTTATTTTTAGGTCGATCGATCGGATTAAAATCTGCACTGATTCTCGGCACAACGCCACTTTATTTTGGCGCTGCACATTATGCCGATATGGATTTAGAAGTCGCGGTATGGCTGAATGCCTGTTTGTTGTCTTTATTCGTGGGAATACAACACGACAAAAAATCTTGGCTTATCAGTGCTTATATTTTCGGTGCACTCGCCTTTTTAACCAAAGGTCTCATTGGCTTAGCTTTTCCAGCCACCATCATGGGCTTATGGATTGTCTGGACGCGACAATGGACACTGATTAAAAAATTACAACTGCCCTTAGGCTTAGCACTGTTTTTTCTCATCACTTTACCTTGGTTGATTGTGGTGAGTCAGCGAAACCCTGATTTTTTACATTTCTTTTTTTATGAACAACAATTCACCCGCTTTGCAGGCGCGGGCTTTAACAATGCGGTACCTTGGTGGTTTTACATTGCCATCACTTTAGGCGGATTCATTCCCTGGACTTATTTTTTACTCAGACATTTTAAAGTCTTGTATCGTTTAGAATCGCAACAACCGACCGTCCTATACTTAACAATCTGGGCTTTGAGCGTATTAATTTTCTTTTCTATTCCGCAATCTAAATTGGTGGGTTATATCCTTCCCATTTTTGCACCGCTGGCTATTTTAACGGCCGTTTTGATCGAAAACATCGCTGTGCCTGAAAAAATATTTCGAACTATTTTGGCTATGGTGGCTATCTTAGCGCTTCTCTTTGCTGGCACACTGCGCTATTTTCCGACTAAAAGTTTAAGAAGCATGCGCGAATTGGTCAAAGCGCTGCCTCAGAATATTGCGCCTTTATCCATTGTCAGTTATCACACTTACATCCAAGACTTGCCGCTGTACAGTCAGCAAACCATCCGTGTGGTGTATCACTGGCAAAATATTCATGGAGACAACTGGAGCAGTGAATTGGCTTATGCGCTGGCTTACGATCCAGCACAAAACAAACGTTTGATCGACGACAACACTTTTTGGCAATTGTGGCGACAAAAGAGACCTTTGTACGTCTTTATACAGAAAAAAGATTTGCCTGATTTTACCGAAAAAGCTGGCAATTTTAAGCAAATAGCCGCTGATAAAAATACTATCGTGGTGACGCAATCATCGTCGCCCAATTAAGCCACTATCAACGTTTCTCTTTGAAGTACTCTGGCTACCAACACGGTTCTAACACGTTGAACGTATCGATTCGTATCATAGAGGCGATCCATCATGATAGCACCGCTTAATTGTGCCACTGTGTCTTCTGCTAAAGTACGGGCTGTTTCATCGGGATGGGCTTTTTGCAAAATGTGCGTGATACCCTCTAACCACATTGAAAAATAATCTTGAAATAAATCTCTGAATTCAGGTTGTGAGTCAGCCAATTCATGGACCAAATTGTGCACCAAACATCCGCCATGGTATTCTTTTAAATATTGTTCTAAGGTGTCAAACAAAAGATCGATTTTTTTCTGATCGGGCAATTGTTTATCGTAAATGAGATCAAAACAATTCTCTTTGAAAAAGGCTTTGACACTTTGAAGCGCGATTTTTATCAAATCCTTTTTCTCAGAAATGTGGTGATAAATACTGGCTTTACTCAAACCGCAACCCTTTGCAATGTCGGCAATGGAAGTGTGATGGTAACCCTGCAAGCGTATCAATTGTCGGGCTTGCTCAAAAATTTGATTCTTGTGATTTGCGGAAGCTTTACGTGCTGTCATATCCTTTTCCCTGTATAAATTTTAGACTAACAAGTGACTAGGTCACATCCCTTATCCTTCACCTTAGTTATGATACTAATATAAAAACCCCATTATAATCTAAGGCGAGAAAATACCTTTAAATAGATGAAACAGAGTAAGATCTAATTATAGCAGAATATTCGAAAAAATGGGAATGATTTGAGCACTTTTCTATAATTTATTGTTCTAAAACCAAAAATTGTAATACTTCAGGTATTAAAGCAATAATTCAGCAATTTCCACGGCGTTTAAAGCAGCACCCTTGCGAACATTATCCGCTACAATCCACAGATTGATGCCATGTGAATGCGAAATATCTTCGCGTATACGACCGATGTACACCGCATCTTTTAAACCATCTTCCAATACCGGCGTAGGATATTGCTCTGTTTCCGAAGGATCTTGTGCAATCAGCCCCGGTGCATTGCGTAGCAATTCATACACTTCCAAAGCAGAAATTTTCGAGCGTGTTTCAATATGCACTGATTCAGAATGGCCAAAAAATACAGGAACCCGTACGGCCGTCGCATTAACCATCAAATTACCATCTGCAAAAATCTTTTGTGTTTCCCAAACCATTTTCATTTCTTCACGAGTATAACCATTGTCTTGGAACGTATCGATTTGTGGGATCACATTAAAAGCAATTTGTCGTGGAAAAATACTTTGACCTAAAGGATGGCCATTTAATATTTGCTGGGTCTGTTGTGCCAATTCTTCTAAACCTGCACGCCCAGCACCTGACACCGATTGATAACTGCATACATTAATACGACTGATCCCCACTGCATCGTAAATCGGTTTTAAAGCAACCACCATTTGTATGGTAGAACAATTGGGATTCGCGATGATATTGCGTTCTTGATACCCTTCTAAAGCACCGGAATTCACTTCAGGAACAATCAAAGGAACATCTTCATCATAACGAAAGGCAGAGCTATTGTCGATCACGATGCAACCTGCTTTCGCTGCACGCGGTGCATACTCTAAGGCAACTGCATTACTAGCCATGAAAAAAGCCAAATCCACTTGGCTAAAATCAAATTGCGCCACGTTTTGCACTAAGATCGGTTTATGCCCAAATAAAATCGTTTCTCCTTCCGATCTTTCGCTGGCCAAAGGATACAATTTAGCCACAGGGAAACAGCGCTCTGCCAATATTTCTATTAAAGTTTCACCGACTAACCCCGTTGCGCCGACAATGGCGACATTAAATAATTTTGACATATTATTTTCCTACTAAATCTTCACGCGTTAATACAAAAATACCATCGGCTTCTTCATTGCAATCCACCCAAATAAAAGGAAGCTTTGGATAAGCCTCTACCAAAGCACCGCTGCTATTGCCTACTTCAACCATCAATACCCCTTGAGGATTTAAATAACGCGGCGCTTCTTTTAAAATTCGGTGCACAATGTCCAAACCATCACTGCCTGCCGCCAAAGCCAGGGTGGGTTCATGCCGATATTCTGCGGGTAAGCTTTGCATGTCTTCTGCATCCACATAAGGCGGATTACTGAGGATCAAATCAAAAGTTTGCGTAAGCGGAATCGCACTGAATACATCCGATTGCAACAACTGTATTTGTTGCTCTAATTGGTATTTCTCGACATTGATCTGAGCGACGGCCAAAGCCTCACGAGAAATATCCGCGGCACAAATATCTGCTTCTGGCAAAGCCATCGCCGTGGCAATCGCCATACACGCGCAACCTGTCCCAATTTCCAAAACAGATTGGATGTTATCCACTGCTATCCAAGGCGCGAATTGCGCTTCGATGATTTGCGCGAAAGGTGAACGCGGAATCAACACCCGTTCATCCACATAAAAAGACAATCCCGCAAACCAGGCTTCGTGCGTTAAATAAGGAACTGGAATGCGTTCTTCAATCCGACGTTTTATTTGCGTGTACACGTGATTTTTTTCATGCGGCAACAAACGACTACCCCAGATCCAAGCAGGACTGTCTATAGGTAAAACAAGACTGCCTAAAATCAAGGCAGCCATATCGTCCCAAATGTGGGTAGTGCCATGACCACAATAGAGATTCTGAGTTGCCGCTTCTGAAACCGCAAAACGTAAAAAATCGCCTAAAGTGTGGAGATGCTCGCTGGCTTCGGTTTGTGGGGTCATGTCATTCATCGTTTATTTTAAATAAATAGTATAACATCTTTCCTAATATTAAAAAAATCTGCTGGAAAGTGAATGTTGTGTGTCACACAGAAAATGAGCCTAATTCCCCCGGAATGAAGGCTTTCTTCTTGCATTTTCCATAACACCGCTTCCAGCAGACCGGGATAAAAGCTTTTCCCTAAGCGATTTGTTCAGGTGGAGAAGACAAACACCTCGAACAAATCAGGATTATACTTTAACACATATTATTTATAATTCCAAATATATTTTGAAGTTTTTCACTTTTTTCAATAAAAAAGATGCATTTACACATAGTTTAGTGTATAATCGTTGCCAATTATGCGATGAATAATCTGCTAATTGTCTGAATATTAACCATTACTCTATTGGGAGAAACAGGAATGTCAAAATTGAGCACTATTTTGAAAGCATTAATGCAAGACGTAGGGATTACCGTCACCGAATTAGCCAGACAAACAGGGGTGGGTCAGCCTGTGATTCATCGTATGGCTTCCGGTGAAACGGATAACCCTAAAGTCGGTTCTTTAAGCCCGATTGCCAAGTTTTTCGGCGTCAATATCAGTATGTTGATTGGCGACGAACCCTTACCCGCCAGCCGTTTTGCAGGCAGTTACAACCCCCATTACCGCAGCTGGAGTCAATTGCCACTATTAAGTTGGGAACAATGCGCTGTTTGGCCTGAAAAACATTTGCCTGCAGAAATATGCAGCCTGGTTTCAACCGAAGCCAATGTCACCGACAAAGCCTTCGCGGTACGCATGGAAGATCACACCATGGAACCTCAATACGCTAAAGACACTCTCATGGTGTTTGAGCCCAGTATTTCACCCAGCAATAAAGATATTATTGCCATTCATATAGAAGGACAAAACAAAATTCAAGTCAAACAATTGATGCTGGACGGCAACGATGTTTACTTGAAACCTTTAAATCAAGATTTTGAAATCAATCGTGTCCTTAAACCGCACCGTATTCTGGGTGTACTGGTACAATCTTTGACGGAATATTATCAAGATCAATTGCGTAAAGAAGTTGAACCTGAAGAAGTTCCTTTGGTTAAAAAGAAGAAAAATTCTAAAGAAGAAGAGTTGTCTTAAGAATACGTCATTGCGAGCCGAAGGCGAAGCATGAACGCAGTGAGTGCTGAGTCAATTCAAGCGATGTTCAAGTTTTTTCGATTGCTTTGTCGCAAGCCGTCATTGCGAGCGAAGCGTGGCAACCGCAATGACGGCCTTCGGGTTTTTTTGCTTTCAGTTTGCAATGACGGCTCACAGAAATGTTTTCAATTTTGTCAGTTTTTTAAAAATGAGTAACTAATATGCATTTTGGAGTTCTAGCTAACATTATTATTGTCCTGTTCGCCGCTGTATTGGTGACGACTGTTTTACGACGACTACGTTTACCTCCTATTTTAGGGTACTTATTAGTCGGTACGATCGTCGGCCCTTATGGTTTAGACTGGATCGACGATTCACAAAATATCATTCAGTTGGCTGAATTCGGCGTCGTCTTTTTAATGTTTACCATTGGGTTAGAATTTTCTTTACCCAAATTGATTGCGCTAAGACACAGCGTCCTGGGTCTAGGAGGGTTACAAGTCCTTCTCACCAGTATCGTTGCCGGTGCTTTGGCTTTTTGGCATGGATTTGATATCACTGCTTCCTTGGTCATCGCGGCCACCATTGCTATGTCTTCTACCGCCATTGTCAGTAAACAATTAAAAGACCAATTGGAACTCAATCAACCCTATGCTAAAAATGCCATTGGCGTTTTATTGTTTCAAGATCTCGCCGTTATCCCCTTTTTGATCTTGATCCCCAGTTTAGCCAATGGTCAGCACGATGTGTGGGCCCCCCTTTTCTTGTCTTTGGTGAAAGCCTGCGTAGTTCTGCTCATTATGTTGTCTTTAGGACGTTGGGTATTGCGCCCTCTCTTTCAGGAAATCGCCAAAGCCCGATCGTTGGAATTGTTTACTCTAACGGTACTATTGGTCACATTGGCGGCTGCTTGGCTAACAGAAGTTAGTGGATTGTCACTGGCTTTAGGGGCTTTTTTGTCTGGGATGATGTTAGGAGAAACGGAATATCGCCATCAAATCGAGGTAGAAATTAGACCTTTTAGAGATATTTTACTCGGTTTATTTTTTATCTGTACCGGCATGTTGCTCAATTACCAAATCTTAGACAAAGCTTGGTTGCCCCTTCTCATGTTAATTGCCCTGATTACGATCATCAAAGCCGCCATCATTTATGGCTCGGCCCGTCTATTACGCATCAATAATAAAAATAGTCTTCAAACGGCTTTGATATTGGCCCAAGGCGGTGAATTTGGTTTTGCCCTCCTTTCTCTTGCTCTGAGTGATCAAGTAATTCCCGTCGGTACCGGCCAAGTGATACTGGCCGCTTTAGTTTTCAGTATGGCTATATCGCCTTTTTTAATTCGCTACCACGAACCCATCGCAAATTTTCTATTAAAACAGAAAAAAAAGCCCGAGCGCGCTGCGCCACATACCTTGCCACAAGAAACATTGCAGCGCGTCAGTACCGTGCAAAATCACATTATTATCTGTGGTTATGGCCGTGTGGGGCAAAATATGGCCCGCTTTTTGGCCTTGGAAAATTTTGAAATCATCGCCGTCGACATGGATCCCAAGCGCGTCATCGACGCAGAATTGGCAGGTCACACCGTTGTCTATGGAGATTCTGGGAATTTAAGTTTATTGAAATCGATTGGCTTAGAAAAAGCGCGCGCGCTGGTCTTTAGTTTTGTCGACGGTCACACTGTATTGAATATATTGCCGCAAATTCGTTTGGAACTCCCTAACTTACCTGTATTGGTGCGAACTGTCGACGATTCACAATTGACTTTATACCAAAAAGCAGGTGCTACTGAAGTAGTGCCTGAAACCTTAGAAGCCAGTTTAATGTTGTCTTTTCAAACCATGATTTTGTTGCATATCCCACCGCGAAAGGCCATACGGCATTTAATGCATGCCCGTAAAAATCGTTACCAGCTTTTGCATGAATATTTTCCGGGCGAAGAATTGGAAGACAACAGCGATTTCACCCCTGAGAAAAAACAACTGGCTGTGGTGACTTTGGACGACAATGCCTATGCGGTAGGCGTTCGAGTGAAAGATTTAGCTTTAGAAGATGTAGCCCTGACGGCGGTACGGCGTGGCGGGATCCGCGGCGATGAACCTTCTCCCGACACCGAATTAAAAGGCCAAGACGTGCTGATTCTTTATGGCACTCCCCAACAACTGGCCCGGGCTGAAAAGAAATTGTTGCAGGGGTGATAAATTCAAACGCTACATGAACTTACAAGTGAAATGGCTGAATGGATTCTGAATAAAGAAATATTTAATCCTTATGAACGCGAATTTTGCTCAAGAATTCAACTCAAACAGAAACATCCAAAATGTAAGGAGGTTCTAACCGAGCCGCGCCCGATAGGAAGCGGAGAAAAAAGAATGTGGCCCGCTTCCCCGTTCCCTGTCGGTCGCGGCTCGGTTTGGGCTCTAGGTTTTCATGCGATATTTCACCTAAACTCACCTCACTCGCCTCATTAAGACAATCCCCACACCCATAAACAGCAATAAAGGAATCAAAGCAGCAAATATCGGCGGAATTTGGTATAAAAGACAAAAAGGCCCTATAAACTGGTTCAAAATATAAAACACAAAGCCAAGCGCGATACCAAAAACCAAGCGCAGCCCCATGGTCGCACTGCGCAGTGGACCAAAAATAAAGGGGATGGCTAAAAACATCATCACACAAGCCATGAGGGGTGAAAAAATTCTTTGCCAAAAGTTTAAGGCATAATCCACCGAACGCAAAGCATTTTGTTTTTGATATTGAATCACTTTATTTAAACGCCACAAATTCATTTCATTGGGTTCGATTGCGGCGATGCGTAAAATGACGGGATCCAAACGCAAAGGCCACCAAGCTTCTTTCAAGGTACTCGAAGTGGTTTTATTTGCTTCTATCTCCGTCGTTTGAACAGATTCTACGGCCCAACCATTGCCCTGATGACGTCCTTTTTCAGCAGAACTCACCGAAATTAAATGGTGGGTTTTATCAAATTGATATCGGGTTAAACCAACAATGGTGCCATCGCGTTTGACTTCATCAAAATGAAAAAAACTACTGCCTTCTCTCAGCCACACACCGTATTGCGTCGCCACCGCTTGACCGTGGCTTCGCGCTGTTGCACGCATCATTTCCGCTTGGTGCGTTAATTTTGGCGCTAAAGTTTCGTAAAAAATACAAACTATCAATACAAAGATTAAAATACAGCCTAAAATAATGCGCACCATTTGCGTTAAGGTCATGCCGGAACTACGCATCACCACCAATTCACTGTGGCTGGCTAAATTGCCCAAACCCATCAAAGCGCCTAAAAGACCCGCCATCGGAAACATGGTGTACAAATCATTGGGCATCGTCATCGCGACATAGCCCATCGCACTCCACACCGTGTAACTGCCCTCGCCGATGTCTTTGAATTCCGTCATCAAACGAATGAAAAAATCCATGCCTAAAAATATCAATAAGACAATTAAGGTCGTGTGACTGACCACTTTAAATAAATAACGCGTTAAAATACTCATGGTTTTTTATTCCAAAATGTGAGCTTTTGCCAATAAACGCGCCATTGGTATTTATCCACATACAAAGACAAAGCAATGATCAACAACACCCCATGTAAGAACCACAAACCAACGTAAGCGGGAATAGTGCCATTTTCTATCCACCCTCTGGCTACAAATTGCATGTTGGCATACACGGTATACAATAAAACCGCGGGAATTAATTTGCGATATCGACCCAAACGAGGACTCACTCGACACAAAGGCAAAGCCAATAATACCAAAATGGGAATAGACAAGGGCATAGAAATCCGCCATTGCAACTCAGCCATCGCTTTCTTGTTGCTAAAGGCAGCAGACCACAAATCTCCAAAGCCCAAACTGCTGTAATTTATTTTCGTTTTAATATTCTCCGTGTCTGGAATACGCACCCCATATTCTTTAAAACGAATCACCCTAAAATTTTTCTGGCCGGGCACACCGCTGTACTCTATGCCATTTTGTGCCACCACAAAATCGCCTTGCAGGGTTTTACTGTGCATCTGATACGCTTTGTCCGCCGCCAACACCCGCCAAGTCGGCACTTTAATCGTCGTATCCTGGCCAGCCACTTTTTTATGAATCGACACAAATTCTCTTCGAGCGAAAAAAATAGATTGCGCTTCTTCCGTCGCGTGATCCACGCCTTCTACATAAATAATGTTTTGATCGTTGAAACTTTTAAATCGACCCGGAACCAAAGTGTTGATCACAATCGTTGCGGGATTTGCTGCTAAAATTTTGTCTTTGTTTTGATACAGCCAAGGCGTTAAATAAAAATTCATCAACAAAACAAGAATAAAAATAAAAAGGGAAAAAATTTGGGTATAAACCAACAATTGTTTTTGACTGAGCCCGCAGGCTTGCAACACCGTCATTTCACTGTCGACGTACAATCTGCCATAAGCCAACAGAATGGCAATGTACAAAGCCACAGGCAGTAAAAAACCCAATAAAATTGGAATTTCCAAAACCATGATTTTCAGCAACATGCCGCCGGTCAATTTCCCCGCAGTCGCACGGCCTAAAAATTGCACCAATTGATTGCTTAAAAAAATGAGTGCCAAAATACCGCTCACCACGAAGAGGTGCGCATAAATTTCTTTGGCCAGATATTTTTTGATAATCATATGTTATTGCCTTTTTTTATTTGGAACCCGCGCTACACTGTCATCCCTGCGTAAGCAGGGATGACAACAATCATTGTCAAAAAACTTTCTATTCAGTATAATTTCAATTCGGTTTATTTATTTAAGAGGATCGCCATGCACTTTAGTTTGACCCACAACGCTCCCCAGAGCATCGATGCGGATTGTTTAATCCTACCTGTCTTTAAGGATGCAAAAGCCAAAGATCCTCAAGTGAAACTCCCCTCCAAAGTTGCCAAAATTTTAAACGATCAGCTGCAATTAGGCAATATCAGCAGCGACTGTGGACAAGTCAATTGGCTATTTGAGGTCAAAGAGTGTACAGTTTCGCGCTTATTAGTCTTGGGTTTGGGACCTTTCAAAGAATTTACATCTGAAAAAGCGGTGAATGCGCTGCAAGCTGCTGCCAAAGCCTTACTTCAAAAACCCTATACCAGGGCTGCCTTGGCTTTAGATGGATTGGCTTCCGATGGCATGGACGAGCATCAATGGATAGAACAAGCGACTCTAGCCTTTCATGCGGCGACGTATCAGTTCAATGCCTTTAAAAGTGAAAAAACAGCTGCCAAAAAACCGACTTTAAAATCTTTAAGCTATGCTGTCTCGAGTGACACGCTTAAAACTGGACAAAAAACATTGGATTATGCCTTGGCTCTGGCTGAAGGCATGTCTTTTGTAAAAGATTTAGCCAATACACCTTCTAATTATTGTACCCCGGCTTACATCGCTAAGGTCGCTCAAGATTTAGATAAAAAATACACTTCTTTGAGCACCCAAGTATTATCCGTTACCGAAATGAAAAAATTGGGTTTGAATGCTTTATTGGCCGTGGGTCAAGGTAGCCGTCAAGAACCCAAATTGATCATTGTCGAATACAAAGGTGCGAAAAAAGCCAGTGCCCCCATTGCCTTGGTCGGCAAAGGCATTACCTTCGACACCGGCGGTATTTCGATCAAACCGCCTGCTACGATGGATGAAATGAAATTCGATATGTGTGGCGCAGCAACCGTCTTAGGCGCTATTAAAACCGCCGCTGCCTTGAAATTACCAATCAATATTGTGGCTATCGCCGCTTGTGCTGAAAATATGCCCGGTGGAAATGCCATCAAACCTGGCGATGTTGTCACGACACTGTCAGGACAAACCGTAGAAATTCTGAATACCGATGCCGAAGGCCGTTTGGTTTTGTGTGATGCGCTGACTTATTGTGCGCGTTACAAACCCAAAGTGGTTTTGGATTTTGCTACCTTGACTGGCGCGATGGTGGTGGCTTTGGGCACGACGATGTCGGGTTTTTTCACGGACGATGAAGCCTTAGCGAATGCGCTGAATGCGGCTGGCAAAAAAAGTTTAGACTCGACTTGGCGCATGCCTTTGATCGCCTCTTTTAAAGATGACCTAA
The DNA here is from genome assembly GCA_021782495.1 of Pseudomonadota bacterium. GTDB lineage: Bacteria > Pseudomonadota > Gammaproteobacteria > UBA1113 > UBA1113 > VFKP01. The sequence goes on along the minus strand of JAJXUV010000002.1, from coordinate 164,184 downwards.
AAAGCAATTTTGCTGATTTCGCAAATATCGCACCACACCGTTGGGGCGGTGCAATCGAAGCCGCTATCTTTTTAGCGCAATTTACCCAAGATTACCGCTGGGCACATTTCGACATTGCCGGCATTGCCTATCTTTCGGGTGCAAACAAAGGTGCAACCGCACGTCCCTTGCCTTTGATCATGCAGTATTTGCAGCATTACACCGATGAATGTTGATTTTTACGTACTCAAAACAGGTAATGCAACGGCAGGCCTATTATTGGCCTGCCGTCTGGCAGAAAAAGCCTATGCCACAGGCAATACTGCCTATGTATATTGCGACACGCCCCAAAATGCACAGTCCTTCGATCAATTGTTGTGGACTTTCAAAGAAGAAGCTTTCATTCCGCATGCTTTGAAACAACAAACAGCCGCTGCCAAAGCACCTATAGTAATAGGCTGTGATCTTAAAAATTTGGATCGCGATTACGATATTTTGATCAACCTGCATCCTGAAATGGTTTCTGCTCTGCCGCCCTTTCAGAGAATATTGGACATCGTCGCCAATGATGCCGTCTTAAAAGAACGCGGTCGTCAACGGTATAAACAATACCGCGACGCCCAGTATCCTTTAAACTTACACGAATTATAATGAAGAGATTGCCATGACTGAACCCTTGTCTTCCCAATATACGCCAGAAAGTTTAGAAAAAGAATGCTATGATTTCTGGGAAAAAGCCCGTTATTTTAGCCCAAACGGTCACGGCAAACCTTATTGCATCATGCTGCCACCACCGAATGTCACGGGCAGTTTACACATGGGACATGGATTTCAACACACTTTGATGGATATTTTAATTCGGTATCATCGTATGCAAGGCAATAACACTTTGTGGCAACCCGGTACGGATCACGCCGGCATTTCAACACAAATGGTGGTTGAAAGACAATTGTCGAAAAAAAATCAATCTCGTCATGATTTGGGTCGAGAGGCTTTTGTGGAAGCGATTTGGGATTGGAAAAAAATATCGGGTTCTAGAATCACTGAGCAAATGCGTGTGATGGGGGATTCTTGCGATTGGTCGCGCGAACGCTTTACCCTCGATGGCGATCTGTGCACCGCTGTGAACACCGCTTTCATTGAATTGTACAAACAAGGCTTGATTTATAGAGCCAAACGCTTGGTGAATTGGGATCCCAAATTATTGACAGCCATTTCCGATCTGGAAGTGTTAAACGAAGAAGAAGAGGGATTTTTATGGCACATCCGGTATCCTGTCATCGATCAGAAAGACGAATTGATCGTCGCCACCACGCGTCCGGAAACTTTATTGGGCGACGTGGCGGTGGCTGTTCATCCAGAAGATGAACGTTATCAACATTTAATCGGCGCACACGTGGCTTTGCCTTTAACGGATCGTAAAATTCCGATCATTGCGGACACTTACGTCGACAGAGAATTCGGTACCGGCGCCGTTAAAATCACGCCCGGACACGATTTCAACGATTACGAAGTGGGTCTGCGGCATCATTTACCGATCTTAAATATTTTAACACCGGATGCACATTTAAACGAAACGGTTCCTGCTGCCTATCAAGGCTTGGAACGTTTTGAAGCGCGCAAAAAAATAGTAGAAGATTTGAAAAAAGCAGGTTTGCTCATTGAAACCAAAGCCCATCGTTTAAATGTTCCTAGAGGCGATCGTTCTGGGGTTATTGTCGAGCCTTATTTAACCGATCAATGGTTTGTGAAAATGCAGCCCTTGGCAGAGCCGGCTTTAGAAGCCGTCAAAAGAGGACAAATACAATTCGTTCCAGAAAATTGGAAAAACACCTATTTTCAATGGTTAGACAATATACACGATTGGTGTATCAGTCGACAATTGTGGTGGGGACATCGCATTCCCGCTTGGTACGATGAAGAAGGTCATATTTTTATTGGAAACAGCGAGGCCGAGATCCGCAAAGAACACCAACTTTCTTCCGACCTGATATTAAAACAAGACGAAGATGTTTTAGACACATGGTTTTCTTCGGCGCTGTGGCCTTTTTCCACTTTGGGTTGGCCTCAAAAAACCGCCGATCTCAACACTTTTTATCCCACTTCGGTGTTAGTCACGGGTTTTGACATTTTATTTTTCTGGGTCGCGCGCATGATCATGATGGGTTTGAATTTCACCCAAGAAATTCCTTTTAAAACTGTGTACATCACCGGTCTCATTCGCGATCACGAGGGACAAAAGATGTCTAAGACCAAAGGAAATGTTTTAGATCCTTTAGATTTAATTAACGGCATTGATTTAAAATCTTTGATTGAAAAACGCATCACGGGTTTAATGCAACCGCAAATGGCGTCTCGCATCGAAAAAGTGACGCGAGAACAATTCCCAGAAGGCATCCACGCTTTTGGAACCGATGCGTTACGTTTTACTTTTTGCGCCTTGGCTTCCAATGGCCGCAACATACGCTTTGATCTAGCGCGCCTAACCGGCTATCGCAATTTCTGCAATAAATTGTGGAATGCTGCGCGTTTTATTTTGATGCATGCGACTGATAAACCTTTGGTGAAATGGGACAAAACCGCGCAATTGTCCTTGGGAGAACAATGGCTATTGTCGCGCTTGCAACACACGATTCAAACTTCGCAAGAACATTTGAATCACTATCGATTTGATTTACTCGCACAACAATTGTATGAATTTTCTTGGGATGAATTTTGCGATTGGGGCTTGGAATGGGCCAAAACCATTTTACAGTCAGAAGCTTCAGACAAGCAAAAAGCACACACACGCTATCTCTTGGTCTACATCTTCGAAAATTTGTTAAGATTATTGCATCCTATTATGCCTTTTATCACGGAAAAATTGTGGCAATCTTTCAAACCTTTATTATCCTTGTCAGAAACTTCGCTGATGATACGGCCTTATCCCCTGTATGAAATCCATTCGAAAGATGCGACGATTGAAAAGCTATTCAATTTAATGCAAAGCATTGTAGTGTCTGTACGAAATATCCGTGTTGAAATGAATATCGCACCGGGTAAACCGTTGGCACTGACTTTAATGACCCAGAATCAAAGTTTGCAGCATGTACTGAATCCTCATTTAGAACAATTGAAACCCCTAGCGCGTTTGTCCTCTATTGCTTGGGCCGATAAAACACCGACGGGCACACAGTTTGCTACCGCCGAAGTCAAAGACATTACTTGCCTCATCGACTTGGCAGGTCTCATCGACCTCGACGCCGAAGCAGCACGTTTGTCCAAAGAGAAAACAAAATTAGAACAAGAAATCGCCAAATGCAAGGCTAAACTCGACAATCCCCAATTTAAAGACCGCGCACCCGCCAATGTGGTCGAGCAAGAAGTCAATCGGTTGAACGAATTTAGTGAGATATTAGGAAAAATATGTGCTAAATTAGACGGTATAAAGCGCGGAGGCATTTCTTAGCGCTCGCTAAAATAAGGGTATATGTCAATAAAGAAGGATCTTTATGATGCTATTGCGTTTAAAATTTACTAAAATAAATCTATCTTTGGTTTTTTTTGTTTTACTCACATCCCAAATAAAAGCAGAAATACCCCAGCCCATTAATTTCCCAGAAGCAATGCGTATAGCCTTAAAAACCAACCCCCGTATGCATGAAAGCAATGCGACTATTGAGTCCGCTAAAGCTGAAATAACACAAACGCATGGCAGCCTATTACCACAACTCGAACTTGAATCCAATGCAGCCCGTAGCAACAACCCCTTGAATGTTTTTAGCTATAAACTGTCTCAGGGACAAGTCACTTTTGCTGATTTTGGCGCTGCTCAATTTACCGGCCCCTCCTCTCTCAACATCGCCCCCAATGCCTTGAATGAACCAGGCTATTATAGCAACGTCAACAATGGCTTGGTTATCAATATGCCTCTTTTTTCGGGTGGTTCAAATTTAGCAAAATCTAAACGAGCACAATTTCTTTTAAAAGCAGCTGAAGCGGGTAACCAAGAAGCAAAACTAGAATTGATTTTTGATATCTTGCAAGCGTATGAAGGCGTACACACAACGAATGCTTTAGTAGACATCGCTAAAGAATCTTTAGAAGCGATGAATGATTATAGTGAATTAACACAATCTTTGTCTAAACATTCCTTGGTACTGGCCAGCGACGTATTACTGGCACAGACAGCCTATCGTTCTGCTCAAACTACATTAAATAATGTCATCGCACAAAATCACAATCAACTAGATTCATTTCGAATTTTACTCGGCCGCCCACAAAGCCCATTGGTCCCTGGAGCGCCAATCCACTTAAAAATACCCACACAATCTATCGAAAACATACAAAATTCTGCTTATTTATCGAATCCCCAACTTAAGGCTTTAAAAGCACAAATGGATGCTGAACAAGCGAATATCACTTCCACCAATGGCCAATATTGGCCAACCTTAGCTTTGCAATTAAGGCATGATTGGAACGCGCCTAATTTTAATCTGTCTAATGCCTCTAATACGGCATTGCTCGAATTAAATTGGACGCTTTTCGATTTTGGTACGCATTCGGGTGCCTCTGAACAAGCGAAAGCAAATTATCAAAAAACCTTGGCAAAATTGGCTAATGCGAAAAACGATTTGAGTTTATCTCTGGTACAAACCTTACGCGCTATACAAACCGCTTCAGAGCAACTACAAAATAGTGATTTAAACGCGCAACAATCCCTAGCTATGGTGCATATTTTAAAAGAAAAATATGGCCAAGCCGTGGTTCCTTTAAGTGCTTTGTTAGATGCGCAATCCCGCTTAGACACAGCCCGCGCACAGCAAGTGATGACGCATTACGATCTCTTACTGGCGCAAGCAAAATTACTCATGATGCTCAACCAATTAACCTTAGCTGACTAAGAGTATAAAACGATGCAAAAAAGTGATAAATATGGCATGAAACTCAATATTGCAGGTAAATTAGCCTTTGTTTTTCTGCACTCTAAATTGACCTTGTTGATTATTCTATCCTCTCTCTTATTCGGTGCTTTAGCTTTGTTCTATACACCCAGAAGCTATAATCCAGAGATTGTAGTCCCTACCATTAATATTTCTGTAAAAAGGCCAGGCAGTGATACCCAAGAAATGTTGCGACAAATTGTTCATCCCTTAGAAGCTTTGATGCAAGCTATTCCTGGAGTAGATCATACTTATGGGATGGCGACCGACGATAATGCTTTGGTGACCGTCCGTTTTAAAGTGAATGAAAATGAAGAAAATAGCCTTGTTAAAGTCTACAATCAAATCAACAGTAATATGAATCGAATACCGCCTGGAACACTACCCCCGCTCATTCAATCTGTTAGTCTCTACGATGTACCGATAATAACGATTACCCTCAGTGGCGCACATTACACACCCGTACAGTTACACGATATGGCTGCCAATTTACTCACGCCCTTAGGCGCTGTCCCCGGAGTGGGTAAAAGTTGGATCGCAGGCACATCCATACCGGCTGTAAAAGTTTGGTTGGACCCCACCAAATTAGCATCCAATTTTATTTCTTTAGAAAAAGTAAAAAAAGCATTACTGACAAACAATACCAGCGTTGCGGCAGGCGAATTAGAATTAGGAAAAACAAAAGATTATTTACGGATTAATGCAGAACTTATTAATCCACAAGATCTGGGAAAAATAATGGTCGGTGTATTTAATGCTAAACCCATTTATTTAAAAGACGTGGCAAATATTCAAATTTCACCTGAAAATAACGATATTCAGTCTTGGTTTGCACTCAGCAAAACACAGGCAAAAACTGCCAGTGCAGCTACTCTACAACCTGCTGTTACGCTGGCATTGGCTCGACAGAAAGGCAGCAACAATGTCGTGGTAGCGGATGCTATCATTCAAAAATTACAATTACTAAAACAAACCTTGCCTAAAGACATTCGAGTAACTGTCACGCGTAATTATGGGAAAGAGGCAAATGATGCCGTTAACACCTTGATTAACCACTTATGTATTGCTATTTCGGCAGTGATAATGATTCTATTGTTGTTTTTAGGTTGGCGTGAGTCCTCCATCGTGCTATTTTCCATCCCCCTCATCTTATTTTTAGTACTGGGCGTAGATTGGATGGTAGGTCAGACTATTAATCGCATTACCTTATTTGCTCTCATACTGTCATTGGGGTTATTGGTTGACGATAGCATTGTAGTGATTGAAAACATACATCGACATATGCGAGATTATCCGCAACACAATTTTGGTCGGCTTATCGTCACGGCTGCCAATGAAATTGGTAAACCTACTATTGTAGCTACTTTTACGGTTATTTTAGCGCTACTGCCCATGGCTTTTGTCACTGGAATGATGGGACCTTTCATGCGGCCTATTCCATTCAATGCGCCTTTGGCTATGTTGGTGTCCTTATTGATTGCGTATACCGTTGTACCCTATCTCGCTTATCGCTGTCTTAAAGCTAAAATGCATAAAATTGCGAAATATTCGCTTGCTTCTGATGAGAAAAATTCAGTAATGCGCCTTAGTTTTTTCCAACGCAGCTATCAACGCGTATTTTATCCTCTAATGAATTCCACTTGGAAAAGACACTTATTTTATGGCGCAGTGATAATGACTTTAGGCTTGGTAGCCTTACAACCCATGTGGCAGTTTATTCGTCCTAGTGGAGCTAATGGGCCTTTAAGCTGGTTTGGAATTGAATTAAAAATGCTACCGAACGACAATGTAAATACCTTATTATTAGAAATAGACGCGTCTAATGGCACAGCCTTAGAACAAACTACTATGGTGGCAACAGAAATTGCAACCGTATTGTCCTCTAACCCTTATATTACCCATTATCAAATTTTTTTAGGAAAATCTGCGCCAGAAGATTTCGCAGCCATGCTGAGAGGAGATGCATTGCAGCACGGCAGTTTTTATGGGCAAATTCGCGTCAATTTGTTAGACAAACATTTACGTAAATTGGGATCGCATGCGATTGCTCAACATCTTTATCAGGCATTATCTGAGGTACGAAATCATTATCCTACTGTGCGCATTAAGTTATTTGAAACACCTCCCGGGCCGCCCGTACGCTCACAAATGGAAGCCGGTTTATTTGGCCCCAATTATACGGTATTACAAAATCTGGCTGATTATATTAGCCAACAGATTTATCCAAAAATTTACGGTATGATCAACATCGATAATTCTGTTACTCAAAATTTAACAGAATATAACATTCTGGTCGACAAAAACAAAACGATGAAGGCGGGTTTAGAATCGAATAGCGTGGCAGATGAAGTTGCAGCTTATTTCGCTGGAATAGAGGTAGGCAGCCTACATCAAGCAGGCGTAGAAGAACCCAGAAAAATCATATTACGCTTGCAGCCTTCTTTTCGTCAAAATTTAAATTCGCTCGAAAAAATCTATTTATTAAATAGGCAAAGTGATTTGATTCCCTTGGCAAGCATAGCCGAAATTGAAAAAATGGTGCGGAATAAACCTATTTTTACGCGCGATCAACATGAAGTGGTTTATGTAACCGGTGACATGTTAAAGTCAAGCCCCGTCAATGCTGTAATCATCGGTACCCATTTACTTAATCCTCTTAAATTCGGAGATAACACCTTAACGGTAGGCGATTTGGGGTTCATACCTGCCCAACCTAAAGATATAGCCCATACGCAACCGCAACTATTTTGGCTAGGTGAGATGCGTTTAACCCTAGATGTGTTTCGCGATTTGGGCACCGCTTTCATTATTGCTTTAATTTTAATTTATATTTTATTGACCGGCTTTTATCGTTCTTTTTTTATTCCTCTCATCATTATGGCCGCTATTCCCCTCACACTGATTGGCGTTATACCAGGACACTGGTTGGCAAATGCGCCTTTTACAGCCACTTCCATGATAGGGGTTATTGCTCTAGCCGGGATTGTGGTGCGTAATTCTTTGTTACTGATAGACTTTATTATTGAACACCAACGCCAGGGAAAAAACCTTGAATCTGCCGTATTCAGTGCCGGAATTGTCAGACTACGACCCATTTTATTAACCGCATTAGCAGTTATTCTGGGATCGATAGTCATGCTGAGTGATCCTGTGTTTAGCGGCCTTGCTATATCGTTGATTTTTGGTGCATTTGCATCTACTATATTAACGTTGTTTGTTATTCCGCTGATGTATTTAAGTTGGAAAAAATCAATTAAATAAAAAAGGAGTTTTTGATGAGCGCAGATAGAACTGTTCATATTTTTGCCGGTTTTGTTATTTTAATCACTTTGCTTTTTGGCGCTCCTGCGAGTCCTTTTTATTACAGCAGTAAATTATTGTGGATTACGGTGTTTGTTGGTGCCAATTTATTCCAAAGTGGCATTACCCAATTTTGCCTTTTAGAAAGGATCCTAAAGAAAGTGGGTGTGGATAAAGACAAAAGATAAATTCAGTCTATTTGACCCGATTTTGTCATAATAGCCCGGTATTATGTCCTTATCACTGAGAAAAACAAGTGAATGGGACCAATGGCAGCAGACGATAGTAAAATTTTTATACAAAAACCTCTTCCTGATGAATGGGAAGAGGGATTTGTATTGACAGAAGACTATCTCCCTGAAGATCCCAATGCTCCCAATGGCCCCTTTAACCTAAAATTCCTCACCTTTGCCGGCATACTCATCGCCAGTATCATCGATGGTTTGTATTGCAGTGTCAGTGCACTGCGCTTTGCCTGTGGCGTCGATACCGAAAGTTTCAATACTGTATCGGGACAAAACAACAAATTCAATAATCTTACCCAGCACTGGGGCAATCACATAGGCCTCCTCATTGCCTTTTTAGTGCTGATACCCGTCACAATTCTCTTGTCCGTTTTTGGCACCAAAGGCCTGGACCTCCATAACACAGCAGAAAAAGTATGGCTCTATGTGCGTGCTGCATTCAGTGCTTTGAAAAATACGCGTACGGCGGTGATCAGTACGGCTTTTATTGCTCAAGCCTTTGCACACAGCACCCATTTTTATACGTGGGCGAATCCCATTGGCCTTGGTTTGGGTGTTCTTTGTATGGCCAATGCGATATGGTTTCGACGCATGGATTCAGCAAGAGAAGATTGGATCAAAAAAAATCAAGACACCACAAAAAATATAAATAAAATCGAAAATTTGAAAATCTTAAAAATGATGATTGAATCTAGACCCGTCGCGGCGAAACACAGTGGTGCGGAACAAGCTCGAAACTATGCTTCTGCTTTTGCAGATGGTCTTACGGATGGCATTTACATCTATGCCAGCTTGTTTCTATTGCTGGGTTTAAGTACGATGGTTTTTCCGCCCGCTTTATTGATTGCAGCTGTGGTCACGGTGTCCATCATTACGCTAGTGTCTGTCGTCAGTAAATTAAATATGGAACGTAAACGCGCCGCGACTTTGGAATTAAGTGCAGTGAATGTGGACATTGCGTATCTCGAAAAAAAACAGAGTCTTAATGCTAATGGATTAACCCCTGCTGAAAATGAGGAATTGACTTCTTTGAAAGAAAAACAAGAAAAACTCAATGAAACGGTAAACAGCGACAATAAAAGTTTTCTGGCTTCGGCGGGCAGACAAACCATCATGGGATTTAAAAATCTCGCTGCAGCTGGAGCGGTGTTATTGATGATTCCGGGTGTGAATGCTATTGTTGGATTACCTGTTTTCATCATCACTAAAGTTTTAGGCCTTGCTTATGCATGCTATTTGGCTATTCCAGAAATTTTAAAATATATCAATTCGAGAAAAAAAGAAAGTTCCGAGCCAGTGAAGGAAGAAGAGCAAGCCCTTGCGTCGATTCAAGCTGCTGAGCCTCCAAGTGAACGAAAGCTTGATCTGCAAAAAGAATCGGTTGAAGTTGAAAAACCTTCGATAATGAAATCTATTCGGTATACGCTTTGGAGTCCAAAATCTACAGCGCCGAAACCTAGAGATGACAATCAAACAACAAAGCCTAAAACAGATTTCTATGCGAAAGTAGAAGATTATGCGAGTTCTTTAAAGGATGCCCTACCGTTTTCAAGCGTTAGTCCCATACCTTGTCTGTAAGTTAACAACATACAAAGCGATGAATAGGATTACAGAGGTCACTTCCCAACACTCACCATCTCTTTCGAAAACAAACAACAAAACTCACTGCCCTTTCCCAATTCGCTTCGAATGATCAATTCGCCTTGATGCCGCAACAACACGTGTTTGACAATCGCCAAACCCAAACCCGTGCCTCCACTGTCTCTGGAACGCGCTTTGTCGACGCGGTAAAATCGCTCCGTGATTCTGGGAATATCTTTTTTCTCAATGCCAATCCCATTATCAATCACTTTAAAACAGGCCTGATCCTTTTCTCGTTTCCAAACCACTTCGATTTTGCCACCTTTGGGCGTATATTTCACGGCGTTGCCAATCAGATTGTAAAACAAACTTTTTAATTCTTCTGCAATGCCATCCAAATACAGATCCGAGTCTTTGGTCAAACTAATGTGGTGTTGTTGCTGACTTAATTGCCGTGCATCTTCACAAATTGCCGTCAATATATTGGCAATGGGCAATTTTTTTTGATATACAACTTCCTGCTCAGTAGTTTCCAAACGAGATAAAAACAATAAATCCGTAATAATATGTTCCATCCGCAAACTGTGCTGGTGCATTTGCTTAAAGATGTTATCCCAACTCGGATTTTTCCCGTCATTTTGTTCAATCAAAGCTTCCAGATAACCGCGAATCACGGTGAGTGGCGTGCGCAATTCATGCGAGACATTGGCGATAAAATCACGTCGCACACGTTCTAAATGTTCGATGTGTTGGACAATGTCGTCTGGCAATTTGTTCTGCGTAAGATTAGACATCTGAATTCTCACTGCTAAATTGATAGCCCACACCGCGAATGGTTTTAATCAAATGATCTTGTTGATAAGGTTTTAATTCGTCTCTTAAACGGCGCACTTGCACGTCGACGGTTCTTTCATCGATGTCCGCCGTCAAGCCCCACACAAAATTAATCAATTGTTCTCGATTGTACGTTCTATTGGGATGCGTCATAAAGAAGCGCAATAGATCGTAAGTATTGCGGGTCAGATCCAGTATTTCACCATCAATACTCGCCGTATGGGCATAAATGTCCAAGCACAAAGGTCCGACGTTGATTTGTCCTTTAGGATCGGCGATAGGGCCGCCGCGACGCAAGACCGATTTAATTCGCGCAATGAGTTCTAAAGGCGAAAAAGGTTTGGTGACATAATCGTCTGCACCGGTGTCTAAACCCAACACCCGATTTTCTTCTTCGGCTTTGGCGGTCAACATGATGATGGGGATATCCGAATACGCTTTTTGTTTTTTCAACCACTGAATAAAACTGATGCCACTTTGCCCTGGCAACATCCAATCTAAAAGAATCAAACTTGGAATATCATCTGCCATTAAAGTTTTGGCTTCTTCCACCGTTTCTGCTTCTAACAAAATAAAACCGCTCTTGCTAAAAGCAAACTTGATCATGTCGCGGATGGCGTCTTCGTCTTCGACCACTAAAATACGCGTTGCAGTCATCTTACATTATATCCAGAATTATTGCACAAAATTGTAGCATATCTGGTTCATTAGAATCAACCTTTATGTCATTCCTGCGAAAGCAGGAATCCATTGGATTGAAACTGGATCCCTGCTTTCGCAGGGATGACAGAATTGTCGGCTTTCGCAAGAATAACATAACAAACAGGCCCTAATCCCTCTTGCTATTTTTCGCCAAATCTACTACGATAACGCCTCAGTTCCCCGATAGCTCAGTCGGTAGAGCAAGTGACTGTTAATCACTGGGTCACAGGTTCGAGTCCTGTTCGGGGAGCCAAGCTACAATGTCTTCTATGGTATGTCCCTGCACCAATCCTCTATTTTCATACCGAGTTTGAGGCCGTTTTAAAGGCTGTAAGCTCGACTGGGTCGGTGTTAGACTTAATTCTGGACAAGCTCTAAACAATCCCCGCACTGATTGACAATAATCTGACCAATCACTAGCAAAATGAATAAAAGCGCTCGGTTGTAGATGCCTTAATAAAAGCTTTAAGAATTCGCTTTGCAGTAAGCGCCGTTTGTGATGGCGTTTTTTTTGCCAGGGATCGGGGAAAAAGATTTGTACGCCACTCAGGCAATGCAAAGGCAACTGTTCTTTGAGCAATAAGACCACATCACCCAGAGCAATCTGCACATTGTTCAAATTTTTTTCTTGTAATAGGGTTGCTAAGCGCGCGGCACCGGGCAAAAAGACTTCAACACCCAAAAAATGGTATTGAGGATAATGCGCGGCCTGCCAAGCCAAACTGTGCCCCATGCCAAAACCAATGTCTAAGATAAAGGGCTTATCGATAGGACTTTGCGCCGACCATAAATACGTCGGCAAGACAGTATCTACGGCCAAGCGCTGTGCCGGCGTCATTCGGCCTGCAGAACGCGCAAAACTTTTAATACGTCGCATCGGAAATTGATTGGACATTTTACAAACCCGTCACCAGTTCTTTCACCAATCCAGGTCCTTTGTAAATCAATCCCGTGTAGACTTGCACCAATTTGGCGCCTAATGCCAGCTTGCGTTTGGCATCGGCTAAGGAAAAAATGCCACCCACCCCAATCAAAGGGATAGTTTCTCCTACTAAAGCATAAAAACGCGCTAATACAGCATCCGCCCGAGCATGCAAAGCTTTACCGCTAATACCGCCGGGTTGATCCCGCCATTGTGGTGGCACATTGTCTCTGTACACCGAGGTGTTGGTTGCCACAATACCTTCTATAGACACTTCACAAAAAATATCGGCTAACACTTTCATTTCTTCTTCACTCAAATCGGGCGACACTTTAACCCATAAAGGCCGATAAAATCCCGTTTTTTCTGCATACTCTTGTTGCGCTGCTTTTAAGCGCATCAATAAATCTCGGCAATAGTCTTTGTGTTGCAATTCGCGCAATCCTACCGTGTTAGGAGAAGAAATATTCACTGTAACATAATCACAGACAGGCGCCACTTTGTGAAAACAAGTGAGATAATCATCTACCGCTTTGTCTAAAGGCGTATCCCTGTTTTTGCCAATATTCACACCGACGATACGACCCACAGGCCTTTTTTCAAGATTTTTAAGCAAATAATCCACGCCTCGATTACAAAACCCCATATGATTCAGTAAAGATTCTTGTTTCGGCAATCTGAATAAACGGGGTTTAGGATTACCGGGTTGCGCTCTGGGGGTCACCGCGCCGACTTCTAAAAATCCAAACCCCAGATGAAATAAAGCCCTCAAATGCGCCCCTTGGTTATCAAAACCTGCAGCCAACCCGACGGGATTGGGAAAAGACAGACCTGATACTTGGATGGGTTTCTGCAAAGCCCAGCTCGGCAGAGCACCATCTAAGAGTTTTTCCTTTAAATTCAATAACTTTAAAGCGGCATGGTGCATAGTTTCTGCAGGGGCTGCAAACAATAACGGTCTTAATAAGGGGTATAATTTTTTCATTTTTGAGGTTCTTCGTCTACAATTAAGCATAGGTAGTATATAAAGAAGCATTGACGATGTACAGTCATCCATTTTTCTTTGAATTCCTCAGCGCCTTCGTGGTCATCACCTTTCTATTGTATTTTTCTTTTCGCAGCATTACCCATCGAACAGCCTACGCCCGCTTTATAGGATTGGCATTGAGTGTTACATTATTAGTAGCATCTATTGTGGCTTTAAGCCTCGGCCGTCACCAGGAAATTTATTTTTTCTATAAAATACAACGAGCACTGAGCACCACCGTTATATTATTGTCTTGCTTTGTTTTTATTGAGCTTTGCAACATTATTGTATGGAATGGTTTACTCGTTAAAAACGGCCGTCCTATTTTTCCCAGAGTTTTAATCCGTTTTATCAATTTTTTTATTTTCTTGGTTGCTTCTCTTTTCATTATACAATGGGTCTATGAATTTAACATCACACAATTATTGGTGGCAAGCAGTTTAGTCGCTTTAATTCTTGCTTATGGCGCTCAGTCTAATTTATCGAATATTTTTTCAGGGATTACACTTAATATCGCCCACAATATCGATATTGGCGATCGCATCGAAGTTGAAATTGCACCAGGTTCAGTATTCTCTGGTCATGTAGAAAGTTTAGATTGGCGATGTGTCACTTTAAGAAATTATGCAAATAATTTAGTGGTTATCCCCAACAGTGTTTTAGCAGATAGAATTTTCGTGAACTACTCTAAACCCTCTTCTTTATTCAGAGAACAATTTTATTTGAAAGTCGCTTATACGGTTCGACCTGATGAAGCCGTTGCTCATTTTAAGAAAGCTTTAGCTGAAAACAACCATGTTTGTCAGGACAAAGAATTCAACGTACATTTGTATGCTTTAGAGGGCGATGGTGCTGTTTACCACATTGAATTCTTTTGTGAAAAATACGTGAATTACGATATTCAGGATGAAATTTTGCGCTCCCTGTATTATCAAGCTTTAAGAAATGAACATTCTGCAGCGCCCTTTGTGACCTTTTCTAGGATACCTCATCCGAGCGATGCATTTCATCTTCGTCGAGAAAAGATTTTAGAATTACTCGGTCAACAAAGTATTTTTAAATGCTTAAAACATTCCGAGTTAAATGAGTTGGTAGAGTCCGCCGATTTTGAACGTTTTTCCAAGAATGAAATTCTATTGCAACAAAATGTCGCTAATACTTGTCTTTATATTCTATTAGAAGGGCGTCTTCAAGTAGAACAACATCGCGAACACGAACCTCCGATCGTGTTGACGACCTTAAGTGATTTCGCGCTGGTCGGAGAATACAGTATGTTGTTGGGCGAATTGCCCAGACAAACGGTGCGATGCATTCAAGAAAGTTTAGTCATGATCGTTCAAAGAGAAGCTTTTCATCGCTTGATCCAAAATAGAGCGGAAATCATCAATGCTTTGAAAGACATGATTGAAACGCGCGCTGAACAAAATAAAACGCAAATCTTGCACCATCAAGAAATTCGAGAAAAATATCCTGAAAATGCAGAGGGTTCGGTTTTGGAACGTTTAAGGAAGGTTTTTTGGCTTCAATCATAATAGCTATATTCTGCCATCCCTATGAAAGGAAGGATGGCAAAAATGAAAATTATTTTTTTAATATTTCCAACAGCAGATCGATGTCTGATTTTAAGATAACGGTTAAATATGGCGGAATGACAACATCTTGATTGAACCGAAAATCCTCGCCTGAAAATAAATAAAGATTCGTATATCCCTCTTGATGCAATTCTTGTGCTATCTCGACGCCTCTGGCATGTTCTCTTTGAAATTGATTGTCTAAGATAATTTTAATATCTTTAGGATACTTGGCTTTATTGTCTAAAAATTTATAAACTGAAGAATAGCTATCTACCTCTTTCCCCAGCCTTCGAATCGCACGACCCACCACTTCCAAAATATCTTCGTCATCGTCCACATAAACGACATCGACTGCATGCAAGGCTTCTTGTTGTGTTTCTGCAGGTTCGGATTCTTTAATTTCAATCGGCACATGCGCCGCCAAAGGTTTGGGCAATATTCTGGTATTTTGCGCCTTAGCCAATTTTCGCACCTTAGGACTGTCATTGTGACTCGTCACCAATACGGAACGTTTGACGCCCGTCTTCTCAACCACTTCCAAACCATGCAATTCTTGTTCCAACAATTCAAAATCGGTCAATAACAATATTTTTTTCTTTGCTGCTTCATCAAACCCGTTGATAAAAGCAACCGCCTCTTTGCCCTCTCTGAAATGATGGCGCGGAAGTTCCGGCGCTACTTTTTGGAAGCGCGCTTCCCATGCATCGTGAATGGAGGCATCGTCGTCTAAAATCACCAGCGTGTCTGAATGCGAGAATTCGATGTGCGTTGCCACCCAATCCGGTGCACCGACTTCAGGGAAAGTTAAAATGATTTTAGTGCCTACATCTTTTTGCGATTCAATCGCCAATTTGCCATCAGATTCTTTGACCGTATCTCGAATTTGCCCAAAGCCTATTCCATGTCCATTTGTCTTACCTGCTGTTATTGCGATGTTATTCAGAATTTTTTCTTTAACTTCATCAGGCATTCCGCTCCCATTGTCCTCTACTATAATTTGAATGCGAGAATCAGATACATTTACCCGCGCATTCACTCGGCCGATTTTATCTTGAATGGCATCGACCGCGTTGTTAATTAAATTCGACAACATGCGTTTAAAATCCGAGGCATTGGTATTCAAAAAAGCAAAATAAGCCGATTCGCTGAAATGCTGACAAAAATCAATAGTTCGCTCTCGGTATTCATAACGTTTTTCTGCCATCACTTCCAGTATTTCATTGGAAATCAACGTGGGTTCTTTTATTTTATCTAAAGGATTTTCTACTTCGCTGGGCTTCATCACATTTAACAATCGATACGCAATATCATCGATGCGGCCGACTGATTTATTGAAAGTCACTCGATACGATTCCGGTAAATAATGTTTAGATTCATTTAAATTCATCCTCAAAGCCCCGATCGGGGAACGGATATCGTGGACGATCTGCTCTATAATTTTTCTAAATTCGCGCTGTTGTTCCTCCACAGTTTTATGTTTTTCGTTTTCTATTTTTAATATTTCAGCTTCTTTTTTAGAAGTGATGTCTAATGAAGTCCCTACAATTCCAATGATATCTTCTTTATCATCTAATAACCGATTTTTTACGGTGAACACGACCGCTTGCTCACCCTTTTTATTTGCCATCGCAATAATTTCTTCACCCTCATACCGTGCGGCTGTAGTCATGACCAACTTATCCATTTCTCTTAGCTTTTCTGCATCTTCTTTCCATAACAGATCAAAGTCGGTTTTTCCAATAATTTCATCGCGATTATCTAATCCCGCCATGCCCAAAACGTATTTATTGCACCCAAGATACTGACCTTCTTTATCTTTCCAATAAATACTTGCATCCACCAGATCGATGATTTGCCAAAGTTTTTGTTCTTCATTTAACATGAGCTGCCGTTTTTCATTTTCATGCATTAATTTTTCGGCTTCTTTTTGAGTGGCAATATCTATTGAGGTACCCACAATTCCAATAACTTCGCCTTGATCATTCAATAATCGATTTTTTACGGTTAACATAATCATCTGTTTATTATTTTTTTTAGGCAAAGTAAAAAGCTCTTCTCCTTCATAAGGCGTATTCGTCGTCATAACCAAACTATCAGTCGCTCTAATCTTTTGTGCATCCTCTTCGGAGGTCACCTCAAAATCAGTTTTTCCAAGCAGTTCTTCACGACTATTTAATCCGATCATATCCAAGACGTATTGATTACAGCCAAGGTATCGACCTTCTTTGTCTTTCCAATAAATGCTCGCATCCACCAAATCGATGATTTGCCAAAATTTTTGCCCCTCACTTAATATCACTTGCTGCTTTTCCCTTTCCATTTTATTTTTAATGTCTGTAATATCCATGGAAATCCCTAAAAGCCCCACAATTTTACCTTCAGCATCTAAAAGGGGAGTTTTATCGGTAATTGACGTTTTAATCTGGCCATTGATCAATTTCGCTGATTCTTCACTGTGATAGGGTATACCCTGTATCACAGCTCTATCAATCTCCATAATTTTTTCAACGTCTTTTTTAGGAAAAATAGCAAAATCATTTTTGCCGATAATATCGCTGCGATCTTTAAAGCCCAGTAAATTAAGCCAATAGCGATTACCGCCTAAATAAATGCCCTTTGTGTCTTTCCAATAAATAGACACATTGAGCAAATCAATCACTTGATAAATGTTTTCATCGCTTAAATCAGAATGATTAAACATCCTTATTCCTTGTAAATTTTTATTCGTCTATGAATTCAACTGTATTTTGATAAATGAGTTCATCTTGTTCCAGTAAATTAAAATGATTGGAATCATTTAATCGTACTAAATGAATATTTTTTGCATCAACGGCTTTATCCAGATTATTATAGGTCAAACTCCCTACATATTCCTTTAAGGGTTTATAATTTTTTAAGAAAACAACGGCTTCTTTTTTCATGGCTTTGAATAACAATAATTTACTGTGCTTTAATTTAATGCTTGTTCCTTGGAAAGACAATTTCAGATCGTACTGGAAATTATTCTTAACTTTGGTCATGTATCTTAGATCAAGCCCTATTTCTTGAGTGAAAGTGCGTAATTGCGTTTGATCTAAAACCACTTGAGATAAAAGCGTTGAAAAAGCACGATCGGGATACACCGAATCGATTAATATCAAATAGATATCTTTTTCCCCATTTTGTTCCAAAATGCTTGCCATATGGAGGGCAATTTGCCCTCCTAAGGACCACCCCAAAAACACATAAGGTTCATTTTCTTGATGTGTCTGTTTTCGAATAAAACGCACAGAGGATAAATATTTTTCTGCCAATTCTTTGATATCTTCTATTTTTTGATTGTGTTTTAAATTGTAATTATCTAAACCATAGCAACTGTATTGGTCTGAAAATTTATGCGCTAATTCTGCATAAACTTCAGAACTTGCAAAAGCGGGGTGAACCATAAACATATTTAATTTATCATGCATTTTATTTAAATGAGTGACACAATCCGAATGAGACTTCAGATCCGATAAATAAAAAGCTAGATCTTGAATAGTATTTTGGGTAAAGATATCAACAATCTGAATATTACATTTAAATTTACTATTTATTTTGTAGGTTAATTTAATAGCCAAAAGACTATTCCCACCTATTTGAAAAAAATTATCTCGTATGCTGATCTTGCTTTCTTCCATATCCAGTATTTGAGCGAAAATCTTGCATAAAGATTTCTCTAACTTAGAAGTAGGCGCAATATAATGATGACTCATATTAAATTGAGCACTGTTTAATGCAGCGTTTTCAGCATGAGCACTTATCGGTGTTATCTCTACGGCCTCTATCAAGATCATATTTTGCAGTGGGTCATTTGATAAATTGCTTTGATTTAAATTGATTTTTGGATAATCAATTTCTACAACTTTAAATTCCTCATTTTTTTGTGCAATGATATTAAAGTACAAAGGATTTTCAGCATCTAAATATAATTTTACTTTATAGCCATACTCATCAAATATCCTGGCTAACTGTTGTACACTAAGCACCTTCAGCGCGCTTTCTATGCTTATATCACACTCTTGATGATACATTTTTTTATATTCGACATAGTCCATTGCTATTCTATAATTAGGATATTTAATAAATAATTCTTGTTCGGTCTCATTTTTTAAAACATGTTCTATATCAAGCACGGCTTCAAATTGATCATTTCTAATCGTGCTTATAGAATGGTTGCATTTTTTATCAATATGTAAAACAACATCATAACGATAAGAATTCATTTCATTGATGGCGCTTCCTAATTTTGGCAATAGCTCAACCGAAACTATAGAACTGAGTTTCTTCTTTAGAAAAAGGAAATATTCTGGAGAAACCAACAATTCTTTTTCTTTTGTTGTAAAATATTCAATATCCGAAATATTTACGATTCCTTTTCTAAAATTAAGTAAGGAATAGGCGAAACACTCTAGTAATCTAAAATCTCTCACATCTCCTATAAAAATTTGACCCGAGCTATCAATATTAGAAATCGCTCTTATCAATACATTGTCTAAATACTCTAAAGAAGGAAAATATTGGACCACTGAGTTTAAAATAACCGTATCGTATTTCTCAAAAAAATCTTCAAATTTAATTTCATCCGCGCTAGCAATAACCCCCTGAAATTTCTCATAACATCCAAGGTCTTTTACATTTTTCTGATTATATTGAATAGCTCGTTCTGAAAAATCAAATGCATAATAAAATTCGCTTTTTTTGATAAGCTCATATAATAACAACCCACTGCCACTACCAATTTCCAAAATTCTTTTTGCAGATAATTGGTTAATTTTATCAAGCGTTTCATTTTGCCATTCACGCATTTGCTCTAAGCTAATAGGTGTACCTGTATATGAGCTATTCCAACCTATAAAATTATTATTATCAAAATCTAATTTGGAATAAGTTAAATCATAAATATCCTTCCAATCGATTACCATATCTAAGGAATGATTATGAGTCAGTTTTTTACCGTTTTTATCCAAATAACTCACGTCTCGAATATACATTTCTTTAAATTTCGGTTCTCTAATCTGAGACAATTGCTTTAAAATAATTTGATAGGTTTTAATATAATTTTTAATGGTCTTTTCTTCAAATAAGCTGATTTGATATTCTAGCATACCGCTTAATTTTTCAGAACCGTCATTAAAGACCAGAGACAAATCAAATTTTGCTGTCCGACAAAGTTTGGTATGCGGATAAGGTAATAGCACATCCTGATAACCCAGACCAAAATTCTGAACGCCAAAAATCACTTGAAAAATAGGATGCTTGCCTAAGTCATTAGCAATATTCAATTTATCGACCAATTTTTCAAAAGGCAGATCTTGATTTTGCTGCGCTTCAATGATTTCATCAAACACCGCATAAACAAAATCTGTTAATTTGAAGTCACTCTGGATTTTCTGGCGCAAAGGCAACATATTAACAAAAAAGCCCACTAGATTATCTACATTTTTATAGTGGCGGTTGGAGACCATCGTACCTAGTACAATATCATTCTGGTTACTGTAAATTCTAAGTAACAGATAAAATGCACTTAACATCAAGCTGTATAGGCTAATCCCTAAAGCTTTGGCACAAGCTCTTAAATCAGTAGACAATTTCGAAGACAATGAAAAAGTGATGGTTTTCCCAGTATAATTAAATACCATCGGTCTTTGTTTATCGATGGGTAAATTCAAGGGTTCGTAATACTGAAGTTTTTTCTCCCAAAATTTGACTTGTTCTGAGATGGCCTTAGTTTTTAAATAATGTCGTTGCCATAGTGCAAAATCGGTGTACTGAATCGAGATATCCGATAAAGAACAGAAATCAGACTGTTTTTGATCTTGAGAATAATATCGATAATATTCCATTAAATCGCGGACTAAAATATCACCAGACCATCCATCAAATGCAATATGATGAAAAATTAGGCTTAAGTAATATTCGTTTTTATAGGCATACAAACTTATTTTAAGTGGTAATTCTTGGCTTAAATCAAAAAAATGCTCAATATCTTTTTGTAAAAAAGAATCTAAGATTTTTTGAGAGTCTGCTATTTTAGGAAAGTGCACATTTGATATCATCACTTCGACTGGAGCTTCAGTTTTGCATGAAATTTTTCCTGAATCCCCGGACCTTCGGCCCGAAGATGACCATGTTGCCGCTAACACTTCTGGAAAAGCATTGCCTCGCTTGTCTTTTTGAATTATCGTTCTTAATATTTCATGACGGTTCACCACCGCTTCAAGGCTTTTCACTAAAATGTTCCGATCGCACTCTGGTTTCAGTTTGAAGATAAAGGGGACATTGTAAGCTTTATTGGCATTTTCATATTGCGATAAGATCCACAGCCTTTCTTGTGCAAAAGACAAAACCCGTTTTTTATGGCTTTGATGTAATTCCGGGCCATAATGTGCTTTTTTCGAAAGCTGAACATTGCTTACCAATTGAAAAACTGTTCTGTATTTAAAAATATCACCAACCTCAATGGAAAAATTAAGATCTTTTCTTAATTTAGAAACGACTTGAATCGCCAATATACTGGTTCCACCTAATTTGAAAAAATCATCGTATAAACCGACTTCTATTCCTAAACAGTCTGAAAAGGCTTTACAAACCATTGTCTCCAATTTATTTCTAGGAGCAACATAGGTATTTTCGACTAAAGCACTAACATCATAAGTTGCTAATTTATTTCTATCTATTTTGCCACTAGACGTTAAGGGAAATTTCGACAAATAAATCATTTTATTGGGTAACATAAAATGAGGTAAAGATTCACTTAAATACGTCCGAAGGTTTTCTTCTAAAAGTTTCTTATTTGCTGTATAATAAGCAATTAAATGGGGTGTGTTTTTTTCTGACTTTAGCAAAATAACGAGGCTTTGTTTGATATCGGGATAAGTATTTAACCGCGATTCTATTTCCGCCAATTCAATGCGATGACCATGCAACTTCACTTGAAAATCTTTTCGCCCAATAAATTCTATACTTCCATCAGGATGCCATCGCCCTAGATCGCCTGTCTTATATAACATTTTGTTGTTTTCTAAAAACGGATTCGCAATAAATTTTTCATGGGTTAAATCGCTATTATGCAGATAACCTCGAGATACCCCAGAACCACCAATGTGTATTTCCCCGATAACCCCTATGGGCAATGGATTCAAGGATTCATCGAGAATATAGACGCACTCATTTCTTAAGGGATAACCTAGTTTATTTTCCGAAGACAAATCCTCAGGATCCATGACTCCCGAAATGGACCAAATCGTTGTTTCCGTAGGTCCATAGACATTGATGATTTCAAAGTGTATGTCGATGCCACTTTGCTTTAATTTAGACTCTACTTTTTGCAGTTGATGAATGGACGATGCTGTAACAGTTTCCCCACCAATCAATACTTTAACCGTGTATTTTTCTTCGAGTGATTGCATTTCATAATCGATGTTCTCTACCAATAACTCTAAAGTAGAAGGCGTTACCTGAACACAATCGTAATCTTGTATTTTTATTTTTGTCTTTGGACTGAGTAAATCAAATAAATGGAGTGTATGACCGCTTAGCAAAGGTAATAAGAATTCCAATACAAAAATATCAAATACATAATGGGTAACACTCAGTGTATTTCTAGAAATCTGATTATTCAATGGAAATTGAGCAAATCCAATCATAAAAGATACTAAATTTCTATGTTCAATCATCACACCTTTCGGCATTCCCGTTGTACCACTGGTGTAAATGACATAGGCCAAATCTTGTGATTGATTGCAAGCGCGTGAATTCGCTTTACTTTCTTTTTCTAAAATGGCTGCTGTATTGCGTCCATCTAAAGCCAAAGTATCTATGCCTTCGAACTTAGCCAAATATGTATCAGTCGTTAATATTACCTTGGCTTGTATATCGTTTAAGATATATTCTATTCGTTTCGCAGGATAATTCGGATCGATGGGAACATAAGCAGCCCCTGATTTGAGCACCCCCAAAAGTACGACGATAAGCCATTCACTTTTATCTAAACACACGCCGATTAACTCATTCGGCTGAACACCATATTGTTTTCTTAAATAAGCCGCCAACTGGTTAGCGCGCGCATTGAGCGCTTCATAAGTGAATTGCTTATTTTCGTACTTAAGCGCAATGGCTTGCGGCGTTTTTTTCACTTGTTCTTCGAACAAGGCCTGGATCGTCTTATCTTTTGGATAAGGCGCTTCTGTGTTATTCCACTGATACACTATTTTATGAAAATCTTCAGGATTTAAAATGGAATAACTTGACAGCGGCTTTTGCTCAATTCCTTTCAATTCATCCTTGATTATTGCATCGTATAAGGTCGTGTATGCTTCCACGAAATGGGTAAGCAAATTTCTGTTTATTTCATCTGGTCGGTATTTCACCCGAAATTTTATTTTATTGTCTTTAATTTCTTGTTCAAATAAAAGCTTATTGTTTAAATCGATGTTAAAATTCTGATTCACTTCAACCGATTCAATAGATTCAAACTTAAATAAAATGTCTTTTAAATTCGTCTGGATAAATGCGACATCCAGTAAATCTTTATTGCCGATATCAATGACTTCTGATATTGGACAATAGCGACGATCGCATTTCCCTTTATTTTTAACTTCTTTTATAAATTCCCTGATCTGAGCAGCAATATCGCTAAAATAATTGACATGGTTAAAATCATAGATCATAAAACTGGTGTTGACCTGTGCTCCATAGATAAATTCAGCGCCTTCTTTGATTGAAAAAGGGTAATTTATCGCGATTTTTTTTTGCCCTGTGTACCGATAGAGCAGGCAAGCAAAAATAATTTGCCCAAAAATATAAGGGGTTATCCCATATTTTCGACTCAGTTGGCTGGTTTGAATGAAAGCCGTTTCATTCAAATCAAAACGATATTCTTTAATAGCAGACTCAAACTGTTTTCGTTTTTTTTCTTCTAAATGTAAAAATTTTAAATTCAAAACTTCTACGTCATTCAGTTTTGTCTGCCAAAATTTCTTGTTTTGTTCCAAATGACGATTTACTTTCGCACTGAGCTCACTCGCCAAGGTGTTTAACAATGCAATTTGCTCAGCATGCGTGTATTGAAGCTGTGCAACATCGCCCTGATAATCTTGCATTAAAACCTCAAACACACCATTTTCTACCGCAAAAGCTGACACCAATATATGGTGAAATACCACCACGAATCGATATTTATTTTCTGTATATTGAATTAAAAGAAATCGGTACAGAGGCCCCTGCAGCAAATTAAAAGGTTCACTCACATAATCATAAATGGCTTTATCTGAAATCGGTGTTTCGAAAAAATCGAGATGGGCGGTATGAGAAGCTTTAACCCAGGCAGGTTCATTATCAACAAATTCAATACGACTGTTAAACAATACATAAGCACTGGCAAATTTTTGGATTGCTACATTCAGCTTATCGGGACACAATGTTCCATATAAAAATTGATCTGAAACAATATTGTAATCGCTCCGCTGAGGATCAATTTGCCATTCATTGAAAAAAATCTTCTGAAAAGGTGATAATTTTATCTTATACATACATTATGCCTCAACGGTTACCATTGAATACATAACTTTAGTTTCACCCATACTAAAGCTTTTTTTTTAATAATAATGCCTTATAAATAATCATAGTGCTTAGCCTTACAATACTATAATAATTAAAAATCACCTTCGGCTATCATTATCGATATATATAATAAAATTTTACGCTACAACATTCGGTTGTTATAACATAACTCAATCAAGTGTGATCATTGTAACATAAAATAAACACAGATTGCTAGTGTTTAAGGATTTATTCGTACCGCCAAGTCGTGGCCTCTCCACTGTCTTCTATAATGACGCCTTTTTCGGCCAGTTGCTGTCGAATTTCATCGGCTTTCACCCAATTTTTTTCAGAACGCGCCAAACGGCGCTGTGCGACTAAATTTTCTATTGCTTCAATGCCCATTTTATTTGCTGCACTGTGTTGAAAATACTGCTCAGTAGGTTCTGTCAATATACACAACACTCCCGCCAAATGTTTTAACTTTTGAGCCAAAGCCACCACATTGTCTTTGCCTTCTACTTTAGCGCGATTCAATTCTCGGACCAAATCAAATAAAACCGACAAAGCGATCGGTGTATTAAAATCATCGTCCATCGCTTCTTTAAAACGCTCTTCATATTGTTCCGCAACAACATCTTCCACCACTTCGACATTTAAATCTACACCGCGCAAAGCCAAATACAAACGATCGAGTGCTTGATGCGCGCCTTCTAAGGCTTCCAGAGAATAATCCACCGGGCTGCGATAATGGCTCGCCAATAAAAAATAACGCAGCACTTCTGGACGCCATTCACACAACACATCGCGGATCGTGAAAAAATTATTCAAAGATTTCGACATTTTTTCTTTATTGATTTCTATAAACCCAACATGCATCCAATAATGCACAAAATCTTGATGATAAGCCCCTTCTGCTTGCGCCAATTCATTTTCGTGGTGGGGAAATTTTAAATCGTGACCGCCGCCATGAATGTCAAAAGGTTGCCCCAATTGCAATTTCGACATGACCACACATTCCGTATGCCAACCCGGCCGACCATTGCCCCAAGGCGATGCCCAGTACGGTTCATTGGGTTTAGACAATTTCCACAAGACAAAATCCAAAGGACTTTTTTTGGCTTCTTCCACAGCAACACGCGCGCCCGCTTGCAAAGCCTCTAAATCTTTATGCGCCAATTTGCCGTAGTGTTCAAATTGCATCACATCAAAATACACATCGCCTGTTCGACCCACATACGCCAAGCCTTCTGCAATGAGTTTTTCGATGATTGCGATCATCTCTGCGACATAATCCGTTGCCTTCGGTTCAAAATCGGGTTTCAAAGTACCTAAGGCTTGCAAATCTTCATCCATGGCCTGAATAAAACGTGTCGTCAAAGACTGTATGGATTCTTTATTTTCCACAGCACGGTGAATGATTTTATCGTCGATATCAGTGATATTCCGAACATACGTGACTTGATAGCCTGCATAACGCAAATAACGATTGATGACATCGAAAGCCACCACCGTTCTAGCATGTCCCATATGGCAATAATCGTATACCGTCATGCCACACACATACATGCGTACCTCATTGTCATAAATGGGTTTGAAAATTTCTTTTTGTTTGCTGATACTGTTGTAGATAACTAACACGGTTATTCCTCGTTATATTTCACGATCTATCCGCTACCTCACGGTCGCGGCTCGGTAACTTTTTGTAAAGCCACTTCGAAACGCCGCTTGACTTGCTCGACACCCATCAATTGCAATACATCTTCCAAATGTGGACCATGTAATACACCCGTTACCGCGACTCGCAAAGGTTGAAACAAAGCGCGTCCTTTGATTTGGCACTTGTTTTGCAAAGCCGCTTGCAAATGCGCATAGTCAATGCCTTTCTCTGCAATGGCTTGCAAGGCCGTTGTGAAAAAATCTTTGCCAGCTTGGAGCAAAATATCGTTTGAGGCAGAATCTAGCTTTAAACTCGCACCGTACAATTGTTCAGCCCAAAACGCAAGCTCCTGTGGAAACAAGACATTGGGTTGTAATTTGCTTAAAAACGCCGCTCTTTTTTCTGCGGGAACTATTTTTGAAAATTCCGAGTGCGCTTTAACCCACACGGCCAATTCAGACACCGACAAAGCCATCACCGCTTCTTTTTGCCAATGCAATAATTGTTGTTCATCAAAATGTGCCGCCGATCGACTCAAATGGCTAAAATCAAAATGCGCTGACAATGATTTGATATCCATCAATTGATCTTCTGCATAATAATGCCCTAAACGCGCCAAATAATTGACGATCGCCAAAGGCAAATAGCCTTCTTCTCTCAAAGTTTGTATGTTGCGGCTGCCATTGCGTTTGGACAAGGGCGTGTGATCGGCACCCATAATCAAGGAAATATGACAATACTGTGGTATCGGCAACCCTAAAGCTTGTAAAATCAATATTTGTCGCGGTGTATTCGTTAAATGATCTTCGCCACGCACGACGTGGGTTACTTCCATCAAAGCATCGTCGATCGCATTGCAATACATAAAGGGCGCCGTACCATCAGCTCTGCGAATGATAAAATCGCCAATGTCGTCGCTCGAAAAACGCTGTGGACCTTTGACCAAATCTTGAAACTCCACTGCTTCGCCATCTGGCACTCTAAAACGTAAAGTGGGTTTCAGGCCCGAGGCAATTTTCGCTTCGATCTCTTCTTTCGATAAATGCCGACACGTTCCAGCATAACGCGGCGGTTGACTTTGGGCGCGCTGCACTTTACGCATCGCTTCTAAATCTGCTTCGCTGCAAAAACAAGGATAAGCATGACGACTCGTGCCACTGGTTAATTGTGCATAATAGTGATCGTAAATCGCTTGACGCTCTGATTGCCAATAAGGACCTCGATCGCCGCCGACTTCAGGGCCTTCTTGCCAGCTTAAATCCAACCAGCGCAAATCGTCCATCAAGGCTTCGGTATATTCTACTTTAGAACGCTCTTTATCCGTGTCTTCAATCCGCAATAAAAAAGTGCTTTTGAATTTGTGCGCCAACAACACATTGAATAAGGCCGTACGCACATTGCCGAAATGAATCAAGCCTGTGGGACTCGGGCAAAAACGAAATTTTAGGGGCAATGTTTGCATAATGGACTCTATCATTTTATACTCTAAATATGTCTATTATAGTCATTTCCGATCTCCATTTAAACCCAGAATACCCCGAAGGTATCGCCGATTTGTCTTACCTTAGAGAAAAATATGCACAAAACTGCTCTGATTTGTATATTTTGGGCGATTTCTTCGAAATTTGGGTAGGCGATGATGAACATAATCCCTTCGTAGACGCCGTTGTGGCGGAATTGCAGGCTTGGAAAGCCTTGGGCATTCATCTGTATTTTATGGCAGGCAATCGGGATTTTTTACTGGGGAATGCCTTTGCCCAACGCGTCGGTTGGCAAATCTTAGAAGACCCTTTTGTGGCTGATTTTTATGGCCTGAAAGTCTTGTTGAGCCATGGCGATTTACTCTGTACCCTAGATCAAGCCTATCAAAAGTGGCGCGACTACGTCCACAAACCTTGGATGCAATGGTTATTCTTTCGACTCCCTTTGTGGGTACGGCTTAAAATCGGGGCAAAAGCGCGGCAAAAAAGCAGAGATTATGTTCATGTGGCTCTGCCTCAGAAAATGGACGTCGTCACTGGAACTGCTTTAGATTGGATGAAACAAAGGCATACGCCTATTTTAATTCACGGCCACACGCACCAACCCGGTTTTCAAGTGTGTTATCAAGACCAACGTGCTTGGACGCGGATCACTTTGAGCGATTGGCACCAAGGTCCGCATGCTTTGATTTGGGAAAAAGAAAAATACAGATTAATTAGCGTACATTGTCATCCCTGCGAAAGCAGGGATCCGGAGTTTGAAACTGGATCCCTGCTTTCGCAGGGATGACAGAATGGTTGACTTTCGCAGGAACCTGTACTCGGTGCTCCGGGAAATCACAGAATTATCGACTCTGCGCCAAGGTCTCCAAATAACTCGCATCAATATCGCCCGTAATATAATCGCCACTAAACACCGAATCTTCAAAACGTGTGATATCCGGATTGCCTTCGTGCACGGCTGCGATCAAATCTTTCAAGTCTTGGAAGATCAAACCATCTGCACCCAAAATCTTTCTAATGTCTTCTACCGTGCGAGAATGTGCAATCAACTCTTCGGCACGCGGCATATCGATGCCATACACATTCGGAGAAATCACAGGCGGCGCGGCAGAAGCGAAATACACTTTAGAAGCGCCTGCATCACGAGCCAATTGAATAATTTCTTTGGATGTGGTTCCGCGCACAATGGAATCGTCCACCAACAATACATTTTTACCCTTAAATTCCAAGTCGATCGCATTCAATTTGCGTTTCACGGATTTAAGCCGAACCGCCTGACCCGGCATAATAAAAGTTCGACCGATGTAATGGTTTTTCACCAAACCTTCTCTATATTTCACCCCTAAACGCAAAGACATAGCATAAGCCGCAGTTCGACTGGTTTCTGGCACCGGCATCACCACATCGATGTCGTGGTTCGGCCACTCACGCAATAATTTTTCAGCCAAGTATTCACCTAATTTTAAACGCACTTTATATACTAAAATTTTAGACAAAATAGAATCGGGTCTGGCCAAATAAACAAATTCAAACAAACAAGGTGACAATTGCGGATGTTCCGCGCATTGTACGCGCGATATTTCTCTGTCTTCGCTGATAAACACGGCTTCGCCTGGCGCGACATCGTCCAACAAAGAAAATCCCAAACCACTGAGCACCACGGTTTCTGAAGCAAAAAGATAATCGGGTTGAGCTCCTTCATTTTTCCTGAAGCCCAAAGACAACGGCCGAATGCCATGCGGATCTCTAAAAGCCAATACGCCATATCCGGCTATCAATATCAACACGGCATAAGCGCCTCGACATCGACGGTGTACTTGAGAAACGGCGCTGAATAATTTTTGCGGCGTTAATTCGCCGGAGGCCACACGTTGCAATTCTTCTGCAAAGACATTCAATAACACTTCTGAATCCGACTGCGTGTTTAAATGTCGAAACCCTTTTCCCCACAATTCTTTTTGCAAACTCGCAGCATTGGTTAAATTACCATTGTGCACCAAGCATAAACCATAAGGTGAATTCACATACAAGGGTTGGGCTTCAGCAGCAGAATCGGTACCCGCGGTGGGATAACGGACATGGCCTAAACCATAATGACCGCGCAGCCTTACAATGTCTTGTGCCTGAATGACATCTCGCACCAAGCCTTTGCCTTTTTGTAAATGCAAAAGCCTATCCTCACAGGTAACTGTTCCCGCTGCATCCTGACCTCTGTGCTGCAACAGCGTTAAAGCATCGTACAATTCAGCACTGATATCTTGTTTGGCAATAAGACCCACTATTCCGCACACGTCATAAACCTCACTTGGCAAAGTGCCATATCATCGCATAAAATACTCTTTTGGGTCAAGATGCGGGCTTAATCACCTTGATATTTAAGTGAAAATTATTTCAGATCTCCTAAAACGTGCATTTACATGTTTTAGAAGATTTTACTTAACTTAAAAATTCTCCAATTCTTTCCCAGGCCGAAGTGCCAATAAAAACAAATCGACTGGACAACAAAGCACATCTTGTTTTTGCAAAATTTCTTTTCCGCGATACAACAATAGGCACTTTGATTCTGGATAATCTTTTTTAAATTCCCTTAAGCCCTTTAAATCTTGAGAATGTATTGTTTTCGCATTTTTAACTTCTATCGCAAAAAAACCAATTTCACCATAAACGATAAAATCCATTTCTAAACCACTTTTGGTTCGCCAAAAATAGAGTTTTCCTTCTTGGTGGGAATAATCTAACCAAGCACGTAAATGCTGCGCAACCAAAGTTTCTAAGGTGATGCCATGCAATTTCTCAGGGCGATCTAAAGGGCCTTTTCCATTCCACTCCGAGATTATAGGTCTCTAAAAATTAACATTAAATTAGGGTGTGCCATCAATTTTTACTGGCTTACCCTGAATTAGACTCAGCATGTACTGGTTTAGTGCCCTAAGTTCATCTTCTGTCCAAGTATGAGCGGGCAGTTTAATGCCATTTTGTCTGAGTGTATTTGGAATTAAGTTGCCATTAGGGCGAAGCACTACAGACCCAACAATAACACCCGGATAATCAATTAATCTTTCTTTAAAAGCGCGCGTTGTTAGATCAGGCGTTGGAGGATTGCTTTTTTGCGCCAAAGGACCTGCAGCATCGGCATTTCCACCATGACACATAGCACAGCGAGATTCATAAAGTTTTTTACCTAAAACTAAGTCATCACTAGAAAAAGCGATTGAACAGTGTGTCAGGACAAGAAGTAGTACACTGATAATTTTTTCATTGCTATACCTCATCGCCTAAAAATCCTCCAATAAAACAACGCACACAAGGTCAGCAAAATTCCGTAAACCCAAAAGATAT
The DNA here is from genome assembly GCA_021782495.1 of Pseudomonadota bacterium. Lineage (GTDB taxonomy): Bacteria > Pseudomonadota > Gammaproteobacteria > UBA1113 > UBA1113 > VFKP01. The sequence goes on along the minus strand of JAJXUV010000002.1, from coordinate 133,054 downwards.
GGACGACACTGTCTGCGCGAACAAAACTCAATAAAAAAGCGCTGAAACTCGTCATCAGTATGTTGATCAAATACATCACTGCCGTAGCACTGCCGGCGATATCGCGAAACAAAGACAAGACTTTACCCACCGACATCGGAAAGATCAAACCAGAAGAAAAAAACATAGCACTAGACACAAGACCCAACAATATCACGTTGTTTCCTAGCGTATGTCCCAAAACAATGCCAATACCTGCGACCAATAAAAAGATATGAATAAAAATCAATAATACGCGTTCAACCGTCAAACTGCGCAACAAATATTGGCAAACGAAAGTCGCTGCTAAAAAAGCGAGTCCCATCATTAAGGCTAAATGACCAAAAAACACAGAAGAATAATGCAGCGTATTTTGCACCAAAAATGGCCCCAGCGTATTAAAAGAAATGATTAATGAATACACTGCCCCCGTTATCAAAGTCAGACCCATGAACTGTTTGTGCTTTAGCACTCTCAACACATCTTGCTTGACTTTCTGCAATTTTAAAGCATGTGTATCAAAATGTGTTTCAGGTACTACAATAAATAAGATAACAGAAAGAACGAATAAAACCACCGCAAAAAATAGAAAGCAGGCGCGCCAACCAAAATAAAATTGTAAATAGCCTCCAATTAAAGGGCCAAGAATGGGGCCTAAGCCAAACATAGTCCCTAATAAAATACCCCATCTCACCAATCGCTCACCACAAAGCAGATCGGACAAAATAGTACGCACTATGACGGCCACACCACCAATACTTAAACCTTGCAATAAACGCGCGAATAAAACCACTGTGATATGTGGAAATAACACCGGCAACAAACTTGCCAAGACAAACACAATCAAGCCCACACGCAAGATTCTTTTTCGCCCCATCGCATCGGTTAAAAATCCGGTGACGCAATTCCCCAAGGCATAACCGAGCAAATACAAACTGATGATGTTTTTCGCTACCCCATTGCTGACTTGCAATCCCTTGGCAATAGCGGGCAAAGAAGGTGCAATGAGATCCACCGCCATCGCTACAATAGGCATCACCAATAAGAGCATACTGAGAATAATGCGTACTTTTAGAGGAGATAAATCGAGATTATTCATTAAGACTTCAATTCTGCCGTCGTCGTTTCAACATCGCTTTTCGCAACCGAAGTATAATTGTTGTGATACTGATCTAGCCAAATAAAACTGGTTTGTAAAAACTTCACCATGCCGGAATCTTTCCACCACGATTTATCTTTTAAAGCCGTATTCGATATGCCCCATACAATCAAACCAATGACGACAAATCCTCGCAAAATACCAAATAAAAAACCCATGAATTTGTCTAAATACGTGGATTCTGCTTTTTTCATAAAATATAAAATCAGTTTTTGCAAGATCATGCCGATCAATAAAGTCGCGACAATAATGCCAATAACCGCTGCCCACAAACGCGCACTGTCATTGGGGATCACATCCACTAAATAAGCAGCAGCTTTAACCGAATACTGAAAGGCCAGCCACAAGGCCGCCAAGATCACCAATAAAGACAAAGATTCGCGTACAAACCCTCGTATTAAGCCAATTAAACTGGAAATCACCACGACGGCAATTAAAATATAATCCAATGTGTTTAAGGTAATAGACATCTCATATTCTCCTGAATTTGCATCACTGCTGCCACCGTGTGAAAAGAACCAAACACCAAGATGGTTTCTTCAGGCTTGGCATTTTGCTGCGCTGCACGATAAGCTCCCTCAATTGTGCCATATTTTTGATAGGGTGTAATCCCCAAACTGTCAAAATTCGCTAAAATTTGATCTAAAGGCGTTGCATTTTCCACATTCAGCGGCGCTAAATACCAAGAAGCCTCACAACCTTGCCAAGGCAATAGCGTTCCCAGGCCATCTTTGGTCGCCAAGTGAGAAAAAACAATGTGTAAGCGCCCTTGCCAGCCCAAATGGGTCAGTTGTTGGTGTAAATTTCGACTGGCTTGGGGGTTGTGGGCCACATCGATAAGGATTTTGGGATTTTCAGCGATACACTGAAAACGCGCGGGCGCACACACTGTCTTCAAGCCTTGCGAAATTGCGTCTATATCCACAGGCAATTTTGCTTGCAAACCATCGATTGCTTCTAAAGCCAAAGCCGCGTTCGACAATACTATTTTCGGTTTGGGTAAATGCGAATAATGCACTGCTTTATTTTCCCATTGCCAATCGACATCGTTTTCTTGATAATGAAAATCATGTGCAGCCAATAACAAATGCGCACCTTTATCTTTCGCGCTGCTTAATACTGTCGACACAGGCGGCGCGTCTCCATAAATAGCGGGTTTATCGGCTCTAAAAATACCCGCTTTCTCCCTGCCAATCGCTTCACGCGTATCGCCCAAATAATCGGTGTGATCCAAATCGACTGTGGTTAAAATCGCCACATCGCTGTCGACGATATTGACGGCATCTAAACGGCCACCTAAACCGACTTCTAAAATAATCACATCCAAATGACTTCGTTGAAAACAATACAAAGCAGCCAAAGTGCTATATTCAAAATAGGTGAGTGAAATGCTGCCTTTAGCCTTTTCTATCGCTTCAAAAGCCGCGCACAAATCAGCATCCTTCACCTTTTCGCCAGCAATGACGATTCGCTCATTGTGGTGCAGCAAATGCGGTGAAGTGTACACGCCGCATCGATACCCTGCAGCAGTGTAAATCGCTGCGAGAGTCGCTACGGTACTGCCTTTGCCATTGGTTCCACCGACGGTGATAACCGGGCATTCAAAATGTAAGACATTCAATATTTCTGCCGCGCGGCGCACTCGATCTAAAGAAAGATCGATGGCTTTGGGATGTTGTTGTTCTATCCAGTTTAACCATTCTGTTAGGGTTGTCATCGCGGCAACAGTTTCGCCAACAAACTCGCCACGCGATCGCGTATTTCGCGTCTATCGACAATCAAATCAATGTGACCATGTTCTAATAAAAACTCGCTGGTTTGGAAACCTTCTGGCAAGATTTCACGCACAGTTTGTTCGATGACTCTTGGCCCTGCAAAACCAATCAAGGCTTTGGGTTCAGCGATGATGATGTCGCCTAACATACTGAGACTTGCTGAAACACCCCCCATCGTGGGGTTGGTTAAAATAGAAATATAAGGCAATTGTTGTTGGTGAAAACTTTGTAAGGCTGCACTGGTTTTGGCCATTTGAAATAAAGACATCAAGCCTTCTTGCATGCGCGCACCGCCACTCGCCGAAACACACACAAAAGGACATTTTTCTTGCACCGCACGCTCAACGCCCTGCACAAATTTTTCACCCACGACGGCGCCCATCGAACCACCTATGAATGCATATTCAAATACCGCCACCACAATGGGTTTTTGCTTCAACTGACCCGCCATCACCACCAAAGCATCTTTTTCGCCACTCTTTTTTTGCATGTGGACTAAGCGATCTTTATAACGCTTGGTATCCTTAAACTTCAATAAATCGCGTGCGTGTAAATCCGCCGCCAATTCTTGGCCGCTGCCTTCGTCTAAGAATTGGCTCAAACGTGCACGCGCATTCAAGTAAAAATGATAGGCGCATTTGGTGCAAACCTCACTATTGCGTTCTAATTCAGGCTTATACAACGTTCCTTTGCATTGCGGGCAACTTACCCACAAACCTTCAGGAACATTGGCGCCTTTCCCCTCACTGGAGGTGCGGATCTTCGATGGTAATAATTTGGACAGCCAGCTCATTCTATTCTACCTTTATATTCAATCTAAATGTTTATATGTTATACTCTGGAGTCACAATAGGTCAAATATAATGGCAAATCAAAATAATCCACAAAAGACGACCATTGCCTTACACAAAAAAGCCTTGCACGAATACCATATCGAAGACCGTTTCGAAGCAGGCCTAGTATTAGAGGGCTGGGAAGTCAAAAGCTTACGCGCGGGTAAGGTACAACTCGTCGACAGCTACGTCTTGCTCAAAAACAGCGAAGCTTGGCTTATAGGGACGCATATTACGCCTTTAAACACAGTTTCTACCCATGTGAAAGCCGTTCCCGATCGCACGCGCAAACTCTTATTAAAACGCCAGGAATTGAATAAATTGATAGGCTATGTGGAAAGACAAGGCTATACCTTGATTCCGCTGGATTTACATTGGTATAAAAACCACGTCAAAGTCAATTTGGCCTTGGCCAAAGGTAAAAAACAACACGACAAACGCGCCAGCGAACGTGAGAAAGATTGGGTGCGGGATAAAGCGCGCTTGATGAAAATTAAATTGAAGTAACTGCGTTTTATTTTTTGGCCAACCATCCATAGGCCATGAATAAAATTCCTGCCATCACGATAATCGGTAATGGAACCCAAATAGCCGCAATCAAACCGCCTATTGCCGCCGACAAGCATTCACCCAATACCAACAAAGCTTGGTTGTTACCCAAGACTTGTCCTTGTTGTTCATTTGACACTTGATTGGAAAGCCAAGTCGTGCATGTAGTTAAAAGCATCACCGTTGGCAAAGTCATTAAACCATAAGTGAACCAAATCCAAGCATAATGCTTCGGGATCAGGATGACGATAGTGACCACGCCACTCATTAGCAACAAATAGCCCAACAAAGATTTCGTTTTAAATTGCCGGGCCAAATACCCCATCACCCCGGCATTGGCTACCAAACACAGGAAAGACACAAAGGAAATCAAACTCGTAAAGCTTTTTAAATCCGGCGACCATTGGTGTTCTACGTATAAAGGCACTACTCTATAAAGTCCTTGCACGGCGAAAAAAATCATAAAATTGACCGCATAGGTTTTTCGTAAATGTTTTTCTGTGAACACGGTTTTGAAGGTCGTGAGCGTTTCTAAAATACGAATGGATGTAGAAGAAGCAGTCTTATTTTCTTCTTCAACACTGCGATAAACCCATAAAATTAAGCCTAAAATACTGATTGCAGTCAACCAAAAAGGCGCGCTGTAACCCCATTGTGAAGCGCTTAAACCACCGACTAAAGGCCCTATAATATAGCCTAAACTACAGGCTGAAAAAGCATAGCCAATCAATTGCGTTTTTCGCACTGAATCCTGGCAATAATCGGCAATCACCGATTGCGAAATCGACATGTTGGATTCAAAAAGCCCCGTTATAAAGCAACTGAGAAATAAGAAAATGAGGGTGTGTGTCTGAATGCTAAGCGCAATGCCGGAAAATCCCAGCACACAGGCGATTAAGCTCAATAATAGAATTTTTTTACGACCATAGTGATCGGACGATTTCCCCATCACGGGCGAACCCAAGAATTGCCCCAGAGGATAAGCTGCCAATAAAAAGCCTGACACACTGGTTCGAAGGGCTATCGACGCTTCTTCGGGCAACAAAGGAAAACTTCGGTCCATCAACATAGGGATAAATAAGGCGATGGTCAGCGCATAGCCAAAAAAACCTAATAATATAACAGCGTAGAAAGGCAGTAATCGACGGATATCGTGCATGTCAGTGACTCCCAAGTTGAGGCATTGTAACATACCATTGCACTGTCCTTTTATTAAAGGGCCAATTTCCGGCTATTTTTGAATGGTTTTGGCGGACCTGTTTACATTTATGCGAGGTTTTATGGTATAATTATAGATGTAATAGGGGGCGACCTGGTTTCGACGTGGGTTGCAAAACCTAAGGTGCATGTCGAGGATGTAGCTTCACCTCGTAAATCAAGCTGCAATAAAGTAATCGCAAAAAACGACGATACTTTCGCTTTAGCCGCTGCTGCCGCCTAATCGGTATCAGTGAGCACGCTGCTTAAAACACAGCATAGCGCTCTTAGCTACATTTGCCTATAGGTGTAAACTAGGGGTCAGATTTTATAGGACCGCTGGCTAAATCTGTTCCTGTTTAGTCAGTTAAATTTGGGAACTTGCGCTTTAGCATCCTGCCAGTTGGAGTCTAAAGTGTGAAATGAAATAACATGGCTACGCATGTAGTACCAAGGGCGGAGAATTTACGGACGCGGGTTCAATTCCCGCCGCCTCCACCAATAAAAGATTCAAGTACCTCTAAAAACAATTTTATGAGACATATCAAGGTAATATATAAGTCGCGGCACTGCTGCGACTTTTGTCGTGTACTTATAGTTTAATCACGTTTAATCCAGGAACAGCTTCTGCTACCGTAATAAGATGGTGCTTAATCAACTGACTTTCGTCACGCCTGCTTGCTCTGCAGCTTTTAATAAGGCTTTATCTAAACTGGCTAAGGGAAAATTGAGCCTAATTGCCAAATCCAAATAAGTCGCATCATAGGCCGAAAGCTGGTATTGCCTAGCCAAATTAAGCACAGATTCTCTATTCTGATCATTCTGTTGATATTCCACATCAATAGGTAATTGACGCAACACTTCCCAAAAATGCTGGGTTTGAGCAACTGCTATTCTGTGTCGTCTTTCCGCAACCAATAATACATTATTCACTTCAATATTCCATAAAGAAGGTACTACGGCTTTTGCATGCTGGGTTAACTGTTTCAATATCTTCTCGGTATAGGGCGTTTGTTCATCTTCAAATAACCATGCCATTGTCACAGAACAATCCAAAATAAACTTCATCAACGACGGCCTTCTGAGATAGCTGTTTTGGTATCCATATCTTTCCCCCAATGGATCCCTTTACGCCACTTATAAAAAGCTTCCAAAATATGATCCTTTTCGCCTGATGAATGCATCTTCACGGGTATGAGTACGGCTATGGGAACACCTCGACGTGTAATAGAAATAGATTCCCCCTGCTGTACTCGACTCAGCAATTCTGAAAAATGGGTTTTTGCGTCAAAAGCACCTATTTTTTGCATACTTTACTCCAAACTGGTTTATACAACTAGTTTAACATAGAATTATCAAAAAATCCACTAGCGTCAATAAATACTCGCTTAAAACCCATTGGATTAAAAGGCTTTAGTAAACTTAAATTTCTTCAGAATTCGGCGATTTTATTAGATATATCAAATAGATATAAAATTCGCGCCACGGTTAGAAAAGCCCAGCGATTGTAACAAGATACCATTTTATCTTTTGCTAGAATAAAGAAAAGGAATGGGTGACAATTTGTCACCGACTATGAGATGCTAGAAACAGTGAAAAATACCTACATCGCCATCGCATTCATGCCCATATTTTCATACAAATTGTACATAATCCACATGGTTCCTACGACAAAAATAAACACCATGACGGCGGTAAAGGCAAAACTTAATAAATTCCAGGTGGTTTTGGAATGAAAACTCAAATGCAAAAAGAAAACCAATTGCACAAAGAGTTGTACGAGTGCTAATACACCGACTGCCACATACAAAGTGCTTTGAGGAAGTCCGCTCATACCGACCAAATAAAAAGAAAATAAGGTCAATAAAATGGATAATATAAACCCTTTAATATAAGATTTACGGGTACCATACAGAGCGCCAGTATCTGTGTCAAAATGATCGTATTTTTTTGCCATTTTATATTGCTCCCATTAAATAAACCACCGAGAACACAAAAATCCACACAATGTCTAGGAAATGCCAAAATAACCCTAAACAGGTTAATTTGGTTTTGGTCACCGGGGTAATACCGTGTTTGCGCACTTGAAATAACATCGTCAACATCCAAACAAGGCCTACCGTCACATGCAGCCCGTGCGTTGCAACCAGTGTGAAGAAAGAGGATAAGAATGCGCTACTTGACCAACTATGCCCTTCTACATACAAATTATGAAATTCATAAATTTCTAAAGCGATGAAAGAAGCGCCTAAAATGAAAGTCAGCCACAACCAAGAAAGCACGGCTTTTTTATTGCCATCCCTGCAAGACAAAGTAGCCAGACCATAAGTAAAACTACTGCTTAATAATAATAGTGTTTCAGTCAACACAAAAGGCAGACTAAACAGATCTTTGGCATGCGGTCCGCCATACGTATGCGTATGAAAGACAGCATACACTGCAAACAGCGTTGCAAACAAAATGCAATCTGTCATGATGTAGATCCAGAATCCGAACACATCCTTTGATCCATCAAAAGGATGGTGATGCGCTGATTGATTTAAAATTGAAGTATTATTCATGTTCATAGCCCTGCTCTTGCCAATTCTTGTTGATGTTGCATCTCAATACGTTCTACTTCATCGGCTTTCAGATAATAATCTGTATCGTAATTGAAAGAACGTATCACCAAAGTTCCAATGGTCGCCACCAAACTGATGATGCCCAGCCACCAAATATGCCAAATCATGGCGAATGAGAAAATGAAGGCCAAAATACCCACCACAAAACCCACCGCCGTATTTCTAGGCATGTGAATATCCTGATAGTGCAGTTTTTCAGATTTGGGATTGCTTTGAATATTGAATCCTTTTTCTTTTTGTTCCCAAAATGCATCGATGCCTTTGACTACCGGATCGACGGCGAAATTATAAAATGGGGGTGGCGAAGCAATAGCCCATTCTAAAGTACGGCCATCCCAAGGATCGCCAGTCAAATCTCTGTATTCCTTCTTATTTTTATTCTTGATGCTAATGATGATTTGCAAGACTTGAAACACGACGCCCAACGCAATGATCGCAGCTCCAATGCCCGCAACAATTAAATAAGGTTGATAGCCGGTCGATGCATCATAATGGTATAAGCGACGCGTCATTCCCATGCCGCCCAAAATGTACACCGGGACAAAAGCAACAAAAAAGCCCACTAACCAACACCAAAAGGCACATTTGCCCAGGCGCTCATTTAATTTAAATCCAAATATTTTAGGAAACCAGTAGGTAATTCCTGCAAAATAACCAAACACGACCCCACCAATAATAGTGTTGTGGAAATGCGCCACTAAGAAAGTACTGTTGTGTGCTTGGAAGTCAATACCCGGAACAGCCAACATTACGCCGGTCATTCCTCCGATGGTAAAGGTGATAAAAAAGCCCATCAACCAATACATCGGTGAAGTAAAGGTAATTCGACCTCTGTACATGGTGAACAGCCAATTGAATATTTTGACACCCGTTGGTATTGAAATAATCATCGTCAAAATACCAAATACGGCATTCACATCCGCGCCCGCCCCCATGGTAAAGAAATGGTGTGCCCAAACCAGAAAGGACAATATCGTAATGACTGCTGTTGCCCAAACCATCGTGGCATAACCAAATAAAGGTTTACGCGAAAAAGTAGCCACCACTTCAGAATAAATACCAAAAGCAGGTAGAACCAACACATACACTTCAGGATGGCCCCAAATCCACACCAAATTGACGTACATCATTTGGTCGCCGCCGAAATTCGTGGTAAAGAAATGCATGTCCATATAACGATCAAAGCCCAATAAAGCCAAGGCTACCGTTAAAACAGGGAAAATAATCATAATCAGAATCGAAGAACACAAGGCTGTCCATGTGAAAATAGGCATTCTCATTAAAGTCATGCCTGGGCAACGCATTTTAAGAATGGTGACAAAGAAATTAATCCCCGACATTAAACTCCCGATACCAGAGATTTGCACCGCCCAAATATAATAGTCTGTTCCCACTGTGGGGCTGTAGGCAATTTCTGAAAAAGGCGGATAAGCCAACCAACCGGCGTGAGAAAAATCACCAATCAGCAAAGACACATTGGCAAGCAAAGCACCCGCTACAAAGAGCCAAAAACTCAAAGAATTTAAAACCGGGAAAGCCACATCTCTTGCCCCAATTTGCAGAGGCACAACCCAGTTAAAAAAAGCGAACATGAGTGGCATGGCGACAAAGAAAATCATAATCACGCCATGTGCCGTAAAAACCTGATCGAAATGCTGCGGCACCAAATAGCCATAAGAATCGCCTGAGGATAAAGCTTGTTGGGTTCGCATCATCACGGCATCTACAAATCCTCTAAACAGCATCACAAAAGCGACAATCAAATACATTGCGCCGATGCGCTTGTGATCGACTGTGACTATCCATTCACGCCACAAATACGCCCATTTTTTAAAATAGGTGATTCCGCCCACCACGGCAATGCCGGCTAAGACAATAAAGCCTAACATCGAAAAAATAATGAGCTGTTGGCTCAGGGGTTCATACATATAAGGAAATACTTCTTGAGGGTTGCTCAATTTTCCTATGATTGTTTCTAACATGGCTGTTTCCTGTTATGGTTGAGTTGAATGCACTAAAGCGGGACTATCTGGCATCATGTAATGCATGACAATACTATCAAACAAACCTTCATCGGCTTTGCCAAAATAACGAACGGGATTATTTTCTGAAGGCGGAACAAGATCGTTCCAGAAAACTGTCGTCGTTAATTTTTCAGGTTTCACTTGAATGGTTTTCACCCACTCTTTAAATTGTGCGTCGCTCGTTACTTCCGTATCAAAACGCATCCCTGCAAAACCGACACCCGAGTAATTTGCACCGAATCCGGTGTAAACGCCGGGCGTATCCGCAATCAGGTGCAATTGCGTGGTCATTCCCGTCATTGCATAAATTTGGCCACCCAATTGAGGAATGATAAATGAATTCATAGGGGCTGCTGCCGTTATTTTAAAATTAATCGGCGTCTTTTCTGGTAAGCGCAAATAATTGATTGTTGCAATGTGATACTCGGGGTAAATAAACAACCATTTCCAATCTAATGAAATGACTTCGACGTTCACTGGTTTTACCTCTGAATCCAAGGGTTGATAGGGATCTAATTTGTGTGTTGTTTTCCAAGTGACGGTGCCTAAAATCAAAATGATGATACAAGGAACACTCCACCACACTATTTCCAAACGCGTACTGTGTGTCCAATCGGGCGTATATTTGGCATTGTTTTTTTCGCGATAACGCCAACCAAACCAAAGTGCCATGAAAATAACTGGAACCACCACGATGAGCATCAGTTCAACCGCAAATTTAATTAAATCAAGTTCACTCGCCGCAATTGCACCTCGCGGTGCAGTGGCGCCGCCCGAGCGACAAGCCGCTAAAAAAAACAAGGGCAAGAGGAACAAAATTTTTTGAAGGGTTCTGCTCAATCGAAATCGAGCAATGAAAGCGATAATTAATCTCATCTTAGGGTATCCATTTTTGATCAACACAAAAAATCAAGCCGATCCTATTCGACAAAAGCCAGGTTAGTCAATACTTTTTTAAGATAATTGGAAAAAAATTAATAAAAATATTTTAAATTGGACTTGTTAATGATAATAAAAACCATTTAAACAAAATCTAAACATTTTTAGAATTTTTTATACTGTTAAAAATGATAATGAGAATCATTATCGGGGCGACCCCGATAACCTAAATGTGAAGAGACCCTAATATTCGCTTAAGGTTTTATCCATATAATGGCTTTGCTTTAACTTGGAAATGAATCCTCGATAAAGAAGAGCCGGAAATAGAAACACTCAAAGAAAAATTAGGAGCCTATTTTGGCGAAGAAATTCCTGAAGTTCCTAGCTCAGAAGATGAAAATAAAGGGGAATCACAAGAAGTAAAACACGAACCCTCTGCCGAAAAAACAGAGACCTTTGCTCGAGCAGAAAAACGCTTAGAATTTTTGCAAGTCCATACACGAGAATGGCACGCAAAAATACAAGCACTTGGAAAACTTAAATTCGAATTAGAGCAGCGCGCAGTTCTTCAAAAAGGTGGAGTGCATCAATCAAAATGGGGTGCTCAGTCGAAGATCAGTGGCAGTAGCGCTTTCTTCTCAACATCGCCGAGAGGAACTCAAGCACTTCTTCTACCTCGTTGAGCAGCGCTCCTGTCACACCCGTTTAACCAAACAGTGCAACAAGATAAACAACTTAAACTCATATCCACCGGTTCCTCACCCTTGAGGAACCGGTGTCCTTAAAACACCGGTTTTTGCATACAAATTTATTGCTATTTAAAGAACTGCACCTATTTTAGGTCTAATTTCTCCAAACAACCTTTTTCAGGTATCTTGTTCACAATGGAATCGCATAAACCTTTATAGATTATCCGCAGCTATGCCCCCTAGCCAACCACAATTCGGGTTCCAAGGGTATATTTCCTATTCTTACCGTGGCTAAAGCACTTCTTTCGCCGCTTGTGAAGACACGGCCTGGAGTTGCTGTTGCAACACCGCGACCCGTTGGTTAATAAGCGCAATATGCGCTTCACACTCCGAAAGCCACTGCTGATTCGCGGCAATTTTATCCCTGATTCGAGTACGCTCCGTGGATAAAGATTCTGAATGCAATTGTTTTCTCAGGGCTTGAGATTCAACCCTATAATACTGCATGTCTTGTTTTATCAGCGCTATGCAATGCGTAGACTTTTCCATCTCTTCCTGCACGATCGATTCAAAATCATTTAAAAAGCCGGCTGATTGTGTAGAAGCCTCTTTCTCGGCAATGGCCCGATTTAAAGCTTCGTCATTTTCTGCCTTTTGGCCTAAATGAACTCCCTTTGAAGTATTCAAAATAACGCTCGTTAGCTTATTTTTCATACCCGAAACGACACTCTTAGAATGTCCTATATGCGTTGAGATTATCATGCTCTCCTCCTTCTTCATACGCCACTATCTAGCATAGTTGATAATTCTTAAAATAAAAGTCAGCTTTTTAAGAGTTCCCTCAAAGGCCAACCGCCTAAAATGTGTAAACAATGAACACATGGCACATAATAGAACAATTATGAGGCCCCAACAACCCCCTAAACAGGTTATTAAGGTCAAATTTCGTCCAAAAATAAATTTTCAAATCAATCGGTTGGTTAAAAATATCAATGACTTAGCCGATTGGGATATCACTGTATTTTACGAAATTTCGTACAAAATGACCGATTAAATTCCTCGATAAATAGGAGTCGAGCCACCTCAATCCCTGAATGATTAATAGTTAAAAACTATAACCTATTCTACTCAACCACTTCCACAAGCCAAGTCCACGACTGCCTTAAACGAGAATACTCAGCCCTCAGGGAAACGCTCTAAGCGATGATGGCTGCTTATTCAAGCAGGCTTGTTTTAAGTACTGGGATTTATTCAATTAGATATCAGTCCATAATCTGATTGTTTGAAAATGCATCACATCGCTGTTTCTGATACAATATAAACACGCCATAAAAAAGGAGCTAAAAATGATCAGTTGGATATATATATTTTTAGCGGGTATTTGTGAGATTGGCTGGCCAATTGGTTTAAAATTGGCCATTTATAATCGCTGGTGGGCGGTATTTGCTGTTCTGACTATGACAGCCAGTGGATTTCTGTTGTTTTTAGCGCAAAAAACCATTCCGATGGGAACTGCTTATGCCGTATGGACAGGCATTGGAGCAGTGGGCGCTTTTGTAGTGGGAATTTTATGGTTCAAAGACCCAGCAACTGCCATGCGAATCATATCTGTGAGTTTTATCGTCATGGGAATTGTAGGCTTAAAATTGGCCACTTAAAATTGAATTTTGAGCTGCACCATTGTTAAAATATACTCTTTGATAATGCAAGCTTCGGAGCCAAAACAATGGAAACTGATTCTCACTTAAAAGACTGCACTCTGGGCAAAGAAACCCTGTATGCCACCACCTATCATCCAGAATGTTTATTCCCGATTCCCAGGTCACTCAAACGCGAAGAAATGGGGATTGATCCAAACAACTTGCCTTTTAAGGGTTTCGATTATTGGAATCACTACGAAGTATCTTGGCTGAACGAAAAAGGAAAACCCATTTTAGCTTTTGCAGAAATTGTGTACAACTGCACTTCTCCTTTTATCGTCGAATCCAAATCTTTGAAATTTTATTTTCACTCTTTCAATCAGTTTCAATTTGGATCCATTGAACAAGTAAGACAAACCATTCAAAAAGATTTAGAAGCGATTTTAAAAACACCCGTTTCTGTGACCGTCTATCCTTTCAGTCGTCTCGCAGAATTACCTGCTCAAAATGCTTTCAGCGGTATTTTCTTGGATGATTTAGACATCAGCTGTTCTGCCTACCACGTCGATAAACATTTATTGCAAACTGAAGATACGGAAGTAACCGAAACCCTGTACACCGATTTGTTAAAATCCAATTGCCTCATCACGCATCAACCCGATTGGGGCAGCGTACAAATTCAATATGAAGGCCATAAAATCAACCATGAAAGTTTGTTGCGTTATATTGTTTCTTATAGAAAAGAAAATGAATTTGGAGAACCTTGTGTGGAGCGCATTTTCACCGACATTTTGACACAATGCAAACCCAAAGTGTTGGGTGTATATGGTCGCTACACACGGAGAGGTGGCCTGGGGATCAACGCTTATCGCTCCACCGAATCGGCGGATTTAAAAGGATTTAATTTTAGATTGCCTCGACAATAAGGTAGAAATCATGGTGAATTTAGCACGCATTATTCCCAATCGACAAAAAGCATTGTTTTTTGCGCAAAAGCAACTTTCGGAATTGGTGTGTGATGCGGTGAATCTCGAAGGCATTCACTATACTCTGCCTGAAATACAAACTTTATTAGACTTTATTAGAAGGCATCACGGTAAGCGGGCATAAACTCAATGATCAGCGCATTGCCCTCAACCAAGTCGATGCCTGAAAATTTTTATTCAAAGCCATTCAGCACGATCAATTCAATTTAAACATAGAATTTGTTTGTCAATTGCACGCCATTGCGACCAAAGAAGAAGCACTCACTGCGGGTCAATTTCGCAATGGTCAAGTCACTATTGCTGGAACACCTTATATGCCACACACTTGGCAACAGGTTATTTTTGGGTATGAAACATTAGGCGCTGTGCATTTATATCAAAAAGCGATCGGCTTATTTCTCGATATGGCGCGTATCCAATTTTTTTACGATGTCAACAAACGAATGGGCCGTTTTATGATGGATGGTATTTTATTGTCGCAGGGTTATCTTGCCATTAATTTGCCCGCAAAACGACAAGTTGAATTCAATCGCTTGATGTTGGATTTTTACCAAAGCAATGACAAAACTGCGATGACCAATTTTATGTTGGACTGCATTGATCCCCGCTTAGTAGACATTATGGCGGAATAAATTCTCATCGTGTTAATCGCGACTGTATACTTAAGTAATCTTCTTTCAACTCCTCTAAAGATTTGAAACCCGCATATTTGGATTGTGGCCGAAGGCGTTGTGCTTCCAGGCTTGAGCGTTCCGAATGTAATTTTTCTCGCATCTTTGGGAATGAAATGCTTTTTTGTATCGCGGCCTTTTCTTCTTCAGTGCTTTTTCTTAATCCGCGTTCTTGCTTAGTCAATTCATCTACAGAAACGCCTTCCAAGCTTTTAGTCTCTTTTTCTAAGATGGCTATTTCATCCTCTAGCAAGATAGTAGCATATCTTCTTGATGCTTTTATGGCTTTGTTATCAGTACAAAAAGAAACAGCACAGCCTTTCAGATCCTTTTCACTTAAAATCTCTCCTTTCAAGATTTTCTGAAAATTCACAAGTGTTTTCTCCCTCCTCGGACTCAATTTTTTGGATTGAGATAAAAATAAAGAAAGTGCTTCATCCATTTTCTGAGCCTTGTTAGCTAACTCTTCCATTTTTTCAGGTAAACCAAAAGATGCTTTTCCCACTTTATCGAGATCAATTTTAAACTGATAAAATTTTTCTGCCAGTGCTTTTTCTTCAAGGCTTTGACGAAAACGAATAAAAAAATGTGGGGATGCTTCTAAAAAAGGGTGTGCTTTTATCATGCTGTCAATATCTTTTATTGAATCGCCTATTGCTTTGTCAATATTTTGAATATTGCTGTCGTTTTTATTTATTTTTCTAGAACGGATTTCCAAGAAAAAACAGGAAACTTCTTTTTCATTCACCGATAATTTAAAGCTATTTTCTTTTTCTCTAGAAAACGCCGCTTTCTTTTTTTCTAAATCCAATCTCTGTTGGACATCTTTCAACTTTACTTCGTTTTGATTTAATGAAATCAGTCTATTTTTAACATGTTGATATTCTTCATCTTGTATGTTCAAAGATCTTTGTATAAAAGGGAGGAATACTGTAGATATTTTTATAGATTCTTTTTCGGCAAGATTTATTCTCTGAATCTCACTTTCTATGAAACACTGTTTCTTAATGATTTCACTTTTAATCAATAAAATTTCTTTTACTTTATTTTCTACTTTTTGTAAAAACTCTTTTAAGCCAAGCTTAGGTTCCGATTGTAAAAATTCTTCTTCAAGCTGAATAAGAGTAGACAGAGTTAATTTGTATTTTTCACAGATTGCTTTTATTACATTTTTCTTTAAATTTACATCCATTGAAACATAAAAAATCTGAAGATTTTCTTTGGTAGGCAATGGCTTTTGTAGGGAAAAGTCACGAAGCGATTGCTTTAATTTTTCTATAACCTCCGCATCCAGCTCACACGATTGACAAATTTGAGAGGCAACCCCTAAAATATTTTTCATGGCTTCAATGATGGCTTTTCGTTCTTTATTTACACCATATAAATCTATAATAGAGAGAATCGTTTGAGCAATAGCCAAGTTTTCTTCTGTATACGCTTTAGAATTGTGTTTCAATTTTTCAATCACTTTCATTTTTTCTTTCAATTGCTTTATGAGAATTTTCGCTTCTTGCCGTTTCCCCGCATCCTCTGGAACAGATGAAAGTTCACCACTTTCTCTATCCTGATTAGAACTATTTTTATCTAACTCGCACCCCATAATTTTTACTAAGGCTTTAATGTACTGATTACTTCCATCTTCTGGTAGCAATATTTCATAAATCTTGTTTTTTCTGAAATTTTTCAATTTTAGGACTAACATTTTCCGAATATTAGCTTCAGCTTTAGCAATGGAAATTTTAGAAGCAGGTAATAAATTCAAGAGCTGTTCTTCAAGAGCATTTAAAAATTTAATTGTTAAGTAATTATTTGGGAGTTTGCTTGCAGTAAGCAAAAATTTTATTATTTTTTCACAGACTAAAAGAGATTCTTTTTTTTCTTCTCCTTCGCCAGGAAGCAGTTTTACTCGAAAATATACTAATTTACCCACTTCACTGAGAAATTGCAAAGTGGCTTTCTTTAATTTTGGATTCAGGTCTTTATCTTCTATAAATAAATACAATGCATTCAAACGAATCGTAAACAATTTCATTGCATCCGAATTTTTGATCGTTTCATCAAGAAACTGTAAAGCAATTTCCTCTATAATCCTTATAAAATTCTTTTTTTGATTGTCTTTTAAAAATATGGCTTTGTAATCATTTCTAAGCATTGCCGACATTTTATCTAACTCTATTTTCAACAGCTTAGATGAACCATCTGAGTCACCCAAGCCTTCGTCTAAAGAATCTATAAACACTAGAAAATCGCCTATCTCTTCAATACAAGCAGGATATTTCTGATGAAGAGTACACTCATTAACATCACTAATATTCATCAAACCCACCCTCAGATTTTCCAAATACCCTAGCGCTTGTTCTATACATTCATCGCAATCTTTCTTAGATGATTTTATATTTTCTTCTAAAGAAAATATCATTTTACCCCATTGAATGTCTTTTCGAACCGAACTTAATTGGATGACATAAGTGCTTATCCCGCTTAATTTTATTTTCCACGCAACAGAATCTTGATCAAACCCAACCAAATATTTCGTATTTAAAAAACAATGTATCTGTATCAGTTGGTTGACAACCTCTGATTTAGACAACTTCAAAGAAAATTCTATTTCATCCTTTCTTGCTTCGCGAAACCTATCATCTAATATTTTTAGGTAATCTAGGAATCTCGCTAAATGCAGTTCGATTTCGTCATAAAAAGAAAGGGTTTCTTTTTCATTCTGATATTGTTCTACAATCTTTTCTTTTAATGTTGATAAGATAAAATCCCACGCCACGCTGGGAATTAAAGTACGCAATAAAAATTTATAATTTCGTATTGCTTCGAAATGACTTTCAACCAAAGCCATTCCTACCGTTCTTATTTTTTCAAACAATTCCTTAAAAAATTTATTGATCTCTTTTTCTGGATTGTCTTTTTCTAAAAAAATCAAACATTCATCTCGAACGTTTTCTAAAAAAAACTTTACTTTTCCATTCATTTTAAAATAAATTTTTTCTATTTTTTCGAAATATTCTGTCATCCGCTCGAGTTTCTGCTTTATTTTTTCATTTTTTTCTTGAGAATTGATTAATAAAACCCTATATTTTACTAATCCTTGCAATGCATCTATCATCGCTATAGGGAATTTTTTATATTTTTCAAAACTGTCGGCCAATTGATTTAAATATTTCAGAATTTCCTTTTGTTGCTTTATTTTTTCTGATTCAATAAAATACGACGCCATTTCTTTTTCAAAACCGCTTATTATCTTTTGCCACCCAGAGTTTGGAACAAATTTTTCCAGTTTTTCTTTATATTCTCGAATATGAGCAAATTTTTCATAAACACATAAATGAGACAAAGTAGAAACGAAATTCTTCATATCAGCTTTTTCAAATTTCGACTGACTTAGCTTCAAGAAAGCATCTTCTACCTTTATTAGAAAAAATTCACGCCTATATTTTGAAAAAACCCGGGCCGTTTCTTGCACTGCCCTCCTCGCAGCATTGACGGCATCTTGAATAGCTTCGTTGGGATGCTCAAAATTTTCTACATCCCCTTTATTTTCTTCTATTAAAAGAGAGAGTATTGCCTCCCATAGGAACGCATTTTCTTCCGAGATCTCTATTTGTTTTAAACGTTCCGATAGTTCTATTTTTCTGAAAATGATTTCATTTGGTATCGTGAATTCTTCTATGGTTTTCAAATGTGCATCATTGATTGAATGAAATTCAAATAGAAAATCAAATAAGTCTTCCACTTGAATAAGCCCCTGATGATATTGGTAGATTTCAGAAAGTGCTAAGGCTTGTTCCAGCAATCCTTCTACAGAATTTTTTATTTTCTTCCAACTATCTTGCGATAAACGGTATTGAATCACTTCCTTCATAGCGATCAATACTTTTCTTGTACAAACAGGATCTTGAAGATTTTTGTTTCGAATTGCAATTTGCGCCAACAAGATAGTCAATTTTTTTTCGAGCGCAAAGGTTCGAGATACTTTTTGATATATTTGAGATTCTATTTTTTTCACATCTTTTATTTTTGCGCTAAATAATCTCGTCGAACGTGCTGTTCTAACAATATTCACCATCGCTATACCCTCTTTAAAAGACCTTTAAGGGCATTATACTCTTTTAAAGAATAAAATATCAATGTATATATTGATTTATTGGTTTAAAAAACAAAAGCCCTGAGGCCAAGACAAAGCCCTTGGGACCCTGAGCCGCATGGATGCGGCATGCGGGGAGAAGATAATCGATGTTTTACAGCGTGGCCCAGGGCCTTGTCTTGGCCTCAGGGCTTTCCACCTTAGGAAACTTTTCACAAATCTTATAGGGTTCCCACCACGTCCGGAACACCGGTTTGCTTTTGGGCTAGAAATTGCACCTGAGTCCAATCTATCTTTGCCGTTTGATGGTTACCGATAGTTTGCAAGACCGTGCGAGACAAAGGTCCATAGCCTGCTGCATATTGAAGGCGATCTTCACGTAAAGGCGAATGGGCTTCAAAATACACTTGGCCTTTCAAGATCCCAACCTTAACCGGCTGATTGATGATAGTGACTTGTGTCCCCAAAGGCACTTGCTTGTACAAAGCTTTGATGTCTTCGGGATATAAATGCACGCAACCTGCGCTGGTTCGACGACCCACGCTGTCAGGACGATTGGTGCCATGAATCAAAAAAGCCGTATTGCCGAGACGCATCATATAATTGCCTAAGGGATTCTCTGGGCCCGGGGGAATGTACTCCTCCAATATCTTCCCTCTTCTAGCCATATCGATAACGACTGAAACCGGCACGTGCCAAAGGGGGTCCTTTTTTTTCTCGGTGATGGGCGATTGTCCCTGAGGCGTTTGCCAGCCCGTACCTACACGACCAATCCCGATAGGATAAGTCACCACTTTATTGGTACCCGGTGGATAATAATACAAACGCAATTCGGCTAAGTTAATGACAATGCCTTCTCGAGGCGCATCGGGCAATATAAATTGTCCGGGGACAAATAAACGCTTGCCACTTCGCACGCTCAAAGGATCCAGGCCTGGATTGGCTTCCAGCACGGCATAATAGCCTACATCGTAACGACGTGCGAAAGAGCTCAAACTATCCCCTGGATCGAAGGACTCTATTCTGTCATACCCGACGACATTGTCTCCATTGTCCGGCAATCGATAGGTCGATGCCATGGCGGTGGATATGAGCACCATTAAAACTAAAAAACATCCTATCCTGTTCATTACGCATCCTTATGTTCAACCGTACTACTTGCAGAGACACTCACCACTTGCGGCACACCCGTTTGCTTTTTACCCAAGACGTGGACTTTCTTCCAATCCACCTGAGTGGTTTTCCCCATAATGGCCGTGTTGATGGCGCTTTCCCACAAACTATCGTAATTACCCGCATATTCCGCACGTTGCTCCCTCAAAGGCGAATGGGCTTCAAAATACAGTTGACCATTCAACCACCCTGCTTTAAAGGGTTGATTGACGATGGTCACTTTGGTACCGACTGGAACCGCCTTAAACAATTGTTCGACATTTTCAGGGTACATTCGAATACAACCCGCACTGGTTCGACGACCCACACCTTCTGGTCGGTTGGTTCCGTGAATCAAATAAGTGTAATTGCTTAAACGCATCATGTAAGCACCCAGGGGATTATCTGGACCTGCAGGGATCACTTCAGGCAAAATAATGCCTCTTTTTGCCATATCGGCGGCCACCGTAGGCGGAACACGCCAATCTGGATCTTGTTTTTTTTGGATCACACGCAATTGTCCTGTAGGCGTTTGCCAACCAATACGGCCAATGCCAACCGGATACACCATCACCGTGTGCGAATTCGCCGGATAATAATATAAACGCAACTCCGCCAAATTGATGACGATGCCCTCTCGGGGTGCGTTGGGTAATATAAATTGGTTGCGAACAAAGAGCTGAGAACCCGTGGATAAGTGGATGGGATCGAGCCCCGGATTGGCATCCAAAACTTCGTAATACCCTATTCCATTGCGACGCGCAAAAGCACTTAAAGTGTCGCCCGCTTGCAAGGCAGCCACTCGATTACTGCCCACCACATCGTCGCCATTTTCGGGCAAATTATATACAGATCCATATGCTGTAGACCATAACATGAATAGAGCGATTCCCCAGCGCCCCAGTGTTTTAAATATGTGCATGAACACCCCCTTCGACTCTTCACATCATATAGGGTATGGTGCTACAAATCAAATACAACGATCGTGATCGCGGGGGTGGCACGGGCCACGAGGGGGGATCTCCCTGTGACAGGCCCCCGCGCGCACTGAGGCATGAAATATGGTGTTACCATAAAAGCTGCCAGGCAGACGAAGTTTCGATAGCTTGAACGTTGACGTTTCTGTAAGCCGCTAATGCTTTGGCCAACTCAGTTTGATTCATGGTTTTGGCGTAATGCAATAAGCCACCTTGATAAGGCGCAAATCCGAATCCAAAAATGCTCCCGGCATCAACCCACTCAAGATTATTCACAATGGCTTCATCTAAACACAACAAAGCACGATTGAACAAACCTAAAAAAAGTTGCCGTTCCAAGGCAATGGTTTTTTGAGGATCGATGGTTTCTTTCGGACGAACCATTTCGCCCTTCGCATACGCATAAAAACCTTTTTGCGTTTTACGGCCCAATTCACCTTTCTCGACTTTGCTTCGCAATAAAGTTTGAGCGGATTCGGCTTCTTTTCCCATCAAATGACTACTCACCGCCAAACACACATCTAAGCCAACTTGATCGCACAATTCCAAAGGCCCCATCGGCATGCCCAAGCGACGCCCCGCCGCGTCAATGACGGACATGCTGTCACCGGCCATCAAAGCTTTAAAGGCTTCGGTAAAATACCCACCAATGATTTGATTGACTAAAAATCTCGGCGCATCTTCCACCAACAAAGGCAATTTCTTAATTTGTTTGACAAAAGCTGCGGCATAAACGGCGATCATTTTATCGGTGTATTTGCCACGCACTACTTCCACCAAAGGCATACGAGAAACCGGATTGAAAAAATGAATGCCCACTAAGCGTTCAGGCTGTGACAACACACTCGCGATTTCCATCAAGCTCAAGCTCGACGTGTTGGTTGCAAAGACTGCATCGACTCGGGCGTTGGCTTCTATTTTTTTGAAAATATCGTGTTTCAATGCAAGGTTTTCAACGGCCGCTTCTAAGATTAAATCCGCCTGCGCGACGCCTGCGCCTTCGGGATCAGGACACAAGCGATCTAATGTGGCTTGCACTAAATGCGCTTGTTTCAAGTGTTTTTTAGCCAAATCATAAGTTCTGGCGACAGCACTGCCCAAAGCTTTAGTAGAAGGATCTTGCAATGTCACTTTAATCCCTTGGACGGCGCACCAAGCAGCGATGTCTCCACCCATCACCCCGGCACCTACCACATGAATGTGTTGTACTTTAAAATTGACTTCCTTACCGACTCCTTTTAATTTTTCTTGCAAAGAAAAAACATACAATAAATTTCGACACGTCGTCGTCGTCAACAATCGTCCCACGGATTCTGCTTCCGTAGCAAAAGCTTTTTCTGCTAAGGATCCCACGTTGATCCAATTATCCACCACCGCATAAGGCGCTGGATATTGTTCTATTTTCACTTTGGCCGCTAATTTTTTCTTGATGAGCGATCCAAGCAAAGGACGTATGAAAGAAATTTCCAATAGTTTAGAAATTAAAGAAGGTTTTCGCACTTTGGGTTTGTGTTGAATGTAATAAATCGCTGCCCGGCGTAATTCTCTCAAAGGCGCGACTTCATCGACTAAGTCCATGCGTTTGGCAGTGATGGCATCGACACTGCGTCCTTCCAAAACAAAACTGAGACCTCGAATAGGCCCCAACAATCGCACTGCACGTACCGAACCGCCGAAACCTGGATGAATCCCCAGTTTCACTTCCGGCAAACCGAGCATCGTTTGTCTGTCATCGGTGGCAATACGATAATGACAAGCTAAAGCCAATTCCATTCCGCCACCCAAACAAAATCCTTGAATTGCCGCCACACTGGGAATTGGCAAGGCTTCAATTTCAGAAAACACCGTTTGCGCTTGTTGCATATGACGCACCGCAGCATTCGCATCTTCCACAGCCGCAATTTCTCGCACATCAGCCCCGGCAATAAACCCAGAAGGTTTATTCGAAATAAGCACAACGCCTCGATACGACGTATTGCCTTTCAAACTCTCTACAATTTCCGTTAATTCTTTTAACACCGCAAAACTCAGCATATTCACCGCCGAATCCGCCACATCCAATCCTACCCATAAAATATGATGCGCATCTTCTTCTAAAACCCAGTGTTGATAGTTCACTTTAATTTTTTCTCCCTCTTTTTTCTCTGTCAAATAATTCAAATGCTTTAATACGATGGTTATTCGCCGTGCCCACCCCAGTAACCTTTTCCCACCTCTAGGGCATTCCAAGAATGCACTCTAATGCTCTTCAGCACGCTCGCAATAAAACAGCACCCCCTTGACCGCCTCCCACACACAAGGATGCAATACCTTGTTGGGCTTTGCGCGCACGCAATGTTTCTAACAAATGCAAACTGATACGCGCTCCGCTGGCACCTACCGGGTGTCCACAAGCAATCGCCCCACCGTCTACATTCAAACGATCCAAAGACAATCGCCCTATCGCTTTGGCTAAACCCAATTTCTCTTTGCAATAGGAATCGCTGGCCAGCGCTTCTATACAAGCCAACACCTGCACCGCAAAAGCTTCATTGATTTCCCAATAATCGACGTCTTCAAGTTTCAATTGCTGTCGCATTAAGAGCGGCGCAATCGCATGCACAGGACCTAAGCCCATGCGACTGGGATCCAAAGCGGCCCATTGATAATCGACGATTTCACCCAAGACGGGCCATTGATGTTGTTCCACTGCTTTTTCACTGGCCAATAACACATAACACGCCCCATCGCTGATTTGTGAACTGTTGCCCGCCGTCACTTGTCCATAACGTGTATCGAATACCGGCGACAATTTCGCCAATTTTTCCATACTACTGTCTACCCGCACTCCATCGTCGTGATCGTACACACAGCCTTTGCTGTCGTAAACGGGTTTAACTTCTTTCAAACGATTTTCTTTTTGCGCCAAAGCCAAACGTTGATGACTCATTACGGAAAATTCATCCATTTGTTCACGTGAGATGTGAAAATCATAGGCCAAAATCTCGGCCGTTTGTCCCATCGATAAATTGACTTGATGATCTTTCAAGCCCAACAATAAACCAATGATCGGTTTGAAAAAAGCCGGTCGTATCGCCGCATAGGCTTTCAATTTGCCTAAGAAAGTTCGTTCTTGCTGCAAACGCACCAACCAATCTGTCATGGCTGGACTAAATAACAAAGGCGCATGGCTCATCGATTCACAACCGCCTGCCAACACGACTTGAGACTGCCCTCTTTGGATGGATTCCATCCCAGACACTAAGGCTTGCATTCCGGAAGCGCAATTGCGCTGCACTGTCCACGCCGGCGTGCTGACATCCAAACCCAAACGCAAAGCCACAACGCGAGAAATATTGGCTTCGTAAGCACTGGGCATCACACATCCTGTGATAACTTCGTCAATCTGCGTGGGCGATACCTTGCCGCGCAAAAGCACATCGCGCGCTGCCGATACGGCCAAATCAGACGCTGAAAAAGCTCCGCGTCCTTTGGCTCTTAAAAAAGGCGTTCGGGCGCCTTCGACGATGAAAACTCTGGTGCTTTGTTCCTTCATTTTATTCCTCATTTGAAAAATCTATATAACCTACACTTTAGCAGGAAAATGGCGCTATTGTAATATCCAAGATTGTTGACCTGCTTGATATTGTTTAGTTTTTAAACATTCGATGGGGTCGTTCAACTGAAACGGCTGAGTTGCCAACACAAAGACACTCTGCAAAATGGTTCGTTGTTTGAAAGCAGCATTTTCACTTTGAATGGTTACCCTAAAAAAATGGGCTTCCAAAACAGGTCGATTTTGAATGCGCGCACAAGGTATTTCAGGCAAGGCCTCATACATCAGTCTGATATCTTGATCGGAATAAGATTCCGTACACGCGCCTTCGCTCTTCTGATCCAGAAAAAAATAATCGTTGCTCAAAGAATAAGGCACAAAACACCGTTTTGTGGCGATACGCGTTGATAATTCTTTTTCCCCTCTAGTCAATGCCTGCCACGTTTTATCTTGCATTTTCACTTGTTGCCACACAAAATACGCGCTGCGTTTGACCCACTCTGCTTGTTCGAAAGTAGACAGCGTCACCAAAGACAATACGGCCAAAACGGTAAGCACGATGATTAAAGTAAAGCCTTTTTGTTTATAATACAATTTTTATACCTCCACTATTTTACCTAGCCGCGATGTGAGAGAGCGGAGGTTCAAAGTAAGGAACCATGGTTATGGGAAAACGTCCAGGATTTGAAGTGGACGTTTCTTGTAGTTGTGGTTTTTCACTCCGAACCTCCGCTCTCTCACGATCGCGGCTAGGTAGATATGCCTGGTTGCAAAGGAATCGCCACTTCCATGCCTTGGTACAAATGACCATCTTGACTCTCATGCGAAGCGCCTATGAAAAAATAGTGTTGCGTTCTATAGGTAACAGGCTCTAAACTTGACAACAAAATTTTAACCTTCAATAAACGGTTGCTTTTGGCATCGCTTTGCCTCTGCACTTGTAAATCATTCACACCTTCGGCCCATTCATAAGTTTGACCATTTTCATAAGAATACAATCCGAAAATTGCTTCGCCTTTTTTATTGATTCTACCAGTTTTTTCGATGTAAACCGTTTTGCTTTGCCACAAACCTAAATAAGCACCTTTTGAAAAAGTTTGATTTGTCGTCGCTGTGGTGATCACTTGCTGATCTTTTTGAAGGCTTGATTTCAATACTGTGGTTAAATAACTTTTCTCACAACTCGCAATTAAAATTTTATCGCCGGTTTTTAAGCGTTGATGCGTTGAAACAATCCATTGATTTTCTTGTTCTAAATGATCTCTCAATAAATAATCATGCTCAACTGACATTTTTTCCAAATGAATGGCCATTGTTTTCGGTTTAATGACATGTCCCTTGCCGATCCACGTCGACGGTATTAAAGCCGCTTCTTGTATTTGTAGAACATCCAGGTTATCCACTTTAAGACAACCGCGATAGCCCGCCGTGCTGATTTCTTGCATGAATAATTGCGACAGACGAATCCATTGTCTTTGCAAAGAAAACACTTCATTCTGATAGCGACTTTGAGCCAAGCTATTGAACATCAGCGTGGTAATTGCAGAGATGACAACCAAAGACAAAGCCAAAGTGATGAGAATTTCTAACAGCATCGAGCCTTGGATATTTGATTTCGCTACATTCGAGATCGAGCTCGCCGGGTCCTGCCCGGTGATTCTCCCCGTCGTGCTCGTGCCTGCGCGCGCCGGGGGCCCCATCACCGGCCACCCCGCGATAACCATGGTATTCGAGGTCAGATTGCATAAAGAGGCAAAGCCCTCGAGCCGCGGGAAGGCACTTGGGACCGTACGCGGCATGGATGCCGCGTCCGAGCGTACAGGGATGTATTCACAGCGTGTCCCAAGGGACTTACCGCGGCTCGGAGTCTTTCTCATTTCGTTACCCAACATAATCTAGGGTGTCCACCAAATTATAAGGAATGGCCAGCGGTTGCCAACTTAAGTGAAGCGTGCAAGTAGGGCCTTGGGGAGTAAATTGAACTTGAGCGTTTGGCAATAACTGTTTTACTTGTTCTTGCCAAGTATCAAACGCCGATTGAAAAGTGTCTTCTCCTTGCCACAACCGATATTGAACCAATAAGTTAGACATTTCCAAAATCGCGATGGTGCGCAAAGTGCCTTGTTCCATATTTCTAAAGGATAACAATTGCAAACGCGCAATCGCCAAAATACCAACCGAAAAGATCGTGAGGGCGATCATGAGGTCGATGAGGCTAAAACCCTTTGCTTTGATACAAATCATCAAAAACATTCCAAAGACAATCCAATTAAATATATAATATATATGTTTTAATGGTTTTTCAAGAGAGGAAAGCCTCATCCAAACTCTAAGCTTATGATTTTCTTAAAAAAAAGAAGTTTTTTTCACTTAAGTCCGTGCGAAATCTCAGTTTTCTGCTAGGCTATAAACAACAGCACTTTATTTTACAGAGAGTTAGAAAATGACAAAATCTGAGTTGATTGAAAAGTTATACGCCTTGTACCCTGAGCTGGGGCAAGAAAGGGCTTATGCCATCGTGAACTTCATGGTGGATAAAATGGCGGAAAGCTTGCTCAACGATGAACGCATCGAAATTCGTCGTTTGGGGAGTTTTACCTTGCGACACCACAAACCACGCGCTGCACATAATCCTAAAACAGGTCAAAAATTAGTGGCTAAAGAAAAGTACAGCGTGCACTTTAAATCCAGCAAAGAATTGAAAGATGCAGTCAATGAAGCTCGTCTCAAAGGCATACCAGCTGGGGAAGAGAAGGAATAATAATAACCGCCGACTTGTTTTGTTCCGCGATTACCCGGAGTACCGGGTAATCGCAGGCTTTAGGTTACTTTTTAGTTTGAAAAACTACGACTAAAACCCTTGCTAGCGTAGCCAGAAATCAGTTTACTTAATTCTTCATCGCTCTTCTTACGACCAAAAGAAGGTTTCGGTTTGAAAAAGCTGTTTAAGTTACCAACCAAAGAAGAGTACCTTTCAGGCGCGTGCTCAACTCGACTTCCAATGTGAACCTGAGCTTTCGTGTTTCGAAGCTCTAAATCATCTAGTTTTTGTTGATAACTTTCCAATGAAGCAAAGATATCTTCTAAGTTAAGGGTTTTCCTAAACTCAGCTAAATTCTCATGCAAGGGCTCAAGTTCCAGAACGAAGATCTCGTCATTTTCAAGATCATTTTGAGTCGTTTGTATGAGAGTGACAAGCGGATCGGCTTCCTTCTTCGCTTCCACGAAGCGCTTAAACCAACCGTCTACGACGCCTCGAGCTTTATCCACTTCGAGATCAATGCGCTTAACTTCATCACACAAAGCAAGCATTTCTTCTTCAGGTAATACCGATACCGGCAAGGCTAGAGAAGCTTCTACATTCGATAAAGCGATGCCTATCGCCACTATCGCAGGATCGATGACATCCTGTTGTGCTTGTGTAAACTCAGCTCTCAATGCAGCCACTTTTTGAGACAAATCACGAATTTCTTGATGAATTTGCTCGACCTGAGCCGCCACCGAAGGTTTACTTTGTAGTGCTTGCATGGCTTCAAAATTGCGTTGCATTTGATCTATTTCGTTCTGGAGCCATCGCTGCAAGTCTTCTTCATTTTTATGAATCAGTGCTTGTCTTTCCAGCTCTAACTCCAACTCTTCGAGTTGTTTTGCATTTAAAAACTGTTGGTTGACCAGCTGTCGCAGTAGCTGTGCTTTTAAGGAACGCACCGCACTGACCATCCGATTTTTATAATTCTCTTCTTTACTCACTTTTGAATCTACTACTTTTAAATCAGCTATATTGATTACATTAGAACCTTCAAGAGTCGTCGGCATTTTTATTTGCTCCAAAATTGAACAATTCGATTCGTATCATCTTAACTTACGATACATCCGAATAAATTATAACATAAAAATGCTTAAGGTTTCATTAAAGACAGAAAAAATTTTATATATTTAAAAAGATTATTTTGACTAAAATTTGAACAATTAAAGAGTGACAATAGCTATTAACTAAGATACAATAGCTCCTCTTCGGGGTGTGGCGCAGCTTGGTAGCGCACTTGCATGGGGTGCAAGGGGCCGCTGGTTCAAATCCAGTCACCCCGACCACACTTCTCAAAAACTAGTCTTCCGCAGCATCACCCTGCAACACACCCGCCAAACGTTGTTTCAACACTTGTCCAGCATGGAATACGATCACACGTCGTGCAGATATTTCAGCTGCTTCACCCGTTTTAGGATTACGGCCGGGACGAGCCGCTTTGTCGCGGGTAATAAATTTGCCGAATTTAGACAATAAGACATTACCCTCTTGAATAATTCCTTCATTGATTAAGGTGAAAAAAGATTCCACCACCTTTTGACCGACTTTACGATCCAAATCCATTTCTACGCACAGTTGTTCCATTAAACTTGCTTTGGTTAAAGCCATTTTTTAACTCCTCAACACCGCACCCAAATCTGTCGATAAGGCATGCACCACCTTCGCCATCCAATCGTTGATTTCTTCATCGATCAGAGTGCGCTCCCGATGCTGCAAAATTAGGGCGATGGCTAAGCTCTTGTGATGTGTGGCGACACCTTGTCCCTGATACACATCGAACAATCGCACATCCATGAGCTCAAACGGGGCTTTTTGCGACCGAATGACCGCTTCAACGCGCCCATAAGGCACACCTTCTGCCAAGGTAAAAGCCAAATCGCGCCTAACAGCAGGATACTTTGAAAGTGTAGCAAACTTAGGCAAAGTTGCCAGTGTTAGGGCTTCTAAATCAAGCTCAAACATCAATACAGGACCAATTAAATCCCATTTGGCCGCAATGGCAGGATGTAAGGCGCCCAATACCCCGATTTTTTTGCCCTGCTGATATAGAGCCACAGACTGTCTGGGGTGCAAACACGGGCTATTTTCCGCTTTAAAAGTGCATTCCAAGCCCAAATGAAACTGCTCTAATAAGGCTTCCACATCGCCTTTGAGATCGAAAAAATCCACTTTTTCCTGAGAAGCACCCCATTGCAAGGGAACGCGCAGACCCGTCATCACGCCGGCGATTTGCCATTTTTCTTGGATGTGTTGATCAGGTTTGGTGTACACTTTGCCGATTTCAAAAAAGCGAATTCTCTCTTGTTGACGATTTTGATTGTACCGAACCGCTTGCAATAAACCCTGCCACAAACTCGTTCGCATCACGCCGAGTTCCGCTGAAATCGGATTTTGCAAAGCCAAAGGCGCTGCTTCAGGAAATAAAAACAATTCATTTTTCTGATCGACAAAACTGTAAGTGATCAACTCTTGGTAACCACGCCCCATCAACCAAGTACTTAAATACTGATCTGAAGTGCGATCTGAATGTTTGACCGGCATTAAAACTTGCATCGGCAAATGTGGTGGAATGCGATCGTAACCATACACACGTACGATTTCTTCGATCAAATCAATCTCTTCCCGAATATCGGCTCTAAAACTCGGAACCTCTACTTGCCATTTGTCTCCCTGCAAAACCACGTGCATACCTAAGCCATGCAAGATATTTTCTATTTCTTCTTCGTCAATATTAAAACCCAAAATGCGTTGCACGCGCGCTTTTCGCAAACTAAGACTCAGTAGATTAGGCAGTGCCAAATCCGAAGTAACTTCCACGATTTGACCGGCAATACCTCCGCTGATCGCCAACAACAATTCGGTCGCCCGATCCAAAGCCTTGTGTTGTAATTGCCAATCCACACCGCGTTCAAAACGGTGCGCGCTGTCGGTGTGCAAGCCATAGCGTCTCGCTTGACCGGCCAAAGCCAAAGGCGTGAAATACGCGCTTTCTAAAAAGATCGTGTGGGTGTTGGCATCAACAGCACTGTCTGTGCCACCCATAATGCCGGCCAAAGCCAAAGCGCGATGATCGTCGGCGATCACAAGGGTGCTCGGATCGAGCTCGATATTTTTGCCATCTAACAAAGCTAAAGTTTCACCGGCTTTGGCTTTGCGCACATGAATATGGCCTTGCAATTTATTCGCATCAAACGCATGTAAAGGTTGACCTAATTCCAACAACACATAATTCGTGACATCGACGACGGGCGAAATGGAACGCAACCCACTGCGGCGCAAACGTTCTTTTAACCACAAAGGCGTTGCGCCTGTGTTGTCAATACCGCTGATGATTCTCCCCACGTAACGGCCACAAGACAAGATATCGTCTATGAAGACTTGCGGCGTTGTTTGGTTTTTTATTTCTATCGCAGGCGTGCTGAAAGGAGAATGCATGACCGTTCCACTGATCAAGGCTAATTCTCGAGCCAAACCGCGCACCGACAAACAATCGCCTCGATTGGGCGTTAAATCCAAACGAATGGCCTGATCGTCTAATTGCAAATAGTCTCTTAAATGATTTCCTAAAGGCGCATCGAAAGGCAATTCCATAATGCCTTCACTGCTTTCTGCCAAACCCAATTCCACGGCCGAACACAACATGCCTTCGGATTCAACGCCGCGCAATTTGGATCGCTTGATTTTGATCTCGCCGCCCTTTAATTCCGCGCCTATCAAAGCCACCGCGACTTTTAAACCAGGACGTACGTTGCTGGCACCACACACAATGTTCAAAAGTTTTTCTTTTGAACCTGGATCCCTGCTTTCGCAGGGATGACAATCAGATGAAACACTCACCGTACAAACGCGCAATTTATCAGCATCGGGATGGGGCATGACGACCAACACTTCGCCGACGACCACATTGGAAAATGTGTCGGCGACGGGCGTGCATTCATCCAATTCATGGCCCAAAGCCGTGAAGAGTTCAATCATTTTTGCAGTAGAAATGGCAGGGTTAACCCAGGTACGTAACCAATTTTCGGAGAATTGCATGATAAAGATTCACCTTTTTGTCTATGTCATTTGTATTCTGTCATCCCTACGAAAGCAGGGATGACAGAAATACCGCAGAAATAAAAGAATTCATCAATGCGGTCGATCTTCTTTTGGCAATTTAGAACTTCGTTTCGCGTTTTTATCCAGTATGACATTGTCGATCACATTGGTTTCGATCGCGTTGTCTTTTTCTTTTAAAGGCGTGGGTAAATGATCCAAAGCCAAAGTCAATACTTCGTCGATCCAACGAACGGGTTTAATGATCAAACTCTTGGTAATATTCGTCGGAATTTCTTTCAATTCAGCGCGATTTTCATAAGGAATCAACACGGTTTTAATGCCGCCTCGATGCGCCGCCAATAATTTTTCTTTCAATCCGCCAATCGGCAATACTTCACCGCGCAACGTAATTTCACCGGTCATCGCCACACTGGCTTTGACGGGAATGCCGGTTAAAGCCGACACCAAAGCGGTACACATACCAATACCGGCACTTGGGCCATCTTTGGGCGTTGCGCCTTCTGGCACATGCACGTGAATATCTTTTTTGGTGTAAAAATCTGGGTGAATACCCAATTGTTTGGCGCGACTGCGTACGACTGTCATCGCTGCTTGAATAGATTCTTGCATCACATCGCCCAAATGTCCGGTGTAAGTCGCTTTACCTTTACCCGCCACTGCACTGGCTTCTATCGTCAATAATTCACCGCCCACTTGCGTCCAAGCAAGACCCGTGACTTGTCCGATTCGGTCTTCTTCATCGGCTTTGCCAAAGCGATATTTCTCCACACCCAAATAGTGTTCTAAATTGCGTTTGCTGATGATCACTTTTTTGCGACCTGGTTTCACCAACAATTCTTTCACCGCTTTTCGACAACATTTGGCAATAGCACGTTCTAAATTACGCACCCCCGATTCACGTGTGTAATAACGAATGATGTCGCGCAACACATCCACCGACATGCTGAATTCTTTGGGTTGCAACCCATGTAAAGCCATTTGCTTACCCAACAAATGCCGTTTGGCAATATTGATTTTTTCATCTTCGGTGTAACCGGCCAAACGAATCACTTCCATTCTGTCAAGCAAGGCATCCGGAATATTCAGAGAATTGGCCGTGCAAATGAACATAACATCGGAAAGATCGTAATCGACTTCTAGATAATGATCGCTGAAGGTATTGTTTTGTTCGGGATCTAATACTTCCAACAAAGCAGAAGCCGGATCGCCTCGAAAATCCATGGCCATTTTGTCGACTTCGTCTAACAAAAATAAAGGATTACGCACTTTGACTTTCATCAATTTCTGGATGATTTTTCCCGGCAAAGCGCCGATGTACGTACGTCGATGGCCTCGAATTTCAGCTTCATCGCGCACACCGCCCAAAGAAACACGCGCAAATTGTCGACCTGTAGCGCGTGCAATGGATTCCCCCAAAGAAGTTTTACCCACCCCCGGAGGACCCACAAAACACAAAACCGGGCCTTTGACTTTTTGAACGCGCTGTTGCACACCAATGTATTCAATGATGCGTTCTTTCACTTCTTTTAAGCCATAATGATCCTCTTCTAAAACATCGATGGCTTCACGCAAATTTTTATTGACCGGTGTTGCTTCTGTCCA
Source organism: Pseudomonadota bacterium (assembly GCA_021782495.1). Taxonomy (GTDB): domain Bacteria; phylum Pseudomonadota; class Gammaproteobacteria; order UBA1113; family UBA1113; genus VFKP01. The sequence continues at coordinate 99,789 of JAJXUV010000002.1, read as the reverse complement.
GGGCACACTCACTAAAGTATCCAAATAATTTCTAGACACACTCGCTTCTGCGGACATCGGCGGCATCGCATTTAATTTTTTCAATTCGGATTGCGCTTTTTCGCGAGGCGCTTCTGGCAGTAATTTTATTTTTTCTTCCAATTGCTTGATTTCATCTTCTGCACCACCCTCACCTGTCATTTCTTTTTTGATGGCTTCGAGCTGTTCATTTAAATAATAATCCCGCTGTCTTTTTTCCATTTGCCCTTTGACGCGGCCTTTGATGCGATTTTCCATTTCCGTAATTTCGAGTTCAGAACCGATGCAAGCAATGAGTTCTTCTACTCTTTTAGACACATCTAATATTTCTAATAAAAATTGTTTGACCGTTAATTTCAAAGGCAAATGTGCAATCACGCTGTCTGACAAACGTGAGGCATCGTCAATCCCCATTAAAGAAGATAAAATCTCAGACGGAATTTTACGATTGGTTTTCAGATATTTTTCAAATTCAGATAAAATTAAATGGCTTAGCGCTTCATTTTCCCGTTCAGACACCGTGGTTTCAGCTAAGACTTCGACGGTAGCTTCATAATAAGGATCTTCTTTGGTGTAATGTAAGGCTCGGCCGCGTTGCAAACCTTCCACCAACACTTTCACCGTGCCATCGGGCAATTTTAACATTTGCAAAACACGGCCCACACAACCGATGTCATACAAATCTTCACTGGAAGGATCCTCTTTGTCTGAATCTTTTTGCGCCGTGAGAAAAACCCATTTATCCCCTTGACCCGCAGCTTCTAATGCTGACACCGATTTTTCTCGACCCACAAACAAAGGCAAGACCATGTGGGGAAAAATCACCACATCGCGCAATGCCAAGGTGGGCATTAAAAGTTCTTGTCCAGGCGATAAAGGTAAATCTGACATCATTCATCCTCACAATTATTTAGCGGCGTAATTACCCACCCTTTTCACCAAAAATCCAGATTGGGCGGTACTTCCAGATGATCGTATAATTACTCAGCAGCTTTACGTTCAATTTTCGGTTTTGTTTTTTTCATCTTTTTTAAAGGCGTTTCGGGTTTATTGCTGCTGCCTTCTGTGTTTTCATACACGATGAGTGGTTCGCTTTTCCCTAAAATACAATTCTCATCGACCACCACTTTTGAAACCCCTTCTAAACCGGGCAATTCGTACATGGCATTCAGCAATACATGTTCTAAGATAGAACGTAAGCCTCTGGCACCGGTTTTGCGTTCTAAAGCTTTTTTGGCAACCGCGCGCAAAGCTTCAGGTCTAAATTCCAAATCCACATTTTCCATATCGAAAAGCAGTGTGTATTGTTTGGTGAGTGAATTCTTGGGATCTTTTAAAATAGCCACCAAAGAATCTTCATCAAGTTGATCCAACGTGGCCACCACGGGCAAGCGTCCCACAAATTCGGGAATCAACCCATAGCGAATCAAATCTTCGGGTTCAAGCTTTTCTAAGATAGCGCCAATGTTTTCTTTTTCTTCCGTTTCACTCCGAATATTCGCCGTAAAACCAATGCTAGATTTAGATGTTCTGTCTTGGATGATTTTTTCCAAACCCGAAAAAGCACCGCCGCAAATAAACAAAATATTGCGCGTATCGACTTGCAAAAATTCTTGTTGCGGATGTTTACGCCCACCTTGCGGGGGAACGGAAGACAGCGTGCCTTCGATCAATTTCAACAGCGCTTGTTGCACGCCTTCACCCGACACATCGCGCGTCAAAGAAGGGCTATCGGTTTTTCGAGCAATTTTATCGATTTCATCGATGTACACAATACCGCTTTGCGCGCGTTCTATATCGTAATCACATTTTTGTAATAATTTTTGAATGATGTTTTCGACATCTTCGCCCACATAACCCGCTTCAGTTAAAGTAGTCGCATCGGCAATGGTAAAGGGCACATTTAAAATGCGCGCGAGCGTTTCAGCCAAGAGCGTTTTACCGCTCCCCGTCGGGCCAATCAATAAAATATTGCTCTTACCCAATTCCACTTCATTGCCAATGGTCACCGTGGGTTGAGGGTAATATAATTTTTTATAATGGTTATACACGGCCACCGACAAAACTTTTTTAGCATGTTCTTGTCCAATGACGTATTGATTTAAAATTTGATGGATCTCGGAAGGAACGGGCAAATACCCTTCACTGTCGATGGTTTCTTCTTGCTGCAATTCTTCTCGTATGATGTCATTACACAATTCGACGCATTCATCACAAACAAAAACGGAAGGCCCGGCAATTAACTTGCGAACCTCATGCTGGCTCTTACCACAGAAAGAGCAATACAAAGTACCGTCGTCATCATGATTATCATTGTCTTTTTTATTAACCATAACTACGCTCCTAAAATTGTAAATAGGCGAACTCTGCAACCGAGCCACGACTATCGGAATTACTGCCGCGACAATCGAGCTGCGACCGTGATGAAACGGTTGATCGGGAACCGATCCGCTCTTTGACTAACCGCTCCCTCACAGTCGCTGCTCAGTTAGATTATCTGTCTATAGTATATCCTAAATTTGAAATAAAGCTTTGCATAATATATTTATGAATTATTGCAAAAATAATAAATTAACTTCCATTGTTATTTAGATGAGGCGTCTCTTCTATTTTTCAAGAGGCGACTCGGGGTTGGTCGCGCGCTTATGGTATATCTCATCGATTAAACCATATTCCAAGGCGCGCTCAGCGGACATAAAATTGTCTCTTTCAGTGTCTCGACGAATTTCTTCGGGCGTTCTACCTGTATGATGTGCTAAAATATTGTCCAATCGAGCTCGTAAATAGAGGGTTTCACGGGCGTGAATTTCAATGTCCGTGGCCTGGCCTTGGTATCCGCCCAGGGGTTGGTGGATCATCACCCGAGAATTCGGCAAACAATAACGCTTCTTGGCTTGACCCGCACAGAGCAACAAAGCCCCCATACTGGCCGCTTGGCCAATACACAAAGTGCTGACGTCCGGCTTGATAAATTGCATGGTGTCGTAAATGGCCATACCCGAAGTCACCACCCCGCCTGGAGAATTGATGTATAAAGAAATGTCTTTCTCGGGATTGACCGATTCCAAAAAAATCAATTGAGCGATGATCAAATTCGCCATATAATCTTCAATTTCACCGACCACAAAAATAATGCGCTCTTGCAATAAGCGGGAATAAATGTCATAAGCCCGTTCACCGCGCGCTGTTTGTTCCACCACCATAGGCACCAAACCCACGTTTTTGTCGATGTGTTTTTGCCAAGCGTAAAAATGTTGTTTGTCCATTTTTAAAATAATCCTCTTCTGTTAATGTTCGTGATCGCATTGATCGTGGTCATGATCGTGATGAGGGTGTTCCTGCGCTGCATTCTGGGCACCGCGGATCGCTTCTTCCATCGAAACACGCTCTTCCTCTATTTTTGCCGTATTCAATAAAGCGTCTACGACCAACATTTCCATCGCTTCACTTTGAATGTGTTCGAGCAATTCCTTACTGTTGTAATAGAGTTGCATCATTTGTGTTGGATTTTCATAGGCACTCATTTTTTCTTCCAACAAAGTACGAACGTGTTCAGGTTCCACTTTTAAATTGAAGCTGCTGATGGCTTCGCGGAGCAACAATCCCGTCACAATATTGTCTCGGGCTTGAGCCACAAAAAATTCATTGTTGCGATCGGGCGCAAATTTTTGTTTGTGTTTGGTCGCTTCCGCTTGCAGCACGCGAAGCAGGCGATCGATTTCTTCTTGTATCAGTGCGTCAGGCACTTCAAAGGTATTGAGTTCTTTTAACTTAGCCAAAACGCGTTTTTTATTTTCTTGACGCAAAGCCTGGGCCAATTCTCGATCCAGCCCTTGTTTTAATTCAGCGCGTAAAGCCTCTACACCACCTTCTTTCACGCCGAGCATTTCTGCAAAAGCGGCATCCAAAGCCCGCACTTTGCCTTCTAAGACTTTGTGAACGGTGACATCAAAAGTCGTTGCTACGCCCGCCAAAGAAGCTTCGGGGTAATCTTGGGGAAAAGTAACCTGTATCGTTTTTTTCTCGCCGGCTTTCACACCAACTAAGCTTTCTTCAAAGCCTGGAATAAATTGCTTGGATCCTAAAAGCAATTCAGTGCCCTTGGCTTCACCGCCGGCAAAAGGTTCACCGTCTTTATAGCCCACAAAATCAATCACCAATTTATCGTCCATCGCTGCAGCTCTATCGACGGGGTTCCATTCCTTGTATTGATTTTGCAAACGCACCAAGACTTCGTCAATGTCCGTGTCTTCCACACTGGCCACGCGTTTACGCAAGGCTTGGCCTTCCAAGGTCTTCAGTTTTATTTCTGGCAAGACTTCAAACAAAGCACTGAATTTAAACGGCGCGCTGGATTCCACTTGCTCTAAATCAATGTGCGTCACTTCCACCACATTGAGGGATTTTTCCATAAAGGCTTCTCTTAATTTTTGATCCACCATTTTTTGCATGGTTTCCTGACGAATAGCCGCCCCATAGCGTTGTTCAATGATTTTTTCAGGCACTTTGCCTGGCCTAAAACCATCGATGCGTGCTTGCGATCGTAATTTTTTGACTTCTTGATTGACCTTGGTGTCTATCTCATCCCAAGGCATTTCAATGGTGATTTTACGTTTTAAACCTTCTAAATCCTCTAAGTGCACTGCATTTGTCATTTCTGAACCTCAACGATTGATTCTATGTAACAACTCAACCCCTTTACTAGATAAAGCCCCTATTGGACGCATCTTGCATGCAAATCTGGACTTTTTCATACGTCCAGTTCGAGAGTGAACAGTTACGATTCTATGGTGCGAAAGGAGAGACTCGAACTCTCACGGGTTTCCCCGCTGGAACCTAAATCCAGTGCGTCTGCCAATTCCGCCACTTTCGCAGGAAGGGGCCATTATACCTGTAAATGCGGTGAGGGTAAACCACGGTTTAGACAATAGGGACAATGATTTTGTGTGTAATATTAGAACAGTTGATTTGTGGGCGATGAAGTGAAGTACGCGCTTGAATGAACCATAAGTGAATCACGAGAAGAGCTTCCTCCGAACTGCAACTCAGGGAGCGGATAGCTTGTATCCGCTCCTTAGGGGAATAAAAGGAAGACTATAAGATAGTACAGCTCTTAGGGCCGCAACGCCAAGTATCTGCTTGAGCTTCAATTTGATCAGCGCTATCTACAGACACATACTCTCCTCCACGGCTATTCGTAGCTGCTGGCTGAGCACTCGAACGAATAGAGAAAGAACCACACCATGAAAGAAGGGCGCTGCATTTGCTTTCTTTACTCGTAGAATCTCTCTGTAGAAGAGACCCTTCTTCACCCTCCCCTCTTAAAGCCACACCGCCACCACTTCCATGATCATTTATTACAACGGTCTGGCTCAACTCAATAGTCTGTATGGCCTTGTCTGCATACTGAAGCGCTTCGGATTGTGCCTTTATCTTTTCAATACAGCGAATCCATTCAACTTTATTGAAATCTTCTATTCTCACCGTTATTCTCTCTTGGATATCCGGCGGCAAAGAATTGAACAACAATGCGCAACGATCCACAGGTAATTCCCTGATAGCCGTGCACACTTCATCATAGATATGAAGCATTTTGAGAAGATGGCTGCGTGTTAGATCTACCGATATGTATGATGATAACGAATCCGGTAAAGAACTTTTAAGCCAATCCCGAAAAGACCCGTTGAACCATTCCAACACACTATAGAAAAATTTCAAAGAAGACGTACCGTTAAAGGATGCGCTGATGAAATAAGCACAAGCCGCAGCAAACCAGGCTTCTGGAGAATAGCCAGAGCCATCTGAATCGACGTCGAAAACAAAATTCCCAAATGTTATTTTTTCAATAAATGCTGAGAAAAGGTTTAAGGTCATATCCCCATTGGTTACGCCCGATAAAGAACCCATCGCTACAATAGCCAAAGTAGCACTTATTGCTGTTTTAGGCGCGATTTGAAATGCTGGAATTCTAGAGAGAAATTGAGAAAATTCCCTATTCCAAAGACTGCTTACCATTTCACAAACCGTTTCAAACAGATCCTTTGCTTGAGTTAGCATTAAGTACCCAAAAGGAAACATAGAAGCTCCTGTTAGAACAACTTTGGCTATAATAACAGAAGGCGTATCGGGATTATCTAAGAAAAGACCAAACAGATATTCCATAAAAGACCAAGTTACAGAGGTATAACCAATTAAACCAAAAGTTGCAAGAGATAGGCCAAGCCAAACCAGAGCAGTCGCTTGCGGTCCTTGCTTATAGTTCTTTACTCTAGCAGTCTCTAACAAACTACTTAAAGTAAACTCTCCCCTTCCCCAGTCTTTAAAATACGGACGTTGTGTTGATAGCTCAGCAAGAAATTCAGAACGAACCTTTGACAAAAGATCTTCCGCTTTCGGTGAAAATTTAAGCCGGCTATATAAGGCATCTAGCATATCAAAGACAGCATAAACGGTTAACGCACCATCCAGCAACCAAGCATTCAAAGATAAAAGCATACCCAAGAGTATTGCATCAGAAGACATCCAGGTTAATCCTGCAAAAGGAACCGCAGCCAACATACCTATTACAACGGGTCCAAATAATCCAGCAATATACTTAAGATCTTTTTCTAGTTTTACAAATTCTTCCTTCTTAGGACTATTCTTTTTCAATTTATCTATCAAGGCAAATATAGCCCACAATGCAGGTAATGCAGAAAGCATCGCACTAGAAAAAGCACTAGAATATGCCATCCCAGGATTATCGGGGAAAGCTTCTTGACATCCTGTCACATAGGCTTTAGCAGACAAAAATGATAAAACAACGCTGATCGGTCTGAATATTTTCCATCCTAAAGATTCTGTTGAACTTCCAGATTTTAATTCTTCTATGTAGTCAGAAAGAGCCTTTGCAACCGAAGTTTGCGCGGGATCTTCGTCATAAAGCGCACGCGGGTGAAGGTGACTCAACTCAATAACGACATCGTCTTTTTCATTTTGGTTTCTAGGATACTTTCCTTCAGATATACCAGCGCCCTCCTCTTCGCGGTCATCTGCTCTATCTTCTCGCTTAGATTCTCTGCGTTCAAGAATTGCTATTGTTTTATGCGCTTCTTTCAAGGCTTTTTTCAAGCTGCGTATTGTGTCTCGTAACGTCTGAATGTCTTCTCCCTCTTCATCAGATGATTCTTCGCTTTTTTCTTCCTTAGATTTTTTTTCACCACCAGATGGGGATTCCGAGCTTGCATCCAATTCTTCCTTCTCATGCTCACTAGCCGAGTCTTCGGAATAAAAGTCGTCTTCCGTGAATACAGCGTCACTGAATAACTTCATTTCGCCTTCTTTCGTTGGTTGTGCACTCATGTTATTTCCCCCTCAATTGTTTATCTTAAAGAATTAATACTCAAAAAATGGCCGCACCGCAGTGGTAAAGTTTCTTAGCTATAAATTGATTATTCGAAATGCTTCAATCTTAAGAAGAGAAAATAAAGCCTTCACCAATTTATGATTATTTTCCATCATATACCCTTTTTTTTAGTATAATACTCAAGGTACTTTATCAAATGCTTGGTTATTTGTCAATCAATTTTGCATAAAAATTTCGTGTAAAATCTGAAAATTTAAACCCTCTAAACTTACAATACTTTAACTCACTCACTAGTGAGTTAAAGTAAGGTTATCAGGATAAAAAGAAACCTTCTTTGCTTCCTTAGAAGAACACCCGTCAAAAAAACCAGATCCCCACATAATACCCGCTACAACTGCTGGAGCGGCAATAGCCAGTCCTGTAATCACAGTGGTTATTGGATGTCCTGCAATTGCTAAACCACCCGCCGTAAGACCTGCTAGCACAGCCCCTGCACCACAAGTAGCAATACTGATTCCAATCGCTACAGCCAGACAAGCAACTACGCCAATTGCAATGGCTTTTTTAGGATTAAGCCGAATCCAATTTCTAGAATTGATTAAAAATTGAAGCATAAAATTTGAGCTTGGTGAAGAAGAATCTTCACCTCTACCTAAATCCGTCCCGCACGCGCTTGATGGAGAAAATGGAGATGCTCCCTTTGGATCTGGACTAACAGAATGTCCAGCCTCGACTCCTCGTTGATTAAATTCGCTAACTAAAACAGATGTATCTGTAGAGTGTGGCCTAGGCACACCAAAAGAGGAAACTGTCATAGCTGCATGTCCCGCCGAACTATCTACATGAGGCGAGCTAAACGAAGGAGATACAAACGAGCTTCCTCCAGCCACCCCGGATATGGTTGGAAAGAATGGCATTGCTACAGAACCTGGTGAAAGTCTATGTTTTTCCCGACCTCCAAATATTTGCATTCCTTCGTCGTCAAGATTTTTTATTTCTACTTCTACTCTTCTTTCTTGCGACGCTTTTATTCGCTCTTGAGCTTGCATAAATTGATTAAACTGTTCTAAGACCTCTCGCAATTTTTTTTCTGATGCTTCGTTTATAGTTACTGATTTGCCAGTCTCTATAAGACTTTCTTCAAAGTCCTTTCGCCATTTTAGAGGATCGACTCCCTGAACTCTTTCTATAAATCTATCCAACTGTTTATCTTCATTCTCTTTCAAAGCTTGAGCCATAGCATTAGAAATGTTTATTGCGCCATTAAAAAAACTTAACATTCTAGCCGACTTAGCTGATTTAGTCGATATATCAAATTTGTTTGAAACATACAATTCAATAAATTGAGCATGCAAATCTCGGACTCTTAAGTTATTTCTAGGTGAAAGTGAAGACGCGGGCACGCGCCTCAATTGCTTCATTTCATACAGTTCAATTAAACTTTTATACAACTGCAGGCTTAAGTTTAGAAGGTCGATTCCCTGAGGTTCTTTACTTCTTGACAAAGGTTCGATGAGCCTTCTCAGCCGTATGAGAGCATCAACTAAATTCTCTCCATCTTCAAATTTATAGGCAGATTCGGCTATTTCTTTGAGTTCTGCGGGTATATCCAAGAGAGGACTGTCTGGACGAAGAATTGCATAACAATTCCTAAGAAACCGTCCATAAACACCCTTAGAATCTTGGTGTATAAGCGCTAGCACATAAGCTGGTGTATAAGCATTAGCAATAAAGCTATCGACTGTTTCAAATCGCTCAGCAATTGTTTCACGAGCCATGGAAAAGGCACCACCAACCTCACTCAGAAAACCCTCAAAATTTCCTCCGAATAATCCAACGTCTTTACCAACATAGTCTTCTTCAGCAGCCATGACACACCTCTCTCATATTCATATAATAAAATTTTTTTGGTATGAGAATAAAAAACGGTATTTCCCATACTTCATTCTTACACAAACTCTTCTAAAAGCATCTAGCACAATTTTTAGACTGAAGATGCACAGTTGAAGTAATTTCAGAATAACATAACCCCTTTGGGATATTGTACTACGAATTTGTCCACAGATACAAGTTCAACCAATCGTTAATTTTGCAAATTCTGGCATTTTAACCGAGCCGCGACCGTAAGGAAGCGATGAAAAGAAACGGAGCCCGCTTTCTCCGCTCCTTGACGGTTGCGGCTCGGTAGGGTTCCTTAAGACTCAGCAATTCTCTCTAGCCATGCAGCGCTACGGGCGGTGAAATGGCTTCTCCTTTTAACAATTGCTGGTTTGCCTCTTTCAGGACTTTCATCTCTCCTTCAAGCTCTTTAATTTTTTTGTATTGTTCGTTATTTGTGATCTCTGTAATTTTATCTTTTAGTGATTGTAAGTCGTTGTTCACAATATCTTTATACACATCGCTATTGTCTTTATAAAAAAATCCAAAAAATCTTAAGCAACTTTCTTTTCGTTTTGTTGCTCTAGTTATCCCATCGTTTGCAGCTTCTTTTATTTTATCAATGACTTGTAGAACTTCCTCTAAAGTATGCGAAGGTTTGATACCGTTGATCAAAGTTATCATTTGGCTACTTGCATTAGAATCTATTTTTTTTACCTTTTTCAACAAAGTCTTAAAATCAGTACTGATCTCAGCACTTGCCTGTTTCATTGATTCACTTTGTGCTGTCGCCATTGCTTGCCATGCTCGGATTTTTATTCTATTGTCTGCTATTTTATCAGCAACTTCATCGCTGATTTTTGTTAGCTCTTCTTTTTCAGATTTTTGAGACAACAAGTACCGCCTATTAGGAATAATCGCTTTTTTCTTTTTTTTGGCTTTGTTTTCTTGTTCAAACACATTTGGCTCTATAGGTGCTACTGCGGGCTGATGTTCAGGTTCCAGCTTCTCCATTTTTTGAGCGCTCATTTCTGCTCGAGCTTGCTCTAATTCAAAACATAGACTGGCGGCATTAAGCAGTACTCTTAAAACAGCAAATAATTCTCCACGCTCCCCTGGATTCTGAGAACCCATCGCTTCTACCTTCTGAATGACCTCTTCAGTCGCTTGTTGCAATGCAACGTCTTTAAGCTCTTCTAATTGAATCTCATCTTCGGATTCTTCCCTTTCATCCTCAGATTCTTTTTTTGGCAATATACCACCCTCTTGAAGTTTGGCTTTCTGTGCTGCTTCTGCTGCTTTAAACTTTTGAATTTCACTGTCTGCGGCTTGCGTCAAAACTGTTCTCATCAGGTCAAAACAAAAAGACGCATTCATCGTATCCAATATGGCCACAGACGCTCTAAATTTTTCCGCGAAAACATGTGCAGGATCGTCCAATGAAGCCGTTAAAACCGTTGCCAAAATGGAGCTGAGCGCATACATTTCAGCTTCAATGCTCCGTCTCTTTTCACTAGAATCTGGGTCGTCATTCAGCCATCCGGCCGCTTCGGGTGCTAGAATCATAAGGGTACAATCCCGCGGTTCGGCAGAATCGATCAATTCAACTTGAGTATAAGTTTTCCCATCTTCTCTTTGAATAATTTCGACCAAAGTATTGGCCGGTTTTAGATCTCCATGAAACTGAATATCTATAAGTGCTTGAACAAACAAAGCCGCGATACTAAATCGCGAAGACAAGGGACAGTGTGACAAGCCGGGATGAAGCACCCGACGATCTCCGATGAACGTCAACACAGGCTGACCTGGAAAAAACGGCATCAAAAGCACTGTTCTATTTCGAAAATAGTCCAGTCGTGTATCAAAAGATCGAGCAAGATTTTCTACTTCAAGCATTTTGGCCAAGTTAAAAGATGCGTGTTTAGGCGAACCTTTGTGAGAACGAGGATCAAAATAAACCTTCATTGCCAATGGCTGTTCTTGAGGGTTCAATGGCTGAACTTTGATGACACGGCCACGGTTGCCTTGTTCTACATAATGCGCATCCAGTTGATATTTTTTACTTTCATCCTCTCCAATAGAGAATGGAGCAGAATACCGCGGCATCAGAATTCCCATGTGCTGCTCTGTGACTACCGACTCTACCTTAGTCCCAAAAAGTTCCCTTAATTCTTCCGTTTCTCTTATGAGTTTAGTTCTAAGAGACTGATATTTAAGAGAATTTTCCCTTTCATATTGATACAATCTATAAAGGTATGGTGCGTTATCCCGAAGAGAGAAAACTTCATAAGCTATGGAAGTACCCCCTCTTTCTTCCCTTATTACAGAGCCGATTCTGTATAATGTGCCTTTAAAAGTAAATGTATTCTTAGGCGCGCCAGACCCCGCATTTGCAGCCGATTCTTCTTCAACGGAGCTCTTGCCAGCAGACATATTACTTTACCTTTAATTTATTTCTATTTTACCATTAGAATCATAACATTAAAAGATTAAGGATTTATTAACCATAGGAATTAATAAATTTGATTAAATTTTGACTAGAAGTAACCGTGCTATCTCATCTCAATCCCAACTTCAAAGTCAATTGCGTCTAAATTAACCAGTTTGATGTGTTGTTAAGGGCATAGGGGATAAATCCTTGCTTTTTAATTAAATCATAGACTATACTTTTTTGAAGTGCTAATTCAAAAAAGGAAGACAAAATGGAATCTGTGATACGAGTTTTCCCGAAAATTGACCGAAAAAGCTATTTTATCTTTGGCCCCCGAGGAACAGGGAAGTCTACTTGGCTCAAACAAACTTATCCGGACGCTTTGGTCATTGATTTATTAGACCCAGAAGTGTACCGCCAATACCGTTCCTTTCCAGAAAGGTTGCGTGAAGTGGTGAGCGTTGCCAAACAATCCACTTTCGTTGTGGATGAAATACAGAAAGCACCTGCGCTGCTCAGTTTAATACACATTTTGATAGAAGAAAATAAAGCGTGGCAATTTATTTTAACCGGCTCTAGTGCGCGAAAATTAAAACGAGAAGGCGTTGATTTATTGGCGGGGCGTGCTTGGTTAACGCACATGCATCCTTTTATGGCAGCAGAATTGGGCGCCGAATTTTCCTTAGCGGATGCCTTACAGTTTGGTATGTTGCCTTTAATTTATCATTCAGCAGATCCCAGCGCAGATTTAAAAACTTATTTGGCACTGTATATGAAGGAAGAAGTACAAATGGAAGGGTTGGTAAGACGCGTAGAAGAATTTGGGCAGTTTTTAGAAATCATCAGTTTTTCTCAAGGGGCTGTATTAAATTATTCTAATATTGCCAGAGAATGTCATCTAAGTAGTAAATCTATAGAAAATTATGTGTCTATTTTGGAAGATTTACTCTTGAGTTTTAGAATACCCGTTTTTAGTAGAAAAGCTAAGCGAAATTTAGTGCAAAAATCTAAATTTTATTATTTTGATGCGGGAGTCTATCGTGCGATTCGCCCCAAAGGGCTTTTAGATCGTCCCGAAGAATTATCTGGCATGACTTTAGAAACTTTGGTAGCGCAGCATTTACGTGCTTGGTTAGATTATTCTGTTCCAGAAGGAAAACTCTATTTTTGGCGAACCAAAAGTGGCTTAGAAGTTGATTTTATTGTTTATGGTGAAATTGGTTTTTTTGCGATAGAAGTTAAAAATGCAAAAGCCGTGTATTCTCAAGATTTAAAGGGCTTAACGGAGTTTAAAAAAGATTATCCAGAAGCCAAATGTTTATTATTGTATCGCGGAAAAGAAATCTTAGAAAAACAAGAAGTACTTTGTTATCCAGTTGATTTATTTCTAATAGCACTTCGGCCTGAGAACACTTTGGATAGTTTCGTCTGATGATTTTAGGGAAATACATATGTTGACTTTGAAACTCATCGATGCTGAAAGATTTCCTGGATCCCCGCCTAAGCCTATCGCTGATAGATATGTGTTTTTGAAATAGCACCTAACGGCGATAGGCTTGGCTAGGATGACATAGCTGTGTGATTCAACGTTCATCATTTCTTAATCAAGTCAGTAAAGTCTAGCATACACTCTGATTTCATAGTTTAAAATGCATGCTACAAAGCAATGAAGGCTGAACAACGAAGGTCTGTCAAATTCCTCACTTTATAACTTGCATTTGAAAATGGCACCCCATTCATTTTCTGCGGCTAATTTGTATGCATGATAAGCATAACCGACGACGGCAATGAGTTCATTTTCAGCGTAAATCAAAGGAATATGCGCGCGCTGCCAGGGAGGAACGCCCCATTCCTGAAACAATTTTTTTAAAGGATGGGAACCTTGACGGCCTGCCGGGTGAAAACGTTCGCCCTGAGATCGGAAACGCACTTGGACTTCTTGCAAATGCTTTAAAGCAATGCCTTGGCCTACTATTTTTTCGCGTTTTATCAGCATATCTTCGATGATTACAGTATCTTGATCTTCACACCAGAGATATCTCTGGGATAGAGCCTCGAAACTGAGGAAGATCCCTTGGGACCGTACGCCGCATGGATGCGGCGTAAGAGCGTACAGGGATGTATTCACAGCGTGTCCCAAGTGACCTTCCTCAGTTTCGAGGCGAGAACAAGATACTGGTATTCTGTCTGTCGGCAGCAACACGTATAAATAACCTCGATACACTCTGATAAGCACATCACCCCATCGCGCTTCAGCCTGACTGTCTTCGCGATAGCGATATACTAAATCCAACACGGATTGCATTTGCACTTCACTCGGCAATGGCAAAGCCTGTTCTTCCAACCATAAACGCAAAACTTCAGTGCATTCATAAGAAGACAAAGCTTGCAATTGCATTCTGTTTAAACGGGCAGAATTTTCAGTATCGCGACACGTGTCTAATAATGTTTGCCACCTCGGTTCTGCCCAATGGATTAACTCTGCTGACAATCGCGCGCTTCGCATTAAAGTTTTGGTGTAACTCGGCCAACGTGCTTTCAACAAAGGCATCACTTTTTGTCGTAAATAATTGCGATCAAAATCGATGTTCTCATTGCTGGGATCGTGAATGTATTTTAATTGATGCTGTTGAATATAGGCTTGGATAGTTTCTCGTTCTAAGTTTAAAAAGGGTCGATAATGTGTGATGCCATTTTGGTTTTCAACTTGCAGCGGCATGGCGGCTAACCCCCGAGGTCCCGCACCACGCAAACATTGCAATAAAACCGTTTCGGCTTGATCTTCTGCGTGGTGCGCCGTTAATAAAACATCGCCTGGATTTAATTCTGTAAACAGCGCTGCATACCGCACGCGTCGAGCGGCGGCTTCTAAACCTTCTCCTGAATCTCGTGGCACTTGAATAGACAGCGTTTTTAAAGGCACTTGCCAGGCTTCGCACACATCGATGCAAAATTTTTCCCAGTCATCAGAGGATGCTTGCAAATGGTGATTGACGTGTAAGGCTAGAATGGGCAAATCGGTGTTTAAAGTGTAACGTAGGAAATGCAATAAGGCGATCGAGTCTTGGCCGCCGCTTAACCCCACACACCAATGTTTAATACTCTTACCCTCTAAAGGAAGCAAGAACTTGTCAGAACTGATGCGCATTGGTTTAGATCTCTCATATCAATATAACTTTGCCCAGGATTCAAGATGGATTGCTTCGTCGCAAGCTCCTCGCAATGACGGCCTTCGGGGCTCTTCGTTTGAAATGACCATTTTCTCATAACCATAGTTTCGCACTCCGAACCACCGCTCCCTGATGGTCGCGGCTCGGTTAGGGCATTGCTGCATTTTTATGTTGATTAGGATACCGAAAGTTCTCGAGCCGAGATAAGGGACTTGGGACCGTAGGCCCGCCATGGATGCGGTAGAGTGGTACAGGGATGTATTTACAACGTGTCCCAAGGACCTTACCTTCGGCTCGAGAACTTTCGAGCGCTGGGACAGAACCCCGCGAACTGGATCTCGAACTTGGCGAAATTCTGAGAGCGCTCGAACGGCCATCACTCAAACACGCTCTGACCATAGTGCATCAAACGCGCATAACGCTCTGTCAATAAAAGATCGATGGGTTTTTCCATCACTTTATCCAATTGCAAAATCAATTCCGCTTTTAAATGTTGCGCCATTTCATCGACATTGCGATGCGCGCCGCCCAAAGGTTCGGGCAATACTCTATCGACCAACTGATATTTAAATAAATTCTCGGCATTGATTTTCAAAGCTTCGGCAGCCTCCGCGGCTTTTTCAGCACTTTTCCACAAAATAGAAGCGCATCCTTCGGGTGAAATCACCGAATAAATACTGTATTGCAACATCATCACATAATCGCCAACGCCCAAAGCCAAAGCACCACCGGAGCCGCCTTCACCGATCACCGTACAAATCACCGGCGTTTTTAAGCCGGCCAAAACATACAAATTGCGCGCAATCGCTTCACTTTGATTGTGTTCTTCTGCAGCAATACCAGGATAAGCGCCAGCGGTGTCGATAAAAGTTAATATCGGCAATTTGAAACGCTCTGCCAATTCGAACAAACGCAAGGCTTTTCGATAGCCCTCAGGTTGGGGCATGCCAAAATTACGCTCGACTTTTTCTTTGGTTTTACGACCTTTTTCATGGCCAATGACCATCACCGGGCGTTGTTCCAAATAGGCAATGCCGCCGACAATCGCTTTGTCGTCAGTGTAATGTCGGTCGCCATGCAATTCATCGAAATCGGTGAAAATACGACTGATATAATCCAAAGTATGCGGTCTTAGGGGATGGCGCGCCAATTGGGTCACTTGCCAAGGCGAGAGATTGCCAAAAATTTGCAAGGTCAGCTCGCGGCTTTTGGCTTGCAAACGACGCAATTCGCCACTGATATTGACCGACACATCGTCACCCATCCGCGCCAATTCACCAATTTTCGCCTCTAATTCAGCAATAGGCCGTTCAAAATCTAAAAAATTCTGCATAATTACCTCGGGTTGTGATGTGGCGGCTCGTTTGTCCTGTTCATTTGTTCTGTTCATTTGTCATCCCTGCGAAAGGGGATGACAGGTTCAATTATAGCGAAGATCCCCTCTATTTTGCTAGAATAGCCCTCTGCCATTCATTTTCCAAAAAAGAACAAAATATGAACATTTTTGTCTTTGACATTGAAACCATTCCCGATTGCGAAGCGGCGCGCCGTTTGTACGATAGCCCTGAATGGAGCGACGAAGAAGCGGCCCAAGCTTTATTTGCCGTCGCGCGCGAACAAAATGGTCGAGATTTTCTCGCACATTACCTACAAAAAATCGTCGTCATTTCAGCGGTTTTAAAAACCCCTCAAAGCCTTAAAGTTTGGTCTTTAGGTCAAGAAAACGCGGATGAAAAAGAACTCATCACCCGTTTTTTTGATGGGATTGAACGCTTCTCACCTATTTTGGTCAGTTGGAATGGCAGCGGATTTGATTTACCGGTACTGCATTATCGAACGCTTTTGCACGGTATTGCAGCACCGCGTTATTGGGAAACAGGCAATAGCGACAATCAATTTCGTTGGAATAATTATTTGAACCGTTATCATGAACGGCATTTGGATTTAATGGATGTTTTGGCGGCTTATCAAGCCAAAGCTTATGCGCCTTTGGATCGCATTGCGACCTTATTGGGTTTCCCCGGGAAAATGGGCATGGCCGGCGATCAAGTGTGGTCTGCTTATCAACGCGGCGAATTGAGCGCAATACGTGATTACTGCGAAACCGATGTCTTGAATACCTATTTGGTGTATCTGCGTTTTGAACAAATGCGCGGCAATTTAAACCACGACGACTATCAAAGCGCTTGTCAGCAATTGCGTCAATACTTGGAAATAGAAAACAAAGTCCATTTCAATGAATTTCTTGAACATTGGCACAAGCTATGAAAGCAACAACGGGCACTTTGACCATCAAACAATTAAGCCACGAAGGTCGCGGCATTGGCATTCATCCAGAAAACCCACAAGGAAAAACGGTTTTCGTTCAAAATGCGCTGCCCAATGAAACCGTTTCTTTTCGCTACTTAAAACACTATAAACAATTTGATGAAGGGATCACCACCGAGGTTTTAGAAAATCCTCATCCGAATAGAGTGAAACCGCTCTGCCCACACACCGACATTTGCGCGGGATGCAGTTTGCAACATATGAGTTCTACGGCACAATTGGCTTTGAAAGAAAATACGCTCAAAGATCATTTCAAACATTTTGCAAAAATCGATATTTCAACTCTAGAACCCGCCATTCACCACAGTGCCTATCATTATCGACACAAAGCGCGTTTGTCTGTCAAAGAAGTTTTGAAAAAAAATAAATTGTTAATCGGCTTTCACGAACACAATGGCCGTTATGTGGCAGACATTGACAGCTGTGTGGTCTTAGAAAAATCGGTTGGTGAACAATTACCTGCTTTAAAAACGCTGATATCAACTTTAAACGCACACAATGCGATTCCGCAAATTGAAGTGGCTGTTGCTGACCATGAAACAGCCCTTATTTTAAGACACGTACAACCTTTGATAAAGACGGATCTCGAAAAAATCATCGCTTTTGCTCAAGAAAAATCTTTTTCCATTTATTTACAAGCGTCCAAACAAGATCGAGAAACGCTCAAAACCGTTCAGGCTTTATGGGGAAATGATATTCTTCAAGAAGAAGGAACAAAACTTATTAAATTGTGGCCTGTGAATACCCCTTCATTGCTGCATTACCGTTTGCCCGAACAAGATTGCACTTTGTATTTTTCCCCCACGGAATTTACGCAAATCAATCCAGCAATCAATCAACGTATGTTGACCCAAGCCTTGGCTTGGTTAGCGCCGACGCCTGAAGACAAAGCCTTAGATTTATTTTGTGGCATTGGGAATTTTACACTGCCACTCGCGCGTCTTTCTAAAAATGTGGTGGGGGTAGAAGGCACTGAAAGTATGGTTTTGCGCGGACAATACAATGCGCAAGAAAATCATGTGGACAATATTCAATTTTTAGCAGCGGATTTAAATCAAAGTGTGTCGCATTTTCCCTTATTAGATACTTCTTTTGATTGCATTCTCCTCGATCCTCCACGCAGTGGCGCTTTGCAGGTGATTGAAACGCATTTCAAAACTTGGCAAGCCAAGCGCATTGTTTATATTTCTTGTAATCCTGCTACGCTGGCGCGCGATGCTGGCATACTCGTGCATCAACTCGGGTATCGATTGGAAAAAATCGGCATTTTAGACATGTTTCCCCACACGACTCATGTCGAAAGCATGGCTTTGTTCACTCGGAAAGGATAAAAAATTATGGTAAAATTGCAAAAGCGCCCTTATCACAATGAAGATGGTTCGCTCAATATTGAATTGTGGTTAGATACCCTTTCGAAAAATTATCCCAAAGAACATTTAGATCGCGTGCGTCAAGTCATCGATTTGGCCATCAATTTAGGCGAACACGTTCCGGCTTTGTCGCCCCAAGATACTTGTTTGGATCTGGGTTTGCAAATGGCAGCGCTCTTGGGTGAATTGTCTGCTGATGAAACCACTTTGATTGCCGCGCTGATGTACCATTTGGTGCTCTATGCCGACTTTAATTTAGAAGACATTGAAGCACAAATTGGCAGCGATGTGTCGAATTTAATTTCGGGTGCACTGCGCATGGATGAAATTTCCACTTTGTTACACGCTCAAAACAACACAGCAGACAATTTACCTTCCAGAATACACAATTTACGTAAAATGTTGTTGGCCATGGCCAAAGATGTTCGCGTGGTGATTTTAAAGTTGAGTGAAAAACTCTGCCATTTGCGTGCAGCCAGCCACTTAGATTCAGCCTTTAAAAAACGCATCGCGACTGAAGTCAAAGAAATTTATGCGCCCTTAACCAACCGTTTGGGGTTAGGGCATTTAAAATGGGAAATGGAAGACTCCGTCTTTCGGTACTTAGAAGAAGACAAATACAAAGAATTGGCCAATGCTTTGCATCAAAAACGCATCGAACGCGAAGAATACATTGCGCACTTTCAAGAAAGTTTCAACGCAAAGCTTCAAAATTTGGAGCTGAGTCGTTATGAATTGGCCGGTCGCGCCAAACACTTATACAGCATTTATAAAAAAATGTTGCGGAAAAATGTCGGTTTAGAAAAAATTTACGATTCTTTTGCCGTGCGCGTTTTGGTTCCAGAGATACCGGATTGCTATCAAGTGTTGAGTTTAGTTCATGAAGCCTGGACACCTATTCCAGAAGAATTCGACGATTACATCGCCAAACCCAAGGGGAATGGCTATCAATCTCTACACACTGCCGTGATTGGTCCCGATAATAAAAACGTAGAAGTGCAAATTCGCACCTTTGAAATGCATCAAGTGTCAGAACTCGGTGTGGCCGCGCATTGGAAATACAAAGAAGGTGGCGGAAGTCCTCTGCATGATTACGAAGACAAGATAGCTTGGTTGAGACAATTGATCGCTTGGCAAAGTGATTATTTGCATCAAGACAATCGCGATGAATTGTTCCAAACTTCTTCGCTGTTCGACGACAGAGTCTATGTATTTACGCCGGAAGGCGATATCATCGATCTGAAAAAAGGGGCAACGCCCATCGATTTCGCTTACCACGTACACAGCGAAGTAGGTCATCGCTGCAAAGGCGCAAAAATCAACGATAAAATAGTGCCTTTGTCTTACACTTTAAAAACAGGCGATCGCGTGAGCATCATCACCGCTAAAAATGCACACCCCAGTTTAGATTGGTTGGATCCCAAAGCGGCTTTTGTAGTCACCAGTAAAGCTCGGGCTAAAATCTTACAATGGTTCAATGCACAAAATTATCAAGAAAATGTCGCTCAAGGCACCGCGATTTTAAATGAAGCGGCGAAACGCGAACATTTGAAGCTGCCGCCGCTCTTGCCGATTGCGACTGCTCTTTATTTTAGAAGCATCGACGATATGTTTGCAGCTTTAGGCGGCGGTGCGATTAAATTGGCGCATATTGTCAGTAAAATCACACAGCCTTCTGCAAGTGCTGAATCAACAATACCGATTAAAGCCGCAGTTAAAAAACCAAGTAAAAGCGACATCAGCGTTTATGGCTTAAACGACATATTGCACACCATTGCAAAATGTTGCAAACCCATTCCGGGCGATCCGATTGTGGGGTTTATCACACAACAACGCGGCATTACCGTTCACCATCAGCATTGTCGTTCTTTAGAGAAATTGCCAAGTAAAGAACGAATCATTGCCGTTGATTGGCGCGACAACAATGCAACCGAGTACACTGTGGAATTGCGTATCATGGCTTATCCTAAACAGGAACTCATTAAAGACATTACAGCGCTCATCAGTCAAGAAAAAATTCATTTGACCCGCATTCACAGTACTCAAAACGATCACACCCTGCAAATTGATTTGCTGATTTCAGTTAAAAGTGCGGAACATTTAAAGCATTTTATGCAGCTATTAGGCCATATGCCCGAAGTGTCTTCTGTGCAACGCTTAATGGCGACTTAATACTCGAACACCTTATTCCGTATCAGGTTCCGCCTCTTCTTCTTCCGACTCTCTCAGCATTTCCTCTGTTCTATACTTCATCCCTTCTCTAAAAAGGCGCTTAAATTTATTGCGCGGTGACGCTCGCCGTCCGCCTAAAACAAACCAATCTTCTTCAGTGATAGGGTGAAAATAATCGGCTTCTTCTTTCAACAAAGAAGACGTGGTTTCTCTGACGGCTGCAATTTCAACGCGAACACCTTCAGATTTTAAATGATGCACCAATTCAATGTAATCAGAATCTCCCGACATAATGATGATGGTATCGACTTTACTCGACAATTGGATTGCATGGATTGACAAGGGAATATCCGCGCTTTTATGACAAGGACGCACGGAACCGTGATAATGTTGGTGTAAGCGCTCCGCCAATTTGAAAGAAATTTGTCGACCTTCTCTAAAATAAATAAGTCTGTTTAAGGAGCGATTAACAATGAGTTTGGGGATAAGCGTATCAAAATTCAGCATCGCATTGGTATTCCCGCAACGCTCGTGAATACTCCGTTCGATATTATTACCATCGACTAAAATTGCCACCGACTGCATGATGATAACCTCGTTATTATTATAGCTTAAGCCCATACCTTAATCCTTATTGGTTATATTTGAGGTCCTGTTGGCGGTTGGTTTATCAGCTGCAAAATGAGTAGAATCGGTCAAAATGATAGCAAATTTTAGTCAAATATAACTCGCGATCTCCTAAAATTTGCTATCATTTTGCTTCGATTCCCTCATTTTTCGCTTCGATAAACCAACCGCCAACAGGACCCCGTTCTTCGCCTAAACGCAAACGGTGATGCTAGCATAAGATCTTCATAAAATAAACTATCAGTTGTATCTTGCCGTTTTGCATAAAAAATATACACAGTTATTTATTTTAATTTTACCGGTATACAAGCCAAGTATAGCGCTAAAAAATTAAAGTAAAATTAAAGGATTTGTTTTTCAGGAGAATTTAAGCGTATTATGGTTTTATTTTGAGTTTGGAGTAGATCATGCATTATTTTTTAGACTATCTTTTTTTCTTCTTGAAAGGTTTATCGATTGTGGCACTTCTGTTGCTGGGCTTCGCGGGCATTCTGGCATTGGCCACTAAAAATAAACAAAAAGATAAAATTAAAATAACCTCTTTACATGAAAAATACCATGAATTGCAATTAAAACTCGCCAAACAAGTCTCGACTAAAAAAACTTTTAAAAAAATCCTGAAAAAAATAGAAAAATCAGAAAAAGAAAAAGATCGGCAGCCGCGTTGTTTTGTGATCCCTTTTAATGGCGACATTCGCGCCTCGACCGTCGAGCAACTCAGTCAAGCCATTACAATGGTTCTCAGTTTGGCCACACCCAAAGATGAAATTGTCTTAAACTTAGAAAGCCCTGGGGGCGCCGTCAATGGCTATGGGTTATGCGCTGCGCAATTGGCCCGCATTCGCACACAGGGGATCCCTTTGACCGTGATTGTCGATAAAGTGGCGGCCAGTGGCGGTTATCTGATGGCAAGCGTCGGTAATAAAATCTTAGCAGCACCCTTTGCTTTGATCGGTTCTATTGGTGTCATCGCTCAATTGCCTAATTTTCACCGTTTTTTGAAGCACCATCATGTGGACTTTGAACAAGTCACCGCAGGTGAATTCAAACGGACCCTCACCGTATTCGGTGAAAACACCGACAAAGGCCGCGAGAAAATGCAGGAAGATTTGGAAGACATTCATCGATATTTTAAAGATTACGTTCAACAGTACAGACCGCAATTGGATTTGGCTAAAGTTGCCACTGGGGAATATTGGTTGGGGCTACATGCTTTAGACCTCGATTTAATCGATGGGATCAGCACCAGTGAGGATTATTTGCTCAGCTTAAAAGACAGTCATGCTTTGTTTGAAATCCGTCATCAAAAACCTCGCGCTATCTTAGACAAGATCTTAAACGGCGCTGAAAATACGCTGCAAAACGCGCTGATGAAGTTGAGCCAAAAAAGTACTGAACCGCCGATGTAGTAGGGCCTGTTGACATTAGGTTTGTCGAAGCGAAAAATGAGAGAACCGAGGCAAAATCATAGCAAATTTGAGGAGAATATCGGGTTATATTTGACGAAAATTTGCTATGATTTTGACCGGTTCTACTCATTTTGCAGCCGACAAACTTAATGTCAACAGGCCCTAATAATGGCGCCCCGGAGAGGATTCGAACCTCTGACCTATCCCTTAGGAGGGGATCGCGCTATCCCCTGTGCCACCGGGGCATATTCATTTCTACTATGCTGGGTGTAATTCTCTGATTTTCTGTGCTCCGCTGCGGTGCTCGAAAATCAGGGAATTCCCCGCAGCTTAGCGAAATGTTAAAGTTTCTATTCTTCTTCTGCTTTATAACGTCCCAAACAAGCTTCACTATTTAAACGAGTGCGTTTCAACAAAACAGCTTGAGCCGCAGGGATGTTCGCTTCCACACCCGCCCAAGTTTCTAAACTCGAGTGTTGTAAGGCGCGACCATAAGAAAAACTCAAAACCCAAGGCGCATGCGGCATTTGCTTATTCATTTCATTCAAATGCGCGGTGGCCAGCGATTCGCTTTGTCCGCCCGATAAAAAATAAATGCCCGGTACTGCAGTAGGAACGGTGTACGACAACACTTGCAAAGTGGCTTTAGCGACTTCTGCTACCGAAGCGCTGGGACCTGTTTCGCCAGGGATCGCCATACTGGGTTTTAAAATCATGTGTTCTAAACAAACCGATTGGATTTTCAATTGTCTGAAAACAAAATTGAGAATTTTTTCCGTGATCATCGTTGAAGTTTGCAAATCGTGGGATCCTTCCATCAATATTTCAGGTTCTACAATCGGCACAATTCCCACACTTTGACAAATGGCCGCATAACGCGCGAGCAGCAGGGCGTTGGCTTCCATCGCGGCCCAAGAAGGTTTGTAATCGCCAATATTGAACACCGCGCGCCATTTGGCAAAGCGAGCGCCTTCCACTTTGTATTTGAGTAATCGTGCTTCTAAACCGTCTAAACCTTCTGTGACTTTTTCTTCAAAGGGCACCAAATTGATTAAACCCAAATCGACTTTGATTCCGGGCAAAATCCCTTGTTGTTCTAAAACTTTGGGAAGACTTTCCCCTTTTTCTGTTTTTTGAAATAAAGTTTCTTCGTAGAGAATAACACCTGCGATGTATTTGCCTAAATCGGGTGCCGTGAAAAGCATTTGTCGGTAATCACGACGCGCGGTGTCGGTGCATTCAATGGAATAAGGGGCAAAACGTTTTTGGATAGTTTTTAAACTTTCATCCGCAGCAAGAATACCTTTGCCCGGTGCGGTGAGGGTTTCAATGGTTGATTGTAGTATGTGCGCCTGTGCCGTCATATTTTATCCTCTCATGATCATAAAAGTGCTGTAGATTAGCATTTTTGTCTATTTTTTGCAATATACTCTTCGCGCTTAGGTTTTAAAGTGTGTTGCAGGCACCGCTCATCCTCAGTCATGTATGTTTTATACACTCTTTCGGACTCGGGTGCCTGCGCCTACCCTAAAACCAAATCGCTATGAGTATGTTTGTTGTATTATGCAGCATTTCCCATTCTAGGACTAACAACCGAACTGGCGATATGGTTTTCTAAATTGCTAATACGGCCATTTACTTTCTTACGGATGGCTGCTTTTTCGCTAAACGTAGCAAACCCTGGATGCTCTTTTAACTGCAGATAGCCTTCTAATAATTGGCTGTCTCGTAATCTATACTGTTGAGGCAGTTTTTCTGGGTTTGGGCGCCTATCATAGACAATACTAAAAGCCAAGTCCTTGATGTGAAAATGCAATTGAGAATTAATCGGTGTAGGTGAAGACAGTATCTTATTGTCTAGCCTGACTAAAGCTGTTATAATTGTTTCTAATTCTTCAGTGGACGGATCTCTTGAAGATGCTCTTATAAGTAGAGCATTGTATTCTTTTTTTATCTCGGCTTCATCGCTTACATAAAACATCTTTATTTTTCAAATAGTTAATCCATGGTTTTAACTATAACAAAAAGCGAAGGATTAAAGCAATGGGCTAAAAAACATTATAACAACATCTTGAAGGTAATTTTATGTGTACTAGAATGAGTCTTGAGGAGATAGAAGATCTAGGATTACCCGATGAGGGTTCCTTGGAAGTGGCGATGGATCACATTGAAGTTCTACATCTTAACCAAGAGGATATGGAAGATAGTGGCTCCCTACTCCATACAGTTGGCCTAGGTCCTTGTATTGCCTTTATTGCCAAAGGAACTGTTGAAAGAAAAAATAAAGAAGAAGAAGAGAATGAGGATGATGGACCTGGTTTCATCGCCTTGTACCACTGGTCCGGCGATAGTCTAGCCAGTGATTCTCAAGAAAAAAATAAAGAAACTTACTACCTCCGTAAAACGCAAGAAGCGCTCTCTTTATTTTTAGCAAGCATATCGCAAGAAATAGGTAATGATCATACTATTTCGCTTGAAGCCTTGCATTTCATCGGCGGGCAAAAAAATTCCAGCAAACCGGATGACAAAACGGGAACAGAGGAACAGGTTCGTGCTATTCAAAAACTCATTGACAAGCTCATTGACAACGATAGCGCTAATATTAATCAGACTGCTATAACAATTAAAAAAACCTGTGAAATCAGCATGCATTTCTTTGAAGCAACAGAAGAAGAGTCCATAGATGTCTTTATGAATTACGATAACATAGCTTATGTCGTCTACGAGACCGTTTATGCAAATCTGATTTTGCCCGCAAGTCCTAAAGCTAATAAGTCGAATAAACCGGTTCAGCAACCCATACTTTCAGATTTTTTTCCTGCGAGTCCAAAAAAACATTCGCGAAAGATAACTGACGGTGAGTTTGAGGAGCCTGCTCACAAAAGGGCGCGAAATTCCGATTTTATTGCTGCTCCGTGCCTCCCACAGTAATCCCATCGATTTTAAGCGTTGGTTGCCCTACACCCACAGGAACACTTTGGCCTTCTTTGCCGCAAGTGCCCACCCCATCATCCAATTTCAAATCATTGCCGATCATAGAAACGCGGGTTAAAACGTCGGGACCGCTGCCGATTAAAGTCGCGCCTTTTACGGGTTTTGTAATACGACCATTTTCAATCAAATAAGCTTCGCTGGCAGAAAACACAAATTGCCCGGATGTAATGTCTACTTGACCACCGCCAAAATTCACAGCGTACAATCCTTTTTGCACACTGCCAATGATTTCTTCTGGCGTGTGTTTGCCCGCCAACATATAGGTATTCGTCATACGGGGCATAGGGAGATGTGCATAGGATTCTCGACGACCATTGCCTGTCGGCGCCATGCCCATCAATTTAGCATTCAATTTGTCTTGCATGTAATTTTTGAGGATCCCATCTTCAATTAAAACCGTGCATTGCGAAGGCGTTCCTTCATCGTCGATGGTTAAAGAACCACGTCGTTTTTCTAAAGTGCCATCGTCAACGACGGTGCAACCCGGTGCTGCCACGCGTTCGCCGATGCGTCCACTGAAAGCGGACGTACCTTTACGGTTAAAATCGCCTTCCAAGCCATGGCCAATCGCTTCATGCAACAAAATCCCTGGCCAACCCGGACCCAGCACCACGGTCATCATGCCAGCAGGAGAAGGCACTGCTTGTAAATTCACCAAAGCACTTCGCACCGCTTCTTTGCTGAGTTTTTCTGCCAGTTCGGAATTTAATAAATCTTTTAAACTGTAACGGCCGCCGCCGCCCGCATAACCTTGTTCAAAACGGCCATTTTCTTCGACGATGACCGAGACATTCAAGCGCACCAAAGGCCGCACATCACCTGCCATCGTGCCATCGCTTTGCAACAAATAAATCACATCGTGTTCACTGTTGACGCTGGCCATGACCCGTTTCACACGCTTATCCAAACTTCTGGCCAAACTATCAATTTTCTGCAATAATTGAATACTTTCAACGTCTGAAACGCCTTGCATGGGGTTAATCGCGGGATAACGCTCGACAATGTGTTTCGGTTGCGAGATTTGCAAATGCCCTTCCTGGCCGCGCCGCGCAATACTTTTAGCTGCATTCGCCGCTTCTTCCAAAGCTGTTAGCATAATGTCGTCTGAATACGCGAAACCCGTTTTTTCGCCCGACACCGCTCGAACGCCTACGCCTTTGTCCAGCGTATAAGATCCTTTTTTGATAATACTGTCTTCCAAACTCCAACCCATATTTTCACTGACCTGAAAATACAAATCGGCACTGTCGATGGTGTTGCCTAAAATCCCCTGTAAAATTTTCGTTAATTGATTTAAAGACAAACTCGCCGGTTCGAGTAAAGCTCGTTCAGCGATTTGTAAACGTTCTGACATTTGATTTTCCTCTTAACTATGACGAGCCTAGCAACCGAGCCGCGACCGTCAGGGAGCGGTGAAATGACAACGCTCCCTGACGGCCGCAGCTCGGTTGATTTTATTTACTCTTCTTTTAACCCCACAAATCGCCTACACCCATCGTCCAAAATAATACTCACCCAGGGCCAAACGATCGCGCTGGAAATACTGGCGAAAAAATAAGTCCCATCGTCTAAACGAAGGCCGACCAATCCTTGAATGGCAAAGAGCGCAAATTGATAGCCAAGCACCAACAAACCGATTTCCAGCATTTGTTGTATGCGACCGGCTCTGCGCAATTGTCTGGCATTTTTCAAAACTACAAAACTCAGCCACAGTAAAGTGAGGGCATGCAAACCGAGCATAGCGCCATTCATCACATCCACACAAAGACCAACGAAACAAGGCAGGATGAAATTAAAGCGTTCATCCAAAACCAAGGCCCAATAAATCACCACCAAAGCGATCCACTGCGGCACCCAGGCATTGAAAGCTTCTGGCACGGGTAAAAATTGCAATAAACTAGCGATTACAAAACTAAAAAAAACAATGAGTGCTAATTTATAATTCATGTCGACGCTCCCGATATCGTTACGGGTTGGGGAGCCACCTTGGCAGGCGTTTCATATAACATGCGTTTGCTGTCGTCGTCTAAATAATTCGACACAATCAAAACGCGTCGACTGCGTTCCAACAAAGCACTGGGTTTGACCGTGATATTTAAAAAAGGTTCGCCCGAAGTTTTAAAAATACGTGTGACGGTTCCGACTGGATAACCTTCGGGATAACGCGCGCCCAAACCAGAGGTCACCAATTGATCGCCAACTTGAATGTCTGCAGTTTCAGACACGTGAATCAAAGACAGAGGATTATTTCCTCCGGCACCGACGACAATCGCTTGCAATCCACTGCGATCGTCTTGAACTGGAACGCCACTGCGCGGATCCGAAATCAACAATAAACGACTGGTAAAAGGTGTGACACCAATAATTTGCCCCATCACGCCTGCCGCATCAATCACCACTTGCTCCGGTTGAACACCATCTTGCGCGCCTTTGTCCAACACCACTTCGGCCAAAGCGGGATCCAAATTCATCGCCAACAATTTCGCTTCTTGAAATTGCGCATTGATGCGAGAGGAGGATTTCAGCAAGGCCCGCAATTCACTGTTTTCTTGTTGCATGTTAATGAGCTGTTGCAATTTTACTTGCATCAACAAGAGTTGCTGCTTCAAGTGAACATTTTCAGTGCTTAATTCGTGTTGCGTAGCGGCGCTGACCTTCAACCAATCGATGGCTTGCATCGGCGCATTTAAGGTGTATTGCAAAGGGATTAGAAAGACGGACAAAACTTCACGCACATTATTGACGTATTTATAATGTTTGTCCGCGATCATTAAGGCTATCATTAAAATCGATAAACAAAATACCCTTAATCCTAAACCCGTTGCCTGACGAAATAACACTGCAACACCTTACTCACGAATGAGAAAATCCCCGCCTACGGTACTCATGAGTTCTAATGCACGACCACCGCCCCTGGCCACACAGGTCAACGGTTCTTCTGATAAAATCACCGGCAATCCTGTTTCTTCCATCAATAAACGATCTAAACCTACCAACAAAGCGCCACCGCCGGTCAATACCATGCCACGTTCGGCGATGTCTGCGGACAATTCCGGTGGTGCTTGTTCCAAAGCCACGCGCACGGCCCCAACAATCCCCGACAAAGGTTCTTGTAAAGCTTCTAAGACTTCATTGCTGCTCAATACGAAAGAACGCGGCACGCCTTCCGCCAAATTGCGGCCTCGCACTTCCAATTCACGCACTTCACTGCCGGGAAAGGCGGTGCCGATTTGGTGTTTGATGCGCTCAGCTGTGCTTTCGCCAATCAAAATACCATAATTGCGACGCACATAATTGATGATGGCTTCGTCAAAACGATCGCCGCCAATGCGCACGGAAGCGGCATACACGATACCACTTAAAGAAATGATGGCGACTTCGGTGGTGCCACCGCCGATGTCCACGACCATACAACCACGGGCTTCGTCCACAGGCATGCCTGCGCCAATGGCCGCCGCCATCGGTTCTTCGATTAAAAAGACTTCGCGCGCACCCGCACCCAAAGCCGATTCGCGAATCGCTCTGCGTTCCACTTGCGTAGAACCGCAAGGCACACAGACCAAGACGCGCGGGCTGGGACGCAGTATTTTATTTTCATGCACTTTGTGAATAAAGTGTTGCAACATTTTTTCGGTGATTTGGAAGTCAGCAATGACCCCATCTTTTAAAGGTCGAATGGCAGTGATATTGCCCGGTGTACGGCCTAACATTTGTTTGGCTTCCAAACCTACAGCCGCCACGCGTTTTTGGCCATTAGCGTCTTGGCGAATGGCCACCACAGAGGGTTCATTCAATACAATGCCTTGGTGTAAAACGTAAATGAGGGTATTAGCCGTTCCTAAATCAATGGATAAATCCGTAGAAAACAACCCGCGTAACTTCTTAAGCATCGTCATGTCACCTCTGAGTAAAATAGAATAAAATTTATACAGGCCAAAAAGCCCAGGCCAGGCCAGCATTATATGCGCTATGGCGGGAAGGTACAACTGGCCGACACTGACATTATTCAAATGCCGTTATTCACGCGCGGGGTCTTGTTGGGAGTGACCCCTCGGATAAGACTCATATTCACAGAGCCGCGACCGTTAGAGAGCGGTGAAAAGAGAATGAAGCCCGCTTTCACCGCTCCCTAACGGTCGCGGCTCGGTTAGAACAATAGAATTCGCGTTTATACGAAAATCTTTTTAGTCCGCCATCAACTATAGTTTCGTAATTCCATGTCGACTATGAAGTACTAAACGCGGCGTAGCAAAAGTCTGTCATCCTCGCCAAGCCTATCGCCGTTACGTGCTATTTCGAGAGCACAAATCTATCAGCGATAGGCTTAGAGCCTGTACTCGGTACTCCGGGTAATAACAGTCTTTTGTGATATCACGTTTTGTATTTTGACAACTGAAATGGCGGCTGATAGGAAATTCATATCACTCAGTGAGCATTCACATTAGACTAAAGGCGCTGAAATCGAATTTGCGGTTCTTTTGGCTCTTTCTCTTCTCCCAAAGCTTCTGCACTCTCTTCTGTCAAAACTTCCAATAACGTCTTTAACAATCTTCTCGTTTCCGTTATTCCTCTTACTTCTTTGTATTGAAAGAAAGAATAACTGCGATAATAATCAATGCTAGTTTTATCTTTCATTGGTTTCTTAGCTTGAGCATCTAAAAACTTAGCGAGATAATCTCTCTTTTCTTTGGGGTCAGTTTTTAACTCTAATTCTAATAAAAATTTGTGGACTGATTGATACTTCTCTTGTGCAGTCGATTTAAGATCTATATAAACATAAGCTTCTACAGCTTCTTTAGCTTTTTTAAACGCTTCAGAACAAGGCTTTTCTGGATATAGTTCGGATACTTCTCTTAGCTCTTTTTCTAGACTCCCAAGCTTCAATTGCTTTAATGATAACGATATTGACGAGATAGAACGAGATTTATCTTTCTTTTCTAATTCTTGATATTCTTGGAAACAGCGATCACGTTTATAAGTCCTTATATAGACTTCTTGTTTAACCTCTTGCTGATCTTGCAATTTTTTCAGTGCGGAATCTAAAATTTCATTATAAGAGTACATTTTCTCCTCATGATGATACCACTTTCTTCTCAGCTCATTTTGTAGCACATTCAATTCTAGTAACATCAAATCTAGTTTGACAATTGCTCGTTTGAGATTTCGATCATTATTTATAGCAGCATTGCCACCGCACAAATTATAATAGAATTTTTTCAAATCTTGAACCCTAATAAGTGGGGAACAAAAATTATTTGGAATTGCTTTTGAAAAAGCCCGGCTCTTATTACTACATCCTTCTAATTCATTGTTTGCGACTAAATCTAAAATCTCATCTTGTATACGTATTCTAAGCATCGCAAGATCTATAAATTTTTGATGTACATCCTTATCAATTGCTGGAGGCGCAGAGACCACTACAAGTTCAGGAACTACCCTAGGATAGGGAATCGCTGCAGGTGCAGAAACCACTTCAGGCTTCTTCAATGCTATATCGCATTTAACTTTAAGTTCACGTTGAAGCTCTTCGGCTAAAGCTTGCATTTCTTTTCTAAACTGACTTTTTCCTTCTTGACCCAGATCACTTTGTTCTATTTTTGCTAAAGTTTCCCCACATTCTTGAAGAACGATCAAAAGCGGGTCCAGCTCTGTTGGAATATTAAATATTTCAGATTTAAATTCTTCGATTTCATCTTTTTCAGGACTAATCACTTCAAGACGCGGTTCGAGTGATGCAGCGGCCATATTACTTACCTTCATTTCATCTAGTGGCATTTTATTTTCTTCTCCCTTTTCCCCAATCCTTTTTTAATTAAGCATTTCTATTTTAACAACCTAACATTAAGGCAATATTAAACGAGAATTGCCAGCCCCCTTATTTTCAGCGATAATAGTCTTTCTCCTCATTTTAAAAGGTAAAATAATGAGCATTCCCTTAGAAATCGTTCAAAAAATAGCCTACTTGGCGCGTATTGCCTTCCAACCGGCTGAATTGCACTGTTACCATCAAGACATGCAGCAAATTTTTTCTTTGATCGATCAATTGCAAGCAGTCAATACCGAAACCATTGTGCCGATGGCGCATCCTCAAGCTCAGGAACAACGCACAATGCCAGATGTTGTCACGGAATATGATCAACACCAGAAATTCCAGGCGATAGCCCCCATGACGCAATTGGATTATTACTTGGTCCCCCAAGTCATTGAATAACCTTTATTTTGGAATACTTCTATGCACTTCAACACATTAACGGCATTAAAAACGGCCTTGGATAACAAAACTTTGTCTAGCCATGAATTGCTGAGCCTCTATTTAAAACGCATCCAAAGCTTGAATCCCGAACTCAATGCGTTTATCAGCATCATGGAAGAAAGCGCTTTGCTCGAGGCGAAAAAAGCGGATGAGCTGCGTGCACAATCCACACACCCTCTGCCGCCTTTATTGGGTTTACCCATTGCCCACAAAGACTTATTTTGTACCGATGGCGTAAAAACCAGTTGCGGCTCTAAAATGTTGGACAATTTCATCGCACCTTATGATGCGACGGTGGTGCGCAAATGTCGCGAAGCGGGTTTGATTACCGTTGGCAAAACCAACATGGATGAATTCGCCATGGGGTCGTCCAATGAAAACAGTTTTTATGGACCTGTGGCTAATCCTTGGAATAAAGCCTATGTTCCTGGGGGTTCTTCAGGCGGTTCTGCTGCAGCAGTGGCCGCTGGATTGGTACCGGCTTCTACGGGAACCGATACGGGAGGTTCGATTCGACAACCGGCTTCCTTGTGCGGTATCACCGGTTTAAAACCCACGTATGGTCGTGTATCTCGCTATGGCATGGTGGCTTTTGCTTCCAGTTTGGATCAAGGCGGTCCTTTTGCGCGCAGTGCCGAAGACATCGCTTTATTGTTGAATGCCATGACGGGTTTTGATGAACGCGATTCTACTTCTTTGAATATTCCCTCAGAAGATTATACGCAACATTTAAACCGTTCTATCGAAGGTTTGAAAATTGGTTTGCCCAAGGAATATTTCAGCCACGCTTTAAATCCGACCATGCAAAAAACTTTGGAAGAGGCTTTAAAAACTCTGGAAAAATTAGGTGCGACTTTAGTAGAAATTTCTTTGCCGCATTCGCATTTGGCGATTCCGACGTATTATGTTCTAGCGCCGGCTGAATGTTCTTCCAATTTATCGCGCTACGATGGCGTTCGTTTTGGCTATCGTTGCGAAAAGCCGCAGGATTTAAACGATTTATACATGCGTTCACGCGGTGAAGGTTTTGGTGCTGAAGTCAAACGCCGTATTTTAATTGGGACTTATGTTTTATCCGCAGGTTATTATGATGCCTATTATTTGCAAGCGCAAAAAGTGCGGCAATTGATCAAACAAGATTTTGAGGAAGCCTTTCGTCAAGTCGACGTCATTGCCTCGCCCACTACGCCGACACCGGCTTTTAAAATCGGCGAGAAAATTTCCGATCCCGTCACCATGTATCAATGCGACATGTACACGCTGTCTTTGAATTTAGCTGGATTGCCGGGTTTATCGATGCCGGCGGGATTTGTGGATAATTTACCTGTCGGTTTACAATTGATGGGGCATTATTTGCAAGAAAGTAAATTATTGAATATCGCCCATCGATATCAATCTGAAACCGATTGGCATTTACAACATCCTTCGAGTATGGAGTAATCAAACATGACAAGCAATCTTTCCGACTGGGACTCCGTGATAGGACTCGAAGTACACGTACAATTAGCCACGCGTACCAAAATTTTTTCAGGTGCATCGACACAATATGGTGCTAAACCCAATAGCCAAGCTTGTGCAGTGGATTTGGGTTTTCCAGGCGTATTGCCGGTGTTGAATCACGAAGTTTTGGCGATGGCTGTGCGTTTCGGCTTGAGTATTAATGCACACATTGCGCATCAATCGATCTTTGCGCGTAAAAATTATTTTTATCCGGATTTGCCTAAAGGCTATCAAATCACGCAATACGAACATCCCATTGTGGGCCGTGGCACTTTGCCGGTGATCACCGAAGATGGCCGTAAACTCGAGATTGGCGTGACGCGCGCACATTTGGAAGAAGATGCGGGGAAATCCCTACACGATGCCTTCAACAGTATGACAGGAATCGATCTAAACCGCGCCGGGGTGCCTTTATTAGAAATTGTGAGTGAACCTGAATTGCGCAGCGCCAAAGATGCTGTGGCGTATCTCAAAACCTTGCACGCTTTGGTCTGTTATTTGCAAATTTGCGATGGCAATTTGCAGGAAGGCTCCTTTCGATGCGATGCCAATGTATCCGTGCGTAAAAAAGGCGATCCCAAATTAGGCACGCGTGCTGAAATTAAAAATGTGAATTCTTTTCGCTTTGTGGAAAAAGCCATCGATTATGAAATTGCCCGACAAATTGAAGTGCTCAGTGAAGGTGGCAGCGTGGTTCAAGAAACACGTTTGTACGATTCTGCTAAAAATGAAACGCGTTCCATGCGTTCCAAAGAAAATGCCAACGATTATCGTTATTTTCCCGATCCCGATTTATTACCGGTGGTGGTTTCTCAAACATGGATAGATGAAATTGCCACAACGCTACCCGAATTGCCTTGGCAAAAACGCGAGCGCTTGCAAAAAGACTATGGTTTAAGTGAATACGATGCTAATGTTTTAACCAGCAATAAAGCGCTCGGTGATTATTTTGAAGCAGCTTTAGAGCGAACCAAGGCTTCACCTAAAATCACGGCCAATTGGGTCATGGGTGAACTGTCGGCTTTGTTAAACAAGCATAATTTAAGCATTGAAACTTCGCCGATTTCGGCTTTGGCATTGGGCGAATTGTTGTCTCATTTAGCAGACAATACCATTTCTGGAAAAATTGCCAAAACGGTGTTTGAAAAAATGTGGGAAACGGGAGAATCGGCTTCTGTCATCATCGAACGCGAAGGTTTGGTGCAAGAAAACGATTCAGCTACTTTGGAAAAAGTCATCGATGAAATCATTCACGCTAATCCTGCCCAAGTAGCCGAATACCGTTCGGGCAAAGAGCGTGTATTCGGCTATTTTGTCGGTCAAGTGATGAAACAAACGGGTGGGAAAGCCAATCCCGCGCAGGTGAATGGATTGCTGAAGAAAAAATTAGCTTAGGGCCTGTTGACATTGAGTTTATCGGCTGCAAAATGAGTAGAACCGGTCAAAACACTAGCACATTTTCGTCAAATATAGCCCGATATTCTCCTCAAATTTGCTAGTGTTTTGTCTCGGTTTCCTCATTTTTCGCTTCGACAAACCCAATGTCAACAGGCCCTTACCACATCGAGGCATAATCTCGCACATACTGTTGAAAGGAAATGGGATCGCGTCCCAGCACTTTTTCCACATCGTTTGTAAGCACCGAAAAAACACCTTGCTGCGCTGCTTGTAAAAACATCGTGTAAATTTCTGCGCCCTTGGGATCCCAGCCATTTTCGATTAAGGTAGCTATACTGTCAGCATCGCTTTGTGCCGTGTAGGTGATTTCTCTATTCAAAGTTTTTGTCAAAAGGTCAGCAATGTCGGCATAATTCAATAATTCGCCCGATGTTAAAGTATAAATTTGATGGCGATGACTTGGATCTACAAAAGATTTCGCCGCTACGGCTGCAATGTCTCTGGCGTCAACGAAAGCTTCACGCACACTTGCATCGTATAAATGAATGCGATTTTCTTTTCGAATGCCTTCGCGATAATAGGAACTAAATATCTGCATAAAAAAGGCAGGGCGTAGTATCGTATAAGAAATCCCCGATTGTCGAATCAATTCCTCTATTTGAAAATGCGCGGATTCCTTGTATTGATCGGCTCCCATGCCGGAAATACGCACGATGTGCTTCACACCCGCCTGTTTCATTTCGGCTAGAAACTCTATCGCCAAGGCAATTTCATCAAAGGCTTCTTCAGATTTCATCTGCGTAGGTGAAGGCGTCAACCAAAATAGCTGTTCGATTCCTTGTAAAGCTTGTTTTCGACTATCCTCGTTTTTATAATCGAAATACACAGTTTCGACTAAAGACTTATCTTTATCCGAAAATTTTTGAGGATTGCGAACCGCCAGATGCAGTGGATGTTGCATTGACAATAACTCTTGCTTCAAAAAATTTCCAATCGTTCCCGTAGCACCCGTGATTAAAATAGGTTTTTGCATTTTAAGAACTCCCGCTAAATCTATATATCGGAAACATTCGATATATAGCTTCGAAAAAAAATGCTTCCTTTTACAAGGAAGCGCCCAATTTTGCAATGAACTGTTCAATAAAGGCTTCATTACGTTTATAAAAGGTCCATTGACCTGAACGCATCGTGGTGACTAAGCCTGCTTGTTCCAACAAATGCAAATAATGCGACACCGTTGATTGCGCCAACCCTGCTTTTTGCTGAATTAGACCACAACACACACCGTCTCGTGCCACATTCGATGCGGCATTGGGAAAACTCTGTTTGGGGTGTTTCAACCAAGCTAAAATTTGCCGCCGCGTTTCATTGGCTAATGCTTTAAATATCAATTTCTCATTCATAGGTGATATTATATATCGAATTATCTCGATTTGTCAATATAAAAGCCAGAAAATTTTATTTTTCTATAAGCGGTTGAAAAAAATAGGGAAATAGCAGGAATGAGATAGCGATGCAAAAACATCGCTATCTCTTATCCTCTATCATAGAGAAGGCGCTGGCCCTGAATTCGCTCTTTCTTCCGGCTTTACCTCTGGTGTTGGAGTCCTTGATCTCACTGGTGAAATCGGACTATCACGGCCTACTAAAGGTGGTGAAGCACTGCTAGCGCTACTTAAAGAAGCAGAGCTACTTGCTGAAGGAATACATAGTTGACCTAACTCAGCCGTATACTCCCCTATTTTTTTACGTAAATCGGTTGCCCAAGGCAACACAATGGCTTGTGGCGCTGATTTACAATACGTATCCATTTCACCGAGGAGTCCATGTAACTGCGCAACTCTCAGTGCAGGACTCGTCTTTTCAGTATAAATTTTTTCAATACGCTGTGCATAGCCCTCCATCGCAGCCTGAGCATCAGAACGTGTAATTTGCAGAGTGACTTGACTTAATGCCAATTCTTGTCCCACGGTAGGGCTCTCAATTAAGACAGACACCGATTTTTCAGACAAGGGTATTATGACCTCAGATACAACTTTCGGCGCACCCGTTAAAGCAATAGGTAAGCAATATTGCTGGGCTGATTTACCTTCTATCTGTGTCCTAATCCGCGCCAATACACGTGCATGTTCAACAGAATGAATGTTGGAAATCACGGGACCGAAAGCTTCTTGATTTTCTACGGCGATGTACTGCGGTTGGCCGGCACTATTTGCTAAAGCATTTAATACATCTGAATTTAACTCTTTTCCGCAACCCATAACATACATCTGTGGTGGAGGTGTTCCTTCCTCATGCACCATAGAAGACAGTTTCTTAATCTTTTCCTTGATCTCATTTTCGGTCATATAACTGTGCTCATCTTTCCCGTCTGTAACCAGTATAAAAAGGTTATTATGGGTATTGAGTGTTTTTTGCATGTCCGTTAAGGAACCGTCTATTGCCTCGAACAGTGCTGTACCACGGCACAATTTACCTTCAAAAAATTTTTCAGGATCAAATAATTCAATAGGCCCATTATAGGGATGAAATTGGCCTCGTCCAGAAAACAATCTGATGTTCAGAGTTACGTTTAACAATTTTATATTAGCAACAACCTCTTTCAAAAAAGCTTTTATATCTACAAATAAATTTTCTCTATACTTTTCCATACT
Source organism: Pseudomonadota bacterium (assembly GCA_021782495.1). Classification (GTDB taxonomy): domain Bacteria; phylum Pseudomonadota; class Gammaproteobacteria; order UBA1113; family UBA1113; genus VFKP01. The sequence continues at coordinate 62,242 of JAJXUV010000002.1, read as the reverse complement.
GCCACTGTCGTCTATCAACATATACAGTGCTACTGGTTTTTGCACTGTTTGTTTATGCGGCAGTAACAAGGGATATGCATTCACATGGCCATGCTTTAACTCTACATTAAACAATATACCGTGTTGCGATAATTGTTTCACATACAGCATAAGATGATAAAGACTGATCGTGACACGCAATTTTTCCGGATTAGATTGACTTGGTTCACACAATAATTGGGGAGGATACACCAGGTGCAAAAACTTAGCCACATCAAAATAGATGCGGTATGTATCATTACCTGGATTTCGTATAATACCAAAACATTGTTGGACAAAACCCTCTCCTTTTTTAATCTCATTAGGCGTTTTTAAAGGCTCGCCTGGTCGGGCTAATAGCTGGCGTATATCATGAATGCTGACACCATTAAAATGTGCACACAAAAAATTTTGCGCTCTTTGCGCCAAGGCCAAGGATTCAGTTGGGAAAGGATCAGTCGATATCAACAGACCATTTTCAAATTGATCTAAATAAGTAGAAAAATTAATAGGACACCCCTTACTTTTTCCTTTCATGGTATCTTTACCAAATAAGGCTCGCATCAACGCACGCGCTTCTTCCAGATCAGTCACTCTAGGCATAGCTGCAACATTGGAAGAGACAGAGTCTACAGCAGAACTCTGTTCGCTCCTGGCAGTGTACGATAGCTGTGCTTGCAAAGATTTCGAACTGCTTAAAATAGTATTAAAATGTTTTTCAAGTGCTTCTTTTTGATCCAGATCGACTTCAAAAGAAGCAGTGTCTTCCGCGATAGTAATATCTTTGATATTTTGTATAAATGGGGACGCTAATTTTTGCAAAAATACTTTCCAATCATAATTTGAATCTAGATGCTTAGGATGTTTTTCCTTCATAAGATTTTCCTTCTATTGTTAAAGTGAATGATATTTAATACGAGCTTCTTAAGGATAAGCCCACACAGGGCAAATTGTATAGGCGATAATTTAGAATGTCAATAAGACAGTTATCTTTTACAGCACATTCCCTATTTTTAATTCTGTGATACTCCTCCTAACTCAGATTAGTGGATAAAGTGCTCGACGCACTACCGGAAGAAGAACTATGCGAAGCAATCGAATTGCTGAAAAATGCTTGGCTGAAAGATACTGGGTTGGAATAGGTTTTCTGTTGTGAATAAAGTGTAATTAGTTTCTCTAATAACTTAAATACTTTCCCACTTGAATTGGGGGTAATAGAAAATTCCACCCCTCCTGGTAGAGCTCTTTCATCGGTCTCGTGGTATTGCCTGTTTCTAAATTCTTTCATTTCCATCTCCAAGCCTTTCAAAGCAGGTAGTAATTTCGAACATCGATTATAATATTCAAATACCTTAGAGATAATTTCAGCTGCTGCTTCTTGCAGCTCGGGATAAGATTGTAATACTGTAAAAGGATTTTTATTTAGCTTTTTGCTTATCTCATTCACTTTAGTGTATATTTTTTCTAAGCATTGTATATGCTGTGTAATTTTTTCTTCGCAGAATGATCTTGCCGTTGGCTGTACATCAGTCAATTTTTGACCTTTCAATAGAGATATTTGGCCTGCCAAAAAATCACAACCCGGCTTTAGGGTAATATGTTGCAAGTTGAAATGCTTGACAAAATCCGCTAGGCTCCTTAAAAAATCTGCTGTAAAATCAAGCTCTGCATCTTCTGTTTGGTTATGAACCAGTGCGTTTCGAATAATACTTATACTTCTTATAAATTTATTTTTAAAGGGCAGGTTGGCCTGACTTATTATCGATCTAAGGTGGATCAATCCAGAAATAACATAATTTGTTAGCTCATAAAATTTTATAATATCGTGGTAGAAATTTTCAATTAACGAAAAATTTATTTTATCTTGTATATCCCTCAATCCTTTTTCTCCGTTGTATGCAATAGATAATTGAACTGAAAAAAACCTGTTGGAAGAAGGTGCCTTTTGTTTTTTCTCTTTTTTCTTTCCTGTCTGCTTGTCCGTTGGCTTTGTCTGTATGCTCTCTTCCTGCCGAACTAACATTCTGGAAGCGGTAGCGGGATCTCTATCATCTTTTTCATATAAGAGCAGTGCTGGAATTGGTGCTGGACCTTGTCTTATAGTATGAGAATCGTCTTCAAGTAGTTTGGATATGCCTTCAATCGGGGCGATTGGCTGAAAACAAGGTGGCAGATCGATAATCAATAGCTTTTCTTCAGCGATTTGAAGCGCTGTTTTCCCCTCATTGTTTTCTAATGATATATTAATAGATTGTTGCTTTAACAAAAAGTTGAATACAACCGCTTGTTCAGATATAGCTGCAAGGTGTAGCGGCGTATTGCCTTCGCCATTTTTGACATTAATGTCTACACCAGATTTTAGGGATGTCTTAATTTCCTCTATATCTCCTCTACAAACAGCTTGATGTAGAGGCATTTCCTCAAAATGCATAGCACTTGAATCATCAACAAAAGTGTTTTCTCCAGTAGTAACGATTCGTTTCTTTCGCGTCTCTTCTTTTCTTCTACTTAATTCTATCTCTTTTTCCTTTTCTGCTTGTTTATCTCTTTCTTCTTCTTGTTTTCTTCTTTCTTTTTCTTGCTGTGCTCTCCCTTCTTGTTCGGCTTGCATAGTTTTATGAGCCACCAAATTTTGTTTCTCCTGATGTTTCTTATATTCATTTTCTAAAGTCTTTCTAATCTCTTGCACAATAACTTGGGCTCTTTTCCCACAGGGCTTCTGTAATACAATAGTAGGCAGCCTAAGTATAATGCCTTTTTTATCATTCTTGATGGAAAAAGAGTCAGCGGCTACTTCAATATTTTTTTGATCCTTAGTAAAGAAAATTTCTATAAAATCATCTTCTTCTTGGATTAACGTATTTATTTGCCAATGAGACGATTTTAACAAATGCTTGAGTTCTTCTATTCTTTGTTTAAAAGCCTTTTGTCGTTCTGTATAGTAGGTGGCTTCCAAAGAAAAAGGGTATTGTAATCGTATGATAGTATCTTCTTGCTGAATCTGTTTACTATTAGATAGCAGTAACATTACTTTCAAAAAATCTTGTGCCTGAATAGCGTCATTAAAAGTGACATACAAGTTGCCGTTTTCAAAAAATATATTTACTGGAGTAAAATTTTCTTTAATCTGTTGAAATATTTCCTCTATTTTACTCTTCTCAAGATTTAAAATATACTTTGCTAAAGTTGTCTTTAATAAATCAGCTCTATCTTGTCTTGGTAGAGAAATGCGGTTTAAAGCTCTTATATTTGACCACTCGGAATTTCTGATAAATTTCTGCAACATTTCATACTGTATTAATAGCGTATTTAACCTCTGTTTTTGGGGTATAGTGGAAATAGCGCTTAAGTCGGCGCCACTTTCTACTAGGGATTGAATGATATGAATGTTTTCATCTGGGGGCGGCGTAAAGGATGGAAGCCCTCCCTCTCTAGAAAAAATAGCGAGGCTGAGCGGAGTATCATTCCCTGTTGTGCGAGCTGAAACATTAGCGCCTGCATGTATCAGCATATTCACTATTATCGACGTACCATAGATACTAGCGATATGTAGAGGAGTCAGTTTGCTTCCAGTAGCTTGGGCCTCAATATCTGGGCTATATTCTAGTATCATTTTAATCAATCTAGGATCGGATTTCCCATGCTGGCATGCTAAATGTAAGGGTGTTTCCCCCTCTGCGGCGTGGGCATTTACATTGGCACCCTTCTCTAACAAAATATGAACCATTTCTAACTTTCCTTTTTGAGATGCAGTGTGTAATGGTGTATATCCATTAGGAGACATTTGTGCTTCAACATTAGCTTTATTTTCTAACAATAACTGCATAATTTCCATATTTCCTATTTCTGTAGCAACGTGTAGTGCTGTTATATTTTTAGGCGCAGGTATATTTACTCCGGCTTTGTGCTTTAATAAGAATTTAACTGCTTCCAAATCCTGGGTTGTAACTACAGTATGTAATAAAGTAGTTCCCTGTTTATCAGTTTGATCGATAAGTGCTTTGCTTCTTAATAAAGCAGCAGCCATTTTGTATTTTCCATTGAGTACTGCAACATGCAAAAGAGGCGATTCATTTTGAGGGCTGGCATTTACATTTAAATCCTTATCCTTTACTAATTGGTTAAACATTTCTTCCTTTTCGCTTAGTACAGCCATCCTTAATGCTCTGTATTTATCTTCGGCGCATGCTCTTTTTCCTAAAATCTTAACTGCTTCTATTCTCCTGGATCCTATAGCCACCCACAGGGCGGAAAGACCGCTGCTATTTTTTTGTTCTATGCTTGCTCCTGCCTTTAGTAGAAGAATAAGTATAGAGTTATGCCCACGTTCTGCAGCATACATCAGTGCGGTTTCGCCTGTATTTGTTACTGCATTTACATTTGCGTTATTGCTTAATAAAAACTGGACTGTTTCTATATGGCCACCGTGTGTAGCCATATGCAATGGAGTAAGGCAATCAAATTGCGGGATATTGTCTCTAATATTAACTTTATTTTTTATAGAATGTTTATCAATTATGTTTTGAGTGGGATATATTATAGCTACACAATTTACATCAACGCCTTTTTCTAATAGAATACGAAGGATTTCCACATTATTGAGTTGGGCAGCACGGTGTATTGGATGCAACCCATTTTTCACTCCATTAATATCGCCTCTATTAAAGCCTTGAGATACTAGGAATTTGTTTAATTTCTCCTCGGGCTGTTCAAGTATGGGTGCTGGTAGGGTATTAGCTGTACGAGGCATGCGTTTATTTTTTTTCATAAGCCCTCCACTTATTTTAGTACTAATGACCAGAGCCTAACAAAATTCATGAATGAAATCAATATCTACTATTTCTTTGTTAGTCCAAAATAGTCATTCCGATTTATCCAAAGTTAATTCTTTTTCAATCATGAATGAGAGGATATACTATTATCTTTTATTTTTAAAGATTTTTCTGCCTCGGCTTGGCTAGCGATGAGTAACTTAGGAAGCATAATACCTTTATCTCTTATTTTTCAATATTCGACCTATCCCCTTGACTTTCCAATTGTACTCGTGTAAAATTACACCATTACGACATTAAAGTGCTGAAAAGGGGCTTAAAATTATGTTCAAAAAGTTAGAATTAGATGAGTTTCTTGCATTAATTAAACCGGGTGTTCAAAGAGTCCTTGTTTTTCAAGAGATTATGGCCGATAGACTCACGCCCATTAGTGTATTTGAAGCTTTAGCAGCTGATTTACAAGGTGGCGCTATTTTGGAGTCCGGCGTTCAGCAAGCCCCTGCAGGACGTTATTCCTTCTTGGCTTTTGAGCCTTTTGCCCGTTTAGAATTTAAAAATGGACAAACACAGGAATATCTAGATGGCCATACGACCTGTACATCGACCAATCCCTTTCAGCGGCTGCCTGAGTTTATACGCGAATTATCCTGCACTTGCCAGCCTGAATTCGCAGAAAAAATCAATCAAGCCATGGGTTTTATCACTTATGATTCCGTACGATTGCTTGAAGACATTCCCGATCGACACTCTCAAGACGAAGCGCTTCCCGAAGTGTTATTTAATTTTTACAGAATCACTTTGGGCTTCGATCACGAGCAACAAAAATTGTTGATCAGTGTGCTTATCGATGTCAATGAGGCTCCAAAACAAGCTTATGTTGAAGCTCAAGATAAAATCGCGGCGATTATCGACAAAATGAATGCTCTGTCATCGGTATCCTGTTTTCAGACAAAAACCCAAGGGGCTTTGATGGAAACCCAAGTCGATATCTCGGATGAGGATTTTATGCATTTGGTTGAACGTGCTAAAGAATACATTAAAAAAGGTGACATTTTTCAAGTGGTCTTATCTCGCTCTTTCAAAAAAGCCTTCACTGGCAAACCTTTTGACATTTACCGCGCACTGCGTCAAGTAAGCCCTGCGCCCTATATGTTTTATTTTCCGCTGGAAGATAGAATTATTGTCGGCGCCTCACCAGAACGAATGGTCAGTGTGCATCAAGGAAAAATTTCAGTGAACCCCATTGCAGGTACACGTAGACGAATGGATAAAAATGAGGATGCACAGATTGAAAAAGAATTGTTAAGCGATCCCAAAGAATTGGCCGAACACATGATGCTTGTCGATTTGGCACGCAATGATGTGGGGCGTGTGTCTGAAATAGGCAGTGTCGAAGTAGAAGCCTTGGCTCAAGTCAAACATTATTCGCATGTGAGCCATTTGACTTCGGTAGTCAGCGGAAAATTGGATCCGACTTTTCATGCTTTTGATGCACTCTCCGCCACTTTCCCGGCCGGTACTTTAAGCGGCGCACCTAAAGTACGTGCGATGGAATTGATTGACGAGCTAGAAAATTCTCGTCGTGGTTTGTACGGTGGCGTCATCGGCCGCTTGGATTACGCAGGCAATTTTGACAGTTGCATTGCCATTAGAATTGCTGTGTTAAAAGACAATGTCGCTACGATTCGAACAGGTGCCGGCATTGTGCATGATTCCGATCCCTATTCTGAAGCGCGTGAAACACGTCAAAAAGCAAGTAGTTTGCTGGCGGCCTTTGACTTTTCTGAAGGAGTGTATTAAATGATTTTATTAATCGACAATTACGACAGTTTTACATATAACCTTTATCAAAAATTGGCTGAATTGGGTGCCAAGGTTCAGGTTGTTCGCAATGACAAAATAACTTTAACAGAAATAAAAGATTTAAACCCAAGCGGCATTGTACTTTCGCCAGGACCAGGCAGGCCCGAGGATGCCGGCATTTGCGTTGAATTGATCCGAGATTTTATTGATCAAGAAAATGCTTCTATTCCCTTATTGGGAGTTTGTTTAGGGCACCAAGCCATCGGCATCGCGCTGCAAGGAAAAGTCGTGCAAGCTGATGATATTTTTCACGGTAAAAGCGATTTGATTTTTCACCAAGGAAAAGGCCTTTATCAAAAATTGCCACTGCCCTTTAAAGCGGCTCGCTATCATTCTTTGGTCGTTGACAAAGTGTCCTTGCCGCCGGAATTGTCCATAGAAGCAGAAAACGGTCAGGGGATCGTCATGGGCATGCGTCATAAAACTTTACCCATTTACGGAGTGCAATTTCACCCGGAATCTCTCTTGACTCCCCAGGGAAATCAATTATTGCAGGCATTTGTTACATTGAAAAGAGGTTAGAAAAAAATGCAACTGAAATACGCTATCCAGACCCTCATGCGCCACGAAAGCTTAAGCTACGTGGATTGCGAAAACGCTTTCAAAGAAATTGTCAGCGAAAAAGGCGATCCTATCCAAACCGCTGCGTTTCTAAGTCTTTTACGCGCTAAACCCGAAACGGAAACTGAAATTTCCGCCATAGTTCATTTTTTAAGAAGTCAAATGATTTCTATTCCTACCTCGCACGCCACATTAGACATCGTGGGAACCGGCGGAGATTGTGCAAACACGATTAACATTTCCACGGGGAGCGCCTTATTGGCAGCAAGTTGTGGCATTAAAGTCGCTAAACACGGCAATCGTGCAGTCTCCTCGCAAACGGGTTCTGCTGATGTATTAGAAGCGCTGGGCTTGAACATTGAATTGTCTGCCGAGAAGATCAGTCAATCGATAGAACAATTCGGTTTTGGATTTTGCTATTTCCCTAATTTTCATACCACGCTTTTGAAATTAAAACCCCTTCGAAAACAATTGGGCATTCCCACCACGATCAATTTTATAGGGCCTTTGTTGAATCCAACCAGCGCCAAACATTGTATTCTCGGTGTTTCAGATCCAACTATTGCGCCCATTCTTGCTAAAGTCTTACAAAAAATGGGAACTCAGCGTTCTTTGGTTGTACATGGTTTCGGTTTAGATGAAATCAGTTGCATTGGCACGACGCAAGCGCTGGAAATCACGCCGACGAACATTCGCGAATTTTGCATTGATCCCACTGAACTGGGATTACCCCTATGCACCATCGATGCATTGCGAGGCGGCGATGCCAAAATCAATGCCAAATTACTGATGGATGCTTTCGAAGGCAAGAAAAGCGCTATCAGCAACACGCTTGTTTTAAACGCTGCCGTATCGCTTCAATTGGTGGGCATTGAACCCTCCCTAAATAAAGCCGTTCAACACGCGAGCCACTGTTTATACAGCGGTGAAACTTTAAAATTGTTGAACCAATTGAAGGAATTTTCCCATGCCTAATCGATTAGACCCCATTATTTTGCAAAAACAACACGAAGTGAAGGCTTTGTATCAACGCATCGAGGAAAATCCTCTGCATCCTCTCGCTCAGTTGCATCGAAACGAAATAACGCATTTCCCTAAAAGCAGTTTAAAAAACGCTTTAAAACAAGAAAAAGTGAGTGTGATAGCAGAAATTAAAAGAAAATCACCGAGTAAAGGCGATCTTGCACCGATCGCCGATCCGATTACTTTGGCCAAACGCTATCTCAATGGCGGCGCCAGCGCCTTGTCTATTTTAACGGACACGCATTTTTTTGGTGGAAATCTAGGCGATCTGAAAACAGTTGCTGCGCATTGCAATCATTCTATTCCTATTTTGCGCAAAGATTTTATCATCGACCCCATTCAAATCGCCGAATCTGCCTTAGCAGGCGCTGATGCCATTCTGGCGATTGTTGCTGTTTTGGATAACCGTACGAAATTCATTTTAAATGCAGCCAAAGCATTAGGCACAGAAGTGTTGGTTGAAGTGCACAATAAACAAGAATTAGAGATTGCACTGGATTCCGGTGCTGAAATGATTGGCGTAAATAATAGAAATCTGAAGGCTTTTGAGGTCAATACGAATTTGGCATTTGAACTGATTCAGCATATTCCCAAGAATATTGTAAAAGTAGCCGCATCCGGCATTTCAAATCCAGAATTAGCGATACAATATTGCCAGGCTGGATTTGATGCCGTGTTAATTGGCGAAAGTCTGGTGCGTTCTGAAAATCCTGAATCTTTCATACGAGCTTGTTATGAAAAATAAAGTGTTCATTAAAATATGTGGCCTTAAAGATCCTCTTGTTGCAAGAAAAGCGGCTCTTTCGGGCGCTGATTTTATCGGCTTGGTATTTCATCCGACTTCAAAACGCTACATTTCTCTGACAGAAGCCAAAGCAATTTGTGCAGCACTTGTTGACACACCTGCTACACCTGTCGCTGTTTTCACAGAACACTCTGCCAAAGAAATGCAAACCATTTGTGAAGCATGTGGTGTAGATACCGTACAACTCCATGGCTCACTTTCTCGCGCTGAGCATGCTTTATTGCCTTCGCAGTATCAACGTATTTATGTACATTCTCTTTCTGAGTGTAACACCGTACCGCTTGCTTGCGATCCAAAGCGCGATTATCTGTTGTTTGACTCAGATATTCCAGGCAGCGGGATTGCCTTGGATTGGGATACTTTTCAATACATCGGGCCTTTTCGCGTATTTTTGGCAGGGGGTTTAAGTCCGATGAATGTGCGCACCGCAATTCAAAAATGTCGTCCTGCGGGGATTGACGTTTCCAGCGGCGTTGAAAGTGCGCCCGGAGAAAAAGAACTGTCCTTGATTCAACAATTGATTCAGGAGATTCAACGATGAATGATTATTTAAGCACAAAAAGAGGCCGTTATGGTAAATTCGGCGGTACTTTTATCCCAGAATTGTTAGTAGCCCCCATTCAAGAACTTGAAAAGGCTTTTAATGCGGCTAAAAATGATAAAGGATTTATGGAATCATTTTATTCACTTTTAAAAAACTATGCGGGAAGGCCTACGCCTCTCACAGAAGTATCGCGTTTTGCCGAAGCCATTCAAGGTCCACGCATTTTCTTGAAACGCGAAGATCTCTTACACACGGGCGCGCATAAATTAAATAATGCCTTAGGACAATGTTTGCTCGCCAAAAAAATGGGGAAAACACGCATCATTGCTGAAACGGGCGCCGGACAACACGGCGTTGCCACTGCTGCAGCTTGCGCGCATTTGGGATTAACCTGTGTGGTGTACATGGGCAGCATCGACATGGAACGACAAGCACCGAATGTGTTGCGCATGCAATTGATGGGTGCTAAAGTCGTTTCGGTTCAACAGGGTTCTTGTACCTTGAAAGATGCCGTCAATGAAGCGCTACGCGATTGGGCTGAATCTTTCACCAACACCCATTATTGTTTGGGTTCTGCCTTAGGACCGCATCCTTATCCTGAAATGGTTGGCCACTTTCAATCTTGTATCGGTGAAGAAAGCCACGCACAGTGCACGCAAGATTTAGGTAAAAATCCCGATTATGTTATTGCTTGTGTAGGCGGTGGCTCCAATGCAATTGGTATCTTTTCTGCTTTTTTAAACGATCCCACAGTGCATTTGATTGGCGTGGAAGCCGGCGGTCATGGAACACAATTAGGCGAACACGCTGCACGTTTTCAAGCAAATACACGTGGCGTTTTACACGGTTGTTATACCGTTGTTTTGCAAGACGAACACGGTCAAATTGCAGAAACGGCTTCGATTTCAGCGGGATTAGATTATCCTGCTGTAGGTCCAGCCCATGCCCATTTGTCTGAAACCAAAAGAGTGGATTATGTTGCCGTCAGCGATAAGGAAGCATTAGCTGCTTTTAAGCTCTTGGCACAAACAGAGGGTATTATTCCCGCCTTGGAATCCTCTCATGCCTTGGCTTATTTAATGAAAATAGCCCCTACTTTAGAAAAAGATAAAATTATTTTAGTGAATTTATCGGGACGGGGAGATAAAGATTTGCCGCAGTGGATGAAAGGTTAAGAGCTCGTTCGCAGTGTAAGGTCCTGTCCTCCCTGCGCAAGCAGAGATCCAGTTTTAAGTTCGCTGGATTCCTGCTGTCGCAGGAATGACAAATGCTGTTGTTTCTTCAGTATAGTTCGCATGTTGAAACGCATTTGGTATATTACGGAGTTGTATCATGAATAAAACAAACCGCTTTGAAAACAGTTTTAGAGATAAAGCGTATATCGCCTATCTCACCGCCGGGAGTGAGGGGATACAAAATACCATCGAGGCGGCTTTGGCTTTAGCGGAAGGCGGCGTTAACCTACTGGAAATTGGCGTTCCTTTTTCAGACCCCATTGCCGATGGCCCTGTCATTCAAAGGGCTGCGCAGCGTGCCCTTCAAAAAGGCACGACTTTAGACACTGTTTTAAGTATGGTAGAAAATATTCGAAAATACACCAATATTCCGATGATTTTATTCAGTTATTACAATCCTATATTGGCGCGAATGCATTCTTCTTTTCTTCAAGATGCCAAAAAAGCTGGCGTAGATGGCTTATTGGTGGTCGATTGTCCTCTTGAAGAATCCGTAGAACTTGAGTTACAATGTCTAGAGCAAGAAATAGCGCTTATTGATGTGATAGCTCCTTCCACGACAAGCGAACGATTAAAATTAATCGATACCCGGGCAATGTCTTTTCAATCTTTTCTTTATTATGCTTGTCGCAAAGGGACCACAGGAATACAAAATGCTTTGCCTGCTGATTTTTCTGAAAAAATGCAAAGCATTAAATCCATGACCCGTGCGCCCGTTGTGGTGGGATTTGGAATTGCGCATCGTGAATTGGCAGAACAAGTTTTAGAACATGCCGATGGCGTTGTGGTGGGTTCTTTATTTGTGAAAGCCTTAGAAGAAGGCGTTTCACCCGATAAACTGAAAGTAATGGCTCAAACTATTTATCCAGAAAGAGTGGTGAAAAAATGATTTTAATATTGAAAAAGAACATCTCGAAAAGCGAGGCGGAAGAACTGGTCGCGCGTTTGCAATGGATGAATTTGCAAAGTATGCTGAGTGAGGAAAATGGTCAATTTCAAATTGCCATTGTCAGTGGTGAAGATGCACGCGTTCATCCACAGCATTTTTTAAATTTGCCGCAAGTTGAGGAAATTCGGCCTTTCAATCAAAAATTCAAATTGGCCGGACGAGAATTGAAAAGTGAGCGTTCTATCATTCAAATTAAAGACTGTCAAATTGGCGGCGAAAAGCTGGCGGTGATGGCCGGACCTTGTTCTATTGAATCCGAAGAACAAATGCACACTGTTGCTTCCTTTGTGGCCAAAGCCGGCGCCAATATTTTACGCGGTGGCGCTTTCAAGCCACGCACTTCGCCTTATGATTTTCAGGGTTTGGGTGAAGAAGGCTTAAGATACATGAAACAAGCCGCCGAAAAAAACCATTTGCTCAGCGTTTCCGAAGTCATGGATCCACATCATTTGGATTTGGTCGCAAGTTATGTCGATATTTTGCAAATCGGCGCGCGCAACATGCAAAATTTTTCTTTGTTAAAAGAAATTGGTAAAACGGGGAAACCCATTTTACTCAAGCGCGGTCTTTCAGCGACCTATTCAGAATTTTTAATGGCCGCAGAATACATTTTGCAAACCGGAAACCCTAATGTGATCTTGTGTGAACGCGGCATTCGAACTTTTGAACCCTATGCGCGCAATACCTTGGACATCGCGGCGGTTCCTATTTTGCATGAATTAAGCCACCTGCCGGTGATTGTCGATCCCAGTCATGGAACTGGCATCCGTAAAATGGTACCACCCATGGCCTACGCCGCTGTCGCTGCAGGCGCAGATGGCATTATGGTAGAAGTGCATCCGGACCCCGATCGATCTTATTCCGATGCCAATCAAACTATTTCGCTGGAAACTTTTTCGGAAATGATGAATCGGATTGAACGGATGATTTAAAGTATCAGATGGAACGCTGGTTTTGGCGATGGCTTCTCGTCTACCACTTTATGATATATGTTTCGAAAGAAAGGAAAACTACAAGCCATCCCTATGCCAGAACCGAGGATTGCTGGCTTAGCGAGTACTAAAGCCACCGCTAGCCAGGGCACTGCAGCAAAACCACCGGATAAGAAAATACTAACCCCGGCTACCGCAACGAAACCTACCACCGCAATAGCGGCTGTTTTCTTGGGGTTTTTTTCGGCAAAATTCGAAACCGCATGCAAACACCGGAGTGCAAAATTTGGCTGTAATTCTTTTTCAGGTACTTTACTCTCTTTCGGTATTGCATAGTCCGGGTCGGCTAATATCTCATCTAGAGTCCGCAACTGCTGGTCATAGGCTTCTTCTTTCTGGCGAAAAATCTGTTCTTCTTCGTCAGAAATTTCGACCGCTTTTTCTGCTAGCAGCTTATCAAATACTGCCAATGCGTCCTCCAGTAACCCTCTGTTTGCTGGATCCCAGGAACGCATTTCATCTAATATCTGAATCAGTTTATTGATTTGATTTTCATCGAAGGCGCCATTTAGTTTTCTTATCAAGGTCTCTTTTTCTTGAGAACTAACAGGATGATTGTCGAACTGCTCGATATTTTCTGCGCGAATCGGATTTCCCCAAAGATCTACCGAAAAAAGGGCATTACGGCAAAAGCGTGAACCTGACAAAATAGGGATCAAAAGGCCTTGCGCCAAAGAATAGATGTCAGCTTTCTCTGTCGGCGTACAATGGCGGCGATTTTGTAAATCGTACTGATAATCTTCAGGCGCTATCGTCTCCAAAGTTCTAACAGCACCATCCGGATCGATGAAGGTTACTTTCAAGGTATCCGGGTCGACCATCACATTGGGTGGCTTAATATCTCCATAGAAAATACCCTTCTCATGTCCAATTTGGCAGGCTCTTATCACATTTCTACAAAGTTGCATTCTGCGCCGCGGTGTTAAGCTTGCTTCGTGCTCATCTAAAAATTCCTCTAAATCGCATCCTGGTATCAAAGACATCATGGTGGCTGTATCGTAGACAAGAGACTCGCCTTCTTTTTGAGGTCGCGGAATTCTCGTCGCTTTGGCAGAAAATAAGACTCGATTCTTCCGAGTTTCACTGATAGCAGAATGATCTCTAAGGAAGAAGGAAGGAGGGATTAAGCCTTTATCGCTATATAATGTTCTTTCAGAACGGTGCATTATTTTAAGTTTAAGTCCTTTCTTAGTATTAATCAGATAGTTATTCTGTATGTTTATGGGATAGGCTGGATAGATCTGGCCACCGCCCCCTCTTTTACTTTTAGCAGGGCACCTGTCTATCGCAAACACCCTATCACCAAACCGAACGATTTGTGTTTGTTTGCGTTTTAATATTTTCCTGTTTTTTTTATTTGCATAAATACGCTGAGACAACGCTTGGTCTTTTGCTGATTCAAGGTCTTTTTGTTTTTCTAATTCGCTAAGTGGTTGAAATCCCATGGGAAATATACCTTTAATTCTAATATTGGTTAAATTACTAAGATAAATGTAGCAAACCTACCTTAAGGCAATATTAAGGTAATTCTACGGAAGGAATTATCATTACGAGAAAAGGGTGATAAGCTTTTCGCTTGGACAAACTCAAAGTCAACAAGGCCATCATAACTCTAATAAAAAACCTTAGAAAATCGAAGGTAAGAGCGATTACTTACTGCAACCAGCGCTCCATCACGGTCGCGGCTCAGTTTAGATTATTTGTATTGCCTCGGCAATACGCCTTCCGGATCAATGGGCTTACCCTGTTTTCGAATCTCAAAATGCAGCATCACCTTATCGGCACCGGTATTTCCCATTCGTGCAATCACTTCACCGGCTTTCACCCGCTGCCCTTCTTTGACCAAAACCGTACTATTGTGTGCATAAGCACTCAAATAAGCATCACTGTGTTTGATGATGATCAAATAGCCATATCCCGGTAAACCACTGCCGCTGTAAACCACTTGACCTGAAGCCGCTGCTTTAATCGGCGTTCCCATGCGATTCACAATATCGATGCCTTTATTTTGGGAACCCTTGCCATCAAAACCTTGAACCACTTTACCCGCGGCTGGCCATTCCCATTCAAAAGGCGATGTCGTCTTTGCAGAAACCGGTTTTGCTTCAGTCTCCTTCACTGGCTTGGCAGGCATCGTCTTTTTCTGTGGCACAGGTGGTTCTATCACCACCTGTTTTTGAGTCGTTTGAGTTGATTGCCTTCCGGGTGAAACTAAATACAAGCTTTGGCCTATTTCCAGTTTATACGGCGCTTGCAAATGATTGATACGCGCGATGTCGGTGTAATCCAAACCATAACGCCAAGCAATGGCGTACAAGGTATCGCCAGGACGCACCCTATAAACACCTTGTTTGGAAATGGGTTCATGCCACCCATTGATAATCGGTGCTCTCGGCGTTTCATGCGCGCTACAAGCAGCCAGCGCTATCAAGCAAAAAACACTGAGAAGGCGACGCTTCATACCGCATTATCCCCGTTTTCAATTTTCCCCAACCAGTCACTCATGGTGTTCATCACGGCATGGTGTGTGAAATCAATCATCAAAGGCGTGACAGACACTCTACCACTGTTGACAGCATAAAAATCCGAACCCGGGCCTGCATCGGCTTCACCACCAGGCAATCCAATCCAATAAATATCGTGGCCGCGTGGATCTTTTTCGCGGATCACTGGCTCTGCCACATGGCGCGTGCCTAATCGAGTCACCGTAATGCCTTGCAAAAGATGCAAAGGCAAATCGGGCACATTGACGTTCAAAATAGTCGACACGCCCAAAGGTAATTTTTCTTTGATAAATCCCTCAACCATGCGCGTCACGACACGTCCCGCCGTTTCATAATAACGACATTCTCGACTGGCCAGAGAAATCGCAATAGAGGGCAATCCTAAAAAACGCCCTTCGATCGCAGCAGCCACCGTGCCTGAATATAAAATATCATCGCCTAAATTAGCACCCTCATTGATGCCGGATACCACCAAATCGGGCAATTCGGACAGCAATCCCGTTAAAGCCAAATGCACGCAGTCTGTAGGCGTTCCTTCGACGCTGATAAAACCATTTTCTAAACGATGAATACGCAAAGGATTGTGCAAAGTTAAAGAGCTGCTGGCACCACTGCGGTTTCTATCTGGGGCTACCACGTCGATGTCCGCAATTTCTTTTAAAGACTCATACAAAACCATTAAACCGGGCGCATAAACGCCATCGTCATTACTTAATAAAATACGCATGAATTATCTTAACCTAATGTTTGGTAAAATGTTTCGCCACTTTTTACCATACCCAACTCATCTCGAGCGCGGGATTCCACAGCAGTCCCACCCGCTTTTAATGCGTCTATGTGTTGTAGTAAAAGGGCATTGTCTTCTGCCAAGCTTTCATTGTTTTTTTGTTGAGTGGCTATCTGGCTTTGCAAGCTTCGTACGCCCCGCATACCATCCGATGCTATCCACAATTGGTATTGTGAGGCACCCAAAACAACCATCATCACTAAAAGCGCTAATTTCATTCTATGGTATCCATCGTTGTTATTAGTATTCTCCGCGTTTATAACGGTATATTATCTCCGCTCTCTGAGGATCGCAGCTCAGTTTGATCTGAGCCGCGACCCTAAGGGAGCGGTATAGCTTTCAATTGTAGCTCAAAATAGGGCGATTTGTAAGGAGTTTTAGCTCCCATACACCCCTTCACTCCCCAATTCCTCTTCTATCCGCAATAGCTGATTGTACTTAGCCATTCTATCGCTTCGACACAGAGAACCCGTCTTAATTTGCCCGCAATCCATCGCCACGGCCAAATCAGCGATGGTGGTGTCTTCCGTTTCTCCGGAACGATGCGACATCACACAAGCATAACCGGCTTTTTGCGCCATAGTCACCGCTGCCCAAGTTTCGCTTAAAGTGCCGATTTGATTGGGTTTGATTAAAATGGCATTTGCGATGTGATCTTGGATCCCTTTTTGCAGCAATTGGGTATTCGTCACAAAGACATCGTCTCCGACTAACTGTATTTTATCGCCCAAAGTACGCGTTAAAGCTGCCCAGCCCTCCCAATCTTCTTCAGCCATGGCGTCTTCTATGGAAACGATGGGGTATTGTCGCACCCAGGATTGCAGCGTGTCTATCCATTCTGTGGATGTCAAAGCACGCGATTCTGCCGCCAACACATACCGACCTTCTTTGTAAAATTCCGAGCTTGCCGCATCCAAAGCCAAAGTCACGTCTTTTCCTACTATCAATCCCGTTGCTTCGATGGCTTTTAAAATCAATTCGATGGCCGCCACATTGTTTGGCAAATCTGGCGCAAACCCGCCTTCATCGCCCACAGCCGTTACTAATTTTCGCTGCTTCAATAAAGTTTTGAGCGCATGAAATACTTCTGCCCCATAACGCAAGGCTTCTTTAAAAGAAGGTGCGCCTTGTGGAATGATCATAAATTCTTGAATGTCGACCGTATTGTCGGCATGTGCGCCGCCATTTAAAATATTCATCATGGGTCTGGGCAGAAGGTAAGGTCCGCGCGGTTTCAAATAGCGATACAAGGGTTGATGCGCCGCTTGTGCTGCTGCTTTAGCCGCCGCCAAAGACACTGCCAATAAGGCATTGGCGCCCAAATGCGATTTGTCCACCGTTCCATCCAAAACAATCAAAGCCTCATCGATGGCCGATTGCTCTCTAGCATCCATCCCCAGCAATCGTTTCTGTATGATGTGATCAATATGGTGCACCGCTTTCGAAACCCCTTTACCCGAATACCGCATAGGTTCTTTATCGCGTAATTCTAAAGCTTCATGTATTCCCGTCGAAGCGCCCGAAGGCACTGCGGCACGCCCCATCGCACCATTGTCCAAATAGACATCGGCTTCTACCGTTGGAAAGCCGCGGGAATCTAAAATTTCGCGTGCTTTAATTTTAACAATATTTGACGTCATTTATTTTTACCCTTTATTTAACGGGACTTGTGTCCCCTGCTATTAGCGACTATACTTTCTGAATGATTGTACCACGAGGAACGCATTATGACTATTCTCTTCTTCATTATTATTTTAGCTATTTTTGCATTTATTATCGGCATCTACAACCGTTTGATTCGTATGATAGAAACGGTGAATAATAATGAACGGCAAATAGACATTCAACTGGATCGCCGCTTTAAAGTATTTGAATCCCTCATTGAAGTCGTCAAAAAATACATGGATTATGAAAAAACCACGTTGAAAGATGTGGTTGCTTTGCGTAATCAAGCGCAAACCGCCAAAGCTTCAGGTGACGATGCCGCACGCATGGCCGCTGAAAATGGCATTTCTAAAATCGTGTCGGGCATCAATCTGGTTTTCGAACAATACCCTGATTTAAAAGCCAATCAAAATGCCCTGCAGTTACAAGAAGAAATTGTGAGCACGGAAAATAAACTCGCTTATGCCAAACAAGCTTTTAACGACAGTATCGAGCGTTATAATGCCGAGAAAAAATCTTTTTTCCAATCCATGATAGTGAATTTGTCCAAGGCGAAACTGGATAAACAATTTACTTATTGGAATCTCGGTGGTACAGAGAATATCGCTGCCAAAGAAGCTTATACTGTTAAGTTATAGTATTTCATGACCAGCACACAAACTGCCGATTGGCGTGACACCATTGCACAAAACCGCAGACGAACCCGTTATGTCATGGCCACTTTTATCTTGTTGTATGTGGCTTTGGGGTTTATCATTGATCTCTTGTACCAAACCCCTTTTATTGCGGCTAAACTCACGGAATATTCTGTCACCGATCAATCCGCATCGCTCTTAACCGCTAAACTCTTGTTAACCGGGAAATTATTTCCTTATGCGACGATTTCTGCAGGGGTTGTAGCGATCATTGCGCTGGCGATCACTTTTCTATTTCACAATCGCATCATGTTGATGGGAACGGAATACCGACAAATCACACCAGAAACGGCCAAAACCCTGGAAGAAAAACAACTCTACAACATCGTGGAAGAAATGAAAGTAGCTTCTGGCTTAAATTTTATGCCCAAGGTCTATATCATTGAAGCCGATTACTTAAATGCTTTTGCCACTGGTTTTAATGAAAAATCGGCGATGGTGGCCATCACGCGAGGTTTGTTGCAAAAATTAGATCGCGATGAAATTCAAGCGGTGATCGCCCACGAATTAAGCCACATTCGTCATCAAGACATACGCTTAATTGTAACGGTATCGGTCTTAACCAACATCATGCTGCTCATCATCGATATTTTATTTTATAATTTGATTTTCTCGAACCGTGAACGACGCGGGAATCAAGGTATTTTACTGGTCATCGTTTTATTGCGTTATCTCTTGCCTTTAATCACAGCCTTATTGGCTCTTTATTTAAGCCGTAAACGCGAATTGATGGCCGATGCGGGTGCCGTAGAATTAACGCGTCAAAATGAACCCTTGGCCCGTGCTTTGATTAAAATTCACAATACCCATACCCAAGACGTCGCCGCCACGGAAGCCGCGTATCAACAAACCGCACACGACGAATTGCGACAAGCAGCTTACATTTATTCTCCTAAAACGGCGGGGTTCAGCGTGCGCCCAGGATTCAGTTCTTTGTGGTCAACCCATCCAAGTTTACAAGAACGTTTGAAAGCGTTAGGATATACGAAGCATGAATAAACTCTCTGAGCCGCGACCATGAGGGAGCGGAGAAAGCGAGCCGCATTTCCCGCTCCCTCACGGTCGCGGCTCGGTAAATTCTGAGGATTTATCGCTTAAATGACGGTGGAACATAAAATTAAAGTCGGATTAATGTGTTGTTTATTGACTGCATTCAGCATTGCCAATGCTGACGGTCCGCCGCTCATCGATCGCGATGTCAGTTATTTAGAAGATGCCAAACCCAAAGCTTTGCCCTATAACCCTTATGCCAATCAACCTGTTTATGTGATCAACGGTCAAACTTATACTTTAATTCCTTCTACTCACGGTTACAGCACCACGGGGATTGCATCTTGGTATGGCCAACAATTTGCCCAACGCGCAACGGCCAGCGGCGAACCTTATGACATGTTTGCGATGACCGCAGCAAGCAAAGTATTGCCGATTCCGACCTTTATTCATGTGACGAATCTTGAAAATGGTCGCAGCATTGTGGTTAAAGTGAATGATCGCGGCCCTTTTCACAGTGAACGTATTTTGGATCTCTCCTACGCTGCTGCAAAACGCTTAGGAATGCTGAAAAAAGGAACCGCCAAAGTTCGCATCACGGCTTTGGAAACGCCTTATAACGCGCAATTAAAATCTTTTTATTTGCAAGTAGGCACTTTCAAAAATAAAGACAATGCCAAGCATTTGGCAGAAACCTTGAAAACCATTTTAGTGGCGCCGGTTGTCGTCAATCCGGTTCCCGGAAATCTCTACAGCGTGCGCGTAGGGCCTTTTGTAAATATGAACAAAGCCCAAAGCTTGTATGAGCAATTGGCTCAGGCGGGATTGAATCCCGGCATTTTAGTGGCAACTTAAAAACACTTTTCTCCACCCCCTTGTATTTTAATTTTGTTCGTTTCATAATGTTCCAATGGATGCTTTAGTAGGGGAGACTACTTCATGTCCGCAAAACCTTCTAAGATCATTGTGGATGGTGATCAAAGCTTATTTTCATATCAAAATGGCTCATTTGCCATACAAGATAAAAAGCTATGTCAATTGATTTTCCATTTACATCGGAAATTTCAGGCTCAGTTTATTATCGTCACTCTTCAGCCCAATATTCGTCTCATAGAATATTATTTGAAAAAAATTTTGCTTGAGGTATCCTTTGAAGTAATTTACCTCCCCGCACTTAACGATGCACCAGAACAAAAAACCAATATCGCTCAATTTGAGACACACCCTATCGGTCCACCGCCACCTGGATATTCATTTCTATTCGACCATACCAAACCACCGCTAGAGGGTTGGGAAAACCATGTCGCTAATTTGGAAAAAAGACTGTTGAAAACAGGCGATTTTTACCTCGAAAGTACACCTGAAAGCGCCGAAGTAAAAAGATTAGCTGAAAAAGTGGAACTTTTGAGGATAAAAAGTGGGATTAAAGCTTACAGTAAAAGACCTCGTTCCTCACCGAACTTTTTCGACAAGCTGAAAGAAGAAGAAAGCGATATCTCACGTAGCAATTCATCTCCTTTAAAACCAAAAAACTTGCACCCCCCTCCCGTTGAACGTTCACCACCACGTATAATTTAATGGCCTTCAAAAAAAGCCCTAACGCGTTCAAACCAAGAACGTTCTTGAGGACTGTGGTTCTTTTTATCCGCTTCCAAAGCCGTTTGGAATTGTTCTAATAATTCTTTTTGCTCACGGCTTAAATTGACTGGCGTTTCGACTGCGATGTGACACAAGAGATCGCCTACGCTCTGTCCTCGCATCGCTTGTACGCCTTTGCCGCGCAATCGAAATATTTTACCACTTTGAGTCTCGGGTGGAATTTTTAATTTCACTTTACCTTGTAAAGTTGGAATTTCCAATTCTCCTCCAAGAGCCGCCATCGTAAAATGAATGGGCATTTGACAATGCAAGTCTTGACCTTGTCGATCGAAAAGAGGATGCGGTTTGACGTGAATTTCCACGTACAAATCGCCTGGTGGTGCGCCATTTAAACCCGCTTCGCCTTCACCTTGTAAACGAATGCGATCGCCATTGTCGACACCGGCTGGAATTTTAACGGACAATACTTTTTCTTCTTGAACACGGCCCTGGCCCCGGCAACGAGAACACGGATCCGTAATTTTTTGTCCTTGACCTCGACACGTCGGACAAGTTTGTTGCACGGTAAACAATCCGCGCTGCATACGCACTTGCCCCATGCCACCACAATCGCTACAGGTTACCGGCTTGGTACCTTTGGCTGCGCCACTGCCCTGACATTCCTTACAGCTGACCCACGTCGGGATGCGTAAAGTTGTTTCTGTACCAAAAACCACTTTTTCTAAATCGAGTGTCATCGCAAAACGTAAATCAGCGCCGCGTTGCTGCGCACGACCACCACCGCCCTGCCTATCGCCAAAAATATCGCCAAAGACATTCTCAAAGATGTCACTGAAATTACCATGAAAAGCATGCGCGCCCTGAGCGCCTCCCATGGAAGAAGGATCAAAAGCATTGTGACCAAACTGATCGTAAGCAGCCCGCTTATTTTCGTCTGACAAAGTATCGTAGGCTTCTTGCATTTCTTTGAATCTTTCTTCAGCCGTTTTGTCACCGGCATTTTTATCGGGATGGTATTTACGTGCTAACTGTCTATACGCTTTTCTAATCTCTTCACTGCTTGCGCTGCGATCGAGGCCTAAAACCTCATAGTAATCTTTTTTTGCCATTCAATGTTCTCGTTAAAACTGGATCCCTGCTTTCGCAGGGATGACCATACTGAAGAGTGTTTTATTCCTCATCTTTCTTCTTTTTCTTCTGATCGACTTCTTCAAATTCAGCATCGACCACATTGCCTTCTTCGCCAGAAGCTTGTTGAGCGCCGCCTTCATTCGAGGGTTCTTGCTGTGTGGCTTGTTCAGCCTGAGCTTTGGCATACATTTTCTCTGCCAAAGGCGCCGTCATTTTCGACAAACTATCTATCTTCGCTTCGATAGCAGCCTTGTCATTGCCTTTCACCACTTCTTCCAATTCTTTCATTTCCGCTTCTATTTGGGCACGCGTACTGTCGTCGATCATGCTGCTGTCCAGTTCGGATAAAGTTTTCTTCGTAGAATGCAACAAGTTGTCTGCTTGGTTGCGCACGGCGACCAATTCGTGGAATTGTTTGTCTTCTTCAGCGTGCATTTCAGCATCTTTCACCATTTTCTGCACTTCTTCTTCGGACAACCCGCTGGAAGCACGAATGACAATGGATTGTTCCTTGCCCGTTGCTTTATCTTTGGCGTGGACATGCAAAATACCATTGGCATCGATGTCGAAAGTCACTTCAATTTGCGGCATACCGCGCGGTGCAGAGGGAATACCGACCAAATCAAAACGACCCAAAGATTTATTGGCTGAAGCCATTTCACGTTCACCTTGCAACACGTGAATGGTGACAGCATTTTGATTGTCGTCCGCCGTTGAAAACACCTGACTTTTCTTCGTTGGAATAGTACTGTTTTTGGTGATGATTTTGGTCATAACACCACCCATGGTTTCTATGCCCAAAGACAAAGGCGTCACATCCAACAACAAGACATCTTTTACATCGCCTGCCAAGACTGCGCCTTGAATGGCAGCCCCAATAGCCACCGCTTCATCGGGATTCACATCCTTACGTGGTTCTTTGCCAAAAAATTCGGCCACCACTTCTTGCACTTTGGGCATACGCGTTTGTCCACCCACCAAAATCACTTCGTCGATGTCAGAAACTTTCAAACCTGCGTCTTTCAAAGCAATCTTACAAGGCTCAATCGTACGTTGGATCAAATCGTCCACCAAAGATTCTAATTTAGCTCGCGTCATTTTGATGTTTAAATGCTTAGGACCCGAAGCATCTGCTGTGATGTAAGGCAAATTGATGTCCGTTTGTTGCGAACTGGACAATTCAATTTTGGCTTTTTCGGCTGCTTCTTTCAACCGTTGCAGCGCTAAAGGATCTTGTTTTAAATCCACGCCCGTGTCTTTTTTAAATTCGTCCACCAAATACTTAATGACGACTTGATCGAAGTCCTCGCCCCCTAAGAAAGTATCGCCATTAGTAGCCAACACTTCAAATTGGTGATCCCCTTCGACATCGGCAATTTCAATAATCGAAATGTCGAAAGTACCACCGCCCAAATCGTACACAGCTATCTTACGATCGCCAGGTTTCTTATCCAAGCCATAAGCCAAAGCCGCTGCAGTAGGTTCATTGATGATGCGTTTCACATCCAAACCTGCAATACGGCCCGCGTCTTTGGTGGCCTGACGTTGCGCATCGTTGAAATAAGCGGGCACTGTGATCACGGCTTCTGTGACCGGTTCACCCAAATAATCTTCGGCTGTCTTTTTCATTTTACGCAATACTTGTGCAGAAATTTCTTGGGGCGACATCTCTTTGTCGCCAATGCGAATCCAAGCATCGCCATTTTTAGCAGCAACGATGTCGTAAGAAAAGTGTTGCTTAGTGTCTTGCACTTCTTTGTCGCTTTCTCTGCGGCCAATTAACCGTTTTACCGCAAAAAGCGTTCGTTTGGGTTTGGTGATCATTTGGCGCTTCGCCGCTTCGCCGACATCCACTTGTTTGTCTTCTTCACCAAAACAAACGACAGAAGGCGTGGTTCTACGACCTTCGCTATTTTCAATGACCACAGGTTTACGCCCTTGCTCAATAATCGCCACACAAGAGTTGGTCGTACCTAAGTCTATACCCATAATTTTTGACATTTAATAACTCCTCATAATCTACCTTATATTATCATTCCTGCGAAAGCAGGAGTCCAATGAATTTACACTGGATCCCTGCTTTGGCAGGGATGACAGAACCTTTGTTTTTAATGTGGTGTTAGTTCTCTAAAAATCAAGCCCCTTTGACCACAATGACCCGGGCTGGCCGTACGACCCGACCATGTAAGACATAACCGCGCTGGATCACGGCCATGACAAAACCTGCAGCATATTGATCGCTCGGCTGCATTGCAATGGCTTCATGTTTTTGCGGATCGTATTTCTCGCCCAAAGGGCTGATGGCTTCTACGCCAAAGCGAGCCAGCGCATCCATAATCATTTTATCCGTCAAAATTAAGCCTTCACGCATAGCGGCTGAGGCTTCCTCATTCGACACATTTTGGCTATTTTCCAAGCCTTGATTCAAACCATCCAAAGCCGGTAATAATGCTTCAATTAATTTTTGCGTACCGTATTTTTGCATTTTTTGGACTTCTAGCTCTAAACGCTTACGCACATTGTCTTTTTCTGCCACTTCGCGCAAATACTTATCCCAATTTGCATCGGCTTTGGCTTTTAACTCTTCTAGGCTTTGTTTTAATTCATTGTAAGTCGGATCGATTGGGCCTATGGGCGTTTCAGCCTGCTCATCGACCGCTGATTGTGGTTCTTCATTCTCACTTTGGGCCTTATCAAATACTTTTTGCCATTTGTTCTGGGGATCTTCTTTAGTCACGGGGGTCTCCTCTGGATCTCTGATATTAGGGCCTGTTGACATCTAGTTTATCGGCTGCAAAATGAGTAAAACCGGTCAAAATCACAACAAATTTTCGTCAAATATTCTCGATATTATCCTCAAATTTGTTGTGATTTTGCCTCGGCTCCCTCATTTTTCGCTTCGACAAACCAGATGTCAACAGGCCCTATCAAATATGGTGGCTATTTTGCTTATTTCAAGAGTTCTTGCACGACGCGCAACCAATCTTCATAAGCCTTTGCCTTATCTGCAGGATTACGCAATAAATAAGCGGGATGGTAACTTACCCACAAAGGGATCTGCGTTTCAGCAAAGATATAAGGGCGTCCCCGCAAGCGCGACAAAGGCGTACTGACACCCAAAAGATAATGCGCCGCAATACGGCCCAGGGCTAAAATCAATCGAGGTGCCACCATGGCCACTTGTTGTTCTAAATAGCCGCCACATTCGGCCATTTCAGGGGCTGTGGGATCGCGGTTGTTTGGCGGTCTGCATTTTAAGACATTGGCGATGTACACTTCCTCGGGTTTTAAGCCCACGCCGGCTATAATTCGGTCTAACAATTGGCCAGCTCGGCCCACAAAAGGCTTGCCTTGCTTATCTTCTTCCGCGCCAGGCGCTTCCCCTATCAACATGAGTTTGGCTTCTCGATTGCCTCGTTCGAATACCGTTTGTTTACGCGTACAATGCAAGGCACAACGCTGACAAGAGGCCACTGTTTGTTCTAATTTTTGCCAATCTGAAGTATTTTGTACGGAAGGAGCGCGTTCTAGCCATAGATCAATGCCCATCGCTTTGAGATAATGGCCTTGTCTTTGCATCAATTCATTCATATATATAGGATACACTCAATGTTATTAGTGATTTTAACCGCATTTAGCCTCGCTTCTACGCTGGCTTTACTCGCTTATCTTGTGCGCACACGCCATACATTATTGCGCCAAGAAAGCCTATTATCTCAGTTTGAGCAAAATTTGCAATCCTTGCAACAACAAACCTTACAAGAAGTACGCCTTCACTTGAATGAGCACCAATTACAACAATTAAAACTCTTACAAGAGAGCTTGCCGAAATCCATCAATGAATTGAGTCAAACGCTATTAACAGTATTAAACCAAAATACACAAAACAGCACGGAGGCTATTCGTGCCTTAAATCAAACCGTGACCGATCATTTAAAATCGATCAGTGGTCAAGTCGAAAAACGATTGAATGAGGGTTTTGAAAAAACCACAGCCACTTTTCAAGCGATCATTCAACGCTTAAGTTTAATCGATGAAGCACAAAAGAAAATTACCGAGCTTTCGACCAATGTGGTGAGTTTACAAGCGATTTTATCGGATAAATCTTCGCGCGGCGCTTTTGGCGAAGTGCAATTAAGTGGAATTATTCGCAATTTTTTACCCGAAAATCATTTTTCTTTGCAACACACTTTATCGAATGGCAAACGCGTGGATTGTCTGTTGTTTTTGCCGGAACCAACGGGAAACATCGCGATCGACGCTAAATTTCCGCTGGAAAATTATCAAAGCATGCACACCTTAACACCCACCGATCCTTATCGAAAAAATGCAGAACAACGCTTCCGACAAGATTTGAAAAAACACATCGACGACATCGCTGAAAAATACATCTTAGACGGCGAAACCGCCGACGGCGCCGTTTTGTTTTTACCGGCTGAAGCCGTATTCAGTGAAATTCACAGTTATTTTGCAGACATCGTCGAATACGCACAAAGAAAGCGCGTCTGGCTCGTCTCACCAACCACTTTGATGGCCATTTTAACCACAGCGCGCGCCGTGATTAAAGATCAAGCCACGCGCGAACAAGTGCACATCATCCAACAACATTTGCGCGCTTTGGCTAAAGATTTCGATCGCTTTCAAACGCGGATGGACAATTTGGCCAAACACATTGAAAAAGCCAACAACGATGTAGTCGACGTCCAAACTTCGGCGCGCAAAATCACCGGCCATTTTAAAAAGATCGAAGCCGTGGATGGAAAGTTGGCACAAACACCCACTTTGTTAGAGGAAGACATATAAACTGCAATCTATATTCAATACTTAACAAAATGGGTTAAATACTTTTAAACAATCGCTTGCCGGAGATCCTTCCTTAGCTCTATGCTCAAAAAAAGTATAGGCCCCTCCTCCCATAATCGCTATAGTCAGTGCGGCGGCAGCACCCACCCCTACAGCCACCGCGGGGACAGCACCACAAGTTAGGAAAGTAGCGCCTACTACAGCAGCAAGAAGCACCAGGACACCCATCGCTATCGCTATGCTGGGTCCATATTCCTCCATTTTTTGAGCCACTTGAGATAGAAATACAAACCTCAAATCGGAATTGACCTCAGATTCAGTCTCCGACTCAGACCCAGATTCAGACTCCGACTCAGATTCAGAGTCTCTTTCTTCTTCTGCGCCTCTTCCTTTTTCTGCGTCTCTTCCTTCTTCTGAGACTATGCTACCTCTTTCTTGTGAGCCTGCGGTACTTTTTTTTCGCTGGTCTTCAGATTCAGACTCAGATTCGGACTCAGATTCAGATTCAGATTCAGACTCAGCTTCTGCGCCTCTTCCTTCTTCTGAGACTATGCTACCTCTTTCTTGTGAGCCTGCGGTACTTTTTTTTCGCTGGTCTTCAGATTCAGACTCAGATTCGGACTCAGACTCAGATTCGGACTCAGACTCAGATTCAGACTCAGATTCAGACTCAGATTCAGACTCAGATTCAGACTCAGATTCATACCCAGCTTCTGCGCCTCTTCCTTCTTCTGCGTCTTCTTCTTCTGCGTCTTCTTCTTCTGCGCCTCTTCCTTCTTCTGAGACTATGCTATCTCTTTTTTGTTGGCCTGTGCTACTTTTTTTTCGATTGTCTTTAGCTTCTTCCAGAATATTCGCCATAGAAAACGAAGCGCTCATATTAAGCTCACGAGTAGAAACATGCTGAGCCAGTACTTTTACATGTTTTTTATCTTTTCCCCTGACTGCATGGCGGAAATTAATACTCATCCACTGCTTATCATCAGGGTCTGGCTCCGCCTGTTGTTCAAGCAAATAACATACAACCTGTTCCCAACCATGCATTATGGCATAATGTATTGCATTCTTGCCGGAAGCATCGCGCGTATTGACATCAGCTCCGTCTTCTATAAGAAATTGTACTATGGAAACAAAGCCACTCGCTGCCGCCTCGTGCAAAGAAATTTGAGATCTCACTTTTTGAGATCTCCCTTCTAGAGGAATCTGCTCACACAAAATAGAAACCAAGGCATTCATGTCTGAAATAAGGTCCTTGACAGCCTCAGCCTTCTGTTCTCGATACCACCTTATAGATTGCATGGGGGGGCGCTCGATAACCACCTCAGCTTGACCTCTATACAACGTTGTTATAGCTTGCAGGGGGCCCTTGCTTGCCTGAGATGCTGCAGATCGTCTAGGCTTAGTCAGCGCTATTAATGCCGAGAATTGTTCTTCTGGTGACTTATTTTTAACTTCTTGAATCGTCGCAAAAATAATAGAAATAGCGGTTCGATATTTTGGCACTATATTTATTGCTTCTTGAAGCGCTGTTATATGCCCTGTTATATTGTTAAGCAATCTTCCAATTTCTTCTTTTACATCTACATCTTCTGCAGCCATCATTCACCTCCATTTAGTTATGCATAAAAAACCAGTGACCAATCTTCCCATCAAACCCTAATATTCGAATCTTTTTGCAAAGCGACTACTCATTCACAGATTCAATTTCCACATTAGCATCCACATCGGCGCTGTAATCCACGCCCGGCCATTCAAAGCCAAACAGTTTATAAAAGTCTTCTCTGTATCCGGCTAAATCGGCATATTGCGCCAAATGAGTGGCATCGACTTTGGACCACCGCAACGCAATTTCTTTTTGCACAGCCGGCGCCATTTCCCAATCGTCGATGCGAATACGGCCGCCCTCATCGACAGGCACGGTGCTGCCCGCATACAATCTATCTGCAAACAGCCGTGTGATTTGCTCTATGCAGCCTTCATGGGTGCCTTGTTCTTTCATCACGCGATACAACAAAGAAATATACAAAGGCACAACGGGAATGGCGGCACTTGCTTGTGTCACCAAGCCTTTATTCACTGAAATATAAGCGGCACCCTGACCGCCCTCTTGTTGCAAGCATTTCGTTAAACGCGCGGCGGTTTGTTCTAAATCCACTTTAGCTTGACCAATGGTTCCTTGATGATAAATCGGAAACGTTAATTCTGGACCGATGTAAGAATACGCGACTGTTTTTGCGTCTTTCGCCAACAAATTGGCGTTTTTTAAAGATTCCATCCACCATTCCCAATCCTCACCCCCCATCACTGCAACGGTGTGTCGAATTTCTTCTTCACTCGCAGGTTCTATGGTCACGGTGCTCAATTCACCGCTCATAATGTTAATGGTTTTACCAGAGAATGCTTGGCCAATGGGTTTTAATACGGAATTCAAAGTTTCACCGGTTCGGGGATTTATGCGTCGCGGAGAAGCCAAACTGTATATCACCAAATCGACACCACCTTGCCAGTCTTGGCGGATCAATTCTAAAGTTTGTTCCTTAATTTCTTCGGAATAAGCATCGCCATTGATACTCTTGGCATACAAGCCTTGTTGATGTGCCAAGGTTTCAAAAGCAGCGGTGTTGTACCATCCTGCTGTAGCCGTACGATTGTCGCTGGCAGGTCTTTCAAAAGACACACCAATGGTCGCCGCCTGAGCGCCAAATGCAGCCACAATACGACTGGACAAGCCATACCCCGTCGAAGCACCGAGCACCAACACTTTTTTAGGTCCGTTCAAAATAGGCCCATGTTGTTTGACGTAATCGATTTCTGCTTGTACGTGGGCTTTGCAACCCTCAGGATGCGCCGTGGTGCAAATAAAACCACGCACTTTAGGAACGATGACCATTTTGCTTTCCTCAATCAATTTAAACGAAGTGTAGCGATTGCCTGAGACAAGGTCAAGCAAATTTGTCACAGAACTTGACACATCGCTATTTTTCCGTGAAAATTTAGGGTCTATTGACATTTGATTTGTCGAAGCGAAAAATGAGGAAACCGAGGCAAAATGCTAGGAAATTTGAGGAGAATATCGGGTTATATTTGACGAAAATTTCCTAGCATTTTGCCCGGTTGTACTCATTTTGCAGCCGATAAACCAAATGTCAACAGGCCCTAACATGGTTGCAAAATTTTCATGGATTTGAGGATAAACAGGCCATTATTTACACAAAATACTGTCGGCGAATAAAAAAACCATGAGACATACCCCCTGGCAACCGCCCTTGAATCCCCATGAAGAACAAATTTGGTCTGGATTACCCTTAACGGCACAATCTTTGGCTATCAGTCGCTTTGCTAGAGCCTGGCCTGCTTGGACCGTGGTCGTTGCGGCATCGACCTTGCAAGCACAGCAATTGCTCGATGAAATCGCTTATTTCATTCAGGACGATCGCTACCCGCTGCACTTATTTCCCGATTGGGAAACGCTGGCTTATGATGCTTTTTCGCCACACGAAGACATTATTTCCAATCGCTTAAAAATACTGTCGCAGTTACAACAGGTAGAACGCAGTATTTTGATTGTTCCCATCAATACTTTGTTACAACGCTTAGCGCCGACGCAATACGTTAGCGCGCGTACTTTTTATTTGAAAGTCGGACAAACGGTCGATGTCACGGCTTTCACACGACAATTGCAACAAGCAGGCTATCACGCTGTGTCTCAAGTATACAGTCACGGTGAATACGCTTCTCGCGGGTCGATCCTCGATTTATTTCCCATGGGTAGTACAGTTCCCTATCGCATAGATTTATTAGACACCGAGATAGACAGCATTCGCACTTTTGACATCGAGTCTCAATTATCTTTGGAAAAAGTGGAACTCATCGATATTTTACCGGCACGGGAATTTGCTTTAGACGAAGCGTCTTTACAACAATTCAGATTCAATTGGCGTCAACAATTCAATGGCGATCCCATGCAATCGCCTTTTTATAAAAACATCCAAAATGGCGTTGTGCCCAGTGGGGCCGAATATTATTTGCCTTTGTTTCACCCCCACACCGATACCCTATTCGATTATCTCCCCCCAAATCCCTATTTTTTTCTGCCTAAAAATTATGAAGACTTAAGCGAGATTTGCAATCAAGAATGGCAAGATCGTTATGAGCGGCGACAACTCGATCGCACACGCCCTTTGTTGCCACCGGCGCAATTGTTGATGAATACCCAAGAATTAAAATCGCGTTTCAATTCGCTGGAAAAGCATATTTGTCTATTAAGCCATAGTCCTTTAAACCAAAGCGTGGATTTTGGAATTGAACCAGCGCCTTCGCTTATTTTGCACACCCAAAAAACTGACACTTTGTCAGAGATCAAGTCGTATGTACAACAAAGTAAGCAACGCCTGTTAATCAGCGCACACAGCCTAGGCCGTTTGCAATTTAACCGTGATTTCTTTGATAAACATGGCGTGGATTTACCGAGAACAGACAGCGTCGATGCCTTTCTAAATTCCGCACATCCTTTAAGCATTGTGCTGGCACCTTTGTACGATAATTTTAATTGTCCCGCCTTAAAAATAACGATTGTGAATGAAGCGTCTTTGTGGGGACAAAAAATAACAGAACCTCGAAAAACCCGCAAAGAGAAGCGTTACAGCGATGATTTTTCGAATCTCGCCGAATTGTCGGTAGGGGCGCCTGTGGTGCATTTGGATCATGGCATTGGTCGTTATGAAGGGCTGATGGTGTTAGACGCCGGCGGACAAAAAGGCGAATACCTTTTACTGTCCTATGAGAACGAAGACAAACTCTATGTTCCCGTTTCTTCCTTGCATTTGATTTCCCGTTACAGTGGCGTGGGCAGCGATTCGGTTTCTTTGAGTCATTTGGGTAGTCCTCAATGGCAAAAAGCCAAAGAAAAGGCTTTGGCCAAAGCACGTGACACCGCCGTTGAATTATTGGCTTTATACGCCAAACGACAAAGTTTAAGCGGCCATCATTTTCAAATAGATGAATTGGAATACCAACAATTTTGTCAGGGTTTTCCCTTTGAAGAAACCGAAGACCAACAACAAGCCATCGATGCGGTGATGGCCGATATGGCTGCCGATACCCCAATGGATCGTTTAGTGTGCGGCGATGTAGGCTTTGGTAAAACTGAAGTCGCGATGCGCGCCGCTTTTATTGCCGTGATGAATAAAAAACAAGTGGCCATCTTGGTTCCCACCACCCTTTTGGCAGAACAACATTATGCTTCTTTTTTAGAGCGTTTCGCGAATTGGCCTGTGAAAATTGCTGCTTTGTCCCGCTTTCAATCCACGAAATCGCAGCACAGTATTTTAGAAGAATTGGCAGAAGGGAAAATAGACATTGTCATCGGCACCCACAAACTCATTCAACCTCAGGTAAAGTTCAAATATTTAGGGTTGGTCATCATTGACGAAGAACACCGTTTTGGGGTTCAACAAAAAGAAAAATTAAAAACCCTTCGAGCCGAGATCGACATTCTCACTTTAACCGCCACGCCCATTCCGCGCACATTGAATATGGCGATTTCGGATCTGCGACAATTGTCGATCATCGGAACCCCACCCCCGCGACGTTTGGCGATTAAAACTTTTTTACACGAATACGACACCGGTTTGATTCGAGAAGCCATTTTGCGGGAAATTCACCGTGGCGGACAAGTGTATTTTTTACATAATGATATCGCGCACATCGATCGCGTTGCCCGAGAATTGCAAAGTTTGGTGCCTGAAGCACAATTTCACGTCGCGCACGGTCAAATGCACGAACGCGAATTAGAACGGATTATGGGGGAGTTTTACCATCAACGTTTCAATGTATTGGTCTGTACGACCATCATCGAAACGGGTATCGACATTCCCACCGCGAATACGATTATTATTAATCACGCCGATCGCTTTGGTTTAGCACAATTGCACCAATTGCGTGGCCGTGTGGGTCGATCGCATCACCAAGCTTATGCCTATTTGTTTGTGAACAACATCTCGCTTTTAAATAAGGATGCGCAAAAACGTTTAGAAGCCATCACTGCTTATGATGCGCTGGGCGTGGGATTTATATTAGCTACACACGACTTGGAAATTCGCGGTGCGGGTGAATTGTTGGGCGAAGATCAAAGCGGACAAATTCAAAGTATCGGTTTGACTTTATATTCCGAATTGTTAGAAAAAACGGTGAAAAGTTTAAAGAATGAAGAAACGCTCACCGTATGGCCAGAAACCACCGAAATCAAAATCAATTTACCCATTCTAATTCCAGACGATTACCTGCCCGATATCCATGAGCGTTTGGTCTTGTACAAACGCATTGCCTCGGCCAAAAACGAGGATGAATTAGACACGTTGAAAATGGAAATGATAGATCGTTTCGGATTATTGCCAGAGCCGACCAAACATTTATTTGCCGTCACCGTTTTAAAATTAAAGGCTAAAGCGCTTGGCATTCGACGCATCGATGCCAATGAACAAAGCGGCAAAATAGAATTCGCGCCGAAACCGACTATCGACTTAGTCAAACTCATTGAACTCATCCAAAAAGAGCCACAATTTTTCAAATTGGAAAACGCGCAAGTTTTGCGGTTTCAAGTGAAACTCGAGAACGCCGCTCAACGCTTACCTTGGTTGAACGATTTATTGGAAAAATTGAGCGGGTCTCCACTGAATACAGAAAACTAGTTTATCCTAGCGGCAGCCAAAGGGTTTGGCACAGGCGACGGAGAATAACTGTCATTCTTCAGCAATGCTTCTACATAAGAAAAAAACATCAGCATACAAGCTATCAAACCCACTACTACTATATCACCGATAAAGCGGTCGAAAACACGCTGATTCCCATTGTTATTCCTAGGACCCAAGTTGGGGAATACGCGTGAGAAAAATGAATTGACATTACGCCCTAAATCAAGACGAATTTCAGGAGAAATAAACCTGTCCAATCGCTCACTCAAAGGATTTTGAACAATTGATAAAGCACCCTCTCTTACTAAATTTAAAGGATTATTTATGAAGTGAGAGACATTGTCCATGGTTTCATCGAAAACCATTAGGGATTGCGTCGCTAAATCCGCTAAACCCCTTGCAGAAAACTCTTTAGACGCTCGGAGATTAACAATCATGTAGACTGTGGCGAATAAACAAGACATTACGTTCATACCCTTTTCGGTGTAAGAGACAGTATCCATGGTTTTATCGGAAACCATTTGGGAGAGCATCGTTAAATCCGCTAAGAGGATCGGAAAAGCGTAGCCTATATAAATTACTAAAAAAAAATTACTGATAATATTAACACCCCCTTCTATAACTGTATGCAATTCCCTATGTCTCGCTTCATAGCTTTTCTTATTTGGATCTGCACCACGGTCTAATAAGAATTCTACCATTTCCTTATTATCTTGTGCTCTTGCCACCTCCAGTGGGGTACGGTGATAAGTGCGAGCATCGAGCTTTGCTCCCCAGCCTATCAAGAAGTCTATGAGCGTTCTATTGTCATGTTGAACTGCTGTGCCCAGTAAGCGAGCAAATTTTTCCTGATCGCTAATCGGAGTTATATTGAACACTGCCCGTAATTCAGCTAAACGGGAAAGAAAACCAGGTAATGCATGCAACAAGGGAGAATATAGCGAAATAGTATCGCTCAGTGTCTCCCGTGGTAGCCACTGAAGCCGGTTATCAAATTCAGAATTTTCCATATCCCAAATAGACCACACTATTCCATGATCAGGAAAAGAACAGAATTCATCGATGAGGCTCTCAAAAATGGTTGTACGCTGTATTTCGGTTTTAAATTCTGCGTGATGCTCATTGGCTTCTCTTTCTAAAAACTTAAAAATCTTTTCAATTTGAGCTACAATTTTTTTTTGAGTTTCAACATCTGGAATTGTAACATTTTGTGGAGCGGCCATGAAATTTATCCCGCCGAACCCTCTTGTCTCCCTCAACTCTGTGAATAATTGCTCCACTTCACCGCGTAACACTGCCCATTCTCTTGAAGCTGCCATAACTTTACCTCACTTGTTAAATTGCCCGCATGCCTGAATTCTAGGTTAAAATGCGGTGGGGGTTATTTTACCATTTTCCTCTTTATTTTGTCGAAAAAATCGCTCAACCTTGTGAAAATTGAAAGTTTAGGTTAATTTTCTCATTCAAGGGCATAGACTCTTTTTTACGTCCACTTACCTGTTTTAACACATTGCGAGCGTTTCTAACCGAGCCGCGACCGTGAGGGAATGGTTGTCATTTCACCGCTCCCTAACGGTCGCGGCTCGGTTAAATTATCTCAATTGTGAGAAAGTATTAATGATGACTTAGAGCCTGAGTTATTTGAAGTAGAAAGGCTTTTACCAAAAAACGACGGCAAAGATTGGCTGATATTGTTTTTCTTAGTACGAAGATAAGCAACATAACCATAATCGCGTTTTGCTTCTTCGCGTAACAATTCCTGTTGGTGTTTTTCAGAAAGGGAAGCCTTTATCGCTTTTTTATCCTCATCACTAAAGTTTCCTTTTCTTCCGATTGCGCTCATCAATCTTTGTTCAGCACTGTGACTGTGGACTCGCGCCGCCCGAACAGCTTCTTGGGTATAATCCGCAGCCACTTGTTCATACACGATTTGTACGACTTTTATCAAGCCCACTGCAAAGACGGCAAGTGCAACCGAAGGAGGGAAACAAACCACCGCTGCGGTCATCGCAGCACCTGCTAACGTCCAAACAGCAAACTTCGCACCATGTTCTATCATTTTACTTTTTTCTTTTTCACAAAGGATTCTAGCGAGAACAACTTGCTGTTTTTGTTTAGAATCTAGCGTTTTATAAGAAGGTTTATGTTTTTTGTATTCTGCATAATAATGTAAAGCATCCGCCTGTTTCTGCAACACGTCTATTTTTTTATGCAGTTGAGTCGCTTCTTTTCCTGTGAGCGTGTCTTTGTTTTTAACCAAGAATTGCAATTCTGCTTCAATGGCTTCCTCACGCTCTTTTGCAAAATAGCTTGGACTCAGCCATTTACGCGCGGCACGATAAGTATAATACCCTTCCTGAGCAGCCGAAATCCACATACACACTGCAAAGGTTGCGCCACCCAAAAGGCCAAAAGCGGCTGGACCCAAGCCACCCAGCGTATAAAAGAGCGATGCGCCTGTTCCCACCAACAATTGCGCAGCCGAACCGTATTGCACACCGTCCCATATTTTATTGTGCCTGCTTGATTTTTCTTTGGAGGTGAATACACCCAGTGCACCCGCCCCCGTGTCGATACCATTCCAAGAAGTGGCAGCCACGATCGTGAGTATAGCTGAATGCATCTTAGCAAGGTGTGAAACAATCGGGACAGCGGACAATAGGGCAAAAGCAAAACGCATGCTATTTTCTGCCGTCAGAAGCGGCACATCGATATCCTGGTGTTGAACATCTATGTCTAGAGGAAGAGGCCCACCATTCTTGATGGCTTGAATAAGGTCTCCAGAAGCTTGTTGCGCTTGCTGAATGGCTTGCAGATAGGCTTGTTCATTCGCCACAGTAAGCCAAGCAAAAGGCTGAGCTTCACTCACTTTTCGATCTGCGTCTTTTTTGGCTTGAATAGCAAGTTTCAACGCCTGTTGGGCATCGGCGCCTGAATCGCTCATAATTTTACCTTCACTGTAATTTTAATATTACTTTTAGACATTTTACCATAAGTTTTAAAAAAACACCTTAAGGTAAGCTTAAGGTGGCCTGAAAACTTAAGAGTTTTCTCTGTACTGGACAAAAAACTACGATGTCATCCCTGCGAAAGCAGGGATGGCAGACCGGAATTTGTATATTATATGGGCTAGTTTTGTTTTTTTTCCAGTACAAAGCAGAGTTTTCGTGTTAGACTAGGGCCTCAAAACGCTTTGAGAGGACGCTCAAAAAATCATGAACTTACAAGACACCATTGAACAAGCTTTCGACCATCGCCTCGATTACACGCCAGAAAACGTTCCGAGCCACATTTGCCAAGCCGTGGAAGAAGCGATTGCCGCTTTAGACTGCGGTAGCGAACGGATTGCGCAGAAAATAAAGGGCATTTGGCAAGTGAATACCTGGCTTAAAAAAGCTGTCTTATTGTCTTTTAGGATCCGGCCCAATGCGGTGGTCGACGGTGGTTTCACGCAATATTTCGACAAAGTTACCTTAAAATTCAGCGATTATACGACTGAAGATTGGCACAATGCGGGCATCCGCGCCATTCCCATGGCCCAAGTCCGAAAAGGCGCTTTTGTGGCTAAAAATACGGTCTTAATGCCCTCTTACATCAACATCGGCGCTTACGTCGACAGCGGTACTTTGGTCGATACCTGGGCCACCGTTGGGTCTTGTGCACAAGTCGGCAAAAATGTGCATCTCTCCGGCGGTGCGGGTTTGGGCGGTATTTTAGAGCCGCTTCAAGCCAATCCCACGATCATTGAAGACAATTGTTTCATTGGCGCGCGCGCTGAGATTGTCGAGGGCGTGATTGTCGAAGAAAATTCCGTAATTTCTATGGGCGTTTACATCGGTCAAAGCACTAAAATTTACAATCGACAAACCGGCGAAATTCATTATGGTCGAGTGCCTGCTGGATCGGTTGTTGTGCCAGGTGCATTGCCTGCCAGCGATGGATCTCACAGTTTGTATTGCGCCGTCATCATCAAAACCATCGATGCCAAAACACGGGAAAAAGTGGCTTTGAATGAATTGTTACGCGAAATCGAGGAATAAAGACATGCTTGATTTTTCAGAAGCGCTGCAAATTGCCGAAGCTTTAATAAAAATACGATCGATCACACCAGAAGACCGAGGCTGCCAAACTTTAATTAAAGAGATTTTAATGCCGCTCGGATTTCAGTGCGAAGATATTCCGCATAAAGAAGCGCATAATTTATGGGCCACTTATGGCCGTGGATCACCGGTGGTGGTGTTGGCAGGCCATACTGACGTCGTAAGCGCTGATCCCGAAACAGATTGGGATTTCCCGCCTTTTGCTGCAAACACAGAAGACGGTTATCTTCATGGTCGTGGTGCTTTGGATATGAAAGGGGCGCTGGCTGCCCAAATCACGGCAGCGAAAATTTTCATCCAACAACACCCCGATTTTCAAGGCACACTCGCTTTTTTGATCACCAGTGCCGAAGAAGGCCCTTCGCACATGGGAACACCCATCGTTTTAAAGCATTTACAAACCATAGGCCAAAACCTCGATTATTGCCTCATTGGCGAACCTTCTAGTGATACGCAAGTCGGCGATACGCTCAGAGTGGGGCGACGCGGTTCTCTGCATGGACGTTTAACCCTACACGGTAAAGCGGGGCACGTGGCTTATCCGCATTTGGCCGATAATCCCATCCACAAATTGGGTCCTTTCATTCACGATTGGACACAAATTGAATGGGACCATCCACCCGAAGATTTTCCGGCAACCACCTTGCAAATCACCGATTTAAGCACAGGCAATACCATGCACAATGTCATTCCAGCCAAGGTGACTTTAAGGTTTAATTTACGTTTTTCGCCAGCCATCACTGCTGAAGAAATCGAAACCAAAACACTTCAATTGTTAGAAAAACACGGTTTGCGCCATGAATTGTCCTGGGAATTAAGTGGTGAGCCTTTTTTAACCGCCCCTGGCAAACTGCTAAATTGTTGTGATAAAGTGATACAGCATTTACGTCATATTATTCCTAAGCGTTCTACCGCCGGCGGAACTTCCGATGGTCGATTCATTGCCAAACAATGTCCCGAAGTCGTCGAATTGGGTTTGTGTCATCGCGGCATACACGAAAGCAATGAGTGTGTGCGCATCACGGATTTGTATGATCTAAGCGAAATTTATTATGGTATTTTAAAAGAGTTATTGTTATGAAAAAAAATATTGCCGTCTTATTCGGTGGCCAATCCCCAGAACATGAGATTTCCCTAAAATCGGCTGAATTTATTTTAAAAAATTTGGATCTCTCTCGATACACTCCTTATGCGATCGGCATTGAAAAAACGACGGGATTTTGGTATCTTCAACCCACACTGACTTTTCCTTTGCACATCAACACCGCGCCTGAAAATTTAGTGAGTTTATTGCCCGATCACAAATTGTATCATGTACACAGCCAACAAATCAGTGCAGCGATAGACGTCGTCTTTCCAGTGTTGCATGGCCCTAAGGGAGAAGATGGTACCATTCAAGGCTTGTTGGCTTTATTGGATTTGCCTTTTGTGGGCGCCGATTGTTTGGGTTCTGCCATTGGCATGGACAAAGACGTGAGCAAACGTTTGTTGCGCGAAGCCGGTATTTCTGTCGTACCTTTCGAAACCATTCGCCGACACGAATACGAAGGCATCGATTTACAAGCCTTGATCAAAAAATTAGGGTTACCTTGTTTTGTGAAACCGGCGAATATGGGCTCTTCTTATGGCATCAGCAAAGCGCATACGGAAACAGAATTGCGCGAAGCTTTGTCACTGGCTTTTGAATATGACACAAAAATCTTGGTAGAATCGGCCATTGTGGGGCGTGAATTGGAATGTGCTGTCATCGGCAATGATTTGCCCCAAGCTACAAACCCTTGTGAAGTCATTGTCAGTCGTGAGTATTATGATTTTATCGCCAAATACGATGACAATGGCGGTACCGAATTTAAAGTCGTCGCGCCTATCGATGCAAATTTACAAGAACAAATAAAAGCACTGGCGTTTAAGACTTATACCTGCTTAGATTGTTGTGGATTTGCGCGTATCGATTTTTTCTTAGCACAAGACGGCACTCTTTACGTCAATGAATTGAATACCATTCCCGGCTTTACGGCAATGAGCATGTTTCCTCGCATGTGGGAACAAGCCGGCGTGAAAGGTCCGGCTTTAGTGGCTCAACTCATCGATTATGCTTTGGAGGCTTTCGATCACGCGCAGAATTTGAAAGTTTAGAGTAAATTACAACGCCGAAGCTTTCAGCATCCAATGGGTTTTTTCGTGTTCGGCGATGCGATCGCTTAACAAATTAGCGCTGCCCTCATCATTTTGTTCTTGCGCAAGTTTCAAAGCTTTATACAAATCTTGTAAAAGCAATTGGTGATCTTCACACAATTCAGACACCATTTGCTCCGCCTTTTTCTGACTATCGCCTTCTTGAATACGGCGTAACTCGTTGAATTTCGCAAAAGTGGCCGGTGCTGTTTGTCCCATCGTTAAGATACGCTCCGCTAAGCTATCTATAGCGGTTGCTAATTGAAGGTATTGTTCTTCAAACATCAGGTGTAGGGTTTTAAAATAAGGACCTCGTACGTGCCAATGGTAGTTTTGCGTTTTTAAATAGAGCGTGTAAGTGTCTGCCAACAATCTGGCGAAAGCTTGGTATAAATCCGTGTTCATTTGGGTCTCCTTTTCATAAAATGATTTAGTCATTATAGCATCAAATTTTGCAAACAGCGATTCTGTCATTCCTGCGAAAGCAGAAATCCAGTTTTAAATTCACTGGATCCCTGCTTTCACAGGAATGACAACATCTTTGTCTATCGCCGCACCTTAAAAAAATCCTGCAACAAAGCCAAACTCTCTGCTTCTAAAATGCCTTGGGTACTGTATAAACGATGGTTCAAACACGGTGCATCAATGATATTAAACACACTGCCACAAGCGCCGGTTTTGGCATCGGCCAAAGCAAAAACCACGCGTTTTAAGCGCGCATTCACCAAAGCCCCGGCACACATAGCACAAGGCTCCAAGGTCACATACATTGTCGCATCAATTAAGCGATAATTTTGCAAGGTTCTCGCCGCTTCACGCAAAGCAATGATTTCCGCATGCGCCGTGGGATCGCTTTTTCCCAAAGTTTGATCCCAACCCTCTCCGATGATCTTATTTTCTCGCACGACAATCGCACCTACTGGCACTTCATTCTGCTCTTTCGCTCTCTTCGCACGCACTAAAGCCTCTTGCATCCAGAATAGGTCATTCATATTCATACTCATTCTCAATTTTAAACTTTATCCGCTCCCTCACAGCCGCAGCTCGGTTAATTCATGATAGGGGGTGTTAGGGTGAATGGGGCGGGCCCCCGGCGCGCGCAGGAACGAGCGCGACGGGAATGTCACCGTAACAGGTGACAGGACCGCTCGAACGGGTGCTTCATCCATTACTCCCACTCAATTGTCGCAGGCGGTTTTCCACTGATATCATAGACCACGCGTGAAACGCCTGGCACTTCATTGACAATGCGATGCGCAACCACATCCAACAAATCATAAGGCAATTGTGCCCAACGCGCTGTCATAAAATCCACCGTTTGCACGGCGCGTAAAGCGATCACATAATCGTAATGACGCGCATCGCCGACAACGCCCACCGATTTTACCGGCAAAAAAACAGCAAAAGCTTGACTGACTTTATCGTACCAACCTTGTTTTTTTAATTCACTCATAAAAATGTGATCGGCGGCTCGCAAAATTTTAACATACTGTGGCTGAATTTCCCCTAAAATACGCACACCCAATCCAGGCCCTGGAAAAGGATGTCGATACACCATTTCATAGGGTAAGCCCAATTCCAAACCCAATTGACGCACTTCGTCTTTGAACAATTCTCTCAAAGGTTCCACCAATTTAAAGTTCATGTCTTTGGGCAAACCGCCCACATTGTGGTGCGATTTGATCACGTGTGCACTGTGCGAAGCATGCGCCGATTCAATCACATCCGGATAAATCGTTCCTTGCGCCAAGAAAGGAATATCGCCAAGCTTCTTTGACTCGCGATCAAAGGTTTCTATAAAAACACGTCCGATGATTTTACGTTTTTCTTCGGGATCAGATACACCGACTAAAGCTTGATAAAAATGTTCCGAAGCGTCTACAGCGATCACTTTAGCGCCTAGATTCTGCGCAAATACTTCCAGCACGCTCAAAGCTTCTTCATGTCGCAATAAACCTGTGTCGATAAACATACAGGTTAATTGGTCTCCAATGGCTTTGTGCAATAAAGCCGCCACCACCGCAGAATCCACACCACCCGATAAACCCAATAAAACCGGCGCATTTTTAACTTGAGCACGAACAATCTCGATAGATTCCTTCAAAATATTTTTCAAAGTCCATAAAGAACCACACCCACAAATATCCTGCACAAAGCGTTCTATCAAACGCTGGCCTTGCGGGGTGTGCGTGACTTCGGGATGAAATTGCAAACCATAATAATTTTTCGCATCACAAGCCATAATCGCAAAAGGCGAATTTTCACTGACGCCTACTGCATTAAAACCCCTAGGAATGACTGTAACCCGATCGCCATGGCTCATCCACACATCCAATTGCGCACGACCATTGCCT
Source organism: Pseudomonadota bacterium (assembly GCA_021782495.1). Classification (GTDB taxonomy): domain Bacteria; phylum Pseudomonadota; class Gammaproteobacteria; order UBA1113; family UBA1113; genus VFKP01. The sequence goes on along the minus strand of JAJXUV010000002.1, from coordinate 19,985 downwards.
TCTGAATAACGATCTTCGATGCCTTGCGTTAATCGACAAGTTTGTTCCAATGTCACGGTCGCTGCGCCGTATTCTCGGTGTGTTGAACTTTCGACTTGACCGCCTAATTTCAAAGCCATCGCTTGCATGCCATAGCAAATACCCAAGACCGGCACACCCAATTCAAACACCGCATCTGGAATTTGCGGACTATTCACACCGATGGTACTTTCAGGTCCTCCCGACAAAATAATCCCTTGCGGCGCAAATTGACGGATCCATTCATCCGAAACACGCCAAGACACAATTTCGCTGTAGACCTCACATTCACGAATGCGGCGCGCAATCAATTGTGCGTACTGAGAACCAAAATCAATAACCAATATTTTTTGTTGATGAGAATGCATTTATAAAACCTTATTCTACGGGATAATTCGGCGGTTCTTTGGTGATCGACACATTGTGCACATGGCTTTCATAAATCCCAGCACCGGTAATTCGTACAAATTGACTGTGCATTCGCAAAGCCTCGATGTTCGCGCTACCCGTATACCCCATGCCTGCGCGAAGCCCGCCCAGCAATTGCGTGATCACCCCCAACAAAGGCCCTTTATAAGGTACTCGACCTTCTACGCCTTCCGGGATCAATTTTTCTAATTCTCTGGAACTGTCTTGAAAATAACGATCGCTAGAACCATGCTGCCCCGCCATGGCACCTAAAGAGCCCATGCCGCGATAGGTTTTATAACTACGCCCTTGATATAATTCCACAATACCTGGCGCTTCTTCCGTTCCGGCAAAAAGACCGCCTACCATCACCGCTGAAGCGCCCGCCGCAATCGCTTTGCAAATATCACCTGAAAAACGAATGCCGCCATCGGCAATCACGGGAATATCTTTCTCCGCCAGCGCTTCACTTACTTCTGCAATGGCTGTGATTTGCGGCACACCCACGCCACTGACAATACGCGTCGTGCAAATGGATCCCGGACCAATACCCACTTTCACCGCATCGGCGCCCGCTTCATACAAAGCCAGTGCTGCTTTGCCAGTGGCAATATTGCCACCAATCACTTGTACTTGCGAATAGGCTTTTTTAATGCGGCTAACACGATCCAATACACCGCGCGAATGGCCATGTGCAGTATCCACCACCAACACATCAACTCCCGCTTCTATCAAAGCGTCTACGCGTTGATCGGTGTCTTTGGCCGTTCCCACTGCAGCACCCACACGCAATCGTCCCCAAGGATCTTTACAGGCTTGGGGTTTTTCTTCATTTTTTTGAATGTCTTTAGCCGTGATCAATCCTTTCAGACAAAAATTATCGTCGACCACTAAAATTTTTTCGATGCGATGTTGGTGCAACAAACCGATGATTTCTTCACGCGTAGCGCCTTCTTTAACCGTAATCAACCGTTCTTGCGGTGTCATCACTTCTGAAACCAAACGTTGCCGATTTGGTTCAAAATGAACATCCCGACGCGTCACAATCCCCACTAATTTTTTACCTTCAACCACGGGCATTCCGGAAATACCATGTTCTTTTCTCAAGGCTAAGAGTTGTTCTACCGTAATATTCGCTGTCACGGTAATGGGATCTTTGACTACGCCACTTTCGAATTTTTTCACTTTGCGCACCGCTAAAGCTTGTTCTTCTATGGACATATTTTTGTGGACAATGCCCAAACCGCCTTCTTGAGCCAAAGCAATGGCTAAACGCGCTTCAGTGACGGTATCCATTGCAGCAGACAAAATCGGAATACTCAGGCGAATCGATCGGGTCAAATGCGTTGATACATCGACGTTTTTAGGCAAAATTTCGGAATAGCCAGGAACTAATAAGACGTCATCGAAGGTAAGGGCTTCTTTCAGGATTTTCATGCTAAATCTTCCATAGAGTGAAAGTAGCAACCTATTATACAATAATCGGGGAGAAAATCAAGATCGGGGAGAAAATCAAGAACCGCACAGCCCCTAATCATCCAATGGAACTTTCGCTTCCTTTTCTAAGGTAGAGGCTGTATCCACCTTTGGATTAGGATCGACCGAGCTATTGCTTATCGGCACAGAAGGTGGATTGATGGGTAAAGCAGTCGTTTTAGTCGTCGGATTCAATTCCGGATGCATTGTGCCATCGATGCCGCTTAAATGACCATCTTTGAAAAATAAAGTCAGACGTTTTTTGTGAACAAAAGTCCCATTGGTTTCTAAGGTATAGACATAATCCGCTCTATTGGCTTCAAAGGTTTCCACCAACACGGGATGACCCAAAATAAATTGCACTTGATCCGAAGTCATGCCCGGATGTAATTGGTTTACCATGTCTTGGGTGATCACATTGCCTTGTTCAATGGTCACTTTGTGTACACAAGCAGACAAGCTTAGGCATAAAACCAATAAAGCGAATAATTTTCTTTGCATTTTACTCTCATTTCCGTTACTGTAGAACTACCCTGATAATACCTTATTTTAGCTGAGGATACACCATTGAATGATAAAGAATTGCGTAAAGTCGGCTTAAAAGCCACAACACCTAGGATAAAAATTTTACAATTTCTCGCTGAAGCCCAACACCATCATGTAAGTGCCGAAGATGTGTACAAAGCATTGTCAGAAGCAGGTGAAGATGTGGGTTTGGCGACGGTTTATCGCGTTCTAACGCAGTTTCAAGAAGCAGGCTTAGTCGAGCGTCATTATTTTGAAAGTGGTCACTCCGTATTTGAAATCAAGCAAGACCAACACCACGATCACTTTGTGTGCCTCAAATGCGGAACAGTAGAAGAATTCGTCGATCCCGTCATTGAAGCACGCCAATTAGACGTGGCGCGAGAATATGGTTTTGACATGACCGATCACAGTTTGAATATCTATGGCGTGTGTAAGGCGTGTAAAGCCTAAGAACGTGAATTTTATTTAAGAATATCTTTGGGTTGCTCTAACCGAGCCGCGACCGTCAGGAGCGGAGGTTCAAAGTAAGGAACCCTGGTTACAAAAAAACGTCAATTTTAAGCGAAGGACTAGGGCCTGTTGACATTTGGGTTCTCCTCATTTTGCAGCCGATAACCCAATTGTCAACAGGCCCTAAACATCCAGGATTTGAAGTGGCCGTTTCTCATCTTGTCTTTCTCACTCCGAACCTCCGCTCCATCACGGTCGCGGCTCGGTTAGAAGATGGCTACTTTAGAGGTTTCAGTTAGGTTTCAATCCTTAAGTAGGATTCGCGTTAATACATAGAGTTGGCCTATAAGCCGGGTTCTGTCGTGGGTTATCATTCATCTACGCGGACAATCACTTGTACGCTTTAGCGACCAACCCGGATCCCGTGCGGGCAACACGATTAGGATCCCTATTTGGTCTTGCTCCCGGTGGGGTTTACCCTGCCACTGTTGTTGCCAACAGCGCGGTGCGCTCTTACCGCACCATTTCACCCTTACCCTTTTTGCAAGCAAAAAAGGCGGTATATTTTCTGTGGCACTTTCCGTAGGCTCACGCCTCCCAGGCATTACCTGGCACCTCGCCCTATGGAGCCCGGACTTTCCTCTGATGTTGCCACCAGCGATCACCCAGCCAACTCTATTGTCAAGTATACGCTAAAGATGAGTTCAGTGCACACTGAAATCTTTAGACATGCTTAGCTGAACGCAGATCGCTTTAAAGTCCCTTTAGAAGAACTGGATTTTTGACTGTCTTTAAAAAGACCATCAAAAAAAGAAAAATAGCTGGATTTTTCTTCTTTTTTCTTAACAGGACTTTTATCTTCTTCTTTTCCTTTCGAAGATTCTTTGGGTTTGTGGATGCTGACATGCTCTTTCTGATCAATATACCAACACAGTGCATTTAATTCAAAAGTGTAAATTTTATTCGATTCCACGCGACTAGCTGAGTTCACAGAGCAAGCACGATACATTCCTTTTCCATCCGGTTTGAAATAACAGATTGGCTGAGGAATAAGCCCCTCATTGTCTATGATTGCATATAGCCCAGAAAATTTCTTCTTTCCTTCAGATTGCTCAAAAAGCGCAACCACAGGATGGCTCAAGGCTACCGTGTATTTCGTTCCATCCATTTCTGTACCCACTTCATAGGCTTTTTCTTTATGCCAAAAATTCCAGCTTTTAGAGACTAAAATTCCGAATACTGGCCCCATATGCTCTTTTCTAAAAACTTCTTGACCATATTCCGCTTTTTCATTAAATGAGAGTTCAAAATGGTTAGGATCCTCATCGTAAAAATATAAATTCGCACTCATTATAATCCCCTTCGCTCAATAATAACTTAATAACAATCTTTTTACCGAACGGTTATTTTAATAGATGGAGCTTAAGGAAAAATTAAGAATTATTATTTTATCTATATTTTCGAACATTTTTGCACGATTTGTACACTTTTTGAGCGGATTTGTGTCGCACTAATTTGGGAGCAGCCGTGATAGGTCGATAACATTCGAGCCTATCACAAGCATTCAGACTGCCTAAGTGGCTCTTTAGAAGAATGAAACGACTACCTGGGTCTAGGGGACTGCGGTTGAGATTCTTGGTTATTCTGAGGAGTGTCATCCGGAAATGCTGCAGACATTAGTCCAACAACCATAAATAACCCTAGGGCAATTGGGTGGTTGAATAACTGTAAAAGAAAGGCACCAGCCAATACACCAAATATGGTTGGCATTACATAATCTTGTAAATTATGCAGAATATTATTTTCTGGAGGTATTCTTTCAACTCTTTCTAGCTCGAATCTAGAAGTCAGCCAAGGAAGAAAATTATTTCCAAATGCCAATGCAGAGTCAAAGAGATTATTTATAGATAAATCTAATATACCCTAATTCTGTCTTACCATAAACAAAGATCTTAAAGGCCCCAACTCGTCAAGATTAACTTCATATTCATTAGCAGCAATTCTCCGAGCATTTAAAGGTGCAGAAAGAAACTTAAATCTCTCTAAATCAGATGAACGGACTCTTTCTAACACAACTGCTCGGGGAACGCTTTGAGAATTTAAAAACGTTTCCGGCGGAACATATTGCGGATGAAAACCAAAGAACAAATTATTGGATCCAAAAGCAACCCTATCCCCCTGTAAGTTAAGGGAATGGGCTCCTCGCAAGTTTACAGCGAGATTATTATTTGCCGTATTGCGCCTGCTATTTTCCGGAAATGGCTCACCAACTCTCTCTAAGTCAAGCAAAGAGCCATCGGACTGATATTCTTGCAGACTTCGGGGGGTTGCGCCTCTGGCTCTTGAGAATAAATAAAATCAGGATTATTACTTAAATAGAAGGGCATTTTATCTCTCCACTAAAATATATTTATAGTAACCTGATTATATTTTAAGCATTGCCATGATACCATTGTTCAATTCCTGCCGGAACGATTATTCTTGTTTTTTTGTTTTTGAGCGCATTTACGTCGAACTAATTTAGGATCGGCCGTGATAGGTCGATAACATTCAATCCTATCACCTGCACTCAGAACTTGCTTAAGTGACACTTTTCGGCCATAAATGCCAACTAAACCTTCTTCTGGATGCCAATCGAGTACTTTTTGCAACAAGCCAGAGACTTGAATAGCCTCCAACACCGTAGCGCCCTCTGAAATTTCGCAATCCACGATCAGGCTTTGTTGAGGCGAGGCATACACGACTTGAATTGAGATCTTAGCCATAAAGTGCTTTGGCTCGGTCACTGAAGGCATCGACTAAGGAATTAGCAATTTGGCTAAAGACGGGTTCGATGGCAAAACTCAACCATTTATTGGCGAATTCAAATTCCATGTCTAATAATATCTCGCATTGATCACCGTGTGGGATAAAACGCCAAAAACCCTCTAAATGACTAAAAGGTCCCGACAATAAACGAATTTCAATCATTTTATTTTGTTGCAAACGATTACAAGTGGTGAAAGATTTACGCAAACCACTTTTTTCCAAATGCAAAGTCGCGCGAATTTCATCTTCGCTTTCACTCAAAATATCCACTTCCTTACACCAAGGCAAGAACAAAGGATAAGACGCGATGTCATTCACCAAGTCATACATCTTCTCGGCACTGTAGGCCACGCGCGCTTGTTTATGAATATCTACCATTCTCTCTACTCTCTCTCATTTCATGTGATCTGCAATTTATTACAACAAAGGTTTGTCATCCTCGACAAGGCCGTTAGGCCGCCGTCGGGGATGACAGACTTTTATTATGTCACTCTCATTACTTTGTAGAAAGTATAACCTAGTATACTTAAATTTTAAACAAAACCATTGTTTCATTTTTCTTACCTCAAAAACAAGGGTCTACGCAAAACAATCGGCAATGCAAAATGTGCTGGATACGTGATATGCGTGAGATACAATCCATTCGGCACTGCGGTTTTGCTAGCCGCTCGTCGATCGCGTGCGCCTAATACTTCGTCGATCCACTTGGCAGGTTTTTTACCTAACCCAATCTCAATCAACACCCCCATGATATTGCGCACCATGTGGTGTAAAAAACCATCGGCTTCGATGTCCAAAATAAATAAATTATTTTGCCGACTGAAACGACAGACATGAATGGTTCGTATGGGCGTTTTGGCCTGACAGTCGGCGGCTCTAAAGGAAGAAAAATCCTGTTGCCCTAACAAAGATTCACAGGCCTTCACTATAGCTATTTCATCTAAATCCTCTGCTTGCCCATACCGCCAACTAACATAAGGCTCTAAAATAGCGGGGGGAATGAGACTCACTTGCAAAATGTAACAATAGCGACGACGCATTGCACTAAATCGTGCATGAAAATCGCTGGACACTTCTCTTGCCCAATGAACACGTATCGATTTGGGTAAATAAGCATTGGCACCCATCACCCAAGCTCGTTCAGAACGCACTTTTTCTGCATTAAAATGGATGACTTGCGTCGTGGCATGCACGCCTTTGTCGGTACGCCCCGCACAAAATACTTGCACCGGTTCGTCTGCAACCAAACTCAATGCCTTTTCAACCACAGGCTGTATGCCCATTCGTGTGCTTTGCCTTTGCCAACCCCAATAAGGTGAGCCATCGTATTCTAAAGAAATTACCACTCGCATCTCTATTTCCACGCCAATGAGAGATCATTGGCTACCAAATTTTTTTTAATCGTTGAATCCCAACCGATGCAAAAATGCATTTTGTTTTTCTTTACTCGGTACTTCCCGCTTCGATTCTGGGCTCGAAGAACCCAATAGTCCCACCCTAGAATAAGGGCCACCCTCTTCATATATCACATCCGCTGAATGACGCCTCACCCGTTTTAACTCTGCAACTTTCTTTTCAAGTAAACTATTTTCTTCTAGCAGCCCTTTATTTTCTGTTTCAAGACGCTCAATTTCTCTTTGAAGGGTGTCAATAGTTGATTCACGTTGGCGAATTTCTTCTGGGTTTGCAATCCTATCATTTTTTTGGGCGAGTCTTTTAGCTTTTGTTTCAAGCTCTGCAATTATTTTTTGAAGTTCTGCAATTCTTTTTTCATAATCTTCTTGTGTCCTCTTTCCTTTCTCTGGAGTGATTACCATGACTGGGTCTCTTTTCTGTCCTGCTTTATCACCATCTTCTTCCCCTTCTTCTTCCCTAGAAGAATCTGAGTTTCTTCTTGGCCGTTTTGATTCCTCATCTTCTCGTTCCCTATCCTCTCCCATAGAATCCTCTTCTTCCCCAGAGGAAGTTGAGTCGCGGCTTACCTTTCCTTTTCCCGGCTTTGCTTTATCATAGATACTGCCAAAAATTGCTCCTGCCATAACACCCGCAATCAAAGAACCCACCACAGCGCCCACCAAAGTGCCAATACCCGGTAAGCCTAGGGTTCCCGCCGCAGCCCCCACGGCCGCACCCGTTAAAACAGCGCTCAAACCACCGCCTAACCCAGCTCCGGTCAGTATCCTTTTTTTTCGTTGCCCAAACATGTTATCGCTCCTTAATCCTTGGAATACGCTATTGACCACTCATTCTAATCTAAGATAGGCTTTACTACAATAAAAATCGCGCCACTAAGATCCCCGCCGCAGCGCCACAACAATGCCCTTCCCAAGAGGTTTTTTCTTCACTTGGAAATAAACTAAACACCAAACCGCCTAAATAATACAGCATCACCGCACTGATAATGATAGCGGTTAAAGAAGGATGACGCCATGTATATGCCAGAATATACGTCCAATACCCCATGATCAGACCACTCGCACCGATGTGTAAACCTTTACGCCCCACCAACCACAAAAGACTCCCAGAAATCAGCGCGATCACCACGGTAATTTTCACAAAATACAAAGGTCCAAACATCGCTAATAAAAAAGCAATAAGTACAAATAAGGGTATGCTGTTGAACATCAAATGTTCTGCGTCAGCGTGGATCAAGGGACTCAAGAGAATGCCCGAAAGCCCTGCCAAATGGCGTGGATAAATCGCGAATTGGCGTAAAAAACCACGGCCCATCCAATTGATGATATTGAGACACCACAAAAAAGCAAGGACCAAGGCAGGCAACACCATATTGTTTTTAATAGCCATGGCGGCGTTTGCGGCACCATTGGCAATATCCGTGAAGGTCATCATCTTAAGTGGATACCATTAAGGTATATCCGACTCCGGCTCTATACATTCTGGTGCCTTTTTACGATAAAATTCTACCATACGCTGCCAATGCGCCAAGGCTTGTGCTTCCGTTTCATAAGCCTTATCGGGTCCAAATCCACATTGGCTGCAAATTAACAAATAATGGGATGTTAAATTCGCTCCAGTCCACACGGGAACTGTGCGAAATGCCATCCGGGCATCACACACCATACACAATGACATGAGGACTCTCCTTTCTCAGTCTGTTGGAAAAAGAGTTATTATACCTAAAATGCCATGCTTTAGCATAACAGCTCGCCCCGGATCTGGGCGTACGAAAAAGCCCAGATTTGGATGCAGGTTGCGTGTAATTTTGAGGGGAAAAAGCGGAGTTTATTGGGCATAAATGAGCATTTTTCACATCAAAATTACACGCAACAAGATGCGCCAAAAAATGTGAGCGAAAAGCGCGTCAGCGCGGCGAACATTTTTGGGGCACGCAGTGCGCCCGAAGGGCAAAGCATGAACGCAGTGAATGCTGAGTCAAATATGGGCTTTTCTAGAAAAGGGTTGAGTATTACGATTTGGCTAAAGGAGTTTATGATGCTGTATAACACACTGAAAATAATCCACATTTTATCAGGCTCTGTGGTATTTTGTAGCTTGATTGGTGTGCAATCTTATGGGTTGTGGCAAGCTTACCAACCTACCGCTCAACCCAAAATCCAGCATGTCAATCAAAAATTAGTGCCGCTTCTCATTTTGAGCATATTGTTCCAAATCTTGAGCGGCTTTAGCCTGATCAGTTTACACCATCTCAGTTGGCAAGCTTTGTGGATTAAAGCAACGTTAATAGGCACCGTATTGCTGTTAATCAATGGGGGGGTATTTTTCAGTCTGGTATCACCACGCGGCCTTAAAACGCCTTATGGGGCTATACTTTCATTGATATTGTCTCTTGGAATTTTAAGTGCAATGATTTATTTTATGGCGAATCAGACGTAATAGTCTTTTTCGTACAGGTGCTGGTTCAAGCAGACACCTTAAATTCTCCCCACACAGCGCGCAAATACAATAACAAAGTCCAGACCGTCAGCGCTGCCGCTGCGTACAAACCGATGTATCCTAACCAGCCGAAAGTTTTAGCCCAAGACAAAGTCGGCACGCGTCCTATTAACAAGAAAAAGATAGCCAACATTTGCACCACGGTTTTGATCTTTGCCAAACAAGAAACGGCCACAGAAGCTCTTTGCCCCAATTCTGCCATCCACTCGCGCAAAGCAGACACGACAATTTCTCGACCGATGATGATCGCCGCAGGGATCGCCATCCAAGTGAAATGGTGTTCACCTACCAACAATACTAAAGCCATCACCACCACTAACTTATCGGCTACGGGATCCAAAAAAGCCCCAAAACGCGTGGTTTGGGATAAATTACGCGCCAAATAACCATCGAGCCAATCGGTGAGGGCGGCAAAAGCAAAAATAAAAGCGGTTAACCAGGAAAAACTAGGAAAAGGCAAATAAAAGAAAAGTACAAATAAAGGCACTAAACAAATGCGAAATAAAGTCAGCATATTGGGTATCGTCATAATCAATGATCCTTATGTAAATGATCGTAAATTCGCTGGGCGAGCGTGGGACTGATTCCCGGGACTTTCATCAAATCATCGGGATGCGCGCGCTGCAATTCCTGCCAACCCCCAAAATACTCCAATAAACGTTGCCGTCGTTTTGGGCCGACGTTTGCGATGCTTTCTAAATCGGAACGCACACGCCGCTTATCTCGCAATTTACGATGACCCGTAATCGCAAAGCGATGTGCTTCATCTCGAATCTGTTGCAGCAAGTGTAACGCGATTGAATCCGAAGCGCAATGTGTTCCTTCTTTTTGTCCCCATAAAAATAAAGTCTCTAAGCCCGGTTTACGGCCTTCGCCTTTGGCAATCCCCATCAATAAGCGATCGTCTAAACCCAATTCTACTAATATAGAGTGAACGGCCGATAATTGTCCTTTGCCACCATCAATCAACAACAAATCGGGCAAAGGCAATGCTTGATCTAAAATATGCTTAAAATGGCGCAATACAGCTTGTTTCAAGGCAGCATAATCGTCACCCGCTTGAATGCCTTGAATATGATAACGCCGATAATCGCGCGTACAAGCGCCTTGTCGATCAAACACCACACAGGAAGCCACGGTGGCTTCTCCCCCTGCATGACTGATGTCAAAACAAAGAATACGTTCTATCTCCGCTGCCGTATCCAATACCGTAGACAGCGCATTAAATTGCGCCGCCAAGCGTTGCGCTTGAGTATGGTGTTGCTTTAAGGCAACGAGGGCATTCTCTTCGGCCATCTTTAACCATTTTAATTTGATGCCACGTTGCGGAGTTTTGATGTGCAGAGACACTTGACAGTGCTCGCTTAAAAAAGCACTTAAGGATTCTGCATTCGCTAAATGGGCCGGCACTAAAATTTCTTGTTGAGAAGATAAGGTGTGCGCCTGAGCACTGCCATAATATTGACTGATAAACGCCTCTAAAATTTCCGCGGTATCGGTGTAATCTGGCACACTGGGGAAATAGGTTTGGCTACTCACCCATTGCCCCTCACGCACAGACAAAACCGACACACACACTTCACGTCCTTCTAGCACACACCCCAACACATCACAATTGGCTTTTCCAGAAATCACATGTTGTTGCTGTTGTGTTTTTTGCAAAAGCTTAATGCAATCGCGCAATTTAGCGGCTTTTTCATAGTGCATCGCCTTACTCGCCACTTGCATATCTGCAGCCAAAGCTTCAATGATCGCGGTATTTTTCCCTTGCAAGAACAACAATGCATGTTTTAAAGCGTGTTGATAAAGTGCTTCTTTGATCAAGCCCACACAAGGTGCACTGCATCGTTTAATTTGATATTGCAAACAAGGCCTTTGACGGTGTTTGAAAAAACTGTCCGTGCATTGACGGATCCCAAATAATTTTTGCAAAAATTGCAAAGTTTCACGCGCTGCATCCACGCTAGAATAAGGACCAAAATAACGTCCTTCCAACTTTTTCTTGCTTCTCAGCAAACTCAAGCGAGGGAAATGATTTCGTTCTTCTAAAACAATGTAGGGATAAGTTTTATCATCGCGCAATAACACATTGTAGCGCGGCTTATGCCGCTTTATCAGGGTGTTTTCTAAAATAAAGGCTTCATTTTCGGTTCGAGTTACTGTCACTTCAATGCAATGCACTTGACTCATCAACAAAGCGGTTTTGCGAGGCAACTGATTTTTTTGAAAATAACTGTGTAAGCGTTTTTGTAAATTGTACGCTTTGCCCACATACAATAGCTCTCTACTCTCGCTGAACATGCAGTAAACGCCAGGTTGCGTGGTCATATTGGAAAGAGAGGCTTTTTTATGGTCTTCGGAATCAAGAAAAGTGGATGGATCAGTCGTGTTCATCGGCCTTAATTGATTTTCGTATTATCAATCAAGCCATAGCGCGCTGCTAATAAAGCCAATTCAACATCGGTATTAATATTTAATTTCTCATAAATACGATAACGATAGGTTAAAATGGTCTTAGACTCAACAAACAGTTGCGCAGCAATTTGTTTGGGTTTCATTCCTGCGACAAGCATTAAAGCGACTTGCAATTCTTTATCGCTTAAACTATCGAAAGGTGAAGTGCTTTTACCATCAACCATCCGCTCATTAATCCGTTTTTGGATTTCTGGGCTAACATATTGTTTACCCTCCGCAATCGCGCGTATTGCTTCCAACATTTCTGCATTGCTGGCAGTTTTACTGATAAACCCACTGGCGCCTACTTCCATCAACATCGAGGGAAAAGGCTCTAAATCATTGGCTGTCACAATTAAAATGCGCGATTGGGGCGCAAAATGAGACAGTTTTTTGGTTGCTTCCATGCCACCTATGCCAGGCATGCGTATGTCCATTAAAATCACATTGGGTGGATTCTTCCGCACAAAGTCAATCGCTGCTTCGCCCGTACCGACTTCGCCGACGACTTCCATATCATTGGCATTTTCCTCCAACATGGTTTTAAATCCATGTCGAATTAACTGGTGGTCGTCTACCAATAATATTTTTATCATGATATGCACCCTCGTTCCTTAAGCATTGTCGCGATGGTGGAGAGGCAGGGATTCGAACCCTGGGAGGGGGAGTGCCCCTCAACGGTTTTCAAGACCGCCGCCTTCAACCGCTCAGCCACCTCTCCGCTATTAGGGCTTCTATATTTAAGCCTCTAAACTGGGAACAAGATACCATAAATCAAATCTACAGTCAAAAACCTCTAATAAATTGATTCCAAAGAAAAAAAAATAGGCAATCTGCATACTCGATCTGTGTAGAATACACTTTACTTGAAGATGCGTATCTTGTAAAATGGCGAAGGTTTATTATTCGTATTATCAACAGAAAAAAATCGAGCGTTAGGTATATATGGTGGTTATATATTACATAACTTAAAGAAGGTATTCTTAAGGAGAAATGATGATGAGTGCACAGGAACCCGAAAATATTGCGATCATAGGCGCAGGATGGTATGGTTTTGAAGTTGCTAAAACTCTGTCTGAACAGAAGAATGTTAAAATAACATTGCTAGAAAAAAATCCCCGCATTTTTGGTAGAACCTCTGGAAAGTTAGGGGTGCGTGATCATCTAGGTCCGCATTATCCTCGCTCAGAAGAAACTAGAAAAAGTTGTCTCAGAGGGCATGACAAATTTTCGGCAACTTATCCTGAATTGCTATCGCGGCACGGACGCTCTCTCTATGCGATAGGCGATAAAGACATAGATGGTAATCGCTCAAAAGTGGATGCAGCAAAATTTGAGGAACTGGCTGGGAAGGATGGGAAGCCTGGGGAACATTCCAGCTTCAAAGTGCAACCTCTCAGTCAGTTTAAAGAATATCAGCACTTAGAAACTATCCTAGATACCGAAGAAATGAACATTCTAGTGGGTGATAAGTTAAGAGACATTATGAATGGCTATCTTCAACAAGAAAACATTGAAATAAAATTAAATACAGAGGTTGAAAAAATAGTTACCGATGCAGAAGGTAAGATATTCATTACGACGAAAAACGTAGAGACAAAAGAAACAGAGACAACAGAATTTGATGCCGTCGTGAATGCCACGAGTTACCAAGAATTTCTACCAGACAAACCCTTGTTATTTGACATGAAGGTTGTATATCAAAGTTGCCTTGGATTACTCTACGAAGATACACAAGAAGCAGAGAAAGGTCCAGCGAATCCAATCATTATCATGGATGGATGGTTTCCTTGCTTGGTGTACTATGATGATAAAGGTACAGATGGACGCAGCCGATATCTGCTGACCCATGCAAAATTCACTAATTTAAATTCTTGCCCAACCCCAGAAGAAGCAAAAATGCTTTTGTCTGAGGAACTCACAAACCCTCAGTTTCTGATTAACGTTGAAAAATCTGCTCGAGAACATATGACTCATTTTTATGGCGAATTTTCTGAAAGATTTAAGTATCAAGGCCACATAGAAACCGTTCATGCGAAAATAGCCTCAGACACCGATTTCCGTGAAGCAGTCGTTTTTCAAGATGAAAACAGTAAAATGATATACATCATTCCAGGGAAGATAGCGAATATTTTTGATGCGGCGGAGGATGTATTAAACTTACTGTACCCCCAATTGAATCAGAGCAACATTATTACTAAAGAGGGGTATTTATATGTGGAGGACGGTACCTTATGTAGAGGTCAAAAAGAAATATCAAAAAAACCCACCGATCCTTCTAGAAGCACTTATGCATTACAGACAGGAGAGAAAATCTGGAAAGCTATAGGTGGAGACCCCCGCGTCTTTGAGAAGAAGAAAGCTGAACTTTCTTCCTTAAGCCGCAATAGTTGTCCATCCTTGCTAGAAACTCTGCAGGAAAATAAAGATGCTTTGTCCCCCAGGCAAACCGTTGTCGTCCATCGTCTCTACAGCAACTCAGCGAGGCAAACATTTCTGAAGCCTGTTAAACGCGTGCACAGCGACTCTTTGGCTGAGTTAGACGAAAAATTACCGCCAAGCATTAAAAACTGCAACGTTGTTGTAATCTCGCTAGGATTTATGCGAAAATGATGTAATTTAACCATTCTGATGGAAATATTCATGGTCGAAGAAGATCCCTATTGGTTTAGTCAAGAATTTATTTCTGAACTATTGCTTCGCTTGCCCGTGCATGTTTTTTGGAAAAATACCGAAGGGGTTTTTAAAGGTTGTAATCAAGCTTTCGCTAAATCCATAGGCTTGTCCTCTCCAAACGATGTCATTGGAAAAACAGACTACGACTTACCCACCACCAAAGAAGAAAGTGATGCTTATCGCACTGACGATCTGGCTGTTATACATAGCAATAAAGCTAAAATAAATATTGAAGAAACCCAAACCAGGAGAGATGGTAAGAAAGTAACCTTGCTTACCAGCAAAGTCCCTTTAGTCAACAAACAGGGCTGCGTTGTAGGCGTTCTGTGTATATACAGTGATGTGACAGAATTAAAAAATGCTCAACATGAATTACTTAAAGCCAAAGAAATAGCCGAAGCCGCGAGCCAAGCCAAAACCGAATTCATCCAAAATATGCAACACGATGTTCGCACACCCGCGGCAGGCGTATGGGCTTTATTGAGTGAATTAACGAGCCAAGAATCTGATCCTAAAAAGAAAAGAGTATTATCGATGTTAACCGAATCCAGTGCAAGATTATTGGAGTTGTGCAATGCAGTCGTTGATTTCAGTTACGTCGATGAACAACAAAAACCCGTCGTCGAAAATAAAATAGACATTCGTCGTCTTGCCGCTGACATTTTAGATTTAAATAAACCGGCTGCCTATGGTAAAGATTTAATATTGCATTTGAAAGTGGATAGTATCATACCCTCTTATGTGCTCAGTGATGAGTTTAGGCTACGCCGCATTTTAATCAACCTAATAGGCAATGCCGTGAAATTTACCAAATGCGGCAGTATTTCTTTAGAAATTTCAGCAAAACGAGAAGATAAAAGACACCTATTGTTGTGTATAAAAATTAAGGACACAGGCATTGGGATCCCCGAAGCAAAACGCCACACCATTTTTGAAAAATTTTCACGCGGCACCGCTTCTGACACTAACGAATATCCGGGCACAGGCTTAGGTCTCTATTTGGTGAAAAAATTTGTGCGGGATCTAGATGGGGATTTGGAATTAGAAAGCGTTCTTGGAAAAGGCTCTCAATTCAAAGTGATATTACCTTGTACGGTGCCACTGCTAGAGGGTTATATGCATGGTCTTGAAATCGACGAAACCCATGTATCCCCTTTAAAAAGTATACAAGAACTAGCAATCGAATTGCCTTTGGCGAGCAATACTCCCCTCGATACTCCTTTTCATCAGCGTGTTTTGTTGGTGGAAGACGATCCAGTTTGCTTGTTTGCGGCAACTGAAGTATTGGCTCATTTTACCAATCAATTGGATACCGCGCGCAATGTGCATGAAGCCTGTATGCAATTACAACAGCAGCCATACGATTTTGTGATTTCAGACTTGGGTTTGCCCGATGGTTCTGGCATAGACATATTGGGATTTGCACATCAAGATGAGAAAAGTAAAAACCCTCACACGCCTTTTATTGCTTTAACGGCACACCACCAAGGAACCGAAAAACATAAAACCGCCCTTCAAGCTGGATTCGCAGAAGTCGTCACTAAACCTTTGCTGCACGAACAAGCACGCCATCTTTTTGAAGTTTATGCGGCTGATTCTATTGTCAATGCGACATTAGATATTATCGATCTGAATTTGGGTATGCAGCGTATTGGCAGCAAAATACCGGAAAAAGCCTTAGTCTCTATCGGCATGTTGTTGGATTCCTTAAAAAATGAAGATTTGCCGCAATTAAAACGCGCGTATAAAAAAAATGATCTGCTCTCGGCAAGGGAAGTGCTGCATAAAATTCGCGGGGCTTTGAATTGTTGTGGTACACCACGATTCGAAACTTCGCTAGAAGCATTGCATCAAGCCATCAAAACACATGAAGACCTACACAAAATTACTGCACAGTTTGAGACTTTATACACTGAGGTTGAATTGATTGCGGATGAATATCAAAAATTAAAGCAAAGCAAGACTGAATCACTGACTTGACCGCAGCCAAGTCAGTGATTTCTAAAAAGATAGGATTATTTTCTCACACAAACTACTTCATGACGATCGTTGTAATAGTAGCGATAACCATCACAATATCGGTAATTATGCTCACAATACACTCGACCACTTTCTCCTCGCCAACAGTAATGACTACCGTAATAATAATATCGGTTATTCATACTACAACCGGCTAACAAAGTAGCTAACAATACGAAAACACCGTACTTAACTATGCTTTTAGACATTTTATTGCTCCTTATTTAAGAAATTCTACTAAAAAGTATAGCAAAATCTGCTTAAATTGCGAACAATATTTTCATAGTTGATTTTACAGTCTTTATTCCTTCTCTTCCGCCAAAGCGGCTTTCACTGAAGGTCTTTGGTGCATTTCATCCATAAAGCGCTGTAAATGGGGAAATTCTTTCAAAGAAAGGGGCGTTGCCGGCAGCCAACGCGTCACCACAAATAAATAAGCATCCGGACTGGTAAATGTATCACCGGCTATATAATCGTGGTGTGCCAATTGCGCATTGATCGCATTAAATTTAGCGCGCAAAATCGTCGTAAAAATACCAATTTTAGCGTCTTCTGGAACATGGGCTGCAAAAAAAGGCACAAAGGATTTATGGAGATCGGTGGAAATAAAACTCAACCATTCGATGGTGTGATAGCGCTTCATGCTGTGTTCTGTTGGAATGAGTTGCTGTTTGGGGTGTTTTTCCGCAAGATAAAATTGGATAGCAATGTTTTCCGTTAACATTTGCCCATCGTCTAAAATCAATGCCGGTACACTGCCTTTGCGATTGATGGTTTTATAATCTGCACCTGAAGCGGTTTTTTTGGTTTTCAAATCCACAGATTCATACTCGCAAGCCAATCCCAATTCGTGCATTAAAATACGAACGGTTAAGGAACACGCGTCTTTGTGAAAATAAAGTTTCATGATTTCTCCTGAGGGTGGTGATAGTTCTGTTTACTATAGAATAGTTTTAAAAAGCATTCAACATCTAGGAATAGAGATGATTTAACCGAGCCGCGACCGTCAGGGAGCGGTTGTTGTTTCACCGCTCCCTGACGGTCGCGGCTCGGTTAAAGAACTTGAGTGTTTTTTCAACTTGACTTTAGAATCATCATTTAGGTATAAATTAAAAAAGGAGAACATTATGCTAGCACACCATATCAATGGCGCACGAGTCACTAGTACGGGTGCCGAATGCGCTTCCGTTTATAATCCAGCAAAAGGAGAAATACTGTATCCAGTGCCTTTTGCCAATCAAAGCGAAATTGAAAAAGCCATCGAGGCTGCTGAAAAAGCGCATCAGCAATGGAGTTTGAGTTCGCTGGCTGAACGTGCTCGTTTGATGTTTGCTTTTAAACAGCTCTTAGAAAAAAATATTCCTGCTTTGGCTGAATGCATCACACTAGAACATGGCAAAACCCGCGCCGATGCCACAGCCTCAATACAGCGCGGCATCGATGTGGTGGAATTCGCTTGTGGTGCACCTCATTTGTTGAAATCGAGTTATTCAGAACGTGTTGGGCGTGATGTGGATTGTTATGGCTTGCGTCAAAGTTTGGGGATTTGTGTTGGAATCACGCCTTTTAATTTTCCCGCAATGATCCCTTTGTGGATGTATCCTTTGGCTTTGATCTGTGGCAATACTTTCATTCACAAACCTTCGGAAAAAGATCCAAGTACCGCTCTGTTGTTGGCCGATCTTTTATATGAAGCGGGCGCTCCTGACGGCATATTGAATGTGTTACACGGAGGCAAAGAAGTGGTGGACGCTTTAATCTCTCACCCTAAAGTCAAAGCCGTGAGTTTTGTGGGTTCAACCAAAGTGGCAGAACACATTTATCAAACTGCAAGCCGCCATCACAAACGTGTGCAAGCCTTTGGCGGCGCGAAAAACCATTGCTTAGTCATGGATGACGCGGATGTAGACGATGCTGCCAATGCGATTTTAGGCGCCGCTTATGGTTCGACGGGACAGCGCTGCATGGCCATTTCCGTCGTGCTGTGTGTTGGCAATAAAACGGCCGATGCTTTAGTTGAACGTCTAATCCCCGCCATGAAAGCTTTGGTGATTGGTTCAGGTGAAAATGATCGCACCGTATTAGCGCCTTTGACTAGCAGCGATGGCTTAAATCGCGTGCAAGAATATTTAGAAATAGGCATTAAGGAAGGTGCCAATTTAATTGTCGATGGACGACAAGCTTCTATTCCCGAGAAAGGATTTTTTATCGGCGCAAGTTTGTTCGATCACGTCAAACCTGCTATGCGGATTTATCAAGAAGAAATTTTTGGTCCGGTCTTGTGTGTGATGCGTGCACCTGATTACGAAACCGCTTTGTCGTGGATCAATGCACATCCTTATGGCAATGGTGCCGCAATATTTACGCAAAGCGGTGAAATCGCGCACGATTATGCTTCGCGCGTACAAATCGGCATGGTGGGCATTAATGTCCCTATTCCAGTTCCTGTGGGGTACCACAGTTTTGGTGGCTGGAAAAACTCTGTCTTCGGCGATTTGGGATTACATGGCCCCGATGGCATTCAGTTTTATACGCGCTTAAAAACCATCACGGCACGCTGGCCTAAGACAAAGCAAAACCACGGATTTACTTTGCCGACGCATTAGTAGGTGCTATTTATATTTCGCTAAGCTGCAGAGGAATTCATTGATTTTCGAGCACCGCAGCGCAGTTTATTATGACATAAATAAGAAGCGGAGCACAGAAAATCAATAAATTACGCCCAGCATAGTAGAAATATAAACAGCCCCTACCCGAAATAAACGCTCTCGCCACACCCACAAGCGCTCGTTTCATTAGGATTCATTAACTTTAATCGCCCATTAACTCCTTCTTGCACATAATCGATGATACTGCCTTGGATCTTAGACCAAGCATTCGCTGCAACAACAATAGAAAATTCAGGCGTAAGCACAATAACTTCATCGTCTTGTTGAGGTGCTTCTACATAATCGAAAATATATTTACTCCCTGAACACCCCGCTTTTTTCATCTCGATTCGCAAAGCCTTACTCACCGGTTTCTGTTTTTGGGCTTGACGTTGTAAATGCGCTAAAGCCGTTTGAGTAACGGTTAAGCGACCGACTTCACCTAACGTCTCTTCAGGTTGATATTCTTGTATTTTACTCATGTTTTTTCTCCAGTATAATTTTTCAAAAAAATTTCAGTTTTAACGAAATCAACCGAGCCGCGACCCTGAGGGAGCGGTTGTCATTTCACCGCTCCCTCAGGGT
>JAJXUV010000005.1 GCA_021782495.1 Pseudomonadota bacterium | reverse complement strand
TAAATATAGGGCAAAGAAGACAGCCACACCCACAAGGATGTCCAGGCTATATACGAATAGATACCGTACATCAAGGCGATTTAGATGGTAAAAAAGGGGTATATCACATTAACGCCGTGGATGAAGTGACACAATTTTAAATAGTAGCCACCGTAGAAAAGATATCAGAGCAATACTTAATCCCTGTGCTAAAACAGCTCATAGCAGCTTTCCCCTTTAATATTATTAATTTTCACTCAGACAATGGCAGTGAATATGTCAATAAAACAGTGGCCAATTTGTTAGAGAAGCTACGCATTGAATTTACAAAATCAAGGCCACGTCATTCAAATGACATAAGATCAGAACTGTCCCATTAAAATTTAGAGCATAAGCAAATAGCTGGTCCTTTGGATTCAAGCAGAATAGCTTATTGATGTTGTAAATTCTGATGTGTTTAACCTGAGTTAAACTGGCTAAATTATTGACGTTAGGCCGACTTTGTGTTATTATTTCAACAGCTTATTTACATTGAGCATTTGGATTTTTTGTTTCGACAAACGAGATATAAACAGGAGCTAGAGTTAAATTATAAATAACGAAGGGGAAATACCATGGCTGCAGATGCAAATTCAATACCATTTTTGTCAACTCATGCTTTTCGAAGCTATCGATTCCGAATAATATCTCCTCATGGCGAAGCCATAAACTCTCCGAATGCTGTGATTCAGGTAAGTACCTATAATTTACAGAATAAATGTTTTATAGGAAGTTTTGCTACAGGAATGGCTGAAGTCCGTTATCAACGCAGCAAACCGCTGCCTGGGCAAATCTTATACACTACAGCTTCTCAAACTATAACGTATAAATATAAAGATGCTGCTGGCGAAATAAAAGAAAAATCTGTCCAGAAGTCTATGGCGAATCTCTCCGGTAAGCCAGCTGTTATTAATTATGAAAATGCTCTTTTGGCCCAAGTGCGAACAGAAGAAGCTAATTTTCAACCGATGCGGCTTAGCAATCACCCATTCCAGGTGAATGAATCGGTTGCAGCTTATGAAACAAGAAAAGAACAACAAATTGCTCAGATTATGGGTGCAATTGATGCAGGCGATGATATCATTAACTTACAAGAAATAGATTTTTTAAAGCTTAATGATTCTACAGAACCAGGTTTAGATCAGGCTAAACAACGATTACAAAAACGTTTTTTTGACTGCCTGGAATTGAAAGGATATCACCGTGCAATTATGATTGATGCGAGCGACCAACCTTTTTTAGCCGTTATTTATAATGCTAGTAAATTTAAGTTAATGGACACAAGAGCAGTATTCCAATATACTGGAAACGAAGGTCCAAACTTATTTCGCGGTATGGAAACAATATTTCAGCTAGAAAATCAATCTAGTCTCGTACATACTATTGTAAATACGAATCTACATTTACAATATGGTCATGATTATCAGGATGAAATAGCAAGCTATCAAAGCCAATTTGAACGTCGGGAGGGCATGATGCATGTTATGGCAGGTGACTGTGGTAATTGTCAAAATCTGCCTACAGCCTTAGGATCTAAGAATGAATGTACCAGCCTAGGAAAAGATTCGCAGGGGGGGATTACTCTTAATCCAAAATCTCAAGACGTCGCTTTTGTTGTTGCGCCTAAGGGCTATAAAGTAGAGTCGATTGTTAATAGAGACAGAAGCCAGCAATTCACACTATCGCCGTCGGGCGGAATTCACTTAATCGCATCTATAGAGGCACAATCTTCTTGTACTGAAGTCGGTGAGCGTGGATATGGGGTGCGTTTTGTGCCTCGGCAGAGCACATTAGGTGTTGAAGATGACTTTGTAGACTTAGGCAATTCCCAAAGTTCTCAACCTCGTGGTCAAGTATACTTTATTAGGGCAATAAAACGTCCTTTCACATTAACCACAGAAATTTATAATCAGTTATTGGTTTCACCTACAGGCACTTATCAGAATTTTGAACTGATAGATGCAAAAGGACATACGGTTCAAAGTGAAAATAAAAGTATAGCTAACACCGTATTTGTCTATCCAGGGAATGAAACACAGGCTTTAGAAAAACCAGCAGAAAAAAATCCAAATGCCTGGAGATTTAACGACGTGACAGTTCCTCAATATGGCGGGAAATTGGCGCAAATTGCTCAAGAATTGACTACTCGTGGCAAAGGTGGCTGCGCATTTCCTCTGCTTACTACTTTTTATACTTTTGCCCTTGATTCAGCAGGGCTAGCTAGGCGAGCAGAATTGGCGATGCAACAAATGCAACGACTCAATGATCTTCTAGATCAAGGTTTGAATGTTGCAATTTACGTGAAGTCTGAAAAAGGAATTGCATTTACCGCCCAACAATTTGTTTGTGAAAGCGGTGGCACGAAATATTATTTGGCTTTTTGGGGAGGCGTCAACAAACAAGTAGAACAAGGTGATTCTCAATTAGCCGCTATTTATGCTGATGGGGTAAAACGTGCCGCAGAAAATCAGCCGAAAAACCAACGTCTTCTCATTAGCTGCCATAGGTTGTGGGCATATTTGTGTGAGCGAGAAGGAAGCCTAAATCCATTTTCTCTATTTAGATTGAGTAAATTCCCCGAGGGAGAAAAAGTGAGTGCAGCAGCAAAATTAATTGTAGCAATAATTCATTATAATTTCTACGGCTCCATGGCTAATTTCCAAGGAGAGCGACTTAATACACGCGAACAAGACGGACTTGGGGAAGGGGAGTTGAAAAAGGCAGTGGATGAAGCACTAAAAGAAGACGGGGTTAGGAACGCAATTTTAACATCGATTGCTCCGATGCCATCACTCTCCATAACCCATTAAACCATAGCCACTGCTCGAAATGAGCATTCTATGCTTCATTTCGAGCGGTTTACGGCAGCTTCTTGTTTTTGTCTATAAGGAGCTTTCGGTGAGTAGAATGGACAGATCACTCCAGCCAAACCCTCCGCAGAACCAGGACGTGCGCAATTAACGCATCCGGCTCCCAGGTAAATCACGTGCCCCAACACTTTCAGTAAATTAGAACATTGATACGGTTTTCCATTTTGTTGGGAAACCCAATGCCTTTAGCCCTCGCAGTAGTTTATCCACCCTTTTACAATGCTAATAACCGCCTTCACTGTCTCAGCAGTATCAGGTGTATTCAAGTTTTCCCTCGCCAGAAGCCGTTCCGAGATTTCCTCCAATAGCAAGTAAAACTAGAAACTTAAACGTTTCTAAACGTTTGTTATTTTGCTTCATACATCTTTAGCTCAGCTTTAACAAGTCGTTTAGGTAGAACTTTATATCATCTTGGCCCAGGGGCAGGGCGGCTCCACGAGCCGCCCCTACAAGCAGCTGCCTCTATATTGTCTGCGTTTTACTAGAGATCTGTGTAGGGCAGCTCGTGAGCCGCCCATCGAGATGATATGCCGATCTCGCATTTTCATTGACGATGGGTATATAACGCGTTGATTTTTAAACATTTTTAAATTATCAAAAATAAAACAAAATAAAGAATAAAATCCGCCCCCCATTTGGCATTGCTATACACCATTTAAATTAAAAAACAACTGATTGGTTGAGTATGGGTAAGTTTTGAGCAGGGCCTGCAATGACGGCTTTCAGAGTCCGTGGTGGTGCTGGGTGAAATAGGCTTCTCGAGTCAAACGATACAAAATGTGGTGTGATAAAGGGTGATGGGCAGGCAATCGGGGGTGTGCAAAATCGCCTTTTTCATGGCAGATTAAGCCGATTTTCTCCATCACGCGAATAGAAGGCCGATTTGCGGGGATTGTAAAAGACACAATTTCATTTAGACCCACTGTATTAAATCCATAAGCTAAGGCCGCTTTGGCCCCTTCGGTGGCATAGCCTTGATTCCAATGCATGGAGCCTAAACGCCAACTGATTTCCACGGCAGGGGTAAAATGGGCGGGCCAATCGGTATAGTTTAGGCCAATAAACCCCAGGAGTTCAGCGGTTTTTTTCAATTGCGCGGCCCATAAGGTATAGCCGCGTTCTACTTGTTGCTGGTTTTTGAGATGGATAAATTCTTGGATTTCGGCTTCGCTGAGCGGACCGCGTAAAAATTGTATCACTTTGAGATCTTGGTTGATGTGATAATAAGGTTCAATGTCAGCTGTTGTCCAAGTTCTTAAAATAAGTCTGGGTGTTTCAATAATGAGCCCGGCCAATGCTATTTTTCTCCATAGCGGATTAAAAGATCGCAATAGTATACCAAGGATGATAGTAGCTTGCATTTTTTCAAAATAAGGGTATAATTTCTTTATTCAATTTCAATCGAGGCCTGTGCTATCATGAATTTATCTCTTAAATAGCGTCCTATTGTGGGACGCACTTTGAACCGTCTCTGAAGTCATTATTTAAGAGGTGCAATGATGCACAAACCTATCCAAATCAAAAATCTAAGCCTATCTTTTCCGCATAAATTGTGCTTTGAAAATTTCAGTACACAAGTTTATTCTGGCAGCCGTATTGCAATCATCGGCGCTAATGGCAGCGGCAAATCCACATTACTCAATCGACTGAACGGTATTTCGAATGCTGTCAGTGGAGAAGTGATGTTGCCTTCCGAAGTAGTTTTGGGTTATGTGCCACAATTGATAAGCGATCATCCTCATTTAAGTGGTGCGGAGCGTTTCCAAAAAAGTTTAACGCAGGCATTGCAGTCGGGTCCCAATGTCTTGTTATTGGATGAACCAACCAATCATTTGGATCGCACACACAGGAAAAATTTCTTAGGTCTTTTAGAAAAATATACAGGCACACTCATTCTGGTTTCACACGATACTATGCTCTTGCGACACAGTGTCGATATTTTATGGCACATAGACAATGGTACAGTGCATATTTTCTCAGGCAATTATGAAGATTATAAAAATGAAATCATTTCTAAACGTAGAGCAATAGAAGCATCTTTGTTGCAATTGCATCGCCAGAAAAAAGAAATGCATCAGACTTTGATGCGAGAACAAGTGCGCGCGGCCAAAAGTAGGGCAAAAGGTGAAAAAAGTATTCGAGAACGTAAATGGCCTTTGGGTGGCAAAGCCACAGCTTTAAGAGCCGAAGAAACCTCGGGCAGAAAAAAAGTAGTTATTCAAGACAAAAAACAAGCGCTAATAGAACAATTGGCGGATTTGCGTTTACCGGATATTATTCAGCCTAAGTTTTCTTTAAGCAGTGCTGAATTGGGTGATAAAGTATTAGTGTCTATTTCTGAAGGTGGCGTGACTTATTGTGTTGAAAAGACAGTATTAAAAAATATTTATTTAACGATTCGTTCACACAGTCGCCTCGCTATTTTAGGAGACAATGGCAGTGGTAAATCGACCTTGGTAAAAGCCATTTTAAATGAGCCGATTGTCATTAAAACCGGAGATTGGTTGGCGCCGAATAGAAAAGACATCGGTTATTTGGATCAGCAGTATGCGATTTTATGCCCGAATAAAACGGTGTTTGAAACCATTGCAGATGAGATGCCTGAATGGCGAGAGGCGGAAATTCGGAAGCATTTGAATGATTTTTTATTTAGAAAAAATGAAGAAGTTGAAATCGCCGTGTCGCAATTGTCCGGGGGCGAAAGAGTACGACTTTCATTGGCGCGCATTGCGGTTTTAAATCCTAAATTGTTGATTTTAGATGAGGTGACCAATAACCTCGATTTGGAAACCAAAGCCCATGTGGTTACTGTATTAAAAGCCTATCCCGGCGCTCTGATTGTGATTTCTCACGACGAAGACTTTTTGGAGGCCATTGATATAAGAGAAAGTTACTGCTTAGGATGACTATGGCGCTCAATGCAATTTTTCGCCATTGCGCGTTAAAGGATCGCAGCTGGCCAACCGAATGGCGCCGTTTGCATCGGCAAAGCCCAGTAATAAAAATTGCGAGATAAACCCAGCAATGTTCTTTTCGCCTAAATTGGTGCAGCCCAGGATTTTTCTGCCGACCAGAGTTTCAGGCGTATAGTGGATGGTGACTTGCGCCGAGGTTTGTAATACCCCGATGTCAGGGCCAAAATCAGCCCATATTTTAAAGGCGGGTTTTTTAGCGCGTGTGAAGAGTTCTGCTTTTAGAATGGTTCCCGAACGTATGTCCACGCCGGCAAATTCCTCATAACTGATGGGAGGCATTGAGGCTACTCTCCAAAATAAAAAAATTATATCATAAAACAACCAGTTATACTATGATCAATATTTTTTCGAAAAAAGGCTTGACTCTAACGCAGCGTCATAGCCTATCTTGCAGGTTAAGGAGTAAAACACGATGAACCAATGGTATGTGAAAGAACTGAGTCAATTAACGGACGTCTCTGTGCGCACTTTGCATCATTACGATCGCATTGGTTTGTTAAAACCCAGTTTACGCTTAAGCAATGGGTATCGCGTTTATTCCGAGGCAGATTTGTTGAAATTGCAGCGTATTATTGCCCTGAAATTTTTTGGTTTTAGTTTAACGCAAATTAAGTTGTTACTAAAAAATGAAAAGGATGCCTTACAGCCTTTCACAGAGCAAGTGAAGTTTTTGCAGGAAAAAGCAGAAACCTTGCTCAATGCACAAACAGTATTGCAAAAGATTGTCGCGGCAATGGACAAGAGTCTAGAAATCCCTTGGCAAAAAGCCATAGAAATGATAGGAGTGTATAAAATGATAGAAGAGGTGAATGAATCCTGGGCAAAAAAGGTTTTGTCTGAAAGTGAGTTAAGACAATATGCAGAGTTTCAGAAGAAATTAGCGGGTTCAGATAATAAGACAAAAGAAGCCTTTGAAAAAGCGTGGGCGGATTTGTGCAGAGTGGTCGCACTGCATGTAAACACCGATCCACACAGTGCGAAAGCTTCTGAAATAGCAGAGCAATGCATGACTTTGGTCAATGATTTGTATGGTCAGGAATATGTGCATTTGCGTAAAAGTGTGTGGGAAAAAGGATTTAAAACCGGCGCTATTGACAGCAAATATGGATTGAGCACTGAAATGGTTTTTTGGTTGGATAAAGCGATTGCTCATTACTACAGACAGCGCATTTATGACATATTAAACACAATTCAAGATCCCGAAGCGCCGTTTTTACCGGCGTGGAAAACCTTAATGGAGGAATTGTGTGGACAAGATAGTGCAGCACAGAAGGATTTGTTGGAAGTAGCTTTAAAGGATGAGCATATTAGTGCTGTTGCTAAAGCTTGGTTGCGTCGGCATATTTAACCGAGTGCGGCCGTGAGAGAGCGGAGAAAAGAGAATGGGGGCCGCTTTCTCCGCTTCCTCGCGGCTCGGTTGGGACATCATGTAGTACGAGCGCTACTCTTTCTTGGAATGACACTGATGCAAAGTGACCAAGTTTCCTTCCGAATCGTAAATAACCGACATTTGACAGACAGGAGAATGAAAGATATCCAACTTGACCTGAACATTTTCTTTTTTTAAGCGTGCCATCAAGGTTTCTAAATCTTCTACTTCAAAAGCAACAACGCCACCGTAATGTTCGCTGGGTTTCATGTCTTTGGCCACAGAAGTCAAAACGAAACACCCTCCGCCGGGTAAATCGTATTCTATCCAAGTGTCTTCGATGTAGGTTTTGCCTACTTTTAAACCCAAGGTTTTTTCATAAAATTGACGTGCACGGGCTAGGTCTTCGACAGGGTACATGGTAAAAGCAACTTTTTTAAACATCATCATTCTCCAGTATAAAATTAATTGAATGTCACACTCAGTTAAATTGTGTCTCGCGTTTATGATACAACTTTTCTTCTCCTTCCGGGCGAGTGTTGTAACGCTTATATTGCCACAAATATTGTTCGGGATAAGGACGGACAATGGCTTCTATGCGTTCATTTAATTGCCGGAGATCGTGTTCGGGGGGCCCTTCACCAAAACCGGTTAAAGCGTGTAATTGAATGTCGTAATAACCTTGTGCATCTCGGTGAAAAGCAATGGTAAAGGGTTTGGCCCGCGTTTTCTCGACTAAAGCATGTGTCACGATGCTGGTGGCGGCCGGAAAATTAAAAAAATCAATAAAGAGACTGCGTTTACGGCCTAAATCCAAATCAGGTGCATACCAGAGTATATTCGGTTTTTGTAAAAAATGAACGATGCGATTTAAATGCGTGCGTGTGAAGACGGGAGAAGCATAACGTTCAATTTTCTTTTGCATTACGCGTGTCAGCACGGCATTGCGCGGGGGATTGTATTGAATGCCAAAAGACAAACCCGTTTTTTGATGCAAAAGATAACCGGCAAAATACACGCTGGTTAAATGGGGAAACAACAATAAAACGCTGTGACCTGCATTGATGGTTTGTTGTATCGCTTCCAAACCTTCAACCGAGCGCAGTCTTTCCGATAGATGTTGATTGCGCGGATAGAACATCGACAACATTTCCATCGCCGAAATTCCTGAAGCGATGAAGGTTTTCCTTAACAATTGATTTTGTTCTGCTTTAGATAAGCTTGGAAAAGCCTTCTGAATATTGATGGTGGCGATATTTCTAGAGCGCTTATCAAAGCGCAATAAGCACAAACCCAGTTGTTCGCCTATCCAGCGTTGCTGCGTATAATTTGTCCATGTCAGCGGGATTAAGAGGTGTGCCAAGAGCAAATAGGCATAGCCAGAGATAAATTTGATTATTTTTTTCACAAATTGAGCTTCTTTTCTGGTGGAATCCAATGATCTTATGATATCATACTACCCCTATTGAGTAGAGGCTATAAATGTCGATTCAAACCCCAGAATATCAAAAAATTGACTGTCAAAAAATTGATTTTAGTCAGCGCGAAGTCTTAGTGTATGGCGATGTGATGTTAGACCAGTATTGGTTTGGTGATACCGATCGTATTTCTCCTGAGGCGCCTATCCCCGTGGTTCACGTGCAAAATAAACGGCATTCGGTAGGCGGCGCGGGTAATGTCGCTTTGGGCATTCGCGCTTTGGGCGCTAAAGTGCGTTTATTTGGATTGTGTGGAAATGATGAAGCTGGCGACGATTTAGAAAAGTTGTTGAAGGAAAATCACGTCATTTCGCATTTGTGCCATTTGGATACGACCCCCACCACGCTAAAATTGCGCATCATGAGTCACGATCAACAATTATTGCGCTTAGATTTTGAAAAGAAAACGCCGTCAGAAGATTCTTTGAAACAAGATTTAATAGCGCACTTGGATGCGGCGCAAGTATTGGTTATTTCTGATTATGCCAAAGGCGTGATTGACGATGTCACCGAAATAATACACACAGCAAAAGAGCGTGGCTTGATGGTATTGGTGGATCCCAAGAATATGGATTTCTCCGTTTACAGAGGTGCAAGCTTAATCACGCCCAATCGCAAAGAATTCGAAATGGTGGTGGGCGTTTGTCATACACAAGAAGAACGCATTCAAAAAGCCCGGGCTTTATTAGATCAGTATCAATTTGAAACCATATTAGTGACTTTGGGTAAAGAAGGCATGTTGTTTGTGCCGGCATTCGGTGAGCCTGCATATTTATCGGCACATACACAAGAAGTATTTGATGTTACCGGTGCAGGCGATACGGTGATCGCTACCCTGGCTTGCGCCAAAGCATCGGGTATGGATTGGACGCAAGCGGTGTTGTTATCCAATATCGCAGCAGGATTGGCCGTTACAAAATTGGGAACCGCCACCATTAGTCCTGAAGAAATTGTACATGAATTGCGTGTAGAACAAGGCGGTAGCGCCAGTATTGTGGATAAGGACACTTTAAAATCTTTAGTCCATACTGCGCAAAGCAAGGGTCGCAAAGTCGTGATGACCAATGGTTGTTTTGACATTCTGCATCCAGGTCATGTGCAGTATTTACAAGAAGCGCGTGCTTTAGGCGATCATTTAATTGTGGCAGTGAACAGTGACGATTCCGTGCGTGCACAAAATAAAGGTTCTGACAGACCCATTAATTCTTTGGTGCATCGAATGACGGTATTAGCCGCTTTGCAAGCAGTGGATTGGGTGATCCCTTTTGATGAGGAAACGCCAGAAAAATTGATCAGTACTTTATTGCCTGATATTTTAGTCAAGGGCAGCGATTGGAAAGATAAAATGATTGCCGGCGCTAAAAGTGTGATGGCCAATGGCGGTGAAGTAAAATTTCTTAGCTTTGTAGAAGGGTATTCGACGACGGCCATTGTTGATAAAATTAAAACAAATGCAAAATGGGAGGATCCAGTATGATTATCGTGACGGGCGGAGCAGGGTTTATCGGCAGTCGTTTGATCAAGGGCTTAAACGCACACGGTTTTGAATACATTTTGGTGGTAGACGATCTCAGCGATGGCAGAAAATTCAAAAATTTAGTGGGCGCTAAAATCAGCGATTATGAAGATCGACACGTTTTTTTACATCAATTAGAACAGCATCATTACAAGGACAAAATAGACGTGATTTTTCACGAAGGCGCTTGTTCTGTGACCACGGAATGGAATGGCCATTACATGATGGAAAACAATTACACCTATTCCAAACAGCTCTTGAGCTATGCTTTGAATCGAGAAATTCCCTTTATTTATGCCTCGAGCGCTGCAGTGTATGGAAATGGTCTGACCTTTCAAGAAGAAGCACGTTATGAAAGCCCTATCAATGTGTATGGCTATTCAAAATATTTATTCGATCAATGGGTGCGTCGATTGTTGCCCAAAGCCGCAAGTCAAATTGCAGGGTGTCGCTATTTTAATGTCTATGGTCCAGGGGAATCACACAAAGGCAGTATGGCCAGTGTCGCTTTTCATTGGCAATCGCAATTAAAAGAAGGCAGTGTTTTAAAATTGTTTGAAGGATGCGATGGTTATGCGGCGGGGGAACAGCGTCGAGATTTCGTGTACGTCGACGATGTGGTCGCGGTGAATATCTGGTTGTGGCAACATCCAGAAGTGCGCGGTATTTTTAATGTGGGAACGGGGCGTGCTCAAACCTTTAATGACGTAGCGCGTGCCGTGATCCACGAAGCAGGGCGCGGTAAGATTGAATACATTCCTTTCCCGACGCATTTAATTGGACATTATCAAAGTTTTACAGAAGCCGATTTAACTTTATTGCGAAAGGCAGGTTATGAGCAACCCTTCAAAACCGTCGAAGAAGGTGTGAAAGCGTATTGGAAGGAATCATAATGAAATAACCGAGCCGCGACCGTCAGGGAGCGGTGAAAAAAGAACGAGGCCCGCTTTCTCCGCTCCCTGACGGTCGCGGCTCGGTTGATTGCTTCATTGGAGATATTAACATGGAACGTAGTATTCCCTTATTATTGAAACAAGATAGTCTCTCCCAATCCGTCAATTTTTATTCTCTTCTTTGTAATCTATTACAAGTCGCAGCCAGTACCGTTCAATTTTTCTTAGTGCCTTATTTTGCTCTCACACTGAAATTAAGTGTGGTACAAAGCGGTTTATTGCTTTCGAGTTATGGTTTAGGCGTTTTGGCTGCCACGTATTTTAAAGTTTCGAGTCATGAACCGAAAATGCAAGTATATGCATTGTTCTGCAATATTTTAAGCCTCGGCAATTTTTTAATCCTGACAAGTTTTGAGCCCTTAATTTTTAATGTCGTATTATTGGGTTTTGGCAGTGCACTTTTTAAAAAAAACCTTTCACATTCAACGTATCCACAAACAAAATCCTTGTACTGGAGTTCAGAAATGGGATTGGCTTTGGCACTGGTAGGGATTTTGATATTTCCGATCGTGGATTTTAAAGTGGGAATTTTTACGGCGTTTATGTTAAGTGGGTTGTCTTTATTTTTTAGCTTCATTACTTCACAACGGCTTAGCGTAACTGATGCACCCGAAGGTGCAGATTACGAAGCGATGAAGGTGGTAAACCGAAGGCGCTGTCATCCTCGACAAGGCCATCAGGCCGCAGTCGGGGGCCCAGTAAAAAACTGGTTTCGAAACTGGGCCGCCGGTTTTCGGCCGAGGCTGACAGAATCTTTTTATTTAAGCCTATTATTTCTAGGTGGATTGTTGTTATCACAATTAACCACCACCTACGGCCTTTACTTGGTGACGCAATTTCCCGATTGGGGTCTAAAAGCCTTAGCGATATTTATGCTGATTCACGCTTTCATCTTGTGTTTTTTACAAAAACCGATCGTCTTTGTGTTTCACCGTAGCGATCCCTTATTTAGAAGTGGATATGGTGCTTTGTTATTGGGATTAGGGTGTTTTGCTTTTAATTTGGGGCATGTATTCACTGTCGTCGTATTGAGTGCAATGGTATACTCTTTAGGCGAGATATTTTTTATTGGCGCCTTGTATAAGGTCTGTCAAAAAAACAAAGCCGTGTCTTATTTTACAAAAACTTTAACGGGGAGTTTAATCATCGGCGCCAGTCTGGGGGCTTATGTGTACCAATATTTTGGCCCAAGAATACTCTGGCAAGCGTGTGCGCTGTTAGGGGTTCTGTGTTTTATTGTAGGGATTGTGGGCATGTGTCTAAAAAATAGGGATAGCAATTAACATTGTATCACTTGTATGTTTTTTTCTACGATCAGAGGTCCTGCCGTTTTGGCTTTAATTTCTTCGACACTCACATCGGGCGCGCGTTCCAACAATTTGAAAGTACCATTTTCAACCGTCAATACCCCTAAATCCGTTACAATTTTATGCACGCAATGAATCCCCGTTAAAGGCAGTGTGCATTCTTGCAATAATTTGGATTCTCCTTTGGGGCTGGTGTGCATCATCGCCACCACAATGTTTCTGGCACTTGCCACCAAATCCATGGCACCGCCCATGCCTTTCACCAATTTTCCCGGAATCATCCATGAAGCGATATTGCCGTGTACATCCACTTCAAAAGCGCCCAATACCGTTAAATCGATGTGGCCGCCGCGGATCATGACAAAACTGTCTGCGGAAGAAAAAAACGCGGCACCCGGAATGGCTGTCACGGTTTCTTTTCCGGCATTGATCAAATCGGCATCGAGCGCGTGTTCATTGGGATAAGGTCCTAAACCCAATAAGCCATTTTCGGATTGCAACATGACTTCAATGTTTTCCGGAATGTAATTGGCCACCAAAGTCGGAATACCGATACCCAGATTCACGTAATAACCATCTTTTAATTCCAGTGCAATGCGCTTGGCGATTTGTTCTCTATTTAAGGGCATGATTCTCTCCTATCTGGGCTGCCTCGTATTTTTAGATCTTAGGAATGTTGTACCATACGCTTTTCAATGCGTTTTTCAAATTGTCCTTGAATGAGGCGGTGCACGTAAATGCCCGGTGTGTGAATGTGTTCTGGATCCAAAGCGCCCACAGGAACGATTTCTTCCACTTCGGCGATGGTGAGTTTGGCCGCAGTGGCCATCATCGGGTTAAAATTCATCGCAGTTTTGCGATAAATGAGATTGCCCAGCGGATCGGCTTTCCACGCTTTGATCAACGCCACATCGGCATGGAAGGCTTCTTCCAATACGTACTGTCTGTCACCAAAGCGGCGTGTTTCTTTGCCTTCCGCCACGGGTGTTCCGACGCCGGTCGCCGTGTAAAATGCAGGAATGCCGGCACCGCCCGCTCGAATTTTTTCTGCCAACGTACCTTGTGGCGTTAAAATCACTTGCATTTCGCCCGACAATAACAATTGTTCGAATAAGGCATTTTCACCCACATAAGACGCAATCATGGTTTTGATTTGTCGTTTCTCTAGCCACAAGCCTAAACCAAATCCATCCACGCCGGCGTTATTGGAAATACACGTTAAACCTTTGATGCCCATACGGTGTACAGCAGCGATTAAGCCTTCGGGAATGCCACATAAACCAAAACCACCAATCATAATGGTCAAGTTGTCTTTTAATCCTGCAAGCGCTTCTTCATAAGTATTTACCCGTTTATCAAAGCCAGCCATAAAAAAGTCCTTATAAATGAGTAAAAGTTTATTTTATTGTACGCATAAACCCTCGTATTTACAATCATTTCAGAATTGAAGTAAAATTAGGCCAGATTATTATAATAAAGGAAAAAATCATGGCTTCCCGCGCAGCGAATTTATTCGATCTATCTCCAACACAAAAATTGCTTCAGAGTCTTAAAGCAGGAAAGCCTTTGGGAGATATCATTTCTTTAATAAAAAAGGGAGCAAATGTTTTTGCAATAGACAAGGATGGTCGTACAGTTCTGCATTATGCGGCCGCAGGAGGAAACCAGGAAACGCTGGCTTATTTGGTAGAAACTCATCAATTTGAATTAGATATTCGCGCTAAAACCAAAAAAAAGAAAATGCCCGTGCATTTCGCCGTTTGGGCAGGGCATATTGAAGCAGCAGAGTACTTGATCCAAGGTAGTTTACCTGAAGGTGCAAAAATGGATGCTCTAGGAAAGGAAGACAGCGCCATTCCAGCCTCTTTGCCAATAGATGATATGACTCTGTTCGATGCGGCAGAAGGCGGGCACCCTAAGATGGTGAAACATTTGATATTCCGTTATAGCTTAAATCCGCATATTCAAGATAAACACGGTGAAACGCTTTTGTTCAGAGCCGTTCGTTTTAATCGTATTGAAATACTTAGGTATTTGACCGCAGAACAAGGACTGGACCCTCATGCTACCAATTCTACAAAAAGGACGCTTTTGCATTATGCAGCGTATTATGGGTGTTTTGAAGCATTCAAAGTCTTAACATCGGAGTATCGTTTAGATATGAGGGCTCAAGACAGTTATGGTTGTACTCCACTGCATAAAGCCGCAGAAAAAGGACATGTCGAAATTATCCAGTATTTATTGTCTGAAAGTGAGCCTTTGAATGTAAACGTTAGAGATAAGGAGGGAAACACGCCCTTACATTATGCTATTTCTTCTTCTAACGAGTCTGAAGTCATAGAGCGTTTGTTGGCGCTAGGAGCGGATGTTGATGCTAAAAACAAAAGAGGTCAAACTATTTTTAATATAGTGCCTGAGGATTCAAAATTAAAAGCATATCTTCTACATTACGCCGTTTTTTCTCAGGAGTCTAAAACCATAGAGCGCTTGTTGAATGAAGGGGCGGATGTTAATGTTCGAAACAAAATGGGTCAAACTATTTTTGATATCGTGCCTCAGGATTCAGAATTAAAAGAATATCTTTTTGAGAAGATGTTAAGTTGGGCTGAAGCAGGAAATACCGAATTGCAATTCAAATTAGGTGAAATGTTTTTGCTCAATGAGCCTAATAACGAACGAACTTATCATTTCCTAAAATCTGCAGCTGCTAAAGAACATGCAATAGCCAATTGTTATCTTGGCATAATCCATGAATATGGTTTATGTGGTGTTCCAGTGTCTTTTCGTGATGCTGGGACTTACTATACGCAAGCTTATCAGAACATTTTTGGTTGCATCAAGCAAGAATCGGCTGGGCATGTGAACTTAATATACTTGTTAACCGGAGTCCACTGTTTGATGGGGACTTTAAACGATCCGCTTATAAAGGCTGCAGACTCATTTGCAAAGGTAGAGAGAGTAAAAAAAATCAGCGAAAATGCAATAGCCGAAATAGAGGAAATCCACAAGATAAAAGAAATCCCTGAAAAAGAACGACGCTCTGTTGAAGGAATAGTCGCGCAGAGGAAGCTCCATGCCGCGATAGAAGAAAGCCTTCAACAAACCTTCCTTAATTTCTTCGCAAAAAGGGCCGAAGAGAAGCATCTTAGTGCGTATTTGTTATTGGCGATGGTGCATGCAGGTGGAGTATTTGGCACGCAGCAAAATTCCATTCTAGCGGAGCAGTATTTATCTCCGATAAAAAGAGCAATCGATGCAAAACTACCATTGCCATTCAATGTAGCAACACTGTGCGCCAATATAGCGAAGATGTATGAAAGTGGATTGTGGTTGTCGCAAGATCTTCAAAGAGCCGCAGCCTGGCGTAGATGTGCTGAAGAGGCAAAGAAAGGTAGGGATCCTTCAAACTCACTCACTATTAATGCAATAAGGGCATACAGTTCTAAAACGTTTCCAAACGATCATTCTTTTTTAAGCAGGTCTTCTTCTAGCTCTACGGCGAGTGGTCAACCTGGCGCTAACCCAACAGCGGCAAAAAAAGATAAGGATGGCACTGGGCTATCGCATTAATGCATCGATAACCCGAGATCTGTAGCAGGGTAAACGCATCTCAATTTTAAACAAATTTAGCATAATTTAACCGAGCCGCGACCGTCAGGGAGCGGTGGTTCGAAGTAAAAATCACAGTTAACTTAGGACCTATCACTATTTTCTCATCATTCTAATTCCATACTGCGAACCACCGCTCCCTGACGGTCGCGGCTCGGTTAGAACGGTCCGGCGATGGTGAGAAGATATGGGCGTCTCTGCTGTCTGTAAGGACCGCTTTTGAATTCCCTCTGCAAATGCGCTAAAATAAGCTCTTTATTTAGACTAAAGTTGCACTATTCATGTACAAACCCTTGTCTTTTTTCATCGGCTTACGCTACATACGCGCTAAAAGGCGCAATCATTTTATTTCTTTCATTTCGATCAGTTCTACTATCGGGATTGCCTTGGGCATTACGGTATTGATTACGGTTTTATCCGTCTTAAACGGCTTTAACGATCACATCAAAAACCGCATTTTTTCCATGGCCATCCAATTGAGTATGAGTATGGAAAGCAATGTCTTGCCCGATTGGCAAGCCGTGGCTGCTAAAGCCGATACCAATTCTCAGATTGCCGCCAGCGCGCCTTACATCACCAGCCAAAGCATGATGACGGCCAATGGCCAAGTGGCGGGTGCCATGGTCTTTGGTGTGGTGCCAGAATTGGAAGCTAAGGTTTCTGAATTGGGCGACAAAATGGTGATGGGGCGTTTAAGCGATTTGAGACCCCAAAGTTTTGGCTTGATTTTAGGAACAGAATTGGCCTCTGATTTGGGTGTGGTGCCAGGAGATAAAGTCTTGTTGATTTCACCCGTTGCCTCGATGACCCCTTTTGGGATTATTCCGCGCTCCAAACGATTCACTGTCACGGGGATTTTTGATGCGGGCAGTGGCTTTGGATTTAACGACAAATTTGCTTACATCAATTTGGACGATGCCAAAGTGTTTTACAATATGGGCGATACAGTCAGTGGTTTGCGCTTTAAATTGAAAGATTTGTATCAAGCGCCGCAAGTGGTTCGAGAATTGTCAAACACCTTTCCACCGAATTATATTTTTGCTGATTGGACGACTTTATACGGTTCTTTTTTTGAGGGACTCGCTTTGCAAAAAACCATGATGGCAGTGATTTTATTTTTTATCATTGCTGTGGCCATTTTCAATTTGGTTTCCAGTTTGGTCATGACGGTGAATGATAAAGCAAGCGACATTGCCATCTTACGCACTTTGGGCGCAACGCCCCGACAAATCATGGCGATTTTTATGGTGCAAGGCAGTGCTATTGGATTGGGCGGCATGTTACTCGGTTTAATCGGCGGTATTGTATTGGCAACGCATGTTACGCCCTTGTATCTCTTCATCAAAGATGTATTTCATTTGCAATTGTTGAGTTCGGGCGTTTTTTACGTCGATTATTTGCCGTCTAAATTAATGGCAGGCGATGTTATTTTCATTTGCATTGTGGCGGTGATCATGAGTTTCTTAGCCAATCTGTATCCCGCTTGGCGCGCATCCAGAACCCATCCTGTGGAGGCTTTAAGATATGAGTGATTTCGTCATCGAAGCGCGTGGCCTCAGTAAAACCTATCAAGACGGGCAAATCAAAGTTGAAGTCTTAAATGAAGTGGATTTGGCGGTAAAACCCGGAGAATTGGTGGCGGTGATCGGTGCTTCCGGTTCGGGGAAAAGTACTTTATTGCATTTATTAGGCGGCTTAGACAAATACACCGCCGGAGAAGTGCGCATCGTCGGTGAAGAATGGCGCACGCAATCCGAAGTGAAACGCTGTCAATTGCGCAATGAAAAAGTAGGGTTTGTGTATCAATTGCATCATCTCTTACCGGAATTCAATGTCTTGGAAAATGTGTGCATGCCTTTGTTGATTGCGGGCGTAGAGCCTATTGTGGCTCAAGAAAAAGCGCGCGCGATTTTAGAAAAAGTAGGTTTGTCACACCGCATGGAACACCGTGTGGGGGAATTGTCGGGCGGTGAAAGGCAAAGAACGGCCATTGCGCGTGCTTTAGTGCGTCAACCAGCATGTGTTTTGGCGGATGAACCCACAGGCAATTTGGATCAACACACCGCTGAAAAAGTGTATGACTTGTTTGTGGAATTGAATCGTGCGTACCAGACCAGTTTGGTGATGGTGACACACGACATGCGGTTGGCAGAACGATTGGAAAAAGTGTATCAAATTGTGGATAAGAAATTGATAAGAGAAAGGTAAGTTGATTTAAACTAGGTCCCAGTTCGCGGTGTCCTGTCCCGGTGACATCCCCGTCGTGCTCGTGCCTGCGCGCGCCGGGACCCCATTCACCGTGACACCCCGCGATAACCATTGATCCACTTATGAGAAAAGAAGAGAGGAGAAGAGGAGATGCTATACAACAATATTCTAGAAACCATTGGCCGTACACCCGTGGTGCGTTTAAATCGAATTGGTTCAGATTTAAAGTGTGCGCTGTATGGCAAATGTGAATTTTTCAATCCGGGGGGATCGGTGAAAGATCGCATTGGTTACAATATGGTGGTGGAAGCCGAAAAAGCAGGGCGTATTAAACCGGGCGATACTTTGATCGAACCTTCTTCGGGCAATGCAGGCATTGGGATTGCTTTGGCCGGTGCGGTCAAAGGTTATCAAGTGATTGTCACCATGCCTGAAAAAATGAGTCATGAAAAACAAGTGACCTTAGCGGCTTTGGGCGCTAAAATTTACAGAACGCCCACGGAAGCGGCTTGGGACGCGCCGGATAGCCATATTTCATTGGCCAAACGCTTACAACGCGAAATCCCTAATGCACACATTTTGGATCAATATGCCAATCCCGCCAATCCCGATATCCACGAATATTGCACGGCGCAGGAAATCATAGAGGATTTTGGCGATGATTTAGCGATGGTGGTAATGGGCGTTGGCACAGGCGGCACCATTACAGGGGTTGCCCGGCGTTTAAAAGCCCATAATCCGGCTATAAAAATCATAGGGGTAGATCCCTATGGCTCTATTTTAGGCGGTGGGACGGAAGTAAAATCTTACCTGGTCGAGGGCATTGGCTATGATTTTTTCCCCGAGGTCTTGGATAACCACTTAGTCGATAAATATGTTAAAATTGGCGATAAGGATTCTTTTTTAATGGCGCGTCGCTTGATTCGCGAAGAAGGCATACTGGCGGGCGGGTCTTCGGGCAGCGCTTTGTGGGCTGCCTTAGAAGTAGCGAAGGATTTGCCTAAAGGCGCGCGTTGTTTGGTGGTATTCCCTGATGGGATCCGCAATTATATGAGTAAGTTTGTTGACGATGCCTGGATGCGGGCGCAACAGTTTATAGAGTAATGATTAGAATGTTAAAAGAAAATGATCTTATTCGGCCGATGATCCCGGCTGATATAGAAGCCGTGATGCGTATCGAAAATGCCACTAATCCCACGCCTTGGTCTGAAAAGATCATGCGAGATTGTTTGAATGTGGGTTTTAAATGTTTTTCTTTGGTGGTGGATGGTGCTGTGATGGGTTATGCCATTTACGTCTTGTCCTTGTATCAATGCCACTTATTGAATTTGCGTTTGGATCCGGCTTTACAGGGTAAAGGCTATGGCAGCGATTTTTTAAGATTTTGTCTCAAAGAAACCTTGAAAGCCGGTGTGGGTTGGATGGTTTTGGAAGTGCGTCCTTCTAATCCAGCAGGCATTGCTTTGTATACGAAATTTGGCTTTACGCAAATCGCAGTCAAAGAAAAATATTATGACGATGGTGATGGTCGATTTGAAGATGCTCTGATTTATGGCTTATGGATCAAAGAAGACAAATTGTGACATCAAAAAGCCCATATTTAGCACATCTTGCATGCAACCCGCATCTAAATCTGGGCTTTTTGGCGAGAGGATAACGACATTGTGACGACATTACAAGAACACGTCCAAAAACGCAAAACCTTTGCGATTATTTCCCACCCCGATGCTGGAAAAACCACTTTAACTGAAAAATTGTTGTTGTTTGGTGGCGCCATTCAATTGGCAGGAACGGTCAAAGGTCGTAAAGCAGCGCGACATGCGACTTCAGATTGGATGAAGCTGGAACAAGAGCGCGGAATTTCAGTGACTTCTTCAGTGATGCAATTTCCTTATCAGGATGCCATTATCAATTTGTTGGATACGCCCGGACATGAAGATTTCTCTGAAGACACTTACCGAACTTTAACGGCAGTCGATTCCGCTTTGATGGTCATCGATGGTGCCAAGGGTGTGGAAGAACGCACCGTGAAATTACTGGAAATTTGTCGTTTAAGACAAACGCCGATTTTTACTTTTATCAACAAATTGGATCGGGAATGCTTGGAGCCCATTGCTTTGCTCGATGAAATTGAACAAACCTTGAAAATCCAATGCGCGCCGATCACGTGGCCTATTGGCATGGGTCGAGCCTTTAAAGGCATTTACCATTTATTAGAAGATAAAATTTATTTGTACCAAAGCACCAAAGGCGATCGCATTCAAGAAATGGACATCGTGGAAGGTTTAGACAATCTGCGTTTGGATGAAATCATCGGCGAACAAAATGCCGTGCTTTTCAGAGAAGAAATGGCTTTGGTTCAGGGTGCGAGTCACATCTTTGATAAAGAAGCCTATTTGAAAGGCGAGCAAACACCGGTTTTTTTTGGTTCGGGGATCAATAATTTTGGTGTGCAATCCTTGTTAGATGCTTTTGTGGCTTGGGCGCCACCACCGCAATGGCGAGAAACCACGACGCGGCGTGTTGCTGCGAATGAAAATGCTTTTTCAGGTTTTGTCTTCAAAATCCAAGCGAATATGGATCCCCAACATCGCGATCGCATTGCTTTTCTGCGCATTTGCTCTGGGCAATATGAAAATGGCATGAAAGTCTATCAAGCGCGCACGCAAAAAACAGTGCCGCTGCGCAATGCTTTGACCTTTATGGCGGGTGAACGCAGTCAAGCGGATACTGCTTATGCAGGGGATATCATTGGGATTTACAACCACGGCACCGTTCAAATCGGCGATACTTTTACCGGTGGTGAAGCCCTGCAATTTACAGGGATCCCCTATTTTGCGCCCGAATTGTTTAAACGCGTGCGATTACGCGATCCTTTAAAAATGAAAGCCTTGCAAAAAGGGCTGGTGCAATTATCGGAAGAAGGCGCAACCCAAGTGTTCAAGCCTTTGTATACCAACGATTTGATTTTAGGCGCGGTAGGCGTTTTACAATTTGATGTGGTCGCCTATCGCTTACAGCATGAATACAATGTCGATTGTGTCTACGAACCCATCACTGTGTTTACAGCGCGTTGGGTATACTGTGAAGATGAAAAAATCTTGCAACAATTCAAAGAAAAAGCACACGCCAATTTGGCCTTAGACGGTGCCGACAATCTCACCTATTTAGCGCCTTCTTCGGTGAATTTATCCTTGACGATCGAGCGTTGGCCGCAAATCCAATTTGCCGCGACACGGGAGCATTTGTAAAGTAGCGAAAGCGCCTTTTTGTCATTCCTGCGAAAGCAGGAATCCAGTTTCAAATCCTCGATCCCTGCTTTCGCAGGAATGACAGAATCAATCATTTTCACCACCTGGGTATATCTCAAGGCAAAAACCGATGCATGGTCTTCTGCAACTGCGGATCGTGCGGGGAATCTTTCAAAGCACTTTTCCAAACGAGCATCGCTTTCTGGGGGTCACCATTCACCCACAAAACCTCGCCGAGATCAGCGGCGATGTCGGGCGCTTTATTCAGGGTATAAGCTTTTTGCAAGAATTGAATCGCGGTATTGTAGTCGGCTTTTTTATAGTAAATCAAACCCAAAGTATGTAGCGCAGGCGTATTGTTCGGATCCAAAGCCAGCACTCTATTTAAATAAGATTCTGCAGCATCGTATTGTTGGTATTGTCGAGCCAGCAAATCGCCCATCGCATTCAATGAATCGATGTGTTCGGGTGAAATCGATAAAGTATAAGTTAGCAATTGCTTGGCTTCATCGAATTGTCCCAATTCTTCATCGGCAACGACTAAGGCATATAAGATATCCGGGTCATCCGGTGTGATGCTGATTGCATTTTTTAAGTAATCTTGCGCACTTTGCCAATCTTGATCCATAAAATACAAAGCTGC
This sequence comes from Pseudomonadota bacterium, assembly GCA_021782495.1. GTDB lineage: Bacteria > Pseudomonadota > Gammaproteobacteria > UBA1113 > UBA1113 > VFKP01. The sequence goes on along the minus strand of JAJXUV010000005.1, from coordinate 102,730 downwards.
TTCAAAACGCACTAACAATGAAAATTGTTGCGCGTCTTTGACATCGATCGTTTGCAAATAACGGTGTGCGGCGACATGGTCGCCTTGTAAATTCCATGTTTTAGCAATAGCGAGTTGGGCTTGAAAAGAATAAGGATCGACATCGACTTTCTCATACCACGTGCGGGCTTCGTCGTATTGTTGTTGAGAAACAGCTAGATCGCCGAGTAACAAATTGGCAAAGGGTTGTAAATCGGTATCTTGGGTCGCAGCGAGAAAATAGGTTTTAGCCGAGGCGGCATCGCCTGATTTTGCCGCGATTTCTCCTAAATACACGGAACTTTGAGCTTTAAACGAATCTATGGACAATAAAGCGGAAAATAAGGGTTTTGCTGATTCTATTTCACCGGCATTATAATAGAGCGTCGCCAATAAAAATTGCGCATAATTATTTTGTGGAAAATCATTCAGCTTTTGTTGTAAAAATTGAATAGCAGGTTCAATGTTGTTTTGTTGTGAATAAAAACTCACTTGATTTTGTATGGCCAATGCATTGTTGGGTTCCAATTGCAAAGCGCGATCGTTTACCTGTTTAGCCAAAGCACTTTCATTTAATTCAGCGTACATCAATGCCATTACCGCCAGTGCGGAAGCATTGCCTTGTACTTTAGCTTGAACTTGCCCCAATACGTTTTTAAAATTAGATTGGGTAGCGATTTTTTCAGGCACCAAAGGCGTGTAATCTGCGATGTGCAAGATATTCTCTGGCAATACTTCGGCATACATTAAAATGCCATCTAAAATGTGTTGATTTAACAATAAAGAATAAGCATACAAATAATGACCTTGGTCTGATTTCTTATCTAAGAAATAATTAAAGCGACTCGTTTCTAAGAGTAAGCGTCGATTGTCTGCTTGATAGGCCATACTAATGGCACGCTTGGCAAGGCTTTGATTCTGAGACAAGCGCGCTGCATCTAGATAATAGCGAGCTGCCCAACCAGAATCGCCGCGCTTGGCGGCTAAATTGCCTGCAATCAAATCGCTCCACAATTGTTGTTGGGTGGATTGGGCGAGTGGTGGAGAGGCTTTGGCGTGTAAAAAGGAAACCATTGCCCAGCCACTTAGGCCGGCGATCAACGCGCAAACGATGAGGCCTAAGCCTGTTTTCGAGAATTTAAGAGCGTACATGCTACTAAGTGTAGCAAAAGATTGAAAAAAAGTAGGTCTTAATCCTTAGACATTAAACAAAAAATGCATCACATCGCCGTCTTGGACAATGTATTCTTTGCCTTCTATCCGTAATTTGCCGGCCAATTTGGCCCCTTGTTCGCCTTTGTAAGTGATAAAATCTTGATAGGCAACGACTTCGGCGCGGATGAAACCTCGCTCAAAATCGCTGTGGATCCGCCCAGCCGCTTTGGGGGCACTGTCACCCACCCGAATGGTCCAAGCACGCACTTCTTTGACGCCAGCGGTAAAATAAGTTTGTAAGCCTAACAATTGATAACCACAGGCAATCAATCGATTTAAGCCGGTTTCGCTCAAGCCCATATCAGTTAAAAAAGCAGCCTTATCTTCTTCGCTCAATTCCAATAATTCGGATTCAATCGCCGCGCAAACTGGAACCACCAAAGCCCCTTCTTTTTTAGCTTGTTCTCTCACAGCGTCTAATAAAGCATTGTTTTCAAAACCATCTTCCGCCACATTGGCAATGTAGAGCATCGGTTTGTTGGTTAGCAATTGATAGGGCTGAACGATTTTGCGTTCTTCCTCATTTAAAGACAATAAACGTACGCCTACACCTGTATTCAAATGCGTTTTTATTTTTTCTAATAAAGCCAGTTCAGCCATGGCCTCTGGATTGCCACTGCGCGTATTTTTAGAAACGCGTAACATGATTTTGCTGACCGTTTCCAAATCGGCCAAAGCCAATTCCATGTCGATGATGCTGATGTCGTGGAGCGGATCCACTTGTCCGGACACATGAATGATATTGTCGTTTTCAAAACAACGCACGACGTGTGCGATGGCATCGGTTTCGCGGATGTGCGCTAAAAATTGATTGCCTAAGCCTTCGCCTTCTGCAGCGCCTTTCACAAGTCCGGCAATGTCGACGAATTCCATCGTGGTGGGAAGAATGTTCTGCGGTTTTACAATCGCTGCCAAAGCCTCTAAACGAGGATCGGGAACAGGCACAATGCCGACATTGGGTTCAATGGTGCAAAAAGGATAATTCGCCGCATCGATGCCCGCGCGCGTTAAAGCATTAAACAAAGTGGATTTGCCGACATTCGGCAATCCAACAATACCACATTTAAATCCCATGATTTCTCCTGTTTTGTTTGTCATCCCTGCTTTCGCAGGGATGACAGCACTTTTAGATTGTGTTCGTATGTAATGCCTGCACGGCGCGATCCCAATCGCCACTTAAGATTTGTGGCAGTACCGTTAGAGAGTGTTCGATCGCCGATTCTATTTTTTGACGCTCGCTGCTAGACGCTTGTCCCAAAACATAGTTTAAGACTCTGTCTTTGTGTCCCGGATGTCCTATCCCCAAACGCAACCGCGCGAAATGCGCCGATTTTAAAGCTTGCGTAATATCGCGTAAACCATTGTGTCCCGCATGACCGCCACCTTTTTTTAATTTCACATCGCCGCACAGCAGATCCAATTCATCGTGTGCAACTAAAATGGCTTCGGGCGCAATTTTGTAATAATGTGCCACACTGCTCACCGACAAACCGCTGTGGTTCATAAAAGTGGTGGGTTGCAACAAGAGACAATTCTGACCGTTTATCAGGCCATTCGCGATCAAACCATGAAATTTGCTATTGGCACTTAAGGGTGCGCCACATTCTCGGGCTAAGGTTTCAATGAACCAAAACCCAGCATTGTGGCGCGTTTTAGCATATTCGGCACCAGGATTGCCGAGGCCAACGATCAACTGGATAGTAGACACGGTTATGTACCCTTTTCGTACGTTAAGATCGGAAGGGTAATTAACTAACCTTCCTTATTTTCTACACGGCCTTCTTCACCGGATGCAGACGTTGCTTCGCCTTCTTCTGCGGCAGACGCTTCGGCTGTTTCCTCTACTTCTTCAACAACGGCTCTCGGCATGTGCGCGGTAGCCACGGGTAAATCGTGACTTTCACCATGCGTTAAAGCGGTGATCACGGCATTCTCCGGCAATTTCAAATCGGACAAATGCACAATTTGATCCACTTCCAACTGGCTCAAATCCACTTCTATAAAAGAAGGAATGTGTGAAGCTTGGCAAATGATTTCCACTTCTTTGATTTGGTGGGCAATCACGGCCATTTGTTTAGCAGCCGGTGAATCTTCTTCGTGTATAAAGTGCAAGGGCACTTTCACGTGAATGCGCTCATTCCCCAGAATGCGTTGAAAATCCATATGCAAAATTTTCGGTTTGTAAGCATGGCGTTGGATATCGCGCAAACGCACACGATGATTTTCACCCTCGATATTCAAGTCGAACAATTGGGTGTAAATTTCTTCATTTTCTAAAACCTTGATGATTTCATGGTGTTGTAACAACAAAGCTTGGGCTTCTTTTTTGGCGCCATATAAAATGGCTGGCACGCCATTGTCACGGCGTAGGCGGCGGCTCGCACCCTTCCCTACGTCCGTTCTGAGGCTTGCCTTCAAAACGATTGAACTGGTCATAATTTAAACTCCGTAAAAGTATTTTATCTGGCAAAAACCCTCGCGACCAGGGTTTTTTGTTTTTTAACATAAATTTTGCTTGTAGCACTATTTTAACCGAGCCGCGACCGTCAGGGAGTGTTTGTCATTTTACCGCTCCCTGACGGTCGCGGCTCGGACAAAGAAAGTGTATACTTCCCCCTCTGGCCATACTCGAAAAGCGGCCATTATAACAGAAGAAGATGAGATAGTAAAATGCGATTTGTAGATGAAGTTATTATAGACGTTGCTGGCGGAGATGGGGGCCCTGGGGCCTTAAGCTTTAGGCGCGAGAAATACATTCCCAAGGGAGGGCCGGATGGCGGCGATGGAGGTGATGGCGGCAGTGTGGTTTTAGAAGCCCAAGACGGCATCAATACCTTGGTCGATTACCGCTATCAGCGCAAACATTGTGCGCCCAAAGGGGATCGTGGTCATGGGGAACAAAGAAGCGGTAAAAGCGGTGAAGATTTGATTTTACCGGTTCCTGTCGGAACGCTCGCTTACGATGCCGACACCGAGGAATGCATCGGTGATTTGGTGGCAGCGGGTCAACGCGTCGTGGTTGCACAAGGCGGTTTTCACGGTTTGGGCAATACGCGGTTTAAAAGCAGTGTGAACCGAGCACCGCGCCGAACAACGCTGGGTTCTTCGGGTGAGAAAAGACGCTTGCGTTTGGAATTAAAATTATTAGCCGATGTCGGTTTGTTGGGTTTGCCCAATGCGGGAAAATCCAGTTTCATTCGCGCCGTTTCAGCGGCAACGCCCAAAGTGGCGGATTATCCGTTTACCACACTGCATCCGCATTTAGGCGTGGTGCGTGTAGGCGAATTAAAAAGTTTTGTGATTGCCGATATCCCGGGTTTAATTGAAGGCGCTGCAGAAGGCGCGGGTTTGGGCAATCAATTTTTAAGGCATTTGGCGCGCAATCGCATTCTGTTACACGTGGTCGATGTTGCGCCGATGGATGGCAGCGAGCCCATTGCCAATATTCGGTTGATTGAAAAAGAAGTGGCAAATCACACACCAGAATTGGCGGCCAAAGAGTCTTGGATTGTGTTGAATAAAATCGATCTGTGGCCAGAAGCGTCTCGCGAAACGCATTTAAATACTTTAAAACAAACTTTAAAAACGACACAACCGATTTATGCTATCTCTGCAGTTACGGGAGAAGGCACAAAGCGTTTGTGTCAGGATTTGATGTTGCGTTTGGATGCTTTGAATGTCGAGGACGAAGGTCTCACATGAACGAGCCTGATTGGATACTGGAAAAAGGATTGTATGTGATTGCCACGCCCATCGGCAATTTGGACGACATCACCTTAAGGGCTTTGATGGTCTTAAAAGCCGTCGATGGGATTGCTGCTGAAGACACGCGACATACACGGCATTTGTTGCAGCATTTTGGCATCGATAAACCTTTAATGGCTTTACACGATCACAATGAATGGCGAGAAAGTGATCGCTTGATTGAAAAAATCAAAGCAGGCATGAAAATTGCTTTGGTCAGCGATGCGGGAACGCCGCTCATCAGCGATCCGGGTTTTATTTTAGTGCGGGCTTTGCGAGAACAGCGTTTGCCCGTGTTTGCCATTCCAGGTCCTTCGGCTTTAACAGCTGCTTTGAGCATTGCAGGCCTGCCCTGTCAGCAATTTGTGTTTGAAGGATTTTTGCCAGCCAAAGAAAAAGCGCGTTCTGAACGTTTAATGCAATTAAAATCAGAAACGCGAACACAAGTGTTTTATGCTTCTGTACACCGTGTCGTAGAAGATGTTTCTGCCATTGCCGAGATGTATGGCGCCGATCGTGCGATGGTTTTATTGCGGGAATTGACTAAGCGTCATGAAACTGTGATCTCAGGCAGTGTTGCGATCGTACAACAGTATTTGGCTCAGGATGAACATGCTTTAAAAGGCGAATTTGTTTTAGTGGTGGCAGGTGCGAACGAAGCCCTCAGCGAGAAAGAATCTGAAGTGGTGCGCTTCTTAAACATTTTATTACCCGAAGTCTCTTTGAAACAAGCAGTGAAGCTAACAAGCGATCTCTTGCAAGTTTCTAAAAAACAAGTATACGCTATTGCCCTTTCTTTAAAAGGAATAGATAATAGTTTTACCTAGATCTGCGTTTTACAAAGTGATGAATGTTGAATCACAAAGGTCTGTTATCCTCGGCAAGGTCGCGTAGCGACTACCCGGGGTACCGAGTACAGGCTCCGCCGGGGATCCAGGAAATCTTTCAGTTTCGACAATCTTTCACAGTCAAATGGTAGCACTTTATTTTTTTATAGTTCTCCTGGATCCCCAGTTGCAGCCGCTGCGCAGCTTTGCTGAGGATGACAGATCTTCACTGCTTCACCGTCTGCGGCGCAATCCATTGAATTTTTTGCAATACCGCTGGATTGAAAGGCAATTCATTGACATAAGGAACGCTTTGTTTCACTCTAATATCGATATAATAAAAACCATTGTTTTCTTTGACAAGTCCTAAACGCAAAAGTTGTGCCAAAATTTTCGCGGGATCCCATTGATTGTCCACAATACCCAAACTCTTAGCCAATACGGATTGGATCAATAGTTGCGTTAAAGATTGGCTGGCCGCTAAATGGTATTGTAATTCCGATGCCTGCATTAAAGCATCGAGACTCAACATTTTAGGGGTTTTTAAAAAATGCAACACGCCATTCGAGCGAATGCTGCCGCTCGGAACGGAGAAATCCAATTGTTTTAAATTGAATTCTGTATTCGGTTGTATCAAAGTAGGAAGCAAGGTTCGCATGTCTTTTTCTAAAGTGGTTTGCAGTTCACTCGCATTGTTTGCTTGATCGGGTTTGGCATTGACATACTGCTGGAGTTTTTGTTCCACTTCAGACAAGACCTTAAAATTCAAATCGCGAATTTCAAAATCGAAAGCAAAGGGTCCATAAGATTGATTGTCGTATAAGATATTATTGACGCTCAAATCCAGCGTATAATCAACATCATCATTTTTTTCGCGATGCCCCGCAAAAGAAGAGGCCAGGGTTTGCATTTTAAGTTGTATTAAAGAGGGAATAGACAAATCGATGAGAGGAATGTGAATGGATTCATTGCCTAAATAAACGCTTTGTTCAAGGTGATGATCGATGTTGATTTCTATTCTGGGGATCGCTAAATACCCATTGTTTTGACTGTCCAGATTCAAATTTTCTAATAGAAATTGTCCCTGCACTTGGTTGAAGTTGTGCGTAAAATTCGCATTTAAGCCCAAGTTATCCAAATTGAGTGATAAAAGCGGAATGCGATTGAAATTGACCGTCGCTTGTAATTGAGTGTGTAAACGGAAATCATAATGTAAATTAAAAGGGATATAAATAAAATTGCTGAAAATTTTCTTTTTGAAGTCAATCGAAAAGACGGAATTTTGAGCTAATTCTGGCAATTGAACTTGCAATAGTGCAATGCCGAAAAAGAAGTGTGTTTTTCCTTCTTCGTCTTTGAAAAGGATAAAAGGACCGTGGTGAATAATGGCCGGATGTTGAAGCGTAGGCATGGCCGTGTTGGTGGGGGTATTTAAACTCCAAGAAAGCACGGCACGTGAGGAGAGCCACCCTAAATGGTATTTGGTCTTTAGCTGGATATTGGGGTTTTGGTGTTGAATTTGGGTCGCTAGATTTTCAAAGCGGTTTTTGGCGATGAGGCCTGTTACAAAAGGCAGGGCAGCAATAATAAGGATAATAAGGGCTAGGATGGATAAGGTCTTTTTCATGGGGGTCCTCAAGAATCGCCTATGGATGAAGATTACTTTATGCTAGAATGCTTCCTAATTTCAAGTAGGGTCTTACCGAGTCGCGATAGGTTCTAGTTACGCTGGGACTACCGAGCCGCGACCGTGAGGGAGTGGAGCTTCGAAGTAAAGAACCGGGTTATGAGAAAATGTCCATCTTAAACGAAGGACCAAATGTTCAGGATTTCAAATGACTATTTCTCGTAGTTGTCTTTCTCACTTCGAAGCTCCACTCCCTCACGGTCGCGGCTCGGATAGCAAGTTGCAATTCGCTTAGATCGCCCTAAGGAGAATAAAGTTTATGCAAAGTACAGCAGTACCTATCATTACCATAGATGGTCCAGGGGGAGTGGGGAAGGGAACTACCGCACATTTATTGGCCAAAAGGCTCAATTGGCATATTTTGGACAGCGGTGCTATTTATAGGGTGGTGGCTTTTGTTGCTGAAAAATCAAAGATTTCTATCGAAGATTGTGAAGGCTTATTAAAACAAATCGCGAATTTGGATCTCAATTTTGCCACGGATTCTGAGGGGGAAATGCGGGTTTTGTTAAAGGGCAAAGACATTAGTGTCCAGATTCGAGAGCCGCAGATTGGCAGTGCGGCTTCCCAATTGTCGGTTTATCCGACGATACGCGCGGCTTTGCTGGATTGTCAGCGCCAGTTTGCCAAACTGCCTGGGTTGGTGGCCGATGGTCGAGATATGGGCACCGTGGTGTTTCCCGAAGCGCAGTTGAAGATTTTTCTGGACGCAGCGCCCGAAGCCAGAGCGAGACGCCGATACAAGCAGTTGATTGCGCAGGGAAGAAATGTTACCCTAGACGATGTTTTTGCCCAAATCCTTGAAAGGGACGAGCGCGATAGAACGCGGGCGGTTTCACCCTTGAAGCCGGCTGAAGATGCCCTGATTATCGATACCACAAATTTATCGGTAAATGAAGTATTTACAGAAGTGGTGTTGCAATGGGATAAGCGTTTGCGAGAATTTGAGAAAAAACAGGGGGAGTCTTGATTTTCAGGACTCGAATTTTAACTAAACATTACATCAACAGACCCAACAAAGGTCTAGGAAATTTAAAATTATGATCAGCAACATCAAACAAGGTGAATTTACCACATTATTAGAACAAAGCTTTGCCAAAGAAAAATTAGAATTGGGCGCTATCTGCCAAGGCAGAGTCGTTCGTATCGACAAAGACTATATCACAGTCGATGCCGGCTTTAAATCAGAAGGCGTGATCCCCCGAGAACAATTTTTAAATGACAAGGGCGAATTAGAAATTGCAGAAGGCGATACGGTCGATGTGGTCTTAGAAGCTTTGGAAGATGGATTTGGCGAAACGCGTTTGTCGCGTGAAAAAGCCAAACGCCTAGAGGCTTGGCTGGATTTGGAAAAAGCCTATCAGAATAAAACGACCGTGGTTGGCATGGTCAGTGGTAAAGTCAAAGGGGGCTTTACAGTCGAAATCCAATCTGTGCGTGCGTTTTTACCGGGTTCTTTGGTCGATGTGCGTCCTACGCGTGACTCAGTGAACTTAGAAGGCAAAGAGCTCGAATTTAAAGTTATCAAAATGGATGTGAAGCGCAACAATGTGGTACTTTCACGTCGTGCTGTGCTGGAATCTGAAGACAGCACAGAGCGTCAAGCTTTATTGGAAGGCTTGTACGAAGGTCAAGTGGTCGCCGGTGTCGTGAAAAATTTAACCGACTACGGTGCTTTTGTGGATTTGGGCGGTATCGATGGCTTGTTGCACATCACCGACATGTCTTGGACACGCGTCAAACACCCCAGCGAATTGTTGTCTGTGGGCCAAGAAGTGTCCGTCACCGTGCTGAAGTTTGACAAAGAACGTTCACGCGTGTCTTTGGGCATGAAACAATTGGGCGACGATCCTTTCTTGAATACCGTCAATCAATACCCAGTCGGTTCGCATTTGAAAGGTCGAGTTACCAACATTGCCGATTATGGTTGCTTCGTGGAATTAGACAAAGGCGTGGAAGGTTTGGTGCACGTTTCTGAAATGTCCTGGACCAATAAAAACATTCACCCCAGCAAGGTCGTGCAATTGGGCGATGAAATTGAAGTCGTGGTGTTGGAAATCGATTCAGAACGTCGACGTATTTCTTTAGGGATCAAGCAATGTACTGCAAATCCGTGGGAATTGTTTGCCAGCGCGCATGAAAAGAATGATCGCGTCAAAGGCGCGATTAAATCCATTACCGATTTTGGTTTATTCATTGGCTTAGAAGGCGGCATCGATGGCTTGGTGCATTTGAATGACATTTCTTGGAGTGAGCCCGGAGAACAAGCCATTCGCCATTATAAGAAAGGCATGGAAGTTGAAGCCATGGTCTTAGCGGTGGATCCAGAACGTGAACGTATTTCCTTAGGCATTAAACAATTGGAACAAGATCCCATCGGCAGTTTTTCAGAACGCGTTGCCAAAGGCAGCATTGTTTCAGGCGTCGTCAAAAGCGTGGATGAAAAAGGCGCCGTGATTGATTTGGGCGATGAGGTAGAAGGTTATGTGCGCGCTTCCGACATCTCGCGAGAAAAAATCGCGAATGCAGCCGAGCATTTGCACGTTGGCGATACTATAGAAGCCAAGTTTATGAATGTCGATCGCAAAACGCGTATGGTGACTTTGTCTATCAAAGCCAAAGATTCCCAAGAAGAAGCACAAGTCATGCGCGATTTGAATCGCGATGTCAATGTGGGTTCAACCTTGGGCGATTTGTTTAAGATAGATCAAAACAAGGACGATGAATAAGCTGGGACCTACTGAGTTGCGTGAGATTTTCACCGAGCCGCGATCGTCAGGGAGCGGTGGTTCGGAGTAAGGCGCTATAGTTACGAGAAAATGTCCAGGTTTTGAAGTGGCAGCAGTTTCTCACTCCGAACCACCGCTCCCTGACGGCCGCAGCTCGGTTACTGTATTTTCTGTCAAAGGATCTTAAAACTGTGATCAACGCGATCATCGCCCTAGCCATCATTGCCATTCTCTTATGGATATACTGGCAAAAAAAACCGAGAAACACTCTAACTTCAACGGGTGTTCCAAAGGATTATTTGGTTGGCTTAAATTATCTCTTAAACGAAGAACCCGATAAAGCGCTGGAAGTGTTGATCAAAACCTTGCAAGTCGACAGCGACACCATCGAAACCTATCTGGCTTTAGGCCATTTGTTCAGACGACGAGGCGAAGTCGATCGTGCTATTCGCATCCATCAAAATTTAATCGCCAGGCCCAGTTTATCCAAAAACGAACGGATTCAAGCTTTACTCGCTTTAGGACAGGATTATTTGCGCTCCGGCGTGTACGACAGAGCCGAGCGTTTATTTTTAGAAGTCATCGACAGTAAATTGTATTTGCAAGAAAGTTACACTTATTTGCTGGATATTTATCAACAAGAAAAAGAATGGGAAAAAGCCATCGCCGTTGCTGAAAAATTAAGTGCTTTAAGCCCCAATCACATAGGCCGCGAAGTGGCGCATTATTATTGCGAATTGGCTTTGGAAACCCAACGCAAATCGGGTTATGAAATGGCCTTTCGCTATTTGAAAAAAGCCTATCAATACGATAAATATTGCGTGCGCGCCAGTTGGTTGCAAGGCGATTGGGAAAAAGAAGCCGGTAATCCTAAAATTGCTTTAGGCTATTATCGAGAAGCCGTCACAGAAGATCCCGATTTTTTGCCAGAAATTTTACCAGCCATCGTTGCCTGCTATGAACATTTACAAGATGAAAAAGCTTTAATGAATGAGTTAAAAACCTTGTTGATGCAATACCCGCGGATCTCGCTCATTTTAACCATTGTCGATCAGTTGCAAAAAACAGAAGGAGACAGTGCCGCGGTGGATTTTCTAGCACAACAATTGCAACAGAAACCGTCGATTCGTGGTTTAAACCATTTCATTCATTTGCAACAAGGACGCTCTGATTTAGAAAACCGCGATCTTCAGTTGCTCAAAACTTTAACGGAATCTTTGTTAAAAGACAAACCGATTTATCGGTGCGTGCAATGCGGTTATGCCAGTAAAATTTTGGACTGGCATTGCCCCAGTTGCAAGCATTGGAATAGCGTTAAACCCATTATAGGTGTTGAGGGAGAATAATCTAAAGGTCTGTCATTCCTGCGAAAGCAGGAATCCAGTTTCAAACCCTCGATCCCTGCTTTCGCAGGAATGACAGAATAGGCACAATTAACTGGATCGAGTAGTACAGAGCACCTAACCTCTTATTGGTTAATGGCATTGGGTTGATTAGCACCCGCAATAGACGCTTGCAATTTATTCAATTGATCGGCTTTCGCTTCATTGGATTGCAATTCTTGCACCGCCATTAATTGTTCTATGTTCACCAAGACGCGTCGAGTTTCATACAATTCATAACGGATTTCAGCCAACATCATCAATTCTTCTTTCATCACCACGGCCGGTTTGGCAGTGGACAATTGCGCCAACCAACCATTGGGGTCGTTCACATTTAAACGACGTGTAGCCATGTATTGATCGATCGCCAATGGGCTCATGTCTGCTTGTGGGCCTCCCAACTGAGTACCCAACCCTTTTTGCACCAAACGTTCACTGATCAAAGAATACAATATATTTAAACCCAGTGATTGTTGTGCGACATAAACACCATATAAAGGTTGGAAAAGATTGATAGGTCCCGTATTATTATTAATTTGCTGAGTCGTCAAAGGACTGACCGAAGTGGCTAAGCCAGAAATAAATTGCATGAGGATTTGCGCATTTTTATCGTCTTCTGATTTCGGTGCGATGGTGTTGGTACTCAATAATTTACCAATATTAAATTGTGATAATTTTTGCGTCACTATCTGGTCTGGCGTGGTACTGTCAGGCACTAATTTAGCTTGGTTAGCGACATTTAAAAGCCCAATGGAAGTATCGATACCATTCGCACTGACACCACTTTTTAGCACTCTATTTGAGACATCCACATTATTGGAATTAGTTTCTTTTTGTGCAAGCGCGGTCTTTTTGTTGTTCGAGTTGCTATTGTCATTCGTGGTGCCACTTTCTGGCGTAGTGCCTTTTAGATCGACGAAAGTAATGCCTCTGGTGAGTTCCCAAGTTAAAGTAGACAAGCTTTCATTCGACAAAATACTTCCCCAATTGCCTTTCATGGTTTGTGCGAATTGCAAGGGCGTGCCATTGACCAAATTGTTATTCAACCACAAAATAAGGCTATTCGTTGCATTTTGCGTATTACCTGCCTGTTGTTTCTGTGCTAAATTGTTTTGCGTGATAGGCGTATTCGGACTAACGGGATTATTTTGATTGCTCAGCGTATTGTTAGGCAATGCATAAGTCGTTAAGCCAAAAACCAAGCCGATGGCCAGTGTACTGTGTTTAAAAAATTGTTTCATGGATGACATTCCCCCTTAAAATCCTTAAAAACCATAATTCCATTGATTGCTATTGTTGCTGTTATTATTAGATGACGACGCTGGAAGGCCGCTGATATTCGGTTGCTGCGTGACAGGCGCTTGTGCAGGTGCTTGTGGTGGTGGTGTGACAGGTGCAGCAGGTTGCGCTGGCGTTACCACAGGCGCTGGGGCCGGCGTATCGGGTATTTGTGATTGCATGGCCGCGGTTAGCGCTTGTAATCTTTGTGACAAGACTTGTTGCTGTTGGCTCATATTATTTTGTGCCTGTGTGTTGATGGTATTGGCATTGTTGTTGATTTGATTCAAAGTATCGTTTGACAAGACGTCAGCATAAATGAGTGTGCTATTCAGCAGCAAACCAACTCCCACCCAAGCAAAGCGCTTCATTTTTCACTCCCTAAAGCTTTCATGACGATGTCAATCCGTTCATTGGCAAAAACACGGCCTAACAAACGAAGGCGTTCAAACACAATATTTCGTCTTAAAAATATGCCAGGAACGTCTTCACTGCTGGCGCTATTTTCTTCTGCATACATCAATATCTTAGAAGCGCCACCCGGATGGGCAGTGTCAAGGGCTTGGAGTAAACGCAGCATGCGTGCCATTTTGAGGTAAGTGCACAGAGTGATAAAGTCTTGTTGAGACCCCAGTTCATAATTGCCGATGGTGTCGAGTGAATTCGCCAATTCTTGCATAGCCGTTTCAAATTCGGGATTTTCGTCTACCGTCCAATGTTCTACGCCTTCCATAAAGGACACGACGCGATAAATCATCGGATCGGGATAATCTTTCCAAAATTGGTGTACGCTATCATGGCTTAAATCGGGCATTTCAAGCTCCTCTGTAACATGAACAGTATAACGATTCTTTCAAACCTACTGCAAGTTTGTCTTTTTTTGTGCCTATTTGGCTTAAGAGTTTATTAACTGAACCAAAAATACTATAACATATCTGGATAACAGTCACCTTAAATGTTCAAGTTTTGATACAATGGAGCTTGTTGTGAAGCATCCATGTAGAGATAAATGACAATGAAACGGTTTTTAGCCTTTTTAGCTTTAATCATACTGACGCCTGCAGTCCTTGCTGCACCCAACGTATTTACGCCAGCAACCAATGATCAATCACTGTATTTTCTATCGACCATCTTTGGGAATGTAGGCACTGTTTTACATTTAGCGTCCGATGCAACGGCCTCTACCTTGATGAAATACACCTTTTATTATTTTAACCAAACGGTTTTGATTTTAGGCTGTATTGTGATTTTGTATACCCTCATTGTGTCAACGGTCAACACTTCTCATAAAGGAGAGATGTTGGGTGCTAAATGGAATTCAGTGTGGATCCCTTTACGTTCAGCCATTGGTTTTGCTTTGTTATTGCCGATCGGTCCAGGCCAAACCTATGCCGTGGCCCAAGCCATGATGATGTGGGTGATTGTCCAAGGAGTGGGTGCGGCCGATTATTTGTGGTCGAATATGGTAACGCAAATTGAACAGGGGGCAGGCATCTCCCCAGACACGGCTTCAAGCGCCACTGCAGCGGATACCATCATGAGCGCCTTTCAATATTATGTGTGTGCCATGGAATTTACTCAGATGCAAGGGTATAAACAGTATAACAAGCTGAATTATTGGAATAACCCCCAGCAATACGACGACAAAAATGCATATGGCCATACAGTCCCCCGTATCTTTTTTCAAACCACAGCGGCGAATGCGGCACAACCCAATACCAATTTCTGGACTTTTGGGGTGATTAATCCCAGTTCGTGGAGTACGAACAGCATTTGTGGAACTATCTCAACGCCTGCAGCCACTAACGCCATGACCGCTCCTTTAGCCCAGTATTATAATAATCAACGCGATATTCTTTCGCAGGCATTGGGGTTGGTGGTTGGCACGGCTAGTCCTACGATTGAAAACCCCATAGCTCTGCAGAATGCAGGCGGCGGGAGTATTTACAAAATGTATTTACCACACAGCGATCAAAACGGTAAGCAGTATCGAGTAGAAGGTATTGCTCCTAACGAAGATGGAACTTACTACTCAGGATCTCAGGCTTGGGGTATATATGGTGGTAATTGGCTAGGGGACGGTGGCACACAAAATGACACGACAACAACCAGCCGTCAGACAGGGGGTAATTCAATAGATAATCAGGGTAACTGGCAAGGTTCTGGTTATGAGTGGAATGGCTGGAATAAAGGATTATTGTATATGATGCCTCAAGTAGACAGTAAATCTAAGATCACTTATCAACCGATACACCTGCCTACTGTTTCTTATTTAGCAGAGTTAATGGCTGAATACATTGATGCAAATTCACCTACACCCGATCCAACCGCGTCCGCTGGTATCAATACGACTGCAGGCAGTAATTCTAACCAGGGAGATTCAACTTTGACGACATGGGCCAGCACTAACACGGTACCGTATATAGAATCACAGTTGGCTTTAATTGCCCAAGCTTATTCGGATGCAACAGCATCAAATTACGGTGCGTATCAATCTGCCTTAGCCGCGCAGCAGGGTAATCCTCCTCCGACCAGCGGAACAATAGCAGATTTGGCTGCAGCCGCTAAATTCAATGGTTGGGCCAGTGCCGGGGCATTTTACTTAGACATGGCTAAGAGCATGCAAGCCACCACCAGCGACCTTGCCTCAGCTACTCCTTACAGTTATGCTTCTTTAGCCTGTAGTACGGGAATTGGTATTAGTATAGAAGCCTTCGATGCTGGCATGCTTTGTCAGGACGCGCGTTCACCCGGAGATGTAGGGGGGCAATACAATAACAAGCATAAGAATAATAAAAAAGCCCAGATTGGTACGGATATGGGCGCCGCCATCACACAAACTCAAAATGTCACCATGCAGGCACAGGGGATGATGATGAATATCGACGATCTCCTGCCGAATCAGGGTAATGCCGATCAAAATATGCAAACGCCCTGTGAACAAAAATCAGGTGGAAAAGGGTATGTCACCTACGATGATTACAGAGAGAATTGTGGCATTGTGAATACCACTGGTGCAGGGACATTTGGAGTGAACAATAAACCGCAATTTCCCAAAATGGTGATGGATCCTTTGGCCTGGTATAAATATGCGAATCAAATGTTGGCTTACAATTTTGCAGTGGCCATTCAACCCTTGGCGAACTTAGGACAAAGTGCTGTGATGCCCAACCCCATAATGACTTTGCGTCAAACAGGGATCCGTCTTTTAAATACGAGTGCTAAATTATTACATGTGGGTGAAAACTACATGTGGTATTCGGGATTGGCGTCGATGTTTGCCAGCAAGTGGAGCCCTTTGCCAGGTGCGGCTATGAGTACTTTTAGCTGGGTGTCTTCTATGGTAACGGCCATGATAGCCGCGATGATGGCGATGGGGGCGATACTGGCTTATTACATTCCCTTGGTACCCTATTTGGTCTTTACTTTCGCTTTCATACAATGGCTGGTCCTCACCATAGAAGCCATGACGGCGGCACCTTTAGTCGCTTTGGGTATTTTGCACCCTGAAGGGCAGCATGAAGTCTTTGGGCACGGCAGTGTGGGTATCGCCTTTATGGCGACCCTCTTTTTACGTCCTTCTTTGATGATAGTGGGTTATTTTGCGGCGACAGTGATGTGTGTCGTGGTGGTCTTAGTGTTGAATGCGGGCTTCTTCTTTGCAGCGGATTCTATGATAACCGGAGATGCGACCACCGGCAGTGTGTTTGGATGCATTGTGGTGTGGATGATGTACACCAATGCAGTGATTGTCTCAGTGACCAAATCTTTCAGTTTGATTTACCATATTCCGGATCACGTGACACGTTGGATAGGCATCAATGAACCCAGTAGCGACGTAGAACAAATGATGAGTCAAGTGAAAGAGGCCGCGAAACAGGGCGGTGAACAGGGCAGTGCTGCGCTGGATGCTGAAGCAAGTGCGAAATCTTCGACGGCTTCTAAGGTATTGTCGAAGGGCGGCAAGAAAGAATGATAGGGGCTCTGTGACAGGGGATTTTTTGTGCTTCGGCAAATCCTCTGTAAACAGGTCCTAGAGGCCTACCTTAACAAAAGATGAAGAGCTTCAATTAATCTTGCGAAAACAGCGCAATGAGTGTTCAATTTTTGATACAATGGAGCTTGTTCTAAGGTATCAACTATTTAAGAGATGTAAACCATGAGTGTCTTGAAGAAAATAGGTCGGGGTTTAAGTTGGGCATATAAACCTGCGGTAGATGTTAAGAGCTGGATGGGCTTAGACATTATTAAGTCTGCGACGGGTTATGTATGGCGAATGGCCAAAAATGTATTTGTACCCCAAAAAGCGGGACAAGAAGAAACCTTTCAAGAAGCCTTAGCACGCTTGAATTTAACAGAAGCCGATTTAAAAAATCGTCAAACAGAATTTTCGCATTTGTTTCTTATCTATGGCGCCATTGGTGTTGTCATTGTGCTGTACAGTTTATTTTTATTTTATACGCTTTCCTTTATGGGGGGTATTTTAGCACTGGTCGTTGCTGCCTTGGCTTTTGGTGTGGCTTTTAGATATCACTTTTGGTTATTTCAAATTAAACATCGCAAATTGGGTTGTAGTCTACAGGAATGGTGGCATTCCAAAATCGATAATGCATCTCTCCCCAAAAAAGAGGATCCGCAATGAAACGGTTTTTGTCTTTTTTAGCTTTAATCGTATTAGCACCGGCAGTTTTTGCTGCACCGAATTTCTTTACTCCAGCGACCAACGATCAATCGCTGTATTTTCTATCGACCATCTTTGGGAATGTGGGCAACGTCCTACATTTAGCCTCTGATGCAACGCAATCTACTCTGATGAAATATACCTTTTATTATTTCAATCAAGCGGTTTTGGTTTTAGGCTGTCTGGTGATTTTATATACCCTGATTGTATCGGTTATTAATACTTCGCACAGTGGTGAAATGTTGGGTTCTAAATGGAATTCAGTGTGGATCCCCCTACGTTCAGCGCTTGGTTTTGCTTTGTTGTTGCCTATTGGTCCGGGCCAAACTTATGCGGTGATCCAAGCCATCATGATGTGGATCATTGTCCAAGGGGTGGGCGCTGCCGATTATTTATGGTCGAATATGGTAACACAAATTCTAAATGGCAATGCGAAAATTTCGGCAGACACGGCTTCTAGCGCCACTGCGACGGATACAGTGATGGGCGCCTTTCAATCTTATCTCTGTGCGATGGAATTTGTGCAAATGCAGAGTTATAAAGATTATAATAAGCAAAATAACAGTTGGGGCCCTACTTTATATTATAATCACAAGACAGGTGGTGGTTTTTGGACGAAGAAGCAAAAGGTCATCGGTTATGGCGACACTGCGCCGCATGTCTTTTTTCAGACCACCGATGCCGGTGCTGTACAACCCAATACCAATTTCTGGACTTTTGGGATTATGAACCCTAGTTCTTGGAGCACGAACAGCATTTGTGGGAGTATCACGACGCCTGCATCGACCGCTACTATGGTAAGTAACAATCCGGCTTTAGCAACGTATTACAATAATCAGCGCGATATTTTGTCAATGGCCTTAGGTGTGTTAGATAGGACTGGTAGTACGGATTGGATGTATAATCCACCACGAGTTTCTTTGTCCAATGGTGCTTATAATTTGTATCTGCCAAACAGTAATAATACTTTTCAAATACAAGGAAGTGCTCCTGACAGCAATAGTAGTTACTACTATGGTAATCAAGCTTGGGGCGTGTATGGTGGTGATTGGTTCGGAGATTATGGCTCAGGAAGTACACCAAGCGCTCGCCAATCGGAAAATGATCCGCTCAATGGCTGGAATAAGGGATTGGCATACATGGAGCCTCAGCTAGATCAGAATGGCAATGTTCAACGAGACGCCAATGGTAACGTCATCTACCAATCGCAACCGACCTATCTGCCAACGATTGCTTATTTGGCGGAATTGCTGGCTGAAAACATTGATGCCGGTTCGCCGGCCCCCAATCCGACGGCAGCCAGCACAACGGATACGGCCCAGGGCAATGGGGCTACGGGCGAGACGAGCTATACGGTTATGACTACCAGTCAAATTCCACTGTATGTGGAAACACAGTTGGCCTTGGTGGCTCAAGCCTATTCAGATGCAACAGCAGCGAATTACGCTGCGTATCAATCTGCCTTGGCAGCCCAAAATGGCAATGTTTCTTCCAGTGGAACGGCAGCAGACATCGCTGCAGCGGCCAAATTCAATGGTTGGGCCAGTGCGGGGGCATTTTACTTAGACATGGCTCAGGTTTTGCAAGCCACCACCAGCGATATTGCCGCAATCAAAAATTTCAGTTACGCGGCTTTGGCTTGCAGTAACGGTGTGGGGGTCAGTACAGAAGCCACATCGAATAATATGCTTTGTCAGGATGCGCGTTCCCCTGCGGATGTAGGCGGTACCTATAGCACTAGTTCTAGCCATCCGAACAAAGCAATCAACATTGGTACCGCTTTGGGCAATGCCATTCAGCAATCGCAAAATATCACCATGCAAGCGCAAGGGATGATGGCGATGCTCCAAAATTACAACATCAGTCCAAGCACGCTATCTGCGGATCAGACTGCCTGTCAAAAAAAATCAATCGCTCAGGGTCACGATGGAACTTATGTGACGACACCCGATGGTAATAAAGAGAATTGTGGCATTGCGAATACCACAGGCTCAGGGATATTTACAGTGACCAATAAACCACATTTTCCTCAAATGGTGATGAATCCTTTGGCCTGGTATAAATATGTCAATCAAATGTTGGCCTATAATTTTGCGGTGGCCATTCAACCCTTGGCAGGCTTAGGACAAAGTGGTGTGATGGCAAACCCCATAATGACTTTGCGTCAAACAGGGATCCGTCTTTTAAATACGAGTGCTAAATTATTACATGTGGGTGAAAACTACATGTGGTATTCGGGATTGGCGTCTATGTTTGCAAGTGCTTGGAGTCCTTTGCCGGGTGCAGCCATGAGTACCTTCACCTGGATGTCCTCGATGGCAACGGCCATGATAGCCGCCATGATGGCGATGGGGGCGATACTGGCTTATTACATTCCCTTGGTACCCTATTTGGTCTTCACCTTTGCCTTCATACAATGGTTAGTTCTTACCGTAGAAGCCATGACGGCGGCACCTTTAGTCGCTTTGGGTATTTTGCACCCTGAAGGGCAGCACGAAGTCTTTGGGCACAGTAGTATGGGTATTGCTTTTATGGCGACCCTGTTTTTACGTCCGTCTTTAATGATAATAGGGTATTTTGCGGCGACGGTGATGTGTATCGTGGTGGTCTTAGTGTTGAATGCGGGATTCTTCTTTGCAGCCGATTCTATGATAACCGGAGATGCGACCACCGGTAGTCTGTTTGGATGCATTGTGGTGTGGATGATGTACACCAATGCGGTGATTATCGCAGTGACCAAGGCTTTCAGTTTGATTTACCATATTCCGGATCACGTGTCACGTTGGATAGGCATCAATGAACCCAGTAGCGACGTGGAACAAATGATGAGTCAAGTCAAGGAAGGCGTGAAACAAGGCGGTGAGATGGGTAGTAAAGGGATGGACGCTAAAGCAAGCGCGAAATCTTCGACAGGCTCTAAAGTATTTTCGAAGGGCGGCAAGAAAGAATGAAATTAAGTATTTGAATTTAATGCTTAAGTGTTAAGAAAATTGATTTTGAATGTACATTTTGGTATAATGAACAAATAGAGTAAATAGGGGGATAAATATTATGGCTGATGATAAAAAAATTAGAAATCCTGTAGAGGCGTTGCGGGACGCCATTTATGGCGGAACTCAGAACTTGAGAGACTCCGCTATGAAGGATTGGCAAAGCGAAAATTATGCCGAGAAGGGGGTTGGTCTCCTCAAAGCAGGGGTAGCATCGCTTGGCGAAGAGTTCGCAGATCGGGTTGCCGGCGGACTGGAGAATGCCCACATTGGTTTTGGCAAAGGCGTTGCAGGGCTTTTTGAAGTGAATGCAACGGGTTCTCTGAAAGAAGCTAATCCGATGAACGAACACGAGGCTGATATCAGCAGTGGTGGGGGCGGTCCAAGTCTGAGCATCTAAATCTAAAGCGATGCGCTCGTTTAACCGTTTAACCGTTGAATCGTTGAATCGTTGAATCGTTGAATCGTTGAATCGTTGAATCGTTGAATCGTTTAACCGAGCCGCGACCGTGAGGGAGCGGTGGTTCGAAGTAAGAAATCACCCTTAGCTTCGATATTTTGGAAGATTTTTAATAGAAAACTTATAAAAAGCGAAAAGCCTATCACCCTTTTCTCGTCATTCTAATTCCGTACTGCGAACCACCGCTCCCTCACGGTCGCGGCTCGGTTAGAAACAGCCTGTCGATTGTAACAAGATAGGAAAAAACTGTCTAAAAATATAACAATATAAAATATTTAAAGCTTTCTTATTATCTTAAGAAAACCTTAACTTGAAGCGCTAAAAAAGGAGTATAATGAGGGCATGTGCCTTTATTCCTAAGCATTTGAATAGGAGAACAAAAGCGCGGATTTCTTAAGCGAAATTCACCTTAAAAGGCTAAATGAAAAACACAATCAGAGGATAAAAATTATGGCAACGAAAGCAGAGCGTATACAACAAATGCAAGAGCGGTTAGGTCGGTTTAACGACGCTTTGGCTGAATTACGTGCAGGAACGACAGCTATTGCAGCGGCGGTTCCTAATGCTGATGCTATAGAGCTTGCTATAACCCTCGCGACTACAAGAAGAGATGTAGCGGCACTTAATAACTTAGTTGCCGATCTCGATGCTATCAATGCTGGTTTCGACGCAGCTGGGGATGATGGAAATCCAGACGCACAAAGGCGTAATCGAGATACACTCTTGCTACAAGCAAGACAAGCAGAACGAAATTTAATAGCCGAAAGAGCGCGTCTTGTGCAGGTAAGCATAGTAGGTCGGCAAACCCAAGCTTTTTATGATGTCATGCATGGTAATGGCCGAGATGCCTATATTGAAGCGAATGTCACTCCTGTCCGCCAGGCTGCTCAAGCCGTTGTCGCTGCTTACGGAGACAATTTTAATGCTGCTGCTGTAGCCAGCGAGACCGCTATATTGGCGATACGAGATGAGGCTCAAGTAGGGGCTGCTCAAGCTGCTTTAGGGGCGTTAGGAGAACAGCGCGATGCTATTAATCAGGCTAAAGCCGCCTACGATGATGGAGTGAATGCAGCCAAAGCACGTTTGGTCGTTGGTCTCCCTGACGGTCCCGGACTTGCAGATGGCTGCGCTGAATTCACTGCCATGGACACACAAGCCGTCGCTTTAGCAGCACTTCAAACGGCCGCTCAAGAAGAATTTAATCGGCAAGAGACTTTATTCACTGCCATGCAAACTTATGGCGGACAGGTCACTGCTTTTAATGATGCCAGAGAGGCTGTTGATACCGCTGCCAATCATAATGCTTTAGTCAATATGGCGAATGCGATTGCTGGAGCTGCTGATTACCCCGCAGATGATGCTATAGACGAGGCTATTAGAGTTGCTACACAAGCTAAAGATGCACTTGAAGCGCAGATTGAGGACTTGCCCGAGGAAGCTACTCTTAGAGACGAAGCCGAGGCCGCAAAACAAGCGTTGAGAGATGCTGGCGCTCCTAACGTTGATTTTTACGCTCCTCAAATAGCCGCAATCGATGCTGCATTGCAAGGGCGTTTAGATGAGCGTCAAAGGCAAGTAGAGGAATTTGCAAGGCAAGAAGCACAATTAACTGCATTGACTGACTATGCCAATGCGGCTAGACCAGCGGCGCGTAATCATTTACGCGCAGAGACTATTAATCACAATGGCGCTCAAGAGGCTTTAAATGCAGCATTTACTGATCATGGTGATCTCACTGAAGCACACGCGCGAGATGCCATAGCCGCTGCACAAACCGCTGTTGTTAACTTTCAAGCAAGAGTGAGTGCAGCTGAAAATGCTTATAACGCTTATGAAGTAGCCGCTACTGAAGCAATACGCATATTGCGCGCAGCTGCACCGGATGGTTTGAATCTTGCTGATAGAGCCCAAGTTATACAAGACAGATTAGGAGTTTTAAAAACAGCGCGCGATACAGCACAGAATAACTTAGCAGCATTACAAGCAGATCAAATAGCAAAGTTAGTCGCACGCGATACGGCTGTCTTTACTGCGAAAAAAGGCGCGATAGATGGGGCAAAGGGCGAATTTGATGCAGCTTTAGAGGCGTATAATAACATTAAAGCTGAACCGGCGACTGTTGCCGATCGTGAGACACGACTAGCAGAGGCTAAAGCTAAGCTTGAAGAAGAACGCCAAGCATTTGTCACCGCCATTAACGCGTATAAGCCAATAGCAGTACTTATAGCGACGGAATTAGATCGCCTAAATGCTCACGGCCAAGCCGATGCAATCAAAAAACAATACGACGATCCACTCAAACACGCAACCGAGGATTTAGCCGATCCAGCGACGGTAGGACATTCCCTAACCAAACTACACGCCAAAGCGCAACCCTTGGTAAATGCGCTTGCAACTATAGCCTTAAACGATGATGTTTCTGGCCAGACCATTGAGAACCGTATACTCCATGATGTAAATAGTGATCCAGCTCACCTAGCAGGCAGAAGGCTACTGTATCCTTATTTGAATGCACAAGAAGATCAATTTCAAAAAGCAAAAACGGCCTATGAGGCTTATAAAAAGGAAGCAGATGCAGCTGTGACAGCGCTGCAAGCCGCGGGTGTTCAGAATGGTGAAGAACCACTACAAACCCTCTTGGCACAACGAGATGGACTTGAAGCAGAAATGGGTCCAAAAATAGCAGCTAGACAAACCGTCATCGATGCCCTTTCGCCAAAAGTACAATCAGACGTAATCGCTCTTCGTTTGACTGAAATTAAAAGACAAGATGCGGCGATTATCGCCCTCGAGCGAGAAGTCTTTACTCTGAAGGAATTAGTAGACACTGGTAGACCCCATAGTTCTGACGAGTATGCGGCAAAGCAGGGTGAACTAAACACCAAACGACAAGAGCGCGCAACGATATTTCAGCGCTTGCAAACTGATATATCGGACACCACTCAGTTTGGCGGTGTTCGTGAGCTCGGACAATACCAACTGAGTTTACAACAAAACTATGCTGAATTGGCTCGTAAAAAAGCGGAGCTTGATTATCAGTTGAAGTTACACGCATATTTTGCAACAAAGGCTGAAGAAGCGTTGGAGGATTTAAGCAAAGCACAAGGAGAGTATGATACTCAGGTTGGTCTTGATGCCAATTATCCTAGCACGCCTGCAGGCAGAGCACAATCCAGAGAGATCACCAGCAAAAAAGCGGCCGTGAGTGGTTTTTATGGCAGAGCAAATCAGGCAGTGAATGCGGCTGAGAAGCTACAAACGGCGATCGAAAGCCAGAGTGCTCCATTAATCGACAAGAATGCTACTAATCTTAACAAATGGCCTGCCGCGACGGCTGCTATTAAAAACACAATCAATAACGGTCCAGACAGTGTTATTCACCACATTACAGAAAATCAAACTGCGGCTGCAGGGGTTGATCTTGAACCGCCTAAACAACAACAAGAAAAATTAAAAAGCGATGTTGCAAAAGCTCAGGTGGTGTCTCCACCCGAGACCAAAGACATCCATCTCAAGGCAGCAACGCCGGTTGAGGACCTTTATCTGTCCTTATTCGCGCAAATGAAGTTAAAGGAGAATTCATCTGATACAAAAGCGAAAGATATTTTAGCAAAATTGAAAAAGGGAGAAACCATACCGGAAGCAGAACGACAGTCCTTAACTGGCGCTTCTTTTACGACTGATCTTTCACAATTGGATAATAAAACGATAGGAAGCTGTACTTTCACAGCCAAAGACAGTGGGGCCTTAGTAGGCAAGGTGGGAAATGATTTTCGCATAGAAATTACGGGGGATGATAAGGAGACGGTCTGTCAGGTACGAACCTTGAGCGGCGGAATGAAAACCCCAGAGGTGAAATTGAATGAAGGGGTAACCGAGGCTATTAAATTGCTTCAAAACATAGGTTGTCCTGTGGTATGCGTTACCAAGCTCAGCCATAAAGGAGATAGAGTCCACGTCATTCAACAAGCGCTGAATTTGAATCAAGTGGTTGCTATGGGGGACAAAGACTCGGGTTCACAAGCAGCACGTATGTGGAAGACCTATCAAGTGTTGATAAACCATAAAACTGTTTCTGTCGATAAGACAGCTGATCGCTATATAGACTTATTAGTAAAACCAGACAACCGTCCGCTCTTGGACCAATTCCTGGATGGGGTCATTGAAAAGGGACATTGTGCCGATCAGGAGGTATCAAAAGGGGGACAGACTCACAAGGGGGTTATTGTGTATTGGGAGGGAGGTGCTCATACTGAATATACTAAAGAAGATTTACTCTATATGGCGTATGATGCCACTCAATTGCCGGAACTCAAAAAGATTTTGAAAGCACAAGCGCTGAAAAATGGTTTGGGAGACTTTAATAGAGATCGCCACGAAATAGGTCTTGGTAAAGAAAGTTATCTGGATATATTCAAACATACGGTTAGCTTCGGTAGGACTTAATCATCAAAAACCCGCTCGTCTTCGAAAATGCAATCGAGGCCGGCGGGTTTGCTTTTTACCCAACGTGAATTCTGTTTAAAAATACAAGTTTGGTTGCTGTAACCGAGCCGCGACCGTAAGGGAGCGGAGAAAGCGGACCCTATTCTCATTTCACCGCTCCCTTACGGTCGCGGCTCGGTTAGATTATTTTCTCCGCAAATTCCGCTTGACAATCCATCTGTAATGCTATACCATTACATCTACTAGCCCTGGAGACACAATGGCCAAAGACAATTGGTTAAAATTTGTAACATTTTGTGCCAAAGAGCGCGATGTAAAGCGTTTGGCCGAGTTTTTGGACTTATTTTTAACCCATGAAGAGCGCGAAAGCATTGCCTCGCGTTGGTGCATTGTCAAAGCCTTGTTGGCCGAGGAATTGACGCAAAGGGAAATGGCCAAAGAATTGAATGTGAGTATCGCGAAGATTACGCGAGGGTCGAATGAATTGAAACGGTTGAGCAGTGAGCAGCGATTGGCGTTGAAGAAATGGCTGCGGGATTGAAGCATCGAGCCAATGTTTCACCGCTCCCTGACGGTCGCGGCTCGGATATGTTCTACCGAGCCGCGACCCTCCTGAGGGAGCGGTGAATAGACAGTAGATATTTTTTTATAGAGGGCATTTAGTTTTCATGAAACAATTTTTAACCTACCTTAGTCTCATCGCTTTATTGTTGTTGAGCGCTTGCCACGACAATCGCCCAACCGATCCCGAGACACAAAAAAACCTTCAAGTCGGCATCATCATTCCCATTGAACATCCGGCGATGGATGAAATCACCCGAGGCTTTGAAGACACCCTATCGGCGGAATTAAAACAAAAGGTGAGCTTTCAAGTGATGCGCGCACAAGGGGATATGAATTTACAACGCTCGATGATTTTACAATTGCAAAATCAAAAAGTCGGTTTATTCGCGCCGATCAGCACACAAACCACGGAAATGACGGCGAGCATGGTGCACGATCGCCCCATTGTCGGTGTAGCCGCTTTATTGCCCGACAGTGTGCGCGCCAAAAGTAAGCTTGCTTTGGTCGACGATGAAATTACGCCGACGCAAATCCTGCAATTCATTCACGCGATTTATCCTAAGAAAACGCAATTGAGTTTGGTCTACAGCAACAACGATAAAATGATCCCCCAAATCAATGAAGCCGTTTCTGCAGGCGCTGCATTGGGAATACAAGTTGAAAAACGCATGATCACCACCTTGCCCGATTTATACAGTGTGGCGCAGTCTTTGTCGCCACAAACAGAAGGCATTCTCGTGTTGAAAGACGTGCAAGTGGCGAGTGGCATTGCGACTTTAGTCAAAGTGGCTGATGAAAAACATTTGCCTTTGATCACTTCGGATGATGGTACAGTGGAAAATGGCGCAGGCTTTGCTTTGGGCGTTAAAGAATATCAAATCGGTGTTGAAGGTGCGAAAGTGGCGGCCAAAATTTTACAAGGAACGCCACCGCAAGATATTCCTGTGGTGAGAATGACAAATTTATCGGTGTTTATCAATCCTACGGCTTTAAAAGCCCAAGATCAAGACACCGCTGCCATCGAAAAAGAAGCGGCAGCCCATCATTACAAAATAGTGGATGTCACAAATAAAAAGGCAGTGGAATAAATGTTCGCTTTATTACTCGCAACGCTGACACAATCTTTAACGCTCATTCCTTTGGCTTTGGGCATTAATTTAAGTTACACCATTTTACGCGCCACCGACATGACCATCGATGGCAGTTTTGTGTTAGGCGCTGGCGTATTCGCGCAATTGGTCACGCTGGGCTTTTCACCGTATCTCGCTTTTGTGGCCGCTTTAGTGTGTGGCGCATTGGCTGGCAGTTTCACGGCTTTTTTACAAAATGGCGGTAAGGTCGATCCGCTTTTAGCCGGTATTTTAAGTTCTTTTATTTTGTACAGTGTGAATATGGTGGTCATGGGCCGGCCGAATATTAACTTACTCACAACGCCAACTTTATTCAGCGCGGCTTTTGTGCACAGTTCTGTCTGGGGTTGGTTGAGTGTGGCACTGTTGATTGCAATGATCGTGATCGCTTTTTACAGTGTATTGCAAAGCCGTGTGGGATTGAGTTTGCGTGCTTTTGGAGACAATGCACCGCTGTTGGCGCGCCAAGGTTATCCCGTCACGCGATTGCGCGTCATGGGATTTGGTTTGAATAATTTATTGGCCGCGGCTTCAGGCGCCATTACAGCACAAATCATTGGCTATGCCGACATTGGCATGGGTGTTGGCATGACTTTAATCGGCATCGGCGCTATTGTTTTAGGTCAACATTTGATTTTACCCTTTATTCATCGACATTATTTGCGTGCAGGCAGTGAATTGATAGCAGCCTTTGTGGGCATTGCTTTGTACTTCTTTATTTTAAATGGGCTATTGCGCTTGAACATCAATCCCATTTATTTAAAATTATTGTTAGGTGTGTTGTTGGCCTTGTTTTTACGCACAGCCACGCAGAAAGCGAGATTGTCTTCATGAGTTGCCACTATTCGCCCATTTGGAAGTACGTCAAAGCCCAGATTGGGATGCAGGTTGCGTGCAATATGGGCTTTAGTAAAAAAGGGAGCGAGTAGTTACCATGAGTTTGCTGAAATTCGAACACGTGGGGCTACAGTATCCGACCTTGGAAAAACCCATTTTGCAAAACATTCATTACACCGTACAAAAAGGCGATTTTGTGGTGGTCTTAGGCGCCAATGGTTCGGGTAAAAGTTCTTTGTTAAAATTATTGGATGGACGCTATAAATTAAGCGAAGGGAAAATTTTTTTAAACCACACCGATCTCAGCACGCTTTCGCTGCGCGCTCGCAGCCATCACATTCACACTTTAACGCAAAACGCGAAGGACAATCTTTTTTTTAGTTTGACTATTTTTGAAAATTATCAATTGATCCGAAAAGGGCAAGCAGAAGAAGCAACCGGGTCTTTAAAAGAGTATTTAAGCACTTTCAATGTCAATCTAGCCGATAAATTGGATGTCTTGGTGGAGCGTTTGTCGGGTGGGGAGCAACAAGCCTTGGCTTTGGCGCTGGCAGTTTTATATCCGCCCGAAATATTGTTGTTGGACGAACACACCAGTGCTTTAGATCCTAAAACCGCAGCGCATTTAATGGCTTTGACCGCGCAAATCGTGCAAGAACGTCGGATGACAGCACTGTTTACCACACACAATGTGAACCATGCACTCGATTATGGGGATAGAATTTTAG
Organism: Pseudomonadota bacterium; assembly: GCA_021782495.1. Taxonomy (GTDB): domain Bacteria; phylum Pseudomonadota; class Gammaproteobacteria; order UBA1113; family UBA1113; genus VFKP01. The sequence continues at coordinate 74,014 of JAJXUV010000005.1, read as the reverse complement.
CTTTAAAAGAAGGGCGTGTGCATGCGTGTATTGAACGAAGTGAGAAAAAGAATTTAAGCACAGAGCAATTGTTGGCGCAGTGTTATTGACGCGAATTTTGTAACCGAGGGGTGACTACCGAGCAGCAATTTTTATCTGACTGTAATTTTTTACACAAGCTGCGATTGGCTATGGGACTGCAATTTTTATCCGAGCCGCGACCGTCAGGGAGCGGAGGTTCGGAGTGAGGAATCACAGTTGGCTAAATGTAGTCATTTCAAACGAAAAACCGAATGTCCGGAATTTAAAATGATAGTCTCTTACTTCGAACCTCCGCTCCCTGACGGTCGCGGCTCGGATAAAATCGTGGCTCGGTAAAGTCCGCCAAGGTGAAAATACGGAGCAGCCTCATCATCACTCACAAAAAAAAACGCCTCAATTTTCCGTTTTTAAGCAAAAAATTGAGGCGTTTTACAATATAACAATCAACGAACAGAGATTACTCAGCAGAATTGTCTGAATCAGAGCTGGAGCTGCTATCAGAATTCATGTTTCCACTGTTGTCAGAACCGCTGTTCATGTTGTTTCCTTGATCAGCAGGTGCTGCCGGTGCTGGATCACTGGTAGCAGGTGCAGCTGGCGCTGCAGCGCTGTTGTTCATGTCGCTGTTGGCAGCAGGCATTGCAGCACTGTTATCGCTAGCTGGATCTTGTGTTGCGGATTGGTCGTTCGCTGCTTGGTTTTCGTTGCTGCTGCTACCGCCGCCACAAGCTACTAATCCAAGGGTCATTACCAAGGCCAACACACCTAAGCCTAGTTTTTTCATTACTTATATCTCCATCGATGTTTAAATTACTATCCAAAACAAAACCTCTCCTGCTTGAACAAGAAAAGCGTATTTCTGGAACATTTATGGATGTATGCTGGCGGCTGCCTACGCGGTGCGCGTGCAGCACTCCGATAAATCCAGGCATAAAATTAGCATATCCTTTGAAACGGTACAAGCTATTTAGCCAGATAAGCCGATATTTTTCGCGTATTTTTTAAATTTTGATTAAAAAGTAAGCTAAAATAATGCTTTACCTGTCCAAATCAATATGTTAAATTGGATCTATTCTGTTAGGGCTTGTTGACATTGGGTTTAGCGGCTGCAAAATGAGTAGAATCGGTCAAAATGGGTTTAAATTTTCGTCAAATATAACCCGATATTATCCTCAAATTTGCACCCATTTTGCCTCGATTCCCCCATTTTTCGCTTCGACAAACCCAATGACAACAAACCCTATATTTTAAACGATGCAAAAGGATACACGATGACAAACCGCGCTTATTTTAAGACTTTAACTTTAACCCTTGCTTTATTACTACCTCACTATTCTAGTTTGGCAGCAAGCAATGTTAATGCGAATAACAATCCCGTCCCAGATTCGAACAACAATGCCGTTAATGTGCCCATCGGGCCTAACAATGGTCGCCTACAAGCGCCGCTGATTATTCCACCAGCACCGAACATCGATGCCAAAGCTTATATTCTCCTGGATGCCAAGAGTGGCAAAGTTTTAGGCGAGAGCAATGCAGACATGCGTTTACCGCCAGCCAGTTTAACCAAACTCATGACTTTATACATTACTTTTGATGCGCTGGTCCATGGTCAAATTCATTTGAACGACAAAGTGCCGGTGAGCAGCAAAGCTTGGCAAACTGGAGGCTCTCGTATGTTTATCAAACCGGGCGATGAAGTCACGGTGGCCGATCTCATTCAAGGCATTATTGTGGATTCGGGAAATGATGCTTGTGTGGCCATGGCTGAATACTTGGGCGGCAGTGAAGATTCTTTCACCGCTTTGATGAATCAACAAGCAGCGCGTTTGGGCATGAACAATACGCATTTCATGGATTCCAATGGATTGCCCGATCCGAATCACTATTCTTCAGCCCGCGATATGGCGATTTTAGCGCGCGCCATCATCACGCAATTCTCCGATTATTACAAAGGGTTTTCTCAAAAAGAATTCACCTATGCCGGCATCAAACAACAAAACCGCAATCGTTTGTTGTGGCGTTATCCCAATACCGATGGCTTAAAAACCGGTCATACCGATGAAGCGGGTTATTGTTTGGTGAGTTCAGCCAAACAAGGTGATACGCGCTTTATTGCCGCTGTATTTGGGGCGCCTTCAGACAATGCGCGCGCTGAAGACAGTCAAAGTTTGTTGACCTATGCCGCGCGTTTTTATGAAACCAAAAAGTTTTATAATGCGGGCCAATCTTTGGGTCAAGTGCGTGTGTGGCAAGGAGAACAGCGCGTGGTGGATGCTGGTGCGGGTGCAGATGTGTATTTGACGGTCCCCGCGGGACGTTCTGACAAAATCACCACTCAAACTTTATTGCCTTCACAAGTGAAGGCGCCGATACAGAAGGGTCAAACCTTGGGTAAATTGACGGTCTTGATCGACAATCAAATCATTGCTGAATATCCTTTAGTGGCTTTAAAAGCCGATCCTTTGGGCGGATTCTGGACGCGTATGGTGGACAATATTGCTCAAAGTGTTCATCGTTTTTGGAATAAAGAAGAGCAAAAGCTTTAACGATGTCGTCGAAGAACGCTTCTTTACTGACTTTTCCCTGTCCCTATGTGGTGAAAGTGGTGGCGACGCAGGCTTTTAGTTTGGCATCTTTGCTGGCGCTGTTCAAAACCCATGTGCCAGAAATAGTGGAAAGCGATATTCGGGTGAAAAATAGCAAACAAGATAAGTACGTGTCTTTTTCAGTGAATTTTCAAGCTCAAAGTCAAGCACAATTAGATGCTTTGTATAGGGCTTTGAGTGCAGAGAAAGACATTGTGTTTGTGTTGTGAAATTTGTATCAGATGATGTGCGCGACCTTGCCGAGGATGAAAGAGTTGTGAATTTGAGAAAAAATAATGAGATGGACTGAAGACAAACCTCGATGGCGGCGCAGAAAAGTTGGTGCTGTTAAGCGAAAACCAAAACAAGCGACTTCTATTTCTGTTTTACGCATCACAGTGCCTATTGTTTTATTATTGCTTTTCTTAGGGATGGCTTTTTTGTATTTTGTTACCTTGCCAAAATTTCCGGTGCGATCGGTGAAAATAGAACATGGCAATGCCCGCATCGATGAAGCGGCGATACGCACGGTCGTGTCGGCGCATGTCCGCCATGGTTTTTTTAGGACTTCGGTTTCGGGCATTCAAAGCGATTTATTGCAATTGCCTTGGATCAAAACAGCAGTGGTTCAAAGAAAATGGCCAGACAGTTTGGTGATTCAATTAACGGTGCGTGATGTCGTGGCGAGATGGAATGAAAGCGCTTATTTGTTGGACAATGGCGCGGTGTACCGTGTTCAAAACCCACTCATTCGAGTGCCTTTGGTCGAATTAAACAGTGCACAAAACGATGGACCTGCCTTATTGGAATTGTATTATGTCTTTAAGGCGGATTTGGCCAGAGATGCTTTGAGTATTCAGTCCTTGAACGAAACAGCCTATCATGAATACCATATTCTTTTAAGTAATGGTATCTTTTTGTATTTGGGCGATGCCAATTTGCAAGCGCGTGTGCATCGCTTTGTGAAAACCTATCCGATAGAATTGGCAGACAAATCGAATACCATTGCTTATGTGGATTTGCGCTATGAAAATGGCATGGCAGTGGGTTGGAAGCCCTAGTTTTTTCTAATCAGTTTTGTTATGCTGTGAAATTATACGAGCAAGGCCCTTGGTACGGAGTGTATAATGCCAAAATCCAAAGAATCTAAATTAATTGTTGGTCTAGACATAGGCACCACTAAAATTGTGGCGATTGTGGGCGAAATTAATGCAGAAGGTCTCATTGATGTGATTGGTTTTGGGACAGCACCTTCCAGAGGTTTAAAGCGTGGCGTTGTGGTCAATATCGAAGCCACCGTACAATCCATCCAACGCGCTGTAGACGAAGCCGAATTAATGGCCGGTTGTAAAATCAATGCAGTATTTGTGGGCATTGCAGGCAGTCACATTCGTGGCATGAATTCCCATGGGATTGTGGCGATTCGCAGTAGAGAAGTGATGTCTTCGGATGTCGATCGCGTGATCGATGCAGCCAAAGCGGTGGCGATTCCAGCCGATCAACAAATTATTCACGTACTGCCGCAGGAATTTATCATCGACAATCAAGAAGGCATTCGGGAACCCATCGGCATGTCGGGTGTGCGTTTAGAATCTCGTGTGCATATGGTTACGGGTTCAGTGTCAGCGGCGCAAAACATTGTGAAATGCGTGCGTCGTTGTCATTTGGAAGTGTCAGATATTATTTTGGAACAATTGGCTTCCAGTGACGCGGTCTTAACAGAAGACGAAAGAGAATTGGGTGTTTGTTTGGTAGATATTGGTGGTGGCACGACCGACATCGCGATTTTCAGCGATGGTGCTATTCGCTATACGGCGGTGATCCCCATTGCAGGCGATCAAGTCACCAACGACATCGCTTTGGCTTTGCGTACGCCGACAAAATCGGCCGAAGCCATTAAAATTAAATACGGTTGTGCCATGTCTACTTTCGCCAATGCCAACGATTTAATCGAAGTGCCAACAGTGGGTGAACGCGGTGGCAGACATTTGTCTCGCCGCAGTTTGGCTGAAGTCATCGAACCGCGTTACGATGAAATTTTTGCGTTGATCCAAGCAGAATTACGACGCAGTGGTTTGGAACATTTGTTGACGGCCGGAATGGTTTTAACAGGCGGGGGTGCTAAAATTCAAGGCGCCTTGGATTTGGCGGAATCTATTTTTCAAGTACCCGTGCGTTTAGGCTTGCCGCAAAATATCAGTGGATTACCCGATGTTACGCACAACCCGATTTATTCGACCAGTGTGGGTTTGTTGGTGCATGGTTATAGACGACAATTATTAGGGCAGGCAGACACTCTACACGCAGCAGGAACGGGTGTATGGTCACGCATGCGTCAATGGTTTCACGGTAATTTATAGTATAAATGGATCCGAGCCGCGACCGTGCGGGAGCGGATATATAGCAGATTAGAACGATAGTAGAGCCGCGTGCGTTTGCAAGTGGACTCGATTAATAATGATGACAGGAGAAGACAAATAATGTTTGAGAGCGACAATAAAAATACGCATGGGGCAGTGATTCGCGTGATAGGCGTGGGCGGTGGTGGCGGAAATGCCGTGAAATCCATGCTAGACAGCCATTTGGAAGGCGTTGAATTTGCCTGTGCCAATACGGACGCTCAAGCTTTATTAGATTGTCGTACACGCACCATTCAATTGGGCGATCAAATTACAAAGGGTTTAGGCGCGGGCGCCGACCCAGACATTGGCAAACAAGCGGCCGAAGAAGACAGCGATCGCATTCGTGAATTTTTAGCCGACACCGATTTGGTGTTTATTACGGCGGGTATGGGCGGTGGTACCGGAACGGGTGCTGCACCGGTGATTGCGCGCTTGGCCAAAGAAATGGGAATATTAACGGTGGCTGTGGTGACGCGGCCTTTCTTGTTTGAAGGCAAGCAACGTGCACAAATCGCTGAAGCGGGCATACAGCAATTGTATCCGAATGTCGATTCCTTGATCATCATTCCCAACAATAAATTATTGTCGGTCTTGGGTAAAAACATGACTTTGTTAAATGCGTTTAAAGCCGCGAACAATGTGTTGTTGGGGGCAGTGCAAGGGATTTCTGAATTGATCACCAAACCGGGGTTGATCAACGTCGACTTTGCCGATGTGCGTACCGTGATGTCGGCTAATGGCATGGCAATGATGGGTACCGGTGTGGGAACGGGTGATAACCGTGCGCGACAAGCTGCTGAAGCCGCGATTTCCAGTCCATTGCTCGAAGATGTCCACGTACAAGGCGCCAAAGGCGTGTTGGTCAATATCACGGCTGGCCTCGATATGTCGATCGGCGAATTTGAAGAAGTGGGTGAAGCAGTGAAACACTTTACCTGTGAAAATGCCACTGTGGTCGTGGGAACGGTTATCGATCCTGAGATGAAAGATGAAATGCGTGTCACTTTAGTGGTCACTGGTTTGGGCGACAGAGACAGCGATATGCGCACCTCGATGAACAATGTCGGCAATGCTTCCCTCAACTATTATCAACATTTGCGTAACGATGGCAGCGTGGATTACCACCGTTTGGATCGACCAGCAGTCTTAAGACAAAAGGCCGCGGGTTTTAACCAAACGACCAATGTGAATCCTGCCAATCCTGCCGCTGCGCGTGCCAAACAGATGGTGAATACACCGCCTGTTGCCGCTGCTCCTGCTCCTGCGCCTGAAATACAACAGCCCAAACGCAGCGCTGCGGATTATTTGGATATACCGGCCTTTTTAAGGCGTCCAGAAGAGGTAGAATAAGAACTGAGCCGCGAGACTGAGGAGCCTGCACTCGGTCTCCGGGTGATGACAAATTTTTAGGATGGCATATACAGCACTTTGCAAGGCGTATTGTAAACAGAGGGTGACATACTTTCAAAGATATGTTATCATGACGCCAACTCAACCAAGATGCAAGCGAGCATATAATTGATACAACAAAGAACATTAAAGCATCTCATCAGCGCCACCGGGGTAGGCCTTCATACCGGCAAAAAAATTTATTTAACCCTAAGACCCGCACCGGTCAATACCGGCATTGTTTTTGTCCGAGTCGATCTGGACCCGGTCGTTCTATTTCCAGCCAAAGCTGAAATCGTCGGCGATACGAGGTTGGCCACCACTTTGGTGCAAGGCAAAGAACGCATTTCCACAGTGGAACACTTGATGTCAGCCTTAGCCGGTTTAGGCATCGATAATGTCTATGTAGAAGTCACTGCGCCTGAATTGCCGATTATGGATGGCAGTGCAGCGCCTTTTGTATTTTTGATCCAATCTGCAGGCATTGAATTGCAAAACGCGCCTAAGGAATTTATCCGCATTAAAGAGAAAATTTTTGTAGAAGAAGGGCAACCTGGCAGTAAAGATTATAAATACGCAAGCCTAGAACCTTTTAATGGCTTTAAAGTGGATTTTGAAATTGAATATCAGCATCCACTGTTCAAGCCTCAAGATCAAATCATTTCTTTGGATTTTAGCCAGAATTCCTACAGCCGCGAAGTCAGCCGCGCACGCACCTATGGTTTTGTGGCCGATTATGAATATTTACGTGCTAGAAATTTGGCTCTGGGCGGCAGCTTAGAAAATGCCGTCGTGGTGGATGAATATCGGGTTTTAAACGAAGATGGTTTGCGCTACAGAGACGAATTTGTGCGCCACAAAGCGCTAGATGCCATCGGCGATTTGTATCTTTTAGGGGCTAATCTGATCGGTGCTTTCCGGGGCTTTAAATCCGGCCACGGCCTGAACAATCAATTGGTCCACGCTTTGCTCCAACAAACCTCAGCTTGGGAATATATTCGCTTCGAAGATGCTCGCCAAGCAGTCGGTCTTCTTCCTTCCAGCTGGCTTAGCGGTACCTTGGTGACGGCGGTTTAGCCGAAAGGCAAGGTTTTAACTGTGGCTCCCTACTCCGAACCACCGCTCCCTTCACGGTCGCGGCTCGGTTAAAAAGATTGTGGTTTGAAAAACAGTGGTATACCGAGCCGCGACCGTGAGGGAGCAGTGGTTCGGAGTACGAAACTATGGCTATCAAAGCAGCTAAATCCCCCTCACAAAATATCTCTCCTTATTTTCAAAAACAGCCATAGGTTCCCCTTGTTCGTGAACAACATATTGAATGGTCGCTTCGATTTCCTCTTCCTTCCAGAGATATCGAGTACTGCCATGGCGAGTCCATCTGTTACTTCTATTCTGGTCTAATTTTGCTTCATTTAAATAACGCGACGCATATGCTTTTATGATGGCCATGATTTTCTCCGGGACAGCAATTGCATGTACCACGACATGAACATGATTTGTTCTTATATGAGTTGCCAATAAGGTCCATTGATGATATGTCCAAACCTTTCGAATAGCTTTTAGAACAATGCGGCGTCTTAAAGAATCCAGTAGATAAGGCTTTTCACACATCCATTTTTTCATTCTCTTAGCTTTTTCTGGGGTATAGGGTATAAAATCAGTTCCTGGCGTATTATGATATCGATCAACTGAGATCGCTTTTTGTCCGTGAAGCCAAGTTCCATAGCAAGTGAATGTAATAAAATACGCAAGAGGAATGTTTGTTTTCTGGAAGGCCATTTTAACCATAAAAAATTTTAATTAAAATTAATTGTAACATAAGATTTTACCGTTTTCACTTGTGGCTCCTCGCCGTGAACCACCGCTCCCTAACGGTCGCGGCTCGGTATACGAAGGTTTTTCAAACCACAATCTTTTTAACCCAGTCGCGACCGTGAGGGAGCGGTGGTTGGGAGGGAGGAAGCAAGGTCTAAGTGAAGCACGATTTTTTAAGTGTACTGCCATTTTATCCAAACCGGCGATTTAAACCGAGCTGCGACCGTGAGGGAGCGGTGGTTGGGAGGGAGGAAGCAGGGTCTAAGTGAAGCACGATTTTTTAAGTGTACTGCTATTTCATCCAAACCGGCGATTTAAGCCGAGCCGCGACCGTGAGGGAGCGGTGGTTCGGAGTGAGAAACTATGATTACCGAGAAAATAACGATTTCCAACGAATCGGCAAATAGTGTGTAAAATTTAAAATAATCATTAAAATCAACGTCTTACAAAAAACGCTGCGCCCTTGCAATTGACACTCAATTATTATTAAAATAGTTCATATTCTCTTAAGGTTTGGATGATATAATAGACTCCTAATGGCCTCTATAATTAAAGGTCTCGAGACTATTTAAAGTACAGGGGGTGTGTGATGAGTGCAAGAGATAAAGAGGTAGAGAATATCCTTTCTTCCCAAGAACATTATCTTGTATACCTGCTAGCGCATCTGAACACACAAGACTACCCTGGAAATAGCGAAATTCAAAAATTGCCTGAGAACGCTTTAGGTATTTTAAAGCTATTTGAAAAAAACTCCCGTTATCCTCAATGCCGAGTTGTCTTTAATGAGTTATTAAAAACTATTCAAAATATTCCCACTATTTTCTGGGCCACAGAAGTAAAAGAAAAAAATCAAAACGCGTTTGTTGAAGCGGCAGCAGCTTTACGGGACAAAGAATACGACCCTTTAATAAAACACTTAGCAGAACATTTGCGAACAGCAGATGTCTACAATGAGGATCCAGATTTTTATAAAGATTATGGTGTTTGTTTAGTTAGTCAATTAGATGAAAAGAATCAAGAGCAGATTAAGCAACAATTTAAAGTAGGAAGAAAGGGTATTGTTTTAACCAAGGACAATACCGTTTGTTTTGTTGAGGATGGGGAGTTTCTTGGGTATGAAAATGATGACCTCCGATACGTAAAAGTTCGAGACAGAGAAGCGATGCCTATGATCGAGGATACCTGCCCGATATTTGTTCAACCTCCTCACGTTTTTAGCAGTGATTCTGGTTCAGTATTAGGTCATATCCTTATCGAGGCTTTCGCTAAGGACGGTTATTTATCGCTTCCAGAAGTTTTGCCAACGGCTCCTGACATGCCAGCCGCAGTTGAACAACCTGCACCCGTTCTTCAGATGGATATTCAGCCAGGCCAAGAAAAAGGTAAAGAAGAAGAAAAATCTGAAGAAAAAGCTGAAGAAAAGCAAGTTACTCTTTCTGATCAAGAAAATTATCTTCTCCTTCTGCTAGCGCATTTGAGAATAGAAGCCTACCCCAAAAGTAGCAAAATTCGAAAATTGCCCTCGAAAGCCTTAGCTTTATTGGCTAACAAAGATTGGGCTGATCAATCTCGTCGTCAAGCTTTTGATGAGTTATTAAAGGCTATTGACAATATTTCCACAGTTTTTGAATTCTTTAGAACCCCAATCGGCGAAAATCACAATGCATTTGTTCAAGCCGCAAAAGCTTTAAAACACGAAGGCTACGCTCCTCTGATACAACACTTAGCATCACACTTAGCACCAATAACCGTACACAACACAGATAAAATTACTTATCAAGTTGTGCCGGCGTCGCAGTTTAATCCTCATGATCCTTTTCAAATTGAAGATCATTCTCAGAGAGAAAACATTCAGCGGGCAAAAAATCAGACAAAACGTGAGTTCGATGGGGTAGCAGCATACACAACTGTTAATTCTGAGAGCATGGCCAGGGTAAAGATAGGAGAATTTGAAACAAAGCTTTCTAAGAAGATGGATCCTGTGCTTGTACGTTTTTTTATGAATAATTTTCATCAAGATTCTTTATGTGATTTACTCGATCGAAGAGGTATTCTAGGACAGTTTTTTTGGCAACATTATGGTGAACTTTTTTTTGATGCTAATGTAGAAAAGAGAGGACCAGATAGATATTATGACATTGAAGCATCACAAAAAGAGTTTGTATTGACTGTTAAAGTAGTAGGCAGGGTAGGGCGGTGTAATGATGAACCTATTAATGTTTCACTAGAGATGCCGGTTCTTTTGGAAGCGGAAATGAAATTTGTGTTTCGTTTAAATGATAAAAATGAAATCGATGCAACACGTGAAAGTTTTACGTGTTCTGCAGCGCCTAGCTTTTACATTTATGATATGTGTGTAGTTGAAGCATTAAATGAGAATGACCCTGACCAATGTCGAAAAATCGCAGAGCAATTTCGTATCAAACTAGGAAAGCGATTTATTGAAAAAGGTAGAAGTGGTATCGTTTTAACCAATGAAAATAAAGCCTATTTTATTGTTAATGGCAAGTTTGTTTTGAATCCAGATGGTACACTGCAATGTGTGGAGAAGATCGACAGAGGCCCTTTTAATCCTGTAAAAAAAGGTGCGGTGCCTGCTACGATGGAGTTTGGTGCTATTTCTAAGAGCGTTCGTAAACAAGAATTACATGCCGTTATTATTGAAGCTCTTGCTAAAGGCGGTCATTTACATTTTCGAATCCCTCCCTCCGATTGGTTTACTGGAGAAGCACGAGAGGTGGCATTAAGACAAGCATTAGAACAAGAGCTTGCGGAATACGAACTGTGTAAGGAGAAATATGAAAATTTTATTCGCCTTCAAGTATTTTTACAATCTAATAATGAGAGTGCTGAGATACTTCCAGAACTTATCGATTGTTTAAAGGCAGTGGATGAGGCTATATCGCAAGATCGTCTTCCAAATGAGGCTCAGGTTTTGAGCGACCAAAAATCCCCTCAGTTGGAAAAATTAGAGCCAGCTAAATTAATTGAGCTTAGAAAAAAGAAATGCGCAGCGCTCACTGAAAAAGCTAAGCTCAGAGCGAATGAAGCAAGAGAGCAGTATGAAAAAATTATTACTGAGCTTAATGAGTTCAGAAAATTGATAGAAAATAAAGAAAAAGCAGAGTCAGAATCTCCAAAAGAAAATGGCAAAGAAGAAGCAGATCGAAATTCTGGCGATAAAGGAAAGGGGAAAGAAAAAAGAGAAGAAGATGATGGATTTGACATTGTGCTAGAAGGCGACTTCCCTGAAACCGCGTCACCAAACAAAATCTTGGCAAAGGGTAGATTAAGCATATCTGAAATGCGCAGCCGATTCTTAGCAGCTAGTGGTGCAAAAGCTTCTGGTGAAAACGGTTACATCAGTAAATCACGTCAATGGGTGCCTCCTAAAGCGCAAAAAAGAAGGCAAAAAGACGTGCAAGCTTGTTGTGAAGAAGCGTGCTCAGATTGGAGGGAAGGCAAGGTACTTTATGGTAAAAATGTTGCTCCTAAATCAGATGAAGAAAAGGTAGAAGATATTGAAGTCTGGTTTGCGCATGTGCAAACAGAATTAGGACTTACGCGTGCACAAGTAGAAGGCTTGGCTTTAACACTCAGTCAAGAATTGTATGATTTGCATGAAGGACTAGTAGCTCGACGAGAACTAGAACTTTCAACGATGTCCGTCCTTATATCACGCCCCGATGAAAAGAAAAAGAATATTAAAATAGAATTGGTTAGTAAGATTGACGACAGCCCTCTGTTTGAAACTCGTTTTGTTTTAAGTGTAGATGAGTTAACCAATAAGAAAGGTCAACCGAAAGTAGCGCCTATTTCGGTGTTTGGAACACACGAATACATACCTCAAACATTTGCGGAAGCCGTAGAAGCAGTGCAAATACGCAGTTATCCTGGGCGTATGGAAAAGCTGCATCAGGTTGAAGCGTTTTTAGGTCAATCTTTGCTTAAGATCGCAGATCACAAAGAACCTGGGGATCCTTCGCTTGAATTGGGGCGTCGTTTGGCTTGTGAAGGAGAATATAAGGGACAATTATTTTTAGTGGATGGCGTGAAAAAAGAGGGCTGGGAGCAAGCGTTTAATGAATCATTTGGTAGTGTTGGCACGAAAGAAATGCCAGCTGTTGATGTGCTAAAAGCATCTTACGACCAATCTATAGCAAATTTGCCCCAGCGCATGGGATGGACTCTTGCTGGCCACATGGGCAGACTCAAAGGAGTCCAAGTGGCACGAGTTCCGGAGCGGTCTCGGGGGGATAGCAGTTGTAATAGCAATCTTTCTGCCGGTGGGCCAGGCATTTTGAAGGTAACAGGAGTATCTTCTTCTGGATTCGAATTAATTTGGAGTCCCGCTCTTGAGCTTGATTCAGACATTGATAATAATCCATCTCAAATTATTCCCGGGGAAATTTTTGTTACTGCCACTAAAACAGTAGATGGAGGGGTAGTTGAATCGATCTCTTACAGTAACTTATTGTTGCGAGGGCTTTATGAATATGCACCTATTGAAGAAGACGGAGAATTTTTCTATCCGCAGTTGAAAGTGTATGGATACACGGTCGTTAATGAAGGTGGAACCATTAATGCGGAAGGCTTGGATCTTGCTTCCGATAGAGCACAGGAAGAAGAAGATATTGCGCGAGACCATTTAGCATTGGCAAGAAAAGGGTTTAGTACTTATTCGATTGAAAGTAAGAAATTAAGCAATATTCTAAATTTAGTAGAAGCACATTTGATTTCTAATACACTCGCATATCCTGATGTCGCTACGCTGAGCACCGCCATGGCAACCGCCATTTACCGCGATTTGCCGCTGGTTTTATCAGACAAAAAAGAACTAGAAGATTGTCCTCTGTTGCTCAAAACCATCGTATGGTGTGGTGTGCCTGAACTACGTCAGACAATGTACCAGGTTTTAAAACCTAGAGAAGAAGCAGAGCAGGACAAAGGCGAAAGCGAAGCAGCCGCTGCTTCTGTAGAAAGAGAAATAGAGCCTGCGCTAAGTGCTGTTGCTGGAGTAAGGAGAAAAGGGCTTGACGACCTCTTAGCAATTTATGGTTCCGGCGATGTGGCCGACCATGCTCAAGCGTATAAAGATGCAGGCAAGCCCTATAAGAAAGCAGCTGGAAGACGTTGGGTAAATTCCGCTGTAGCCAATCTTGAAAGATTGAAAGCTGAAGAAGCTAAGGCCGCGCTTAAATGTCAGCGTAGTGAAGAAAGTTTAAGGGATCAAATTTATGGAGAAATAGAAGATAATATCGCCGCGATTCGCGAACAAGAAAAGCAAGAGCGATTTAAGTTAACAACCCAAATTGAAAAAGCAAGAAAAAGTTCACAAGAACTTAAAGGGAGAGCTATCTCTGAGCCCGATCAGATAGAAATAGGCGAAGCGGGCTCTTCTTCGCCAAGGCCTGATACAGTAGATAGAGCCGATGCTAAAAAGAAAGAAGAGCATATGTCTAAGCTCGAAGAACAACTTCGGGGCTTAGATAATAAATTCGACAACCTGACACGAATCCAAGAAAGTCGAGATCCAGAAACTGAAGCCAGAGAAATTATCGAGCAATCCAAATTGGAAGCTGCACGCGCTCAAGAACGGGTAGCGGCAGCCACACAAGCCGTCGAAATTGCAGCGAGTGCAGTGCTGAAAGACTTTTATTCGCAAAGACCTAATCGTCTACCTGTCAAATTGAAACTGGAGTCTTGTACGCTTTTACCGAGAATTCAAAAAAACAAAGACGGTGATTTGGAAGACAATGGTTTCGATGTGGTGGTGGTCGCTTCTGGTTTGTGGGTAACGGTTTCGGATTCTGAAAAAAGTCAGGAAGTTTTCATCCCAGGTAAAATAGTTCTGAAAACCAGAACCGCTGTTGGAAAAGAAGCTGAGAGCGCTTCTTTTGATATCGGAGTTCATCACGAGTTCGTTGATATCATCACTCCCAATGAATTGCTAAAGAAATTGCTAAAATATGACACTCACAGTAGGGATCCTGAACTGACAGTAAAGATAGATGGGGAAACTATTTCTATTATTGATAGCAAAGATAGAAGCAGGCAGCTTAAGAAAGACGGATTAGAAAAAGCGAGCCAGATGCTTGAAGATAAAGAAATACAAGCGCAAGAAAAATTAGCTCAGGTACGCGCGGCTTTTAAAGCGTACGTTGAATTTTGTCGACCTATTGCGGGACTTTTAGAGGACCCTTCTTCTAATCCCAAGGTTATTCAATATTCGCAACTGGTCGCCGTTCAAGCGTTAATAGCACACAACAACACCTTGGATACTGAAACAGCGACCATCATTTACCATCATCTGCGCGCGCTCTTATCGAGCGAAGATGACGAAGGAAAAGAAGCACTATTTAATGAACTATTTGATCTCATTCACTCTAGCCCTCAATCTGTCTGTTTTACCCATGAATTTCAAGCGAAGATGCTGAGACAAGTTTTGGAAAGTGCGTATGTACAGAGAAATGAAACACTGCGACGAAAAGTCAGAAGAGCGTGCGTCGATCATTTTTTCTGTACGGAACAAGGCCGTGAGCTCGGTAAGTTAGTTGAGAACGAGATACGACCGAATATAACGGCTTTGAAAACACAAGGCGAGGATATTCCTGGCATAGATCCTGATGAGATTGATGATAAGGTGAATCAAGAAGTGATCCAGTATATGGATTGTATTGATCGCTGTACGAATCGCAATCTTAATGAAAATCTGCCTGAAGTTCTGTTTGAGCGAGTCACGGAAGAAGCTCATTGGCAGGAGTTAGAAAACGCATGTCATAAGCAGGATATATCTTCCGATGCCAAGAAATGGATATCGCGTATCTTAATGGGGGTAGGTATTATTGCAGGTGTGGGTCTGCTGATAGGTTTAGGCCTAGCGACCGCGGGGGTTGGGCCGGCCGTGATTGGCGCCGTTGTCGGCACTGTCTTTGCACCTAGCATACCTACTCTAGCAGCGAGCGCTTTTGCCATAGTGGGTTTAGGCGTTGGCAAACTGGTTGGGTGGTCAGGAGATAAAGATGTGAGTCGAACTGAGCATGTGAAAGCTGCTTGCGAAGGAATGGATAAGCTACTTACAGAAGCAACACAGCGAGCAGAAGCAGAACGCCAAAAGGTTTTAGCAAGCGTGCCGATAGAGAGAGAGGAAGAAGAAGTGTATGGTGGTGAGGGTTGTAGAGGAGGTATTCCTCCAGCAGCAGTATCAGAAGCAAACCGAGAAGCAGTTGATGTAGGTTTTTCTGAGGGAGAAGAAGTTGATCCTGATGAGGCTCAACAAGAAGCAGTACGACGAAGGGCCTTAGAAACCAATTTTGATGATCTTTCAGCAACATCAGAAACATCAGAAATATCAGAAACAGGAGAAGGGGTAGGTTTTTCTGACGAAGAAGGGTTTCATTCTGATGATGAATCTCAAAAAAAAGCAGAGCAAGAAACCTTAAAATTCGCCCTGCAACAACAAGTAGCGGCCGCCAACATGCATGCACCCGTAAGCCCTCCTCTAAGCTCTCCTCGCGGAGCCTATTCTGATCCAGATCGAAGCAGTGAAGAGGGAGTTCCTTCTCCAAAAACCCCTCTATCTCTGTCTTCCTGTTCTTCGGTAACTGAGCTTGACCTTGAACGTAGTACAATAAATACACAGGATGGACGTGCATCCACGCCACCAAAAAGCCCTCCACGAGGGCCGCTCTCTTCCTCACCGAAAATTCCGTCGTTGGGTGTAAATTTGGACTCAATAGCATCTCAGAATTTATTTTCTTTTCTTCCTTCTCCTGCAAAGACTGCTCCTTCTGGTATAAACAAAGAAGAATCTGAACATCAGTCTATAGACGAGCGTAAAAAAGGTAAAAAGTTGACATTCGGATCGTCGGACGAGGAATAACTCTTGAGCCTGTGTGAAGGACCGGGTATAATTTATCCGCTTTGAAAATATCTTTTAGTTATTGCATTTTAGGAGAGACGCAATGGGAATGGAACTTCGGCAGTCACTAGAACGTGTTCATCGTGAACCACCTGTTATTACGTTTAGAGACTTGTATGCAGAAATACTCAGGCGTAGTCGAGAATTGCAGGACGAGATAAGATATTACGAAAAGAGGCTGAAAGTTCGTTTTCGGAATCTCAGTATCCAAAATGAATGTCTTGAAAAAGCGATTCCGGAACTTCAAAGAAAAGCAGACAAGAAAAAAAAATATGAAGCTTATTATGAGGCAAGGTATAAAATATATTTTTTAAAAAATAGCGAAAAATTTCCCCATAGATCGGATCTTGAAGTGGCAGCTGTTTATGCTCAAATTGATTTTGAAAAGCGGGGCTTAGTTTGTAAGTTCAAGAACATTCAAAATAAAATAAAAAAAATTTTGGTCAAAGTAGATACGTCTTGGTTTGATGAAAAAAAGCCAGAAGAACTGGCAGCGCCTGAGTTTGAACAAATTTTGTTTCAGGTATTCGAAGAAAAGCATGTGGAGTTTCGAATGCATGTATTCGAAACTTTGATCAAAGAAAAACCGCGGGCAGAAGATCTTTCGGTTCCTACATATGGGATGAGGTCTTTAAGTGATTTGAAAACTTTTCAAGAAAACATAAAAAAAGCAGAAGAAATTCGTGCTTACGATGAGGCTGACGTAGAAGCAGCTGAAAAGCTGAAAGCAGAGGATCTTCGAAAGATAGCAGCCGATGAAGCAGAGTTGCATAAGTTTCAAGAAGAATTGCGAAATTTGGAAATCCTTAAAAAGGAGTTTGAAGATAGATTTCACATTCAAGCTGTGGCAATAGCGCCTATAGCTCCTGTTGTGGCTGCTTCACCGGAACCACCAGCGGTAGAACCCCAGGCCATAGCACCCCAAGCAGAGGTAGCTCCACCCGCCGCTAGTCCTCAAGCGGCAGAAAGCAACACTGGCGTATTGTCTCAAGAGGGGCAACTGGTAGGCTCTAGTTTTTGGGCTGGCAATTCGTCGCCACGTCGAGATCCAGCAGATAAGCCGCCGGTTCTTGAAAACCAGAGTGGTGCCTTGGCTCAGAATCAGCTTTAAACCGAGCCGCGACCGTTAGGGAGCGGTGGTTCGAAGCAAGGAATTACCATTATATATACCCAAAATCTTTGAAAATGCTAGGTTAGCAGATGTCATTGACTGAATAGGAATCGTAGGGGCAGGCCCCCGTGCCTGCCCAAAAGGGCGGCTACAGGGGGCCGCCCCTACGAAGGTACTCGCATTTCGAAGTATAACGAGTATAAATGTAGCCATTTCAAATGAATCGATTGTTCCTTACTTCGAACCACCGCTCCCTAACGGTCGCGGCTTGGTTAAAATTAAAAAACTCATATTTTCACCAAATTAAAGCATCCTTCACATGAAATACTGTCTTTTTCGTGCAATAATGAAGTTAAACTTCATTATTACACAAATTATCAACGATGTTTCTATTCTTTATATATGTGTTATACTATAAAAATGAAGCCTTTAGTACCCTCAAAATCTTTAACGCAATTAGCGCGTCGCTTTGTTTGGTGGGAAAACCCGGAGTGGGCCTATGCACATCCCTATATTTTCATTGCGAATGTCATGAATTTGGGTTCTTGGGATGATATCCAAACATTACGGCGAAGTATAGGAGATGAGCCGCTCAAGGCGGTTTTAAAACACGCGCCTATCGGTTATTTTAGTTATCGTTCTTGGGATTATTGGCATATTAAGTTTAATATACTTCCTATTCCTCCTTTACCTGAAAGGGAATTATAATGGAATTGTATCTTGAAATTTTACCCGAAGCGCAAAGACGTTTATGGCCACTGTTGAAAAATATTCCTGCTTGCTTTGTTCTTTACGGTGGCACGGCGATTGCACTTCAATTAGGGCATCGCATTTCAGTTGATTTTGATTTTTTTTCAGACGATCCCCTCGATAAAGAATCATTGTTACAACAATTTCCTATTCTCACAGAACATGTGATTACTCAGCCAGAAATAAATACCATCGATAGTTTTATTGACTTCCCAGAAGGCAGCGTTAAAATACAATTTTTGGCAGGCTTGAAAGCTCGACAAAAACGAATCAATCCACCCTGGATTGCACCCGATAACGGTTTAAAAATAGCATCTCTTCAAGATTTAATGGCTACTAAATTAAATACCATTCAACGTCGAGCTGAATGTAAAGATTACATTGATATTGATGCTTTAATCCAATCTGGATTAGGGTTAGAGGAAGGTTTAGGTTGTGCTGTGGCTATTTATGGCCAATCATTTGATCCAGGCACTTCTTTAAAAGCTTTATGTTCTTATCGAGATGGCGATTTGCAAGAGCTCGATCGAAAAATTCAGAAACGCTTGTGTACTTTAGCGCGAGCCGTTGAAAATATTCCATCCATACAGTCTTTACAATCACCGTGATGTATCGACAGTGTGCCTTAATCTAAGCCGTTTTCCCCAAATCCTCCATCATCGCGGCCAAAAAGCGCGACCCTTCGCCGCCCGTTGCGGCGCGGTGATCGAAGGTTAAAGACAAAGGCAAAATGCGGTGCGGCACACATTGGCTTTCCACCCATTTCACTTCTTCGCGCAATTTGCCACAGCCGACAATGGTGATCATGGGCGGTACAATCATAGGGTTGGCATAACGCCCGGCAAATACGCCAAAATTGGACAAGGAAATCGTAGCGCCTTGTAAATCAGCGCTGGGAATAGTACGCGCGCGCACTTCTTCTTTATAACGATTGATGAGCGTTCTAATCGCTTCTTTTGATAAAGTTTCAGCATCTCGAATCACGGGCACAAATAAGCCATCCCCCGAGTCCATGGCTATGCCCAAATGAACTGACTTCGATAACTGTAAAGAAGCGCTCTTGGCGTCAAAATGGCCATTTAAAGCGGGTTCTTGGTGGCAAGCATAACTAATCGCACGCACAATGCGCGCCGTGATGTCATTGTCGGGCGCCCAGGCTGCAATGTCCGCATCGTCGACGATGGTCACCGCTGCGATTTCTTGATGCGACAAGGCCATGGCTTGAGCCATCGTGCGTCTCACGCCTTTTAAAGGGGTATAGCCGGGAGGTACTTCCGCTTTAGCCGGCGTGCTTGAAATTTTCGTCTGCGATGAAATGGCATTTAAAACATCGTCTAAAGTCACTTCGCCTTGAAGGCCAGTGGCTTTGATTTCACTCAAATTTAAATTTAATTTTTGCGCCAGCAAACGCACCACAGGCAAAGCCGGTGTGATTTTATCATCCGATCCCGTTGGCATAATGCCCGCTGCATTTTCTTCTAATACCGTATCGCCGACAACAATATTTCCCGCGACCGTAGCACCACTTTCTTTGGCGGGGGTCGTTTTAGGTTTGGCTTCGGCGGTTTCTTCTTGAGCGCCTTCAAAACTTACCAAAGGTTGACCCGTATCGATGATATCGCCCACGGCACCGTGCAATTCAGCTACGACACCATCAAAAGGAGCCGGAACTTCTACAAGTGCTTTGGCGGTTTCCATTGACACCAAGGGTTGATCGCGTTTGACGTGATCGCCCACTGCCACATGCCATTCGTGAATTTCGGCATCGGGCAATCCTTCTCCTAAATCGGGTAGTTTGAATATTTTCATGCGAACTCCAGACTGAGCTTGGCGGCATGGACTATCCTTGCCACACTGGGAATGTAACTGTATTCTAATTTAAAATAAGGCATGGTTGCATCATAACCAGTGACGCGTTGAATGGGTGCCAAGAGCGACAACAAAGCTTTCTCCGCAATTTGCGCAGCAATTTCTGCGCCAATGCCGCCGCTTTTAGCGGCTTCGTGGACGATCACACAACGACCTGTTTTATTCAATGAGCGAATAATTGTTTCGGTATCCAGTGGTTTGATACTGGCAATGTCGATCACTTCTACGCTGATTCCTTCTTGCGCCAAAGCATCGGCGGCTTGTTGGGTTTCGTGCAAACTTGCACCCCAACTGATTAAAGTAATGTCGCTGCCTTCGCGCAAAACAAAGGCTTTTTCCAGTGGCAATGCTTCGCCATTGTCGGGTACTTCTTGTTTGACCAATCTATAAATACGTTTGGGTTCTAAAAAAAGCACGGGATCGGACGAGCGAATCGCCGCCAACAAAAGACCATAAGCACGCGCCGGAGAAGAAGGAATCACCACTTGCAATCCGGGAATGTGCGCGTATATAGCTTCGGTGCTTTCTGAATGGTGTTCCGGTGCGTGAATGCCGCCGCCATAAGGTGCTCTGAAAACGGCTGGACAATGCAAGCGGCCGCGCGTTCTATTGCGCAAGCGCGCCGCGTGATTCAAAATATTGTCTAAGGCGGGATAACTAAAACCCATAAATTGAAATTCAGCAACCGGTTTTAAACCTTGGGCCGCCATACCAATGGCAAGGCCCGCAATCATCGATTCGGCCAAAGGAGTATCCATCACTCTATTCGCGCCAAATCGTGCTTGTAAACCATCGGTGGCTCTAAACACACCGCCATTTAAGCCAATGTCTTCCCCCAATAAAACCACGTTTTCATCGTGTGCCAATTCGTAGCCCAAAGCTTGAGTCACCGCTTCCAAGAGTGTGATTTTACTCATGGTGTGTCTCCCCAAATTGCAATAAAGTATCGCGTTGATCTTTTAAATTGTGCGGCCAACGCGCATACATGTAATCGACGATGTCGGTGACCGGTGCGGGTTTTACATTCAGATAAGTATCAACTTCTTTGTCGACGCTTTGTCGACATTCTTGCAGCAGTTGTTCTTCTTTAATGTCATCCCAAGCTTGATGTGCATTTAAATAAGCGCGCAAACGCAGCAAAGGTTCTTTCAACCAAGCTGCTTCTAATTCCGCTTTGGGTCTGTAACGATTGGCATCGTCGGCCGTGGTGTGATCGCACAAGCGATAAGTGATGGCTTCAATTAAAGTCGGTCCACCTCCGCTTCGGGCTTTTTCCAAAGCCACGCGGATGCGTTCGTACACGGCAATCACATCATTGCCATCGACTTGTTCGCCACTAAAGCCGCCGGCAATCGCTTTTTGTGCAATGGTTTGCGTGCTGGTTTGTTGTTCACGCGAAACCGAAATAGCCCATTGATTGTTATTCACGACAAACACGATCGGCAAATTCCAAGCACCTGCTACATTCAAGGCTTCATAAAAATCGCCTTCCGAAGTACCGCCTTCACCGATCGTGGTGAGTACGGCGCGTTCTTGTTTGCGGTATTGAATAGCGGTGGCAACGCCCGTGGCAATCACACTTTGACTGGCGATGGGCACACAAGTGGGAAAATCTTCGGCATTGTCACAATCGCTGCCGCGTTCATCGCCGCCCCAATATTGCAAGATTCTGTGAAAAGGCATACCGCGCTGAAATTGTGCGCCACTGTCTCGGTAATAAGGCACCAACACATCTTCTTTTTTCATCGCATAGCCGATGGCTACACCAATGGCTTCTTGCCCCAAAGTGCCGGGATAAGTGCCGAGTTTCCCCACGCGTTGTAAATTGATGGCGCGATTGTCAAAGGTTCTCAACAAATGCATTAAGCGATACAAGGCCAGCAAATCTTCAGGGCTTAACTCCGTAGGCAAAGCTTGGGCCAAAGTGCCATCGGGTTTGAGATACTGATGGTAATCAATACTGAAAGTCGCGACGCTCATGCCTATCTCCTTCGATATTTTTATTTCAATCGTTCTTCAGCGATGTGATTGGCGATCACACTGGTCGGTTGATTGAGTTTGTCCGCGCGTTCGCAAATCGTATAAATGATGTCGTAAATGCCTTCGATGTGTTGCGCCGCTTTGTCATCGGAGAGATGCAAATATCGCGTGGCTGCGTGGATCAAACCGCCTGCATTGATGACATAATCGGGTGCATAAATGATATGGCGATCTCTTAAAACCTGACCATGGTGTTCCCGGGCCAATTGATTGTTCGCGCAACCGGCAATGATCTTCGCTTTGATCGCAGGAATAGTGTCGTCGTTTAAAGTGGCACCGAGTGCACAAGGCGCTAAGACATCGCAATCGATTGCGTGAATTTGATGGGGTTCAACAATGGTCGCACCGAATTCTTGTTGACAACGCAACACGGCGTCTTTGTCGATGTCTGAAACCGATAAAGTTGCACCTACTTCGTGCAGATGACGCGCTAATAAATAACCCACGGCACCCACACCTTGAATGGCAACGTGTAAGCCATTTAAATTCTCTTTTTTGAAATGGTATTTAACGGTAGCTTGTAAACCTCTGAAAGTGCCTTGAGCCGTGTAAGGCGAAGGATCGCCATCATTGGTTTTAGAGGCGACATAAGGCGTAATTTCCGAAATAATATCCATATCGTCTAAAACCGTACCACTGTCTAAAGCAGTAATGTAACGCCCACCCAAATCTTGAACGAAACGACCAAAAGCCTTGAATAAACCAGGGCGATTGTTTAAATGCAGGGGTTTCATGATCACGGCCTTGCCGCCGCCTAAAGGCAGATTGGAGACCGCTGCCTTGTAACTCATGCCTTTAGCCAAGCGAAGAGCATCCACAATGGCTTCTTCGGAGGAATCATAATGAATAAAACGGCATCCGCCCAAAGCAGGGCCTCTTTTGGTGCTGTGGATGGCAACAATGGCGTGTAAGCCTGTTGTAGAGTCAACCTTTAAATGGAGCTCGCCAAAGCCTTCTTTTTCCAATCTGTGAAAGATATCGAGGGTAGCTGTGGCAGCATGAATTTCTGTTACACCCATGATGTATTCCTCTGATACTGAACGTGGCTACAGGGTACCAGAAATTAAGAAGAAGTAAATGGGGTATTGTACTTTTTAAGACCGAAATGGCATAAAAATAAGGGGTGGGACTGTAGTTTAGTATTTTTTTTCGACATGTTATTAAAATGATCCGCATAGGCGACGACAATCATCCATATCATCTTGCGCGAGCGTATCTTCATCATCTGTGCAGGTTATTTGCCTACATAGGATGGGAGAATCGCTGGGTATTTTCGAGGTGACAGGTACCAATGTATGTATTGCTAGTAGTTCAGCGCCTTGTATGAAGTCTATGGATTGCGATTGTACCGCGATTTTTTGCGATGTTCGTAGGTATAATTGTCTAGCAAGGATAGAACCTTGTGTTGCCATTTGTTCGAAGGTTTTACACAGCCATTGAATGGATAAATAATCGCTTGGATTTAGTTTGCCTATTATATGAGGTAGGAATTTATCAATCGTCTCGGCCTCTAGCTGCATTTCTGAAAATATTTCAATGAAGTGTTTGTTGCTAAACTCTTCTAGGGATATTTTAGAGAGCACTCGAATCAATAGCGAAACCATGGCTGGGTTGGTTATCGGTGTTTCGCCCAAGGCCTCGAGAAGTGCGCATCTAAAGTCTTTCCCAGTCCGTTTTGTTATTTTCTGAGCCAACATAAAAGCAAAAAAATAATGGTGCTCTACCGCGCAGTGGAGCGCCGTGCGGTTCGAGTTATCTTTGAGCGAGAAATCGGCGCCTTTTCGTATTAACATGCTGATAGCGCCCCAATACCCTTCTTGTGCGGCAAAGTGTGCCAAAGTCATTTGCCGATTGTTTGTCATATTAATTTGAGAAATAGAGATACTATTTTTCTCATCTGAGTGCTTCATGAGCACATATAAATCACTGAAATTGAATTCCTGAGCAGCCATTTTTATCCTTTTTTTGACAATCAGCAATAATTACAAGGAATTATATAAGGGGTTCAGACGAATGTAAAGTGGTTGCTCGGTTGATTTTATGTTTTTCTTTTCATAGTAAACATTCTCTCTTTTGCAACAAATTCAATTTTTTTAAAAAAAGAGCTAAACGGAAAAAGAGACTATTTTCAACGAAGATTAGTAGGTATGCCGTATTATATCGATTAAATTTAGGGCATTTAAGGCAATATCTTTCTTGATATACAAGTAATTTTTAGATTTGGTGAAAATTTTTATTAAAAGATATATAAAAAAGATGAAATTCACGTTTAATGAATGTAAAAAAGCACTAGCCAGTCATCTATAGTTTTTCAGATAATTATTTTGCTTTTATGTATTATTCACCATTTCTACAATACCTTGTACATGTTCATCAAGTGTATCGTTATCACGGTTAAATGAATAATTTGCAACAGACTCATATTTACCGTCTCTTTCTGCATGTAGCTCGTCTAATAAGTTACTATAATTATCAAAATTCAAGAGTGTTGGTGGGCCATCTGTTGTGCGTTCTGCAATTTGTGTAGAGGCATTTATTGTCAGATGTACAACAAATTCCCTGTTTAATAGCGCTATACACTTGTCATTGCCAAGCACTAGACCATCTGTCGCAACAACAATAGCTTGCTTATTGGTAAGTGTTTCAAGTATTTTAAATTGACACTCGCAATAAGAGTCTAAGCCTTGTTTGCCAAGTATCTCATGAAGAGTTAATCCTACATGTGACTCTATACCCAGATCCGCATCCACAAATTGCCAATTCAGTTTCTTAGCAAGGATTTTAGCTAGAACTCCTTTTCCCGCTCCAGGCTGTCCAACAATAAAAATTCTCTGAATTGAAGGCATTTGATTTTCCCATTATGTATGAAATTATAGTAAGTTATAACATTTATCAAACATTCATCGCAAGCTGAATGTTTTTATATTGGCCCTTTAATACTCGTTTATAGTCTTTTTTGAAAATAGATGGTAGAAGCCGCAGAAAAAATTTCACAAATTAGGAGTTCAAGTCCTAATTTGTAATGTAGCTGAATTAGGTATTATTCGCAAATATCCACTCATAAACCACCAAAGCCGACAAATCGCATTGCTGACAAGTAGTGCCGCAAGGAAGGCGTAGATTTTTTCTGCGTACACAGCCTTTATGTTCGTAAAAACACAAGAGTGCTTCGACTTCTTCGGAAGTGGTTTGACAAGCCTTGGCTAAGGCCGTTAAAGAGGCGCGCTTTTGAGTAGACAATACATCGCGGATCTGAGTGAATAAATTCATGCAACACTCCCCAAAGGTTTCAAGCGCGGCTTATTGGCATAATGTTGCAAACCCAAAAAGCCCAAACCTTGACTCAGCAACAATCCTACAATCCACGCTGAAGCAGAAAGCGGCGTAACCATCAATTGCGTGCTCTGGTAAAATAAAACTGCAACCACATAAGCGATGTCAAAACTCCATACGGTCGCCAAAATCGCATAAGTTTTGCCAATTTCGCGTTGTAAGACGCCTATGGTGGAAATACAGGGAATATATAAAAGTACAAATAACAAATAACTAAAAGCGGCGATGCCATTTCCAAAAGCCGCTTGCATGCGTGCCACGGCATTCGTCGTCATCGCATGATCGGCTTCATTGGCGGTGAAAGGATTTAATTTTTCACGCGAAAATAAATGCTGAACGCCCGAGATCGTTTCTGTCACCGCGGCTTTTAAAGCAGCACCTAAATGAAAGGATTCTCTGTTTTCATTCGAAGCATCTTGACTGTATAAAGTATTTAAACTCCCAACCACCACTTCTTTGGCCATCGTGCCGGTAATGAGGCCAACACTGGCGGGCCAATTGTCGCTTTGTACACCCATTGGTACCAGAATAGGCGTGATGCTTTTGCCAATCCACGACAAAGGTGTCGTATTGTCTTTCAAATGAATGCTGTTCAAACTGCCGATCAAAAGACAAACGGGAACTATCATACGGCCTGCGCGCAACACAAAACCGCGCAAACGTTGCCAGGTTAATATCCATAAAGTGTGTAAATGCGGTGTGTGATAAATAGGAAGTTCTTGCACGAAAGGCGTTGCACTGCGTTTGAATACGGTTTTTTGCAAAATGAAACCCGTTAACATCGCCACCAAAATACCCGTTAGGTACAAAGAAAAAATAATCAATCCACCGTGTTCGGGGAAAAAAGCGTCGACAAAAACGACGAATATCGCTAAGCGCGCGCCGCAAGACATAAAAGGCGCCATCAAAGCGGTGACGATGCGATCGCGCGTGGAATCTAAAGTTCGAGTCGCCATGATGGAAGGCACATTGCAACCAAAACCTACGATCAAGGGAATAAAAGATTTTCCAGGAAGTCCTACCGATTGCATTAATCTGTCCATTACAAAAGCGGCGCGCGCCATGTAGCCAGAGTCTTCCAAAAATGCCATGAATAAGAACATCAAGCCTATTTGCGGAATAAAATTCAAGACCGTGTTGATTCCCACACCCAAACCATGGGCGAAAATAGCCGTTAACCAATTGGGCAGTCCCCATTGTGCGCCCCAATACAAAGGACCATCGACCAATAAAGCATTGGAACTCAAATCAAATAAGGGTTGTAGTAATCCGCCTACACTCATCGAAATTTCAAACATCAAATATATAATTACCAGAAAAACAGGAATGCCAAAATAACGGTGCATCACCACTTTGTCTACAGTTTCTGTGAAGGTTTTGGCAAGTTGGCTCGAGGTAGCCACGCAAGCGTCATACATCTGTTGAATCTGGGCATAACGTTCTTGAGCGAGTAAAATATCACTTGCTTCATTTTTTTTGGATTCTAATTCTCTCATAAAAGTTTGAATGTCAGATTTTTGCGGTTGTTCTTCTAGCCATTGTGCCGTCAATAAATCTTTCTCCAATAAAGACAAGGCACACCACAGCGGTTCGGAATGCGTTTGGCATAAATCGACGAGCCTCTCAAAGCCAGGCAATTGCATGTTGATGCGCGGTTTAGGTTTTTCTATTTTGAGGTGTACCAGTTTTTCTTTTAAAGTACTCAAAGCGGATTTTTGATTTAAACTGAGTGGAATCACAGGAATATTTAATTGTTGCGATAAAGCTTCTGCATTGACCCGCAAACGGCGTTTGTCGGCAACGTCCATCATGTTCAACACCAAAACGCAAGGAATACCCAACGCCAATAGTTGCAGCGTTAAATACAAATTGCGTTTTAAATTAGCGGCATCGACGATGTTGATTACAATGTCGGTTTGGTGGCTTAATAAAAAATCCATGGCAATGCGTTCGTCAATGCTGTGATCGGCTTTGGCTACCGTTAAAGAATAAATGCCGGGCAAATCGGTGACGCTAAAATCTATATGGTGATAGCGAAATGACCCCGTTTTTTTTTCGACGGTGACGCCAGACCAATTGCCTACTTTTTGTTTGGAACCGGTTAATCGATTGAATAAAGTCGTTTTGCCGCAATTGGGATTGCCGGCGATAGCCAAACGGATGGATTTCACGATGAAATCACCCTCGTTTGCACAAAAGCTAATTCCTGGGCTCTTAAACAAACGGCAGCGCCTTGGATCGCAATGTGTATCATATCGCCTAAAGGGGCTTTTCGAATGACTTTAAAGTGGGCGCCAGGCACAAAACCCATAGACAATAATTTGAGCCTATACCCTTTATCCAGTAAATTGTCTAAATTTTCAATCACATACGATAAACCCGGTTTCAACACAATGCTTTACCTTTCATATTTTATGGCGACTATAAGGCATAGTATACTAAAAGGCAAGGCAGATGTAAATGATAATCATTATCGTTTGAGACTACAATCCCGCATCTTTGTCGGCGTTTTCTTCACTCAATTGTAAATAACGAAATAAGCGATCGTCAATGAGACCTTCTTTGAATTTGCGTTCCGCATCGATCAACAAAGGTTGTCCATGCTCTTTCAAGAGTTTACGCGTAGTGGCAGTGACTTCTTCTAAAGGCGCTTCCAATAGAATATCTCGAATATTGTCATCGAAAACCAAGTATTCTCGCAAAGCCGTGCGTTGCCCTTCTATCGTTGGAACCAAGCGTTGCCAAATAATCAGCCGCACCGTTTCGATGATGTCCATGGCACGACCGTGGCGTTCGTCTGCGGGAAAAGTCGTGATCAAGCGACGCATCACTTCGGCAACGCCATTACTGTGTAAAGTCGTATACACAGGGTGACCGGTTAAAGCGGCTTCCATCACGGCAGAAATGGTTTCTTGATCGCGTGCCTCACCCACCAAAATCAAACGAGGTTTGCGTCTTAGTGCATTGCGCACACCCGCTGCAAAACTCGGTAAATGACGAGGAATTTCGGATTGACTCACGATAGAAGAGGGTTTCACAATGCCATCAAATACAAATTCTATCGGAGATTCGTAGGTTAAAACTTTACGGTGGCTCTCTGCTTGTTCGACGATGTGACGAATGATCGACGCTAACAAAGTACTTTTACCCGAACCCGTCGCACCCGTGACATATACCACGCCTTCATCGGGGGTGAGTGCAGACAATAAATCCTCACCAATTTCCAATTGTTCTATTTTGGGTGGTAAACCTGGAATGGTTCGCAAAGTGATTTGTATGCCATCGTGACCATCCACCAAACAACCGCTGCCATTGACTCTGAACCGGAAACGTTCAGCCCGCGTTGGGCGTACCTCATAATGAGTATCGATGTCTCGGCCACTCAATAATTGCGTGGTACCATTCGGACCATAGATGGTGTTCAGCATGTCGCTGACTTCTGCATTGTTTAAAACACGGCGGGTTAAACGATGTAATTGACCGTGAATTTCTGCAAACACTGCTTCATTGGTTTGAAAGGTAATATCCGAGGCACCCAATTTATAACATTGAACAATGACGGCATCCATTTCTTCAGCCGTAAAGCGCTGCGGTTCTTGTTTTAACAAATATTTAGACATAAGCAGGATATCTCCACTGAAGGCCTAGCCTACCATAAGCATAGCTGGAATAGTAGATAAAAATGAGAGAAGACCCTAGGTCTTAATATTGCCTTAATTTTTCTTATGGAAGATAACACTAAAGTAGTTTTTAACTCACCACGCAACAACACCTGGTATGATTTGAATCCGAATCAGAGGGGGATTCAACGCTGGATGTAGGAGATGTTTCGGGTATTATCTCAGGTGCTGCAAATAGAGTATGTGAGGTACCCAAGCTATATCTACTACTTTGCGGTAATTGTGTTCCTGCCGGAGCTAATTCGGGAGAAAGAGAAGACGAAGTAGCCAGCGATGTAGAGCTTGCTGGCATTGCTAGCGAGGCGATTTCTTCGGTTAAGTGTTGCTTTTCTGCTTTTGCCTCTTCGTGCAGTTGAAAAATGGCCAGATGGCGTGGAGTGATAGCCTTGAGCTCTTCAAATTCTTTTTGGAATAAGATAGGCTTTTCACTTTTAATGCGTCGTAAGTAATTTAAGTCTTTTTCTTCCATCCATTGACGAATCTCCAGGCAATCCGTATCAGTGAATAGGTGAATATACAAATCATCACCGTCATTGGCTTTATTAAGATCAGGCTCATAAGAGAACCCCGCAATCACAGTTCCAGTTTGTTTATGTTTAACGACGTAATAATTACGGGTCCCGACTTGTCCCCCAGAGCCTTTAAATTTTTCGGGACCTCTTTGTTTATTGCCTTCATATATAAAAGATTTATCGAAGCCTAAACAGGTTATATTTTCTAATCCATAACTTGGAAACGGATATTTGGGACTATCTTGTTCGTCCCCGTTTTCTCTATTTTCTCGGTAATTTTTGAGCGCCCCCCGCGGTGCTGTAAACCCCTCCGAAGGCGCGCAAGTCCAATATAATCTCGATGTGCCGAAATTTTGAGTTTTCATATAACAGTGCTTACCGGCTACTCTCCCAGCTGAGTCAAATTGTCAAAATGCCCATTGCAATATACGATTCGTTTGTATGTACACGATAGCATGGAAATCATCCATCGTTTTCTACCATACTATCCAAAAAGCACAACCCTTACTGCGGCTGCCTAACCGCCGGCGTCCAAGTTTTGGCTTCCGCATTTAATTGCGGCAAGGCAGTGATGCGCAACACCGCATCGTTGATGGTGAGATTGTCCCCGTCACCCGTAATGCCGAGATCGGCTCGCGCCACAAAAGGTGCGCTGATCATCTTTTGATTGTACAAGGCGCGATACAAAGCCATGCCCGTGTAATCGCGTTGCAAGCGACTTAAATTGTCTGAAAAGATGTTATTGGCTTGCCGTAATCCTTCTTGCCAACCTTGTTGAACGTATTTTTTCCATTCAATGACTTCGGTGTTGTTCTTAGGCAATAAGGTTTTATCAGGAACATCCGGTTTCTTGTAATTCATCCGCAAATAATCCCGCCAAGTGGGTGGAACCGTGACAAAATGGGCCTGTGAGACGATGGAATAGGTTCTATCTGCAATGCGAATGGTGCTGGGATCTTGTAAATTCAAAGTATTATCGCCTTCCGCTAACACGGGCGGCAAAACATTGTGGCCCAACATCATGGAATTAAAATTGAATATTTGATCCAAATTCGGTGCTTGACGTTTGAGTAGCGCATTGATTTCTTCACTGCGTTTGGCCAGGGCACCTTGAGCTCCGACGGTTAAAGCGGCTTGTCTTAAACCTTCCAAACGCAAGGGATTGATGGTTTCTGAAGAGTCGCCTTTTTCCATTTTCACTTGTCTTAAAACGCGCAATTCAGCTAAGTTGGTGGTGTCCGTATTCGGAGGATAAATCGCCGTGTCGTATTGAGGGTAACAAGCCGTAAGCGTGAGAAGGAGCAAAATGCAGCATAAGCAGAGTTTAAGGCTTCGCATATAAAAGCTCGATCACTTTAGAACGCGGAAAGACGACGATATCGGCCTTATCTCCGCATTGATAGCCCGCATCGCGTAAAATTTGCCCCAAAGGCACATTCTTGGCATTAATACTGACCAAAACCGGAATTGCCGGTGGCACACCCGCAACTTGTAAGCGATAACCGGATGCTTTGGCGATTTGCGCCACCAAAGGCTCTATGGGACCTGACCAATTCATGCTGGTGAGGTTGGACATGCCATAATCTGAAGGATCGGGTTCCTTGTATTGTTTGGGTTTAGGGTTCGTGGCTTGTTGGTTTTCCGCCAAGCTTTGTAAAGAACGACTGACACTGTCTGCGGCTTCAGCCAATTTTGCTTCGGCGGGATCCCCTGAAGGACTTTTGGGAATAGTATCGGCATTGTGCGGCGGCAAAGTGCAAGCCACCAAGCCAATACTGATAAGCAATAGACAAAAGTAAAGTCGCATAGCGTGTTTAACCTTGATTGATTACAAGCACTTTATCATAATGCCAATATACATGTATACTCAATAGATAGTAAGTTTTAAATGCTGAGAAAGGAAATTGTCGATAAAATGAACTCAATCAATCGTTCGGTTTATAAATAACATGGCCCGGTTACAGGTTAGAGCCCATTGGCGCGATAGTGCTCGTCCGGCGCGGTTTTTTGTGATAGATGCGCGTTCGGCCTTGCCTTGTTTGTTATTTTTAATGCACATTCGCTGGTGGACCTTGTGGTTTTTCCTCGGCGTGACCCTATTTTTTGCCATTTTAGAACGTTTTGGTTATACGATGGCCGTGTTTGGCCGTATTCTTCGTTCTGTTTTAGCTGGGCCGCGTAAGTTGTGTCGACCTTGGTGGCGAGAGGATAAATTAACATGATAGGTAATTTCTTTCCATCTAAATATACTAAAAAGTCCAGAGTTGGCGTGGAGTAGGTAACATGATGGAGTTACAAAAGAGATTAGTTGCAGTCATGAAAACCATGGGTCTTGGGTTCACTTTAAATGGCCGCGACATTTTACCCGAAGAAGTTTTTTCAGATGTGGGAATTTTTCCAGCCATCGTACGTCGCGCTGAGCAATTGTCTTCTTTGTGTTTGGGCTATGGTTTAGGGGCTTCTTTTGAAGAAGCTGAAGGAACTTTGTTGTCGGTGAAAGTTGCTTTTGATGCAGTTACGCCCGATATTTTACGTATATTGTGTATCACCGATGTCATGAATGAATTGGCTAAAACGGCTTCTAACCGACAAGCCGTCGCCTTGGATGAATTGATGTATGATTGACGATCAAGAAAAAACCGAGAAAAATTTGCAAACCACCGGCCAAGCTTTACAAGCAATTCACCAATTGTGCAAACGTTATATTCCCGTGTTGGAAAAAATCATTACGATTAAAAATAATCCGCCTAAAGCGGGCGAAGCCGTGTTTGGTCGTGCGAAAACGCAAAGCCCTCAAACCAGTTTGCAAAGTTTAAAAGATGCTGCGGAAATTTTATTGCAACACACGGTGGACATTCAGCGTCAATTAGAACAAAAAAATATGACCACTTACGATGTGGATCGCATGGACGATCCCTATTTAAATTATATTCTGCTCAATATGGTACGAGAAGCCATTACGCGCATGGAAACCTGTTATGCGGGACAAGCGACCAGTTTTGCGATTTTGCTCAATGAATTAACGCGTTTGAGTCATGCACTGCATTCACAATTGACCCTCAGTGAACATCCTATAGATGCGGCAGAAGGCCTCGCCAAACTTAACCAAACTTTGGGCAGTGGGCTTCAAAGTGGCGAACAAAAAATGATTTACATTCGTGTTTTTCACCGCGATCTGCCGAAATTGGGTGAAACTGCTGAGGGGATGAATTGCATTCCCATTTTGTTGGAAATGGTGCGGTTTTGCGAGAAAAATGGGTTGGCAGTGTACGATGAATGGACTTTAGCAGAGCGTAGTTTGCGCAATGAGAGTTATGGGTTTTTCAGCGCCTGTATTGATGCTTCACAAGATTTAAGTGCGTATGCACCGGCTAAGCGTGATCGTTATTTAGATTGTGCTTTGTTAACCATACAAAAAGTGGAATTGTTTCAATTGCGACAATTTAGGCATAGAAATAAAACTTATTGGGTACAAAAAGAGAAATTGATTGAGGTGTAAAAAATTATGGCAGGAGGAGGCGGTGGCGGGCAACAGCAGGGGCAAAATGATACTAGCTTAGATATATTGTGGATCATCGGTGTTTTGGTGATCGCGGTGGTAGCAGCGTGGTATTTTTTTCATGCACAAATCGCGATGATGGTGCTGAAAGTTAAATTTTGGGAAGCCAGTTTCATTGGCTTGTTCCTGCAATCGATGTTGCCTTTGAAAAGTGCCATTCTCAATGCAACCCCCAAGACCGTGACTTTAAGTCAATTGTTTGCAGTGGCTACGGCAATCGGTAATTATTTGCGTTACCCTTTGTGCGGACTAATGCTTTTGTTGGCCTTTAAAATTTATAGAACGAGCGCAGGCACTCGATTTTGTCAGCGATTTAGTATGAAAACCTTACTCAAACAAGAATTGCAAAATTGGCCTTATGCCAATGTGGTTTCCAATTTGGATTTGGTGAAAACCGACATTCAGAAGGGGCCTTGGGCGATGGCTTTGACCGCCATGCAATTTTCTAAAAAATACAAATTGCTGGATGTGGAACGTAAACATTTGGGTGCTACAGGATTGTCGCGTGAAATGGGTTATGAAGCAACGGTGAATAAATACCGTGCACACAAAGTGTTTGTACGCCAATTGGGAGAATTGTGGCAATCTTTTGAAGCGCTAACACCTGCACGTCGTGCTTTGTTGGCTATTTTCGCTGCCAAGGCTTTGGGCGATAGAGACACCGCCGGAAAATTATTACGACAAATTGCCAGTTCAGCCAAAGCTTCGGAATTGAATTTCAGTGGCGCAGATGCCTTATGGCATAAGCATAAAAATGATAAAGTGATTGTAGAAGTTGTCCATCGACATGCCTTTGAGTATGGCGTATTGGCAGCAATGTTAGAATTGGCACGGAGCGATGGGGTGTTGGCTTCGGCGGAATTTTTATGGTTAAAACCCCGAGACAGGGTATTGTGGTATGTTTTAAATTCGGTGGGAAGGCAAACCATTTTTCCAGAAGTTGCCGGCATTTTTGCGCATTTTTATGCGGAAAAAACTATCGGTTACAAATTGATATCGCCCATGGTTGAAGAAGCTGTGATGGGTTTAGAAGATGCCGTCAATGAGTGGGTTTATGTTCCCACCGACGAAGAAAAAGCGCAATTGAATCGTTAAGAGTAGAGGATATGGCTAGAAGAAGAGCACCGACACAACGTGGATTAGAAAGTTATCAAGAACAAGACACCAGTTTACTGATACGGGATACGCGTACCCTGGGTCAGCGAGTGGTCGATTTTTTATCCGATCCTTTGAGTGTGTCTATCAGTTTGGTCTTTGTAACCCTAGTGGGCTTTGTTTTTTCAGCTTTTATCGATGTGTTATTTCTAATAGGCTTAGGCATTTATTTTTATCAAAGTACACGCAAAGTCACACTACCGTTTCGTTTGCCACAAGTCTCAGGACAAATCGATTATGGCGATTTAAAACCGGGTTCTTCGGAATACAATCGTGCACGCGGCATTGCTTTTTTTGGCAACGATCGCAAAACCAATGAAGAATTGTGGTTTTCAAACGACGATTTGCGAACCCACGTTTTGATTTTCGGTTCTACCGGTAGCGGTAAAACAGAAGCCTTGGTTTCCATTGCTTACAATGCCTTGATCTATGGCAGCGGATTTATTTATGTGGATGGTAAGGGTGATAACTCTTTATTTGCCAAAATATTTTCGATGGCGCGATCGATGGGCCGTGAAGACGATTTGCTGATCATCAATTTCATGACTGGTGCGCGCGATATTGTGGGCAAACAAGAAAAGAAAATTTCCAATACCTTAAATCCTTTTGCCAATGGGTCTTCGAGTATGTTGTCTCAATTGGTAGTGAGCATGATGGATTCTGCCTCCGCTTCTCCCGATGGCGATATGTGGAAAGGGCGTGCGATTTCCTTCGTTGAAGCCTTGATGAAAATTTTGGTGTACATGCGCGATCAAGGTCATATCCTTTTGGATGCTCACACTGCGCGGCTCTATTTTTCTTTGGAAAAATTAGAAAGCATTGTGATTGACAAATTATTTCCCCGGGAACATCAAGAGTCAGTTCCCTTACACAATGTGCCTGAAGTGGTAATGCAACCGATTTCGCATTACCTCGACAACTTGCCCGGCTATGACAAAAGTAAAAAAGGAAAACAAGTGTCGCAAGTGTTGGAACAGCATGGTTTTATCACCATGCAATTAACGCGGGTATTCACGTCTTTGGCCGATACCTATGGCCACATTTTGCGGGTTAAATTGGCCGAAGTGGATTTGAAAGACGTGGTCTTGAATCGGCGCATTTTAGTGGTGTTATTGCCTGCTTTGGAAAAAGCGCCAGATGAATTGTCTAACTTGGGAAAAGTCATTATTTCCACACTGAAAGCGATGATGTCCGCGGGTTTGGGCAGTGAAGTGGAAGGCAGTTACCGCGATCTCATCACGCGAAAACCAACCAATGCCACCACGCCGTTTATGTGTATTTTGGACGAATATGGCTATTATGCCATCGAAGGTTTTGCCGTGGTGCCTGCTCAGGCGCGATCACTCGGCTTTTCTGCTATTTTTGCAGGACAAGATTTGCCAGCTTTCCAAAAAGCGTCTAAAGAAGAAGCAGCCTCCATCGGTGCAAACACCAACATTAAGATTTGTATGAAATTGGAAGATCCCACCGAAACTTGGGAATTTTTCTCTAAAACAGCCGGGGAATCTTATGTAACGAAGGTCGATGCTTTCCAAACCAATCCAGGCAGTTTGATGAACAATTATATGGATACCCGCAGTTCTTCAGCTGAAAAACGCCAACGCGTGGACCTTTTGGATTTAAAAGAACAACGCGAAGGCGAGGCACACATTTTTTTCAAATCCCGCATCATACGCGCACAAATGTTTTATGCGGGTCCTCCACCGATTGAACATTTGCGCTTGAACCATTTCTTGAGAGTCGAAGCACCGCCGACACGTGTCTTGGTCGAATTGGAACAACGTGAAAAACGCTTTGAGGATGCAGTGGGCGGTGCAGAGCAAATGTTTTCTACCGCTAATATTTCTGTCGATGAAGATTTACAAACGGTTAGTGAAGTGATGAATGCGGAAACGGAAGATTTTATTTATCCCGTGGAACGGGCCATCACGGCCTTACAATCTTTCCAACAACAAAATGCGCCTGCGCCCACGACGGCTGAAGACGTGGATGAAATGCCTTTTAATCAATTGAATCTCTTCACCCCTTTCCGTTTGACCGATCCTTTGGTGCCCATGTTGATGGGCGAACAATTTGAAGCTTTTTCTAAACCGATTGTATCTAAAAATGGTGTGAAGGCTTGTATAGAACGCTTGGAACGGTTGTTGGGTAAAACAGGGCGGCATGCAGCGAACATTTCTGATGAACTGTTAAACGATATGATTTCAGCGACCTTTTATCCGCCGAGCAATGTGCCGTATCAAGATGGGACTGAAATGGCAGATTTTACCCGTGTTTTGACGGAAAAAATACAAATCAAAGTGAAAGCCGAAGCGGCGGGAAGCAATGAAACCACAGAATAACCTTTGGCGAAGCAGCGCGCGCATCCCTATCTTAAAACGACGCGCACAAGCCTTAACCCAAATTCGTCGTTTTTTTGAAGAGCGCGAGGTGATGGAAGTCGAAACGCCGCTCTTGTATCCCTATGGTTCTTGCGATCCTTTTTTGAAATCGTGGCGCGCTTATGTGGACGGTGAAAATCCTGCCAAGACTTATTATTTACAAACTTCTCCTGAATATGCGATGAAACGCTTATTGGCCAGTGGGAGTGGGTCTATTTATCAAATGGCCAAAGTATTTCGAGGCGATGAGCAAGGTCGTTATCACAATCCAGAATTTACGATGTTGGAATGGTATCGGGTGGGGTGGACCTATTCGCAATTGATGGATGAAGTGGTGGCATTCATACAATTGTTTTTACCCCATCACTCTGTTCAACGCACTACCTATCGCGATGTGTTTTTAAACTACTTATCAGTTGATCCTTGGTTTGCGAGTGCCAAAGACTTAGAAGCCATAGCTACTCAACACCACATCACGGTTCCGGATTCGGTTGATAAGTCTGACAAAGACATGTGGCTGATGTGGCTCCTGGCAACTTTAATCGAGCCACAATGGGCCAATCAGGGTTTGGTTTTAGTCTACGATTATCCGCCGACACAAGCGATTTTAGCCGAGTTGGATGAAAGAGACTATGGCGGAGTCGCCAAACGGTTTGAAGTGTATTTACAGGGCATAGAACTGGCCAATGGTTTTCAAGAATTGCAAGAGGCCAAATTGCAAAGGCAACGCTTCGTTGCAGACAATGATAAAAGGCGTCGTTTAGGGTTACCGCTGGTGGCCATTGACGAGCATTTATTGGCAGCCCTAGAAGCCGGTTTACCAGCCTGTGCGGGGGTAGCCTTGGGGATCGATAGATTGCTACAATCCGTCTTTGAAGTAGAAGATTTGTCGCAAGTGTTGGCATTTGTAACAGAACCGCGATCTTTTTAAACGGTAATTATAATTGCGCCGCGATTTAAACCGAGCCGCGACCCTCAGGGAGCAGTTGTCGTTCAACCGCTCCCTGAGGGTCGCGGCTCGGTTACACACTAAGGAGCCACTATTTAGCATGTTTATCAGGACGATAAAATATATCAACAGAATATTTATCTTATTTATCGTCATGGGACTTCTTGCCGCCTGCCATCGCAACAATCCTGCTTATTTAGGTTACGTCGAAGCTTACCTCATTTACATTTCTCCCCCTGTCTCAGGACAATTGTTTGATTTATACGTCGGAAGAGGTGAGTCCATTAGCATCAATAAAAAACTCTATCAATTAGATCCAGAACCGGAACGCTCCAATTTAAATCAAGCCCAATACAATTTAGCCGCAGCACAAGAAACTTTGTTGGACTTTGAAAATGGACAAAGATCGACGATTCTAGAGGCTTTGCACGCCAGCCTTTTACAAGGCCAAGCTCAATTGGCGCTGTCCAAAATTACTTTAGAGCGCTATCAACGGTTGTATGAGAAACATGCGGTGAGTCAAGCCGCATTGGACGCTGCGCAAACCGATTACAGCGCGCGTTTCGAACAAGTCAATCAATTGCAAGCTAATTTGGCAGAAGCAGAATTGGGATCACGTCAACACGTGATCCAAGCACAATGGGAAAAAGTGAATGCGGCTGACTCGGCCATGAAAGCGGCTGCTTGGCAATTGTCACAAAAAACGGGTGTTGCCACGGACAGTGGCATTGTGTTCGATACTTTTTTTAGACCCGGAGAATTTGTGGTCGCTGGTCAAGCGGTTCTAGCCATTTTAAGCCCTAAAGAAATGCGCATTTTATTTTATGTTCCAGAGCCGCATTACAGTCAAATCAAATTGGGACAAACAGTCTGGTTTATGGTGGATGGAAAGAAAAAAGCGATACCCGTTCAGGTCAGTTTTGTTTCTAAAAATGCGGAATACACACCGCCCGTGATTTACAGCGAAGCTTCTAAAGCGAAATTGGTGTATCGGGTTGAAGCCAAATTGCCAGAAAAGATCGCATTGCAGTTTCACCCTGGAAGTCCAGTGGAAGTGTATTTACGAGATCCCCGATGAACGATTCAAATTGGATCATTGACGTCAAAGGGCTCACCAAAAAATTTGGCTCAATGACTGTCGTTAATGGCATCGATTTACAAGTTAAAAAAGGAGCAATTTTCGGCTTTTTAGGTCCGAATGGCAGTGGTAAAACCACGACAATTCGCATGTTGTGTGGTTTGTTGACGCCGGATGCGGGGGAAGGACAATGTTTGGGATTGAATGTATTAACCCAATCGCGCGAAATTAAAAAGCAAGTCGGTTACATGACTCAAAAATTTAGTTTGTATGGGGATTTGAGTATCGAAGAAAATTTAGATTTTGTGGCCACGGTGTATGGGATGGACAAACGCCAAGAACGCGTAAAAAAAGCCTTAAAAAATTTAGGCTTATACGATCGGCGGACGCAATTGGTCGATACTTTGTCGGGGGGGTGGAAGCAACGCGTGGCTTTGTCTTGTGCCATTTTACACGAACCCAAATTGTTGTTGTTGGATGAACCCACTGCCGGCGTAGATCCCAAAGCACGGCGTGAATTTTGGGATCACGTGCACGATTTGGCTTTGGAAGGGATCACCACGTTAGTGGCAACGCATTACATGGACGAAGCAGAACGGTGCACCGATTTGGCTTACATCGCTTATGGCGATATTTTGGCACGAGGGACGCCTCAAGAAGTGGTGCGCGATGCCAAATTGTTTACTTGGGAAATCACGGGGGAAAACATCCAAGGACATTTGCACGCTTTAAGGCACTTGCCGGAATTGGATCAAGTCGGCAGTTTTGGCAGTACCTTGCACGTCAGTGGTTACGATCACGATAAAATTGCCGGCGTTTTGCAAGCCTATGTCAAACAACATCAATTGCAATTAGCAGAAGTGTATCCCCGGTTAGAAGATGTTTTTATTGCACTCATTAAAAATGAACCAGAAGAGGGGAACCATGGAGCCTGAAGCAACTTTTGACGATTCTTTCATACACCGTTTGTGGGCGATGTTGCGCAAGGAATTCATTCACATGCGTCGGGATAAAGTGACACTCGGTTTAATTTTGTGGATCCCCGTCATTCAGTTGATCATCTTTGGTTATGCCATCAACACCAATCCCAAACATTTACCCACGGCTTTGGTCTTAGGCGACAGTGGTCCTTATGTCCGTTCTTTTGTGACAGGCTTGCAAAATACGGATTATTTTCGCATTGTTTCTATTGTAAACAGTGAGCCCGAGGCGGAAAATTTATTACGAAAAAATAAAGTCTTGTTTGTCTTTTCGATTCCCCCGAATTTTACGCGCGATTTTTTGCGTGGCAATGCACCGAATATTTTAGTGGAAGCAGATGCCACCGACGGCGTGGCCATTGGTCC
Organism: Pseudomonadota bacterium; assembly: GCA_021782495.1. Lineage (GTDB taxonomy): Bacteria > Pseudomonadota > Gammaproteobacteria > UBA1113 > UBA1113 > VFKP01. The sequence goes on along the minus strand of JAJXUV010000005.1, from coordinate 34,118 downwards.
AGCGATTCAGGCTTTAGGAAAATTATCGGCGACGGTGTTTGATCCTTTATTATTAGGCGGAAGACAAGTTTTAAAACCTCAAACACCGAGTTTCGAAGTGATCAACCATTCTTTGTATAACCCGGAAGACATTACTGCTTACAATATTATTCCAGGATTGTTGGGGGTGATTTTAACCATGTCGATGATCACCGTGACGGCACAAGCCATTACCCGTGAAATCGAAAGAGGTACTATGGAAAGTTTGTTGGCCACTCCGATTAAACCTAAGGAAGTGATGTTTGGCAAAATGCTGCCTTATGTTTTATTGGGATATGCACAAACGATCGTCGTATTAATACTGGCAAAGGTATTATTTCACATACCGATATATGGTCATATTACTTTATTATTTATTTGTATTTTTCCTTTCATTGTGGCGAATTTAGCGATGGGGTTGTTTTTCTCAACCTTAGCCAGTACACAACTCCAAGCGATGCAAATGACTTTTTTCTTTTTCTTGCCATCTATTTTATTGTCTGGATTTATGTTTCCTTTTTATGGCATGCCAAAGTGGGCCATTGTGCTCGGACAAACCTTGCCTTTAACGCATATGGTGCGCATTACGCGCGGGATTTTGCTAAAAGGCAACGGCATTGTTCAAGTGTGGACAGACGTTTGGCCGATGTTGCTCTTTGCTGTGGTGATGTTGCTTTTTGCGGTTAAGCGCTATCGTCAGACTTTGGATTGAGGTAGACATATTATAACCAAAATATACGATTTTTTAAAATATAGGAAGCAGGGTAAACGCATCTAAATTTGCACAAGAATGGGATTTTTGCTAATAAAAAGCACATCAAACCCGTATCTTGTCACAATCGCCGGGCTGTTTCTAAGCCAGCCGCGACCGTCAGGGAGCGGTGGTTCGAAGTAAGGAATTATGGTTAGGAGAAGAGGGTGATAGGCTTTTCACTTTTTTAAGATCTCTATCCTGACTCCGATAAAAAACCTTCCAAAATATCGAAGGTAACTGTGATTTCTTACTTCGAACCACCGCTCCCTGACGGTCGCGGCTCGGTTAAATTATCTCTTGTGACAAGATATTAAACCCCCTTTATTTCACTTGTTATAGCTTAAAAGCAGCTGTGCTGTATATTAAATAAACAAAAAAAGGTGTTTATGCTAAATTTGTTTAAAATTTAGATGCCTTTACCCTGTATAGGAAATAATTACCTTCGCGTTTAATCTTTTCTTAAGGTTATTCGTGATAGAATGTCGCTATCAAGACTATTTAACGACTTAATAAAGGGAATTGCCATGCCAAAACAACCAAAAATACAACGAAGACCAAGATTGGTTTTTGATGTTGATGATACCTTATGTAACAAAACGACTGGAGAATATAACGACCCGGCCTTGGAGGCAGCGCGTAAGTTAGGATACGGAGAGGTTGATTTTTGCACAGCTTCAATTTTTGGGTCAAACCGACCGGATAATTCAAAGGCGGAGATTGCTTTCCCAAAGGATGAAGCAATAAACGACTATGCGACGGGTAATGCGACTCGTTTAAAGGTTAAAAAACATGTTGCAAAAAAAGGCTTAAGCGTAGCAGCAGTTGTTACGACTGCTTCTCATCTTGTTGAATCAGAGCTAGGAGCTTATTACAGGGAACAAGTTGAACCCGTTGAACAGATTGCTGTTGACTATTACAAAAACGAGAAAGCCAAGAAGAAAAAAAATCCTCGCGCAGCAAAAGAGGAGCTTCATTTTAATGCTGATCCCCGTGTTGTGCTTGAAGCAGAGTTACTAGCAATAGATACAATAGCACACGATGCTTATCGACTCGATTGTGAATGGATGAAAAATAAAATTCAATATGACTTTCAGGCTCAATATTTCCAAAAATTAAACAACCTTTTGCATGATTTTTTTCAAAAAGAAGGTATATTAATAGAAATACAAAAACAGTTAGAGGAAAAAAAGGTAGAACTCGAACAAAAAAGAAAAGCGAAAGAAAAAGCAGACGCTGGGGCCAAAGTAGGAGATCAGGAGCAAAAAGCGCTGGCTTCTAAGTTATTAGAAGAAGTCAATATCCTTCAGTGGCAAATTGAGGTTCTCGAGAAAGAGATCTCAGACCTCAAGGGCGTAGCAGATGTTAATGCTTTATCGGAGCTGATTCAGAAAGTTCGCATAAACTTAGGCACGATAAAACAGGAGTTAAAGGACAAATTACAAAATTCTGCTAAAAAAAAGAGAGCGCGAAATAATCGCGCTCACGAAAAAACGGACAAACCTGGAAATTTCTATGAAGGTTTACTTCATTTCGATGACCCCACAACCTATCCCGATGATGGGAAGGAATTTATGCTTCGTGGGATCATGTCTCTATTACCGAGTCATGAGAATATGATTATGGTAGATGACCGAGGAGCAGTCCTGCAAAGGGTTGCTGACATGAATACGGGAAAGGGCTTGTATACCCAGCCCTGTGAGCTACTTGTTTCTGGGAGTGATCCCCAATGTATAGATTCACAGATTCAGATTATACTTTCGCTGCAAGATAAGAACTGCACGATACGTTTCCCTTTGCCTTTTGTTTTCGAAGGGGAAAATAAAAGATCATTTTTTCAAAGTATAGAGGAGCAGAATAAAAGCATTTTGCCCTATACCTATCAATTTACAGATGAAGAATGGAAGGCATTGAAAATTAAAGACACAACGCCTGGGACGCTTGCCCGAGTCCAACCCCAGATCATTCAAATTCTGTCACGCAAAGCACAGATCCCTCCAAAATGTGAAGGCAGAATGCATGGGGTTTTGGCCTGCATGTCTAACTCAGACGAAGAAGCAAGACAAGATGAGCAGTATTACCTGCGCCAATTTATTCAGGGGTATTCGCTTCCGCAATTGGGCTATCTTTTGGATGATAAGATGCCAGCAGGGGGGGAGCTCGCTAAATCGAGGCTAAAAGAGTGGATAAACACTAAGCCCCTAGTGTTTCCCAAAGATTTATTAGCGCGTTTGGTTTTGGCAATGGTGGTGGTTGTTAGCCCGCAAGACGGTCAGAATCTTTATGAGATAGCAAAACAAATTTCTGAACTCGCGTCTAAAGGCGAATTTAGTCTTTTAAAAGATCAGCTTATACCAATGTTTGTAACTCGTCTTCACTACCTAAATCCAGCAGAGAAAGCGGATTTTGCTTGGGCCTGCCACTGTGGTGGTATCGAAATGTTTTGCCCAGAGATTATAAAAGGCGTGAACTTAGCTTGTAAAAAGGAGCTTATAATAGGACTTGTACAAGAAGTAAAGATCGACGATAGGGAAATTCATAGAGAGAAAGAAGTAGTAGGAGGAGAAGAAGAAGTAGTAGTAGTCGAAGGAGAAGAAGAAGGAAAAGGAGAAAAAGAAGAAGAAGTTCTCCCAGAGGCTATTCCAAACGTTACCTATTCTTTGGCTCCTGAAATTTTCATGCAACTATTGATAGAATCAATATGCTCCTCTCAGGAAAAATCTATACAAATCCGAGAAATGAGGCGGTTTGTTCGTCTCATAGCTACTATGAATTCAGAGTCTTTAAACGGGGATTTTGAAAAATTACAAGGCCTTGCTCCCAACATTTTATTTGCGGGCTTAGTCTATTGTATAGCTGAAAAAGAAAAACAACAGAAGGCTTATAAGGACCGAAAACAAAAAGCGGAAAAAGCAAACCAGCCGTTCACAGAAGAAGAGCCTTCGCTGGCGCTGCTAACCCAACTTCAAGCCTTATGTGCTGAACACTACCTACAGGGTGCTCATCAGTGGGGTGACTTGAATGAAAATCTAGAAGCCATGAAGAAATTGGATACGCCGGTGGATATGCCGCCTCTAACTTCTTTCTATGAGAAAGCTCAGCAGCTTGCTAAGAGCCAGCGGAGTGTACCTTATATTTTGTGGTCTAGTCAGAGCGAGCCTGTTTTGAATGGGGAGCAACAAATTGCTCTTCTAAACTTCATGGCTTGTAAACTAAGGGTTGCGCTGGAACCAGAATACCTCCAGGAGTACGTAGGCAAAGCAACTGAGATAATAAGAATATTGGAACAAATCCCTGAAGCAAAACCCTTTATACGTCAGTTGTCGCAAGACATAGCAAGCGCCATATGGAAAGAAAAAGATCCTGAAACTCAGAAAAGACTTTTTCACGCCTATCTTCCTGAGACGAAGGATCTGGATTTCCGTTGGTTGTATTTAATACAAAGCTTTTCTAAGCTGGACTCTCAAGATAAAGTGTTACCAGAAGTTTTAGTGTCCGCTATTGATCGGCTTATATCAGGGTTAAGTGAGTCCGAAACTGTAACAGAGGACGACCTTCGGTTAATTCAAGATGAGATAAGGTCTAATTTATGGAACTTAGTAGGCCAGTCGCAGGATATTTACAATCATTTTGCACACTGGTTTATCCTTAACCAAGCAAGTACAACTGACCCAGTAGCGCTTCGACGGTTTGTGCAAATTACTTCGTATTGCCTGGGTTTAGCGAATATTTCTGAAGACCGTGGCTTTAAACTGTTTTGGCAAAAACTTCAAGATTTATCGGCTCCCTTCTCAGAGGAAGAACGACAACTTATTCGCTTCGCCGGGGCCAAAGCCCTTGGAAACAACAAAGTCTTAGTTCCGACTACAAAGAGAGAGGCGTGCACCGAACTCAAATTGCTGGATAGCAATGCAGAATTTAATTGCGCCAGCTCTAGTGCGATTACACTCAAGGAAGACGGCCAATACCGTCTTGTTGATCGTAATGGTGTGGAGCAAACAGGAACCCTAAAGCTTGACGGGCAATTTATAGCGCTGCTGAAGGCATTTAAAAAACTAGAAGGGCTGGATGCACAAGCGCTTCACCAGAAGTTTATTGGGCTCAAGCAGTCAAGTGGTGAGGAAGAAGGTGGAGACGAGGAAAATGAGGAATCGTCGCTATTGCGAGAGTTGTTAAGGGCATTTTCTGCTTATCGGGAAACAACCGGCAACACTATTAGTGAAGATCAGTTTAAGAAAATGATGGAAATTCCTGAGCGGAAAGAGCCAAATAGAGGGGAAAAAGAAGAGGCAGAGGCACGATATGAGCGACACGTTTTAGAGTGGATGGTTCAGAACAACAGGGAATCGGTTGACGGCTTATCGGATCCTCAACAGCGAAGAGACTGTAGAGATAAGCTTTTGGAGGTTACTCGTGAGTTCTTCTTAAACCAGCTTTTCACCCAATTGCGGCAGGAACAAGGTGTGCAGATTCGAGACCAGCGAGAATCTAACGATGAGCTTCAACACAGGCAACTAGAATCTATAGTCCCTGGAACACAAATATTGGACATGATGATGGTGCCTCTTGATCGAGGTAAAGTAGAGAAGCAAGAAGAGGCAGTACTCGATAAGGTGGACGCGATGCCGCTGCTCTCAGACGAGCATGAGCCGTTTGGTGACGAGGCCAGCCTACTGTCTTTTACAAGTCTAGAAGATGTGCTTAACTTTATCAAGATGTTTCCTTCAGGATCTGCAAGCCAAGCTCGCAATAGGGTTGCGCTCAAGCAAAAGGTACTGCTCTTTATTTCGGGGCAAGAAATTTCTCCAGGAATGTGTGCGCTCGTGTCTGGGATCCTCAAGCATCCAGGTACATTAATAGAGATGAATAGGCAAGACCTTGAGGATCTTGTTCTTGCTGCATTGCTAGAAACAAAGCAGCTGTCCGCGACTCCAGGCGATGAAGAGATAAGCACTCGACTTTCGCGCATCATGGGGCTCGGTAAATCTTTGATGGGAAAAGGTATGCGTCCTTGTAGCAGCGCCCTATTTGAGGTGTGCGAAGAGATTCCTGATGTGCCTATAGGAAAGACAATATATTTGCAAAAAAATGACTCCGGAGGCATTATTTCAGCCACTGTATTAATACCATGTCCATCTAGCGGAACAATAAGATGCTTGATAGATCTTGCTGACTTGGAGGCAAACGAAAATGATGTAGAGCAGTATAGGCCTATGATCGTACAGAAAATAATGGATAAGCTTCTTGAAGATGAAAAGCGACTAAAAGAAATGGGCATGACGACATCAATGGATACGCTGCTATCCATGGAGTATAACGATCATGACGAGCACAGCAAAGGCTATTTTCATCCCATGATAGAGATTTATCAGCGGGCTTTTAATGACATTGTTCCTCTTGTTAATCTGTCGCATCAATCTCTTATTTTAAACCTTGCCGACGAAGCAAGAAATCTAAACGTAACGGGTCAAAAGAAGCCAGAAATAGAGAAAAAACAGAGCAGCTTAGAGAAGGTTAAAAAAGCAGGAGTAGTTATTTTAGAGGATATTGGGCGTAACGAAACAACAAAGTGCACTGTTCTGCAGTCTATTCTTCGAATGGCCTCGGTTGTCTATGACGGTAAAAATCCTGAAAGGACTAAACACCAAGCGAATATTGACGCATTGGCTCAACAAGCACAACACCGAGAGTGGCAAAAAGATAACGGACTAAGACGAGTAGCCTTAGCGATTGCAGGTGCGCTTACGCTCTTTATTGGTACGGCAGTGACCCTCTTCTTCAAACATAAGCAAGAGACTAGGCATGCATTTAGTACCGCAATCCAGGAGGTTGGCTTGAACGCAGGGCTAGGGGCAGGAGGCTAACCTAAGGGAACTAAAAAAAGTGGAAACAGAGGGCTTGAGCAATCAGAGCAAATCCTCGTCATTTCTGAATTTAGACATTAGGTGCGCAACAAGTCAATCAAGTGCAACATGTCTTCGGGGCAAGGAACGCTCCAAGCCAGCATTTCACCACTGACTGGATGCGTTAATCCCAATTGCGTTGCATGCAAGGCTTGTCGATGAAAATTCTGTAAAGCTTGAATGAGATCGGGATTGGCTTCACGAGGGAATTTGGGTCTGCCGCCATAAGTGGCATCGCCCACAATGGGATGATGAATATGCGCCAAATGCACGCGAATTTGATGCGTGCGACCGGTTTCCAATTGCACACGCAATAAAGTGTGTGCCTTAAAGCGTTCTACCACGCGATAATGGGTGATGGCTTCGCGACCCTGTTCTTGAACCGCGATGCGCGTGCGCATTTGAGCGTGCCGGCCAAGTGGCGCATCGATGGTTCCACCAGCAGTCACAAGGCCTTGACATAAAGCCAAATATTCTCGTTTTATCGTGCGTTTTTGCATTTGTCGTATTAAATGCGTGTGTGCAGTCAGTGTTTTGGCAATCACCAATAAACCGCTGGTGTCTTTGTCTAAACGATGAATGAGTCCCGCACGAGGCAGCGTGTTTAAAGTGGGACAATGGTAAAGCAAAGCATTGACCAACGTGTGCCTGGGATTGCCTGCACCGGGATGCACGACCAAACCGGCGGGTTTGTTGACGACTAAAATGTCTTCGTCTTCATAAACAATGTCGAGATCGATGTTTTCAGGCTCAGTGCGATGGTCTTCTGCAGGAGTTGCGATTAAAGTCAAACACTCACCGCCTTTTAAGCATTCTTTGCTCTTTAGGACTTGACCATCGCAAGACAATTGCGCCGATTTGATCCATTTTTGCAATTGAGAGCGCGAAAATTCGGGGAATAACAAAGCCGCAGCCCGATCCAAACGGTGACCCGCCCATTCTAGTGGGACGGTGGCGGAGAAAGTTTGATAAGTATCTGTCTTAGGCATTTTAGAAATACCCTGCTTCTTTTTGATGCCTGAAGGCCAACACATAAACTTCATCTTTACTAGACTCATAGCGGTACAGAGCAACATAACCAGCATCACCAAAGGGAATGATTAATTCACGTATTTCTACTATATCGTCTAATGGACGGCCTATTTCAGGTAATGTTTCTAACAATGAGAATTGCTTAGAAATAGCCAAACCAGTACGTTCCAAAGCCTCTGGATTATGTTGAGAAAGAAATTCTTCAATGCGTGCCAATCCGTTTATGGCAGCGGCAGTGATGATTAGTTGTGGCATGAGGGTTTATCTTTTTTAGACTTAGTACCCCAACTTTTTAACCATTCCTGTGCTTTTGCACCTTTTACATGTAATCCAGTTTCTTGATAAGCTTTCCAAGAAGCAATGGCTTCTTGTTTAAAACTTTCTTTGGCTTCTTCTCGCGTGACATAATCAAGAATAGCTTGGCTCATGATCCAATGAGCAGAACGATGACGTATTTCAGCAAGGTGCTGAATACGACGTTTTAAATTGGCATCTAACTTAACAGAGGTAGCCATAATCTGTGCTCCGGTATTAAAAGGTATTCATTATTATTAATATAGCATAAATCCTAATAAATATTCAAGTTTCAGATAAGAATGCAATAAATTGTCCAATATAAATACAGGTAAAAAGAGCCACCTCAACCCCTGTTTTTTCCCTCGATTTCTCGTATAATGCGGATTCTGGCTTTAACTTAAGGATCTATCATGAAAAAGACCTCCTGGCTCGTATTTGCATTGCTTGTAACGGCACTGACAGCTTGTTCGGAAGATGTAAAAACGCCAGCGGATATTTACAAGGGGCAATCGGCCGAAACCATTTTCCAAGGCGGGGACGCTGCTTTGGCCAAAGGCAGTTATAAAGACGCTGTCGATAGCTTTGAAGGCTTAGATGCGCTGTATCCCTTCAGTCCTTATGAAGAGCAGGCGCAGTTGAATATCATTTATGCCTATTACAAAACAGGCGATTATGCGATGTCAGTTGCAGCGGCGGATCGTTATATTCATTTGTATCCACGCGGTGCACATGTCGATTATGCTTATTATATGAAAGGGATTTCGAATACCACCGTGAATCGCGGTTTGGGCTCGGGTCTTGTGGAATTGGATATTTCTTCCAGAGATTTGGGTTCTGCCAAAGAAGCCTTTAATGATTTTGCTGAATTGCTGCGTCGTTATCCCGATAGCCCGTATGCGGCTGCAGCGCGCAGCCGTATGGTGTATTTACGCAATATGTTGGCGCAATCGGAAGTGAATATCGCCCAATTTTATTATGACCGACGCGCTTATGTCGCGGCAGCCAATCGCGCCAATGTGGTGGTGCAAGATTATCAACAAGCGCCCGCGGTGACTCAGGCTTTGGCTTTGATGGTGCGATCTTATCGAAAATTGGATTTAGAAGAACCGGCGAGTCGGGCTTGGCAAGTGTTGGCTTATAATTATCCAGATTCTAAAGAGTATAAGGATTTAATAGCAGAATCGCAAAGGCCGCACTAGGGCCTTGTGTGTCATTATTCGGAGTAGCGTAGCGACTACAGGCTCTTTTATTTCATTTCATCCAAATGACAACTTTTCTTTTGCTCCTGCCAGCACTCCTCTAAAATATGGCTCAGTGTATAAACTGCCATACCATAATTGGGACTGACATTGTAACGCAGGATGGTGTAGAAATTATTAAATCCCATGTAATATAAAGGTTCTCCGGGTGCGTTTAACATCACGATATTGGCTTTCAAATCGGGATTGTAATGACCTTCGGTGTGGAATCCTTCGTCGTATAATTGTCGCAGCGTTTTAGTCGGTGGGGTATTCGGCTTGATTTGATGCAAAGCATTTTTCTTGGCAATAGAAACCGGTGCTAGAATGGGTTCACCGGCATGCCAACCATTTTTTTTGAGGTAATTCGCTACACTGGCCATAATGTCATTGTTGTTTTTTTGCAAATTGATGGAATGATTGCCTTCGTAAGTGACGGCATAATAGCGATAGCTGCTCGGCATAAATTGTGGCATACCAATTGCACCGGCATAAGATCCTTTTAAAGAAAAAGGCGCTAAATCGTATTCACGCACTAAACGTAAATATTCGGCCAACTCTTTGCGAAAAAATGCTTGACGTGGTGGATAATCAAAAGCAAGCGTGGTTAAAACATCCATGACGCGATACTGGCCTTGTTGGTCGCCATAAAAGGTTTCGGTGCCTAAAACTGCCACAACAATAGAAGGTGGTACACCATAGCGCTCTTGTAAACGATCGAGCACTTTGACGTGTTTTTTCCAGTATTGATAACCATCGGCAACGCGTTTATCGCTGATAAAAATAGTTTTGTAAGCAGGCCAATCTTTGCCTTCAGCGGGTTTAGTGATGGTGGGGATGATCGAAGGTTGTAACTCTACTTTGTCAAATAAACGATCTAAATACTTGGGGTCAAAATGATCTTCTGAAACCATGCGTTGAATAAACTGCTGAACATCGAGACGTTTACTGAGTTTGGGTTCTTGCTCAGCCAAAGCAACATGACATAAAAGACTGAAACTTATTATCGCGGGTAAAACAAAATACTTAAAACGCATGCACGGATTCTCTATACTTCAAGATGTGTATATTTTAGCACAAAATTAACAAGTTGAGGCTATGTTAATCCATCAACGTACTTACAATCAACTTAAAAACATAAATAATACAGCTGAGTAATGAGAAACAGTAAATGATAGCGGTATAGTTTGAACGAAAATTGAGCATCACTGTACAATGTAAGTTTACTGGAAGCAGTAAGCACAGCCTGTCAAGTGTTTGCTCACCTGACAGGCTACTTGTATAAAATCGCTAGACATAAATATTTTATCGCACCGCAATATTTTCATACAAGAAGGTTGTACATTTTTGTACAGTCTGGCCGCTTTTGTACGCATATTGTTCTGAAAATACCGTGTTCAGTCGTTTTCTAAGGAAACCGGAGGGCTGTCGCCGTGTCTGGATGTTAATGGCTAAAGGGCTTAGTTTCCGCTTCGTACGTGCGCTGGGCCTTTACACTCTTCAAGGCCCAGTGTATCGTATTGATTCAAAACTAACTCAATGTGAAGCATTGTTTGTGGGGTATTCACGCCTTAAGAGGACATTGGCCGTTCTCTTTACGCACAATCAATGGTTAGAATGAAACCTTTAAGCATCAAGAAAGCAGTCGCATTTTTAAAAGCGTATCCAGTGAAAGGAAAATAGTGCGGCCTTTTTCTTGGGTAATGTGTATCTCATAAAACAACTGAAAATTCCTTTGGATACTCAGGATGTTGAAGAGACAAGTGAATTCTAAGTTTCAACAGAAATTTAACAAGAGCAACTCTTGAGGCTGTTAACAGCCGTCAAGCCACCCGCTTGCAGGTGCATTATGACTTAAAGTAGGAGGAACCATTTTTCTAGCACCATCATTCCGCTGTAATTTTTCGAACTAAATAAAAAAAAATACCTCTCAGGACTTTTATTTAAAAGATGGGATTACAAGGGGGATACCTTACAATGAACTGAGTTTGTGAGTATTAATGCAAACGAGGTGGCTAGTATAAGTGAGCCCTAGTCAGTTTTAAACAAAGCGACAATAGAGTTCAGTTAATGAATGGTTATAACGTAGCGAACGGAATATTGTACTTTCGAAGTGCATGAAAATTCGTAGTGCGCATAGTATAGCTTTTGCTAAAGAGAAAGACTATACTTACTGTACTAGTGTATAACATTTTACTATGAAAATTCTCTGAATTTTCGAGAGCGACTGATTTCGTTAGTCATGCTGATTTTATTATCTTTTTCTCTACTCATTGTAAAGGAGGATCGGAATCATGCTTCATTCATCTTCGTCTAAAACAGTAAGCAAAGAGTCGGTGGATCATCAACACCAATTAGTACTAGCTAACCGCAATTATGAAATTTTATTGAAAGGAGTGAAATCCATTAAGGATTACGCTATTTTTGTGCTCGATCTACAAGGGCGTGTTTTAACGTGGAATAAAGGGGCAGAAATCATTGAAGGTTATCAAGCGGAAGAGATCATTGGGCAATCCAGTGAAATATTTTATACGCCAGAAGCGATCCAACAGCACTGTTTTGAACGCGAGCTTGAGATAGCCAAAGTACAAGGACGGTTTGAAGAAGAAGGTTGGCTGGTACGCAAAGATGGTGCCTTGTTTTGGTCCAATGTGGTGATAACGGCTATTTATGATGAAAAAAATGAGCATATTGGCTTTGTTAAAGTTAGTCGTGATTTAACGGAACGCAAAATAGCAGAAGAGAAGATTAAAACCTTATATAAAGGTATTAATTCTGTGAAAGATTATGCTATTTTCTTATTAGATAAAAAAGGTTGTGTCTGCAGTTGGAACAAAGGGGCGGAGTTCATTGAAGGTTATCGAGCGGAAGAGATCATTGGGCAATCCAGTGAAATATTTTATACGCCAGAATCGATCGAACAGCACTGTTTTGAACGCGAGCTTGAGACAGCCAAAGTACAAGGACGGTTTGAAGAAGAAGGTTGGCTGGTACGCAAAGATGGTACCTTGTTTTGGGCTAATGTGGTGATAACAGCTATTTATGATGAAAAAAATGAGCATATTGGCTTTGTTAAAGTTAGCCGTGATTTAACAGAGCGCAAACAAGCAGAACGTGAATTGGCAAAAAGTGAGCGTGATTACCGGACTCTTGCTTCAATTGCGCCGGTAGGTATTTTCCATTGTACACCCAAAGGCGATTTAACCTATGCGAATCCGCAGGCTTGTCGATTTATGAGTTTATCGTTAGAAGAGGCATTGGGTAAAGGTTGGTTAAATGCTATTCATCCACAAGATAGAGAAGCGGTCATTGCTCAGTTGGAACAGGTACTCAAGTTAAGAAAAACCTTTACTTCAGAATATCGTTTTTACAATCCGAAAAATAATAAAACCATTTGGGTTATAAACCAGACCAGATCTGAACTGGATGAAAAAGATCAGGTAAAAAGTTATGTGCAAACTATTACTAAGATCAATAAGCATAAAATGTTTGAAGAAAAAGAACGGGAGCAAGCAGTGCTTGAAAGAACACAGGAAATACAGCGTAAAATGATAGAGGATGGTGAAAAATATCAAAAAACCCTCAGAGAATTTATGGATACTCTTTGTCATGAAATCCGTAATCCCTTAAATGGCATGGTGGGTAGTACAGAAATGTTAAAAGAGGCTATCGTCCAATTAAAATTCTTCCTTAAGAAACACAATAAAAGCCTTAGCTCTGAAATAGACAGTGATTTTACAACTGCTCTGGGATCCTTTACTAATCTTTATGAATGTTTAGAACAGAGCGTTCAACAACAAAAAGCTATTTTAGATGATGTATTGGATGCTTCCAAGCTGGAGCACAATAAATTAAAGTTAAAAATTGCTCCTTTTAGCCCTAAATGCATCCTCTTAGCCGCTGTTCAAATATTCAGCCCTCAATTCAAGCAAAAAGACATTCAACTTAAGCTTAATTTACCTGACAAGGACCTTATTGTAGAAGGGGATGCCGTACGGTTAAACCAAGTCATAATTAATTTACTTTCTAATGCTCTTAAATTTACGAAAAAGGGTACTATCGGGGTTACTTTAACTGGGCGCTATGCAGATGAGAATACCATTGAATTGGTGATTCAGGTAAGCGATACCGGTATTGGCATGGATCAAGAGGAAGTTAGTCAATTGTTTAAGCGTTTTACCCAGTTTGCTTCTTCTTCCTCATCCTCCTCTTCACAGCATTACCATGATATTGAGCCTATGTTAAAAGGGGCCGGTTTAGGACTGAGTATCAGTAAGCAGCTCATTGAAATGATGGGGGGCAGTATTGAAGTGAAGAGTGAGAAAGGTATAGGAACTGAAATGAATATAACAGTATCTATGCCTCTTTCTACTACTCAAAAGCTGAGTCGCTCTCTTTCACCAAAACCAAGTCATAAGAAGTTTATTGCTACCTCAAAAGAAGTAGACCAGAAAGGAAAAGTTCTCATTGTAGAAGATAATGTTATCAATCAAAAAGTGTTAATCAATTACGTCAGACAGTTGGGCTGGGATTATCGCATTGCAGGAAATGGTCTGGAAGCCTTGAATTGCATTGAAGAAAATACATTTGACGTGATTTTGATGGATATAGAAATGCCAGTGATGGGTGGGTTAAAGGCTACTAAACAAATCCGTCAGCGTGAAGAGGCGTTGGGTCGAACTCCTGCTTTTATTGTCGGCGTTTCAGCGAATGCTCAACAGGAACAAATCAAAACTGCTAGAGATGCCGGAATGAATGACTATATAACCAAACCGATTCATAAAGCAACTGTGGTTAAACTGCTTAAGGAGTTACCGTCACGAAGAAAAGTTGAGAAACTACCTATCCGCGAGCTACGTTTATCTTCTTGCCCTCAGAGCTTAACGGCATCTGAAATGCCTTTTTTCCAAAACCCTGCATTAATAATGCAGTCCGAGTCCGAGATAGAAAGATTGACATTACAATTTAAAACGGCAACAGCAGAGCTATTAAGCCAGCAACTTCCTTTTCATGCTCGTTGTGAGAACAAATGCATCACTATCGAGTTACCCTCATTGGCACCCTATTGGCGTAAATTCGTATTGTCTCAATTTAAGCAACTAGTCGAGCAAGTATTGTCAGAGAAGATAATGAACACGAATGTGACAAAAGATCATTTACAGTTAATGGCTCATACATCTGAAGAAGCACTTAACCTTAAAATCATTTTAAGTGACGCAGGTTTTGCTGAGATGTTTAATATAGCTCCTTCTACTTCGCTTTCTTCCAGCAGCTTAAGCAGTGGATATGGCCTTTGATGCTTCTGGATAAAGCTTTCTAGTAGATATGATCGTGGTGGAGATTCATAATATAAAGTCTATCAAAGTTTTCTAAGAGCATGTTGGTCTTCTTTAGATTGAATCATGCCTAGAAAATAGGCCGTTAAAAAACTGAATTAAAGGGGCAACTATTCTGTAGATTTTAAATCTTTTACTGACTCCACAAGCGCCGATGCGTTTGTATCGACATCAATACACCAAAGGCCGCCATTAAAGTCACCATGGAAGTACCTCCGTAACTCACCAACGGCAGCGGAATGCCGACGACCGGTAATAAACCACAGACCATTCCAATATTGACAAAAATATTGAAGAAAAAGGCAATGGTGAGACTGCCGGCCAATAAACGCGAAAAAGTATCTTGAGCGGTGTAGGCAATTCTACAGCCACGCCAAATGACCCACACATACATCAAGAGTAACACTAAAGCGCCAACCAAACCCAATTCTTCACCGGCAACGGCAAAGATAAAATCCGTTGCATGTTCCGGTAAAAAGTTTAAATGCGATTGAGTGCCCATCAACCAGCCTTTGCCAAATAAGCCGCCCGAACCAATCGCAATTTTGGATTGAATGATGTGGTAACCATGACCTAAAGGATCGGTTTCCGGATTTAAAAAGGTTAAAACCCGTTGTCTTTGATAAGCATGCATGAAATGCCACAATAAGGGAACTGCTCCCGCGGCTAAGGCAGAAAATAAGGCTAAATACCGATAAGGTAATCCCGCTAAAAAAATCACACAGAATCCTGTTAAAAACAGCATTAAAGCGGTTCCTAAATCGGGTTGTAAGGCTGTTAAACCAACGGGAATTAAGATAATCACAAAACACAAAGCAATGGTTTTGAAAGGCGGTGGTAATATTTTTTCGTGCAATAAAGCGGCTAAATACATTGGCAATGCCAATTTCATGATTTCAGAGGGTTGAAAGCGAATGACGCCAAAATCCAACCAGCGGCGCGCGCCCTTACCGACGTGACCCGTCGCCATCACCGCCATCAACAATAATAAACCCATGAAAAACAACCCAGGCGCCATGCTTTTTAAGCGGTTCGGTGGAATTTGTGCCACGCCGATCAAGACCAAAGCTGCAAAGCCTAAACGAACACATTGTCCTTCTACGGTGTGCACACTTTCATTCCCAGCGCTGTACAAAATAATTAATCCAAATCCCATTAGAAACAATAGCGCTTGCATTAAATTACTGTCCAAATGCCAGGCATAGAGCCAGGAACGATTCTGGGGTGCGGAAGAAGCAACGTTATGGAGTGGGGGGTGTCGGTATGACATTTTCTGGCTCACTAAAAAAAGCATCTAGCACTTGACGTGCAATACCGGGGGCGGCATGGTTGCCGTTTTCAATCACCACCGCCAGCGCTATTTGCGGGTTGTCTACAGGGGCAAACGCAATAAAAGAAGAATTGTCTTGTAAATTTTTAGGCAATACCTTGCCTTTATCTAATTCTTTACCAAAAGTACTGAATACTTGGCCTGTACCTGTTTTGGCAGCCACGCTATAAGGCGGTACACCAAAAGAATAATGCGCTGTACCACTCAAAACGACTTCGTGCATGGCATTGATGACGAGATCCCATTTATCTGGAGGCAGTGATATGAAAGAAGAAACCACACTGGGTATTTTCATCTTCATGCCATTTCTCGACACTTCGTAATCGACGATCGAAGGTTTGTACAATTGACCTCGATTAGCAATGCCAGAAACGGCATGCGCCATTTGCAGCGGTGTTGTCAACATATAGCCTTGACCAATCCCTGCCACGACGGTATCACCCAAATACCAAGGCTGGCCTTTGGTTTTTAACTTCCATTGCGGAGTAGGCACCAAACCTGGCAATTCTTCGTCGACGTCAATGCCGGTTTTCGCTCCATAGCCAAATGCTTTTAACATATCGCCCAAACGGGTGATGCCGAGAATCACCGCCACCTGATAAAAATAAGTATCGCAAGAAATGGTAATAGCTCTGCTTAAATTCACACGACCATGTCCGCCTTTTTTCCAATCGCGATAGGTGTGTGACCCATTCGGTAAAGTGTAATAACCTGGATCGCTGATGGTCCAATCGGGAGAGACAGCGTTGTAATAAAGGGCAGCCAAAGCGGAAAAAGGTTTGATCGTGGAAGCAAAGGGATATTGACCGCGTATGGAACGGTTATACAAAGGGTGATCGGGGGCATCGCGCAATTGCGCGTAATCATCGTGGCTGATCCCAAACACAAACAAATTCGGATCGTAACCAGGCGTACTGACCAAAGCCAAGACCCGACCCGTTTTGGGTTCTAGCGCAACAATCGCGCCTTTTTCTCCGCCTAAAGCGGCGACAGCGGCTTGTTGCAAACTTGCATCAATGCTCAAATGCAAATCACGACCTGCAACGGGCGGCATGCGCTGTAATACTCGCACGATTTGTCCATTGGCATCGGTTTCCACTTGTTGATAACCCACTTGGCCGTGCAAATCATTTTCATAAAATTTTTCAATACCCAGCTTACCAATATAGTTAGAACCCAAATAATTTTTGGCCTCGACTTTTTTCAATTCATCGACGTTGATACGGCCGACATAACCCAAAGCACTCACAAAATAATTTCCCATAGGATAAGAGCGCACCAATTCAGCGTCTACGTGTACGCCAGGAAACCGGTATTGATTCACATAGAAATGTGCAATGTCTTCGGGCGAAAGTTTGGCTTTTAAGACGACGGGATTGTAGCGACCATTTTGTTTGAGTTGTTTGTAAAAATAACTGAGATCTTCGTCCGAAATAGGTAATATTTTTTGAAGATCGGCAATGGTCGTTTTGAGGCTTTTAATTTTATTGGGCGTTAAACTTAAATTAAAAATGGGTTGATTGTCGGCCAATAAAACCCCATGTCTGTCGTAAATTAAACCCCGAGGCGGTGCGATCGGCAATAAGGTAAATTGATTTTCATTAGACAAAGTAATATAGCGATTGTGTTCGATGATTTGTAAAAAGAAGAGCCGCGCTATCAAAGCGAAGAAAAGTAGGCCCAGAATCACACAGGCCACCCACAAGCGTCGTTGAAATAAGGCTTTCTCAGCTAAATGATTTTTGACCAGTTCTTTCATCGATTGTAAGCCATTGATATATGTAACATTTTATGCTTTTGCATGTTAAATGCAGCCTTGTTCCTGGTAAAAATAACACACTATGCTATACTGTGTCATGGGGTAGGTAAAGGGCCAGAAGCCGTTTTACCTAAAGAAAAGGGAGTGGGAGTTTATGCAAGGAAAGCGTTATACGCCAGTATTTCGACAGTTGCGTTTAGGGAGCAAAGAGTATTGGGTCATGGATGCCAAATTGGCTCAAGAACGCGCCGCCGAGCATTTGCGCAAAGGCTTAGAATTATTGCACGAAAGCGCCTCTTCCGAAGAAAAAATAACAGGCTGTTCCGAATTAATTTTAGCGACTGATTTTGGTTGTCGCGAAGCGCCGTTTTTATTGGCACTGCAAATTCTAGGTAATCCCTCTGATCTGCTTTTACCGCATCAAGATTTTTTAACTTTTTTACGTTTAGCCGCTGAACGTGGTAATGGGCGCGCTGCTTATCGTTTGGCATCCTGTTACGCGAAAATGGAACATTTCCCTGCCATTAAATCCCTAGCCAAAACCCATTTTGAAGAGTTATCGTCTTCAGACAGAGTCCGTTTGGCAGAATATTATTTTGCGATGGCTATTTCAGAAGGGCATGAGGAGGCCATCGACGAATTAATCGTCGCTTATGCTTATGGTCGCGGTTTGATTTCCAAAAATTTGGCGAAATTTCAACGCTTGTGTGAAGCTTTGGTGAAACAAAATAAACAGTCGGTGATGATAGGTTATGGTGCTTGGTTGTGTGGCATGACCGTCACGGGAGAGCCGCCTTTAGCCGGTGCCATTGAAGTACCCAAAGAAGTAAATCGAGGCTTGGATTATTTATTCAAGGCTTCCCGCGGACCTAAATTGAGTTTGGCGCAACACGCTTTAAAGTTAATTTTAGTGGCGCAAGCCAGAGGGATGTTGGGGACTGCTTCCTTGCAAAAATTGCAACACCGATTGTTTAAAGAAGCCAAAGAAAATCATCAATTGTTGGCTTTGTATTTTGCCTGGTATGCAACGCCGGCGGGTTTTCGTACGGAAGTTCCTTCTTTTATTGCGGAAGAACCTTTAGCACAGTTGCAACATTTCATTGCAACCAATGAAGATTTGGCCATTAAGTGGTTGGACATTGCTTTATTTGGCGCGGATGCAACTTTAGCCGAAACGGCTAAATTGTTGTTGGGAAATCTCTTTGTGAGAGAGCCCAAAATCGCTCCTACTTCTAAGAAAGTAGTCAGTCTGGCTAGCGTTAAAATGTCTAAGTGCTAATATACGCTTCGCATTGGATGCTTAGGTTTTCTTGCCTCCACTCCTGGCGCTCGGCGCCTTGCCTAAAAACCAACTGCTATGAGTATAGTTTACCGACTCAGCGCCAACAACACATTGTGTCCGATTCGATTGGTATCGCCCAAGGCGGGATAGCGATTGGTTAGGATCACCACGCCGGTTTGCGTAGCGGGAATGAGACCTATGTAAGATTTAAATCCATCGATAGTGCCGGTTTTTTCAATAATAGCGCGCGCATTGTATTGGGTTTCCAAAGAATTCAATTGCACCGACGGCATCGGCCCTACCGAAGTGCTGTGCTTGGTGGATAATATCCATTGATCGTTTAATCGCTGCAAAGGAATGATGACCCAACCCAATCCTTGTTGATTGAAATTGGTTTTGGCAAAGGGCGTTTGGGTTAAACGCATCGCATCCCCAACACTCGGTGGCGTTCCAGGTAAGAGCAAAGCGGCGCGCAGAAATTTTTGCATGTCATTGCCCGAAGCTTTGATGGCACCTGTCGCAGGAAATACCCAGTATTCTTTAGGTGGCATAAACTTACCGGCTTGATTGTAACCCTTCGCGCGGTAGACAGCATCTTTAGCAGGAACATTGATGCCCAGTGGCGCCATTCCCAAGGGGATTAAAATATCTTGCTGATAGAGGGTATTCAAAGATCGATGCATATTGTTTTCTAATATATAACCCAAAAGTCCCATGCCGACATTCGAATAAGCCCAACTTTGGCCAATGCGAATCGGCACACGCCAACGGCTAAAATAAGACAAAGCTTGACGATTGGTTTTAATGGTGCTGGGTTCGTCAAAAGGCAAACCGCTGGTGTGCGTGGCCAAATTGCGTAAAGTGATTTTAGCAAAAGGCGTATTTTTGTTGGCTCGAAATTCGGGAATGTACGTCGCAGTGACATCGTTTAATTTAAGACGGTGCGCTAGAACTTCTTGTGCCAATAAAATAGACGTAAAAACTTTGGTGATGGAGCCGATTTCAAAAATCGTATTGCCGGTCACTGGCGTGGTTTTTTCCATATCGGCGTAGCCAAAATAATAAGAAGAGGGAACGCCATTGGCATACACTTCCACTACCACGCCTGGAATCCCCCTTTGCTGCATCCAGGGTTTGATGATGGCATTGACCTTTTCTTCTGTACTTTGAGGACTTGCGGCAAGGACGTTCATACTGACAAAGCATAAACCGATAAACAATCTAAGTTTAAAGTATTTTCCCATGATAAAAGAAGGCCTTCTATTTAAACTGACTCAAGACCAGTATAACCAGATTTTCTAAATGGCGTCAAAGGGGTAATACCCTCAGTACTTTCGATTTGCAAAATCTCAAAAAGTTGTCTAAAATCAACTTAAATTCACTTAAAGTTTAAATGAAGCAACATGGCACAATCTAGACTCTTGTCTTTATCCAAAATAACAAAGGTGACCTTAGTCACCTTAGGCCAGATGATCAAATCCGCACGTTTGGAGCGCAAACAATCGCAGGCCGATTTAGCCGATCGCTTAAATGTGAGCCGTTATACGGTGATGGCTTTGGAACGCGGCGATCCCAAGGTGCATATTGGTGCTGTTTTTGAAGCGGCCTATATTGTCGGTGTGCCTTTGTTAAGTGAAGATTTGCCAAAAGTTGCCGCGCAAGTGTCACATTTAGTATCTGTATTACCTCGTCGAGCCAGACGACATTCTAAAAAAGAGAAAGACAATGATTTCTAAATTTCAGCCGGCATCATCTGCTTTTGTATGGATTTGGTTGCCGAACGAGACAACGCCTATAGTTGCTGGACGGATAAAAGAGCGTGATGGCAAATGTGTTTTTGAATATAGCACGAATTATCGACATCATCCAAAAGCAATTGCTTTATCACCCTTTGAACTTCCTTTGCAAGAGGCGGTGTTTGTCCCTCAAGGGATGAATGTAGTTCATTCGTGTTTACGTGATGCAGAACCTGATGCTTGGGGGCGCCGTTTAATTGACCATCAGTACGGATTATTCGGAGCCCACGAATTGGATTATATGTTATTGTCTGGGACGAACCGTATCGGTGGGATTGATTTTCAATCTTCTTCCGAAACCTATTGCCCAAGAGACAATACCGATGTGACTTTAAATGAATTGTTATTAATGACAGACTATATCGAAAAAAATAAACCTTTGCCCAAAGAATTAGAACCTGCTTTATTGCACGGAACCAGCATTGGGGGTGCCAGACCCAAAGCTTTGATCAGGGATAAAGAAACAGGCAAAGAATATATTGCCAAATTTAGTTTGTCGACAGATAGATACAATCTTATCAAGGCAGAGTATATTGCCATGCAATTAGCGAAAATAGTGGGTATTAGTGTGCCAGCAGTTCATTTAAAGACAATTTTGGGTAAAGATGTTTTATTCATTGAACGCTTTGATAGAATTTTGCATGAAGGGCAGATCACACGAAAACTGATGCTCAGTGCTTTGAGTTTACTCGGTTTAAATGAATTAGAAGCAAGATATGCCAGTTATAGCGATTTTGCCGCGGTGATTAGAAAATCTTTTCTACACTCGCGTGAAGAATTGAAAGAATTATACCGAAGGTTGGCTTTTAATGTATTAATTGGTAATACAGACGATCACGCGAGAAATCATTCGGCTTTTTGGGATGGCCAGCATTTAAGATTGACACCTGCCTATGATTTATTGCCTCAAATGCGCAGTGGTTTTGAAGCGACTCAAGCCATGGCTATTGAGGGTATTGAAGGAAATTTATCAAAACTGAAAAATATTTTATCGGTTTGTGAACATTTTCAATTAACCCAAGCGGTAGCACGCTCATTGATGGATGAAATGATTGAAGCGATTCGCATACATTGGCCTTTGGTTTGTGATGAAGCTGGGCTGAGTAGATTAGAACGTCAGCGTTTGTGGGAACAGGCGGTATTTAATCCATTTTGCTTTCAAGGGTTTTAGAAATTAAATAGCGAAATATATTCCAAATTAGAATGAAGCGGCCAACATGTTCAAGAATTAACCAAAACATCCTGCTAAATGCCCTCCCAAATCTCTTGAATTTTAAGCGCGAATGGAATATAATCCTCCGACAGTGATAATAACAAAGCGTTTTATTGCGGGGTGGAGCAGTCTGGTAGCTCGTCGGGCTCATAACCCGAAGGTCGTAGGTTCAAATCCTGCCCCCGCTACCAAATAGTTGAACAAACCCACGAATGAGTGGGTAAAGCGAAAATGGGCTATAGGCCCATTTTTAATTTTTAGGTATGGATAAATGACATATAAGCATTTAGAGACATTGCTAAAACCGGCATTGACCCATCTAGGGTATGAGTATTGGGGCTGTGAAGAGCGCCAGGAAGGCTCGCGCCGTGTCTTGTGTATTTATATGGACAAACCCGGCGGCGTAAATTTGGATGATTGCGCTAAGGCCAGTTCTGAATTGTCTTCTTTATTGGAAGCAGAAGGGGATTTGCAAGGCGCGTATGTCTTAGAAGTTTCTTCGCCGGGCATAGAAAGACCCTTGTTTCATTGGGAGCAATATCAGCGGTTTATCGGGGAAATGCTGAGCCTTAAACTCTATGAAAAAATAGAAGAACGGCGATCCTGGCAAGGTGTTTTAGAAGCAGTGACAGACAAAGAAATTGTGATTCGTGTAGATGGTAAGTCCTATTCCATACCGTTTATCAATATTGCTAAAGGGTATACTCACAGCAGTTGATTTTTAGGCGAGGCGCCGAGCTTTTTAGCGTGAGGAGTGTAGTATCCTACATGACTGGCGCGACATGAGCGAAGGCAACAAAGCCTAACAATCAAATGCGAAGAGTATGATTGGGGCTAAATAGAGGTGGTGCCAGTATGAGTAAAGAAATTTTATCCTTAGTCAAATCTTTGTCCGATACCAAAGGTATTGGTCCAGAAACGGCGTTTGAAGCATTGGAAGCGGCTTTGGCGATGGCGACTAAAAAGCGCTATGGCGCTGATTGGGATGTCGTGGTTAAAGTAAACCGAGAAACGGGAGAAGCTACCACAACACGTCGTGTGACGATTGTCGCGGATGAAGATTATTTGATAGAAGGGGCGCAATTAAATATCACCGAAGCTTTGGCACAGGGGATGCAAGTGAAAGTGGGCGATGTATTGGAATCGCCTTTGGAATCGGTGAGTTTTGGTCGTATTGATGCCCAAGCCGCCAAACAAATGATTTTACAAAAAATTCGTGAAGCAGAACGTCAAGAAGTCGTGCATATTTTTGGCGACAAAGTCGGGCAATTATTCACAGCAGTGGTGAAGAAAGTCACGCGAGAATGGCTCTTGTTGGATTTAGGTTTTAATGCCGAAGGCTTATTGCAACGTTCTGAAATGTTGTCGACGGATGCTTTTCGCATGGGCGACCGAGTGCGCGCTTATTTATACGATGTGCATTATGAACCACGTGGCCCACAATTGTTTTTCAGTCGTACCAGACCGGGCATGTTAACAGAATTATTCCGTATTGAAGTGCCTGAAATTGGCGAGCAAATTATTGAAGTGATGGCGGCTGCCCGCGATCCCGGGGTACGCGCTAAAATAGCGGTGAAAACCAATGATGGTCGCATCGATCCCATCGGCGCTTGTATCGGTATGCGCGGTTCTAGAGTTCAAGCCGTGTCGAATGAATTGGGTGGTGAACGCGTAGACATCGTTTTGTGGGACGACAATCCCGCACAATTGGTGATCAATGCCATGGCGCCTGCTGAGATCGAATCGATTGTAGTCGATGAAAATTTACATTCGATAGACATCGCGGTGAAACCAGAACAATTGTCACAAGCCATTGGTCGAAATGGCCAAAATGTGCGATTGGCAACGGAATTAACGGGATGGACTTTAAATGTCATGACACCCGATGAAATTGAAGCCAAAGCAGTGGTTGAACAAGGTTCGTATCAAACTTTTTTTGCGGAGAAATTAAACGTAGAAGAAGACATCGCAGCTATTTTAGTACGCGAAGGATTTACCACTTTAGAAGAAGTGGCTTATGTTGCTTTGGAAGATATGTTAGCGATAGATGAGTTTGACGAAGACATCGTTCAAGCTTTGCGAGAACGGGCTTTGGAAGCGATCGCACACGAAGAAGCAGAGAATCAATCTGTTGTTAAACCTGCCGCAGATTTGTTGGGAATGGAAGGAATGACGAAAGATTTAGCGCATCGTTTGGCTGCTCAAGGTATTATAACGATGGAAGATTTGGCCGAGTTGGCTGTAGACGATTTACTGGAAATCGACAGCCATTTAGGGGAAGAACGCGCATCACAATTGATTATGAAAGCACGTGAACCGTGGTTTCAAGATAATAAATAGTTATCTATACTCAGAGCGATTTGGTTTTAGGTCCGCCAACAAAGCATAAAATCAAATAGCGAAGAGTATATATTATAAAACCTGGGTGGGGTGATATTATGACTGAAAAAGACGATAAGAAAAGTGCAGAGCCGCAAGAAAAATCTGCTGCTTCACCCAAAAAATTGGGCTTAAAAAAATTAAGTTTGTCTGCAACAACGGAAGAAAAAGCCGCGACGACTTCAACTGCTAAAACGACAACGACTAAAATTGCGTTGAAGAAAAATATTGCCAGTCAATTGCCTGTGTCACACACAGAAGGTCGTAGCAAAGTGAGAAATGTCGATGTGATGGTGAAGAAAAAACCCACATTGAAAAAAGCCATGCCTTCTGCCAAAGCGGAAGTAGAGCCCGAATCGATTCAATCCGAGGCAACAAGCGTGCCGGTACTTGAATCCGCAGCAGAAAGCCGCGCAACGCAACAAGGTTCAGATGCTAAAACGCAAAAAACTAAAAAAGCAGAATCTGTGCCAGCAGCACCCCTTTCTATAGACGAAGGCTTTAAAAAATTAGAAGCAGAAATGCGCTCCACGCAACCAAAATCGGTTCTACGAGAGGAAGGTAGTGATGAATTTGGCGATGGGAAACGAAGCGCTCACAAAAAAGACGGACGTCGTGGTAAAGCAGATGGAGCGGGCACGGCAGGCAGACGACATGGCAAATCCGACAAACGAGGCGCAGTGCAATACGGCAAAGATCGCTTTAAAAAAGAGTCGGATGAAGCCAGACGTGCTTTGCATCAAGAATTTGCGAAACCCGTTGCACCGATGGTGCATGAAGTTTTAGTACCCGAAACGATTACGGTCGCAGAATTGGCGCAGAAAATGTCGGTCAAAGGCGTTGACGTTGTCAAAGCCTTGATGAAATTAGGCGCGATGGCGACCATCAACCAAGTCATCGATCAAGACACCGCGATGATCGTTGTAGAAGAAATGGGGCATATTGCCAAACAAGCCAAAAGCGATGAAATGAACAATGCGGTCTTCTTGGAAGAATCTGGACAAGGTGGAACTGAAGTTCACCGCCCGCCTGTGGTGACCATCATGGGACACGTAGATCATGGTAAAACCTCTTTGTTGGATTACATTCGACGCACTCGGGTTGCGAGTGCAGAAGCCGGCGGTATCACACAGCACATCGGTGCTTACCACGTGACCGTGGACAGAGGCACGATCACTTTCTTGGACACGCCAGGTCACGAAGCCTTTACAGCCATGCGAGCGCGCGGCGCACAATGTACGGATATCGTGGTGTTGGTCGTGGCAGCAGACGATGGCGTGATGCCACAAACCATCGAAGCCATCCAACATGCTCGAGCCGCTGAAGTTCCGATCGTGGTGGCCATCACTAAAATCGATAAACCTGGCGCGGATGCCGAAAAAATTCAAGGGGAATTGTCGAATTATGGCGTGGTTTCTGAAGCTTGGGGCGGCGATACCTTATTTGCCGCGGTGTCTTCAAAATCCGGTTTGGGCATAGACGATTTATTGAATGCCATTTTATTGCAATCTGAAATGTTGGAATTGCGTGCTAAAGTGGGTGTGCCTGCGCGCGGCATTGTGTTGGAATCGCGTTTGGATAAAGGTCGTGGACCGGTTGCTTCTATTTTAGTGCAAAGTGGTAAATTGAAAAAAGGCGACATTATTTTAAGTGGTTTGGAATTTGGTCGCGTGCGCGCACTGTTTGACGAAACGGGCCATGCCATTCAAGAAGCGGGTCCTTCTATTCCTGTTGAAGTCTTGGGTTTATCCGGAACACCTGACGCTGGGAATGATGTCTGGGTCGTGAGCGATGAAAGAAAAGCGCGTGAAATTGCTTTATACAGACAAGGTAAATTTAGAGAAGTGAAATTGGCCAATCAACAGGGGGCCAAATTAGACAATTTATTTGAACGCATGAATGAAGGCGAAGTCAATGTGTTGAACATCGTTTTGAAAACCGATGTCCAAGGATCTGCCGAAGCTTTGCGGGATGCTTTAACCAAGCTTTCCACCGATGAAGTCAAAGTTAAAATTATTTCAAGCGCAGTCGGCGGTATTACCGAAACCGATGTGAATTTAGCGATTGCGTCCAAAGCCATTGTTATTGGTTTCAATGTGCGTGCTGATGCCGGCGCGCGTAAATTGGTGGCCGCAGAAGCCGTAGATTTACGCTATTACAGCGTTATTTACAATGCCATCGAAGAAGTCAAACAAGCCTTAACGGGGATGCTATCGCCTGAATTGAAAGAAAAAATCATGGGTATTGCCGAAGTGCGCGAAGTGTTTCGTTCTCCCAAATTCGGTGCCATTGCGGGCTGTATGGTGATAGAAGGTGTGGTGAAACGACATTTGCCTTTGCGAGTCTTGCGCGATAATGTGGTGATATACGAAGGCGAATTGGAATCCTTGCGCCGCTTTAAAGAAGATATTGCCGAAGTTCGAAATGGTATGGAATGCGGTATCGGGGTTAAGAATTACAATGACGTCAAAGTAGGTGATCAAATAGAAGTTTACGAAGTCATTAAAATAGCGAAAACACTGTAATGGGGTAAATTGTATATACTCCGAATCTAATATATGAAAAGCACAGATTTGGATGCAGGTTGCGTGAAATATGGGCTTTTCTCGAAAAAAGCCAGGTGGGTGGTATGTAATGAATAGGTCTTTTCAACGTGTCGATCGGATAGGCGATGCCATCCAAAAAGAATTGGGTTTGATTTTGCAAGCTAAATTCCGAGAAGGCGAATTGCCTATGATCACTGTTTCTGCTGTCCAAGTCAGTCGTGATCTCGGTCATGCCAAAGTGTACATCAGCGCTTTAGGAGAAGAAAAAGACATCAAAGTCGCTGTTGAAGCCTTGAATCAATTGAGTACGAAACTTCGTTATTTATTAGCCCAAAGAATGCGTATTCGCATGACGCCCGAATTGCAATTTGTGTATGACAGCTCTATTGTTTATGGCAATAAATTAAGTGCACTGATTGATTCCGTGGATCCGGATAAACCAAAGGATTAGACGTGGCAAGACCCTTTAAACGTCCATTACAAGGGCTTTTATTGCTGAATAAAGCCCTCGGGCCTTCTTCCAATCAAGCTTTGCAAGTGATTAAAAAATTATTTTATGTCGACAAAGCTGGTCACACCGGAACGCTAGATCCTTTAGCCTCTGGCATGTTGCCCATTTGTGTGGGCGCTGCGACGCGTTATGCTAATTATTTATTAAATGCCGATAAAACCTACAGAGCCACGATTCGCTTGGGGCAAAGTACTACGACGGGCGATCGAGAAGGTAAAATTGTTTCCGAAACGGCGTTGCCATTGTTGAGTGAGAAAGACGTGGTAGCGGTTTTGAAAAACTTTGTGGGTGTGCAGCAACAATGTCCGCCAATGTATTCTGCCATCAAGCAAAAGGGAAAACCCTTGTATGAATTGGCGCGTCAAGGCATCGAAGTAGAGCGTCCACTGCGAGAGATTGAAATATATGCTCTAGAGCTGATACACTACGACCTTGTTACGCTGACTCTAGAAGTGCATTGCAGTAAAGGCACGTACATACGAACTTTAGCCGAAGATATCGGTAAAAAATTAGAATGCGCTGCGCATTTACACGCTTTGCATCGATTGTCCATCGGGGCATTTCAGCCAGATCAGATGGTTAGTTTAGTGGAATTACAAGCCTTAGCGCAAAAGGGTGTAGGCGCTATCGATGCTTGGATTTTGCCGATGGAGGAAGCTTTAAAGCATTATCCTGCTTTCAGTGTCTCTCAGTGGTGGCTTCAAATTTTAAGACAAGGAAAATCTTTTGTGTGTGCCGGTTTGGCGCCTGGCTTGCAGCGTCTTTATAGCCAGGATGGGCAATTTCACGGATTGGTGATGGTCGACGAACTGGGTTGTGTGAGAGTAGAACGTTTATTGGGATTTTAAGGAGTAAAGATGACAAGTCTTTTTTCAAATGATAATCCACTTCTACCGCCTTTAGAGCAAGCTTTAATGGATGCTTATCGCATGGACGAAGGGCTGTGCGTGGAGAAATTACTCAACATCGCCACTTTCAATGATGAAGAATCCGATCGTATTCACGACAGAGCGTATCGACTCGTCGAAACCATTCGTGGCAAAGGACGTGCCAAAAGTGGCCTTGATGCTTTCTTACAACAATATCAATTGTCCACTGACGAAGGCATTGCTTTGATGTGTGTGGCCGAAGCCTTATTGCGTATTCCAGACACCACAACGCGCGATAAACTCATTGAAGATAAATTAAGCACCGGCAATTGGGTGCAGTATGCGGGACAAAGTCCTTCTTTGTTTGTAAATGCAGCGACTTGGGGATTGATCGCAACGGGTAAATTTATGACGTGGTCCAGCAAGGATGCACATTTAAACACCGCTTTGAAAGGCTTTGTCAGTCGTACAGGGCATTCTATGGTGCGTACCGTCATTACCTATGCGATGCGCGTGTTGGGCGAACAATTTGTGATGGGCCAAACCATCGAGGAAGCTTTGAAAAATGCCAAAGACATGGAAGCGATGGGTTATCGATTTTCTTATGACATGTTGGGTGAAGCGGCTTGCACGCATGAAGATGCTTTGCGTTATTATGGGGCGTACCATCGTGCTATTTTAGCCATTGGTAAAGCGGCGAATGGCGTGGGTCCCGTTCAAGGTCCTGGCATTTCCATTAAATTATCGGCTTTGTATCCGCGCTATGAATTTTTTCACCGTGAAGAGTGCGTGCCTGTTTTGAGCGAGCGTCTATTGGAATTGGCGATTGCAGCCAAAGGTCAGGGTATGCATTTAACGGTAGATGCGGAAGAAGCGGATAGATTAACTTTATCTTTAGAAATTATCAAAAACGTATTTTCCGATGTGGCTTTAAGTGGTTGGGAAGGATTTGGCTTGGCCATTCAATCTTATCAGAAACGGTGTTCTTTTTTAATTGATTGGCTGGCCGATTTGTCGAGTCAAGTGAATAGACGTCTGATGGTGCGTTTGGTGAAAGGCGCTTATTGGGACAGTGAAATTAAAGTAAGTCAAGAGCGGGGTTTAGTCGATTATCCCGTATTGACCCGAAAAAGAAATACGGATGTGTCTTTTATTGCGTGCGCGCGTAAACTCTTACAACATTCAAAACAATTCTTTCCACAATTTGCCACGCACAATGCTTACAGTGTGTCTGCTGTTTTAGAAATGGCGGGCCAAAGACGAGATTTTGAATTTCAATGTTTGCATGGCATGGGCAGGCCTTTGTACGATGAAGTCGTAGGCTTGAAAAAATTAAACATTCCTTGCCGTGTGTATGCACCAGTGGGTGGCCATGAAGATTTGTTGGCGTATTTGGTGCGCCGTTTATTGGAGAACGGGGCGAATAGTTCTTTCGTCAATCGCATTGCCGACAGCAAAGAACCGATAGATCATTTGATTCGCTCGCCTATGTCCCAAGTGAAACAGGATGAATCAAAACGAAATCCACGTATACCATTGCCCTCCGATATTTATCGGGGGCGTCCAGATAATCGAGAAAATTCTAAGGGGGTTGATTTGACGAATCACAACGAACTACAGCCACTCATAGCTGCGATGAAAAGTGCCGGCGAAACCATGCCTTGGCGTGCAGGACCGATGGTCAATGGAGAGTATCGTTTCAAAGAAGAAATGTCGGTGACGAACCCACACAACTGCAAAGAAGTAGTCGGTACCGTGCAAGAAGCCCGCGCAGAAGACATTGCTGAAGCCATGCAGGCCGCCACTCAGGCTGAAACCCATTGGCGTCATACTTTACCGAAAGTGCGCGCGGATATCTTGCTGAAAATGGCGGATTTATTAGAAGCCCACAAAGCGCGCTTAATGGCGATTCTCATCAAAGAAGCGGGGAAAACCGTGCACGACGCGATCAGTGAAGTGCGCGAAGCCATCGATTTTTGTCGCTATTATGCCAAAGAAGGTGAAATGCAATTAGCGCCGCGTATTTTGCAAGGCGTGACCGGAGAGAGCAACGAGTACCGTTTATTAGGACGTGGCACTATTTTGTGTATCAGTCCTTGGAATTTTCCTTTAGCGATATTTTTGGGACAAGTGAGTGCGGCTTTAATGAGTGGCAATTGCGTGATTGCCAAACCTGCTGAACAAACGCCTTTGATTGCGACAGCCGCTACCGCTTTGTTGCACGAAGCAGGTGTGCCCAAAGCAGTGATGCAATTGTTGCCCGGTCGAGGCGAAACCGTCGGCGCACAATTGGTTGCCAACGATCGAATCGCTGGTGTCTTGTTTACAGGCTCGACGGAAACCGCGCGTTTGATCAACCAACAATTAGCAAAGCGCACAGGCTCCCTTGTGCCTTTGATTGCAGAAACGGGTGGACAAAATGCCATGATAGTCGATGCCTCTGCTTTACCAGAACAAGTAGTGCGAGATGCGCTCTTATCTGCTTTTGGCAGTGCAGGACAACGCTGTTCGGCTTTGCGGGTTTTGTACGTACAAGAAGAAGTGGCCGATAAAATCATCACCATGTTGGCTGGTGCCATGGCCGCTTTAAAGGTAGGCGATCCGACTTTGATGGAAACAGATATAGGTCCGGTGATCGATGAGGCGTCTTTGCAACTGTTAAACGATCATGCAAAACGCATGGAACAAGAAGCGCGCTTAATTTATCAAATAACATTGTCGGAAGCTTGTCAGAATGGCAGTTATTTTGCACCGTGCGCTGTGGAAATCACACAATTGTCGCAATTAAAGGGCGAAGTGTTTGGGCCTTTTTTGCATGTGATTCGTTATAAGAGCAGTGAATTGGATAAAGTCTTGGCGGACATAAATGCCACGGGTTATGGTTTAACTTTCGGCATTCACAGTCGCATCAATCAAACGGTGCAACATTTGTCGGATAACATTCATGCCGGCAATGTGTATGTGAATCGCAATATGATCGGCGCGGTGGTGGGCGTCCAACCTTTTGGGGGTGAGGGTTTATCAGGCACCGGACCTAAAGCAGGCGGTCCTTATTATTTAGCGCGTTTGTGTACGGAAAAAGTGGTGTCTATCAACACCACGGCAGCGGGCGGAAATGCGAGTTTGTTGGAAAATGCGGAGAGCAATGCATGACCCGGATTATTGTCGCACTGGATTTTACAGACTTAAATCAAGCATTCGAGTGTGTCGAAACCTTGTCGCCCGCTCACTGTAAATTAAAGGTGAACAATTCATTGTTTACCCGTGGAGGTCCAGAATTCGTGCGCCGCTTAGTGGATTTAAACTTCGACGTATTTTTGGATTTAAAATTTTACGATATTCCGAACACGGTCGCACAAGCCTGCGCAGCTGCAGCTGATTTGGGTGTGTGGATGTTGAATGTGCATGCTTTAGGTGGCCTTATGATGCTGCGCGCAGCGCGCGAGGCTTTGAATCCTTATGGAAAAAAAGCACCTTGCTTGATGGCAGTCACCGCTTTAACCAGCTATCATGAAGCAGAATGGACGAGTTTAGGTTTTAAAAAAGGCATTGAAGACAGTGTTTTGTCTCTCGCGCAATTGGCCTACGATGCAGAATTAGATGGCGTGGTGTGTTCCGCAGCAGAAGCAGCCTTATTGCGCCAGCGTTTTGGCACTTCCTTTTGTTTGGTGACGCCGGGGATCCGTTTGCCTGAAGACGCCAAAGACGATCAACAACGGGTGTTGACACCGGAAATGGCCTTGGCTTCCGGGAGTGATTATTTGGTGATGGGCCGTAGCATTACGCGTTCCTCGGATCCAAGCGCTTTATTAATGCGATTGAATGCAGAATTGTCAAAACAAAGGACTGATGAACAAAATACGGATCGATCTCTCTGAGTTGATTGAAACACTGCGTTGCAAGCAGCCTTAGGGTCAGTCGACAAAAGTGATATTTGTCGCCTAAAGCAGCTAGTGTTCGGTGAAAAAACTGAAACAATAGTTGACGATTTAACCCCTTTAAACAAATCTGCAAAACAACAAAGGAAAATAGCATCCACTATTGTTGGCGGTAATTTAACATTAGTTAGTCGCATGATTGAAACACCCTTAATTGACATTAGAGGAAAGATTTTGCTTTTAGAGGAGGTCGATGAGCCTTTCCGCAAAGTGGATGGTATTATTCAACAGTTTAAATTGGCCGGTTATTTCCAAAACGATAATGCCCCTATAGCTGTATTATTAGGGAAATTTTCAGCAAGTGAACCGATTGAAGAAACACAAGTTAACAATTGTCTAGAGCGGTTTGCAAAAGAATTGGATGAAGATAATGTCCCTGTCTTACAATGCTTAAATATAGGGCATGGTGAGAAAAATCATCCTATACCGCTTGGAACTAACGCTATATTGCAATTAGGGGAAAAATCATTCTTAACTGTTCAATCAGGTGGAGTTCAGCCCAAACTGGATGTATCACTTTTTTTGACCATTTAGCGATTTATAATTGAGAACAAACAGCTCACCCTATCACGGAAAGTCTGACTATTGTGAGTGTCTGTCAGTCTGTCCCAGCGTAGTTTCGATGAAACGGATTTATGATAAAATATGATTTTTAACTAATCGGCTTGAAAAAATGAAAAAATTCTTATTTTGTATATTCCTCTTGCTGTTTGGTAGTGGTTTTTGCCTTGCTTATCCTACACAAACGCCTTTTCCGCCTTTTCGAATTATAGGGAATTTATATTATGTGGGAACAGACGATTTAGCGAGTTATCTGATTGTCACGCCGAAAGGAAATATTTTAATTAACAGCAATTTGGAAGCCGATGTGCCGAAGATCAAGGCTAGCGTAGAACAATTAGGATTTAAATGGCAGAACACAAAGATTTTATTGATTAGCCATGCGCATCTGGATCATGCAGCGGGCAGTGAAGCAATCAAACAACAAACGTTCGCGAAGTATAGGGTGATGGATGCCGATGTTCCTCTCGTTGAATCCGGTGGAAGATCGGATTTTTATTATGGCAACGATCCTGAGATGTATTTTACTCCGAGCAAAGTAGATGGGGTGTTGCACGATGGCGATCAAGTCAAATTAGGTGGCACGGTAAGTATATTCCAATCCTAAAATGAGTCTGAAGTAGTGTATAAATTATGCACTAACCTTATAGTTCTCATATATGTTTTTAAATAATAATCGGCGCTGTTCTTGTAAGAGGTCAGCCATCTGATTATCGCTCATAGCAGTAGCAATGTCATCCAGGATTTTAAAAGTAATGCCTGGTTTTAAATAGTGCTTAGCGCCTTCAATCGATTTAAATTTGTCGTAGGGCGTCATCATGTCGGACAACTTATATTTTTTTCTTTGTTTACCTTTTTTATCAACTAAGGTAGTTGGAAAATAACAAGGTCTGTGGTAATTGACATAAACATTCAGAACATCGCGATTAAATTGATTTATTTTATCAGCGTATTTTTGTTCAATGTAACCTTTGCCAAATGTTTTTCGTACTACAGCCGCATTTTTCCCTTCTGCTAATCCATTGTCATTTGAATGACGTGGCCTTGATTTGGTAAATTCGATGCGTAGCTTCTCTAACAAATCGGCCACTGTTTTATTGACATATTCACTGCCATTGTCTGAGTGAAAATTAATAATATTAAAGGGGAAAGCTGCTATGAGCTGTTCTAACACAGGAATTAAGTATTTTTCTGATATCTTTTCTACTGTAGCTACTATTTCAAATTGTGTTACTTCATCCACGGCGTTAATGTGATATACCCCTTTTTTACCATCTAAATCGCCTTGATGTACGGTATCTATTCGTATATAGCCTGGACATCCTTGTGGGTGTGGCTGTCTTCTTTGCCCTATATTTA
>JAJXUV010000012.1 GCA_021782495.1 Pseudomonadota bacterium | reverse complement strand
TCATACGATACAAATTCACCAAATCGTTTCGTCAATGCCGCCGTTAACGTCGTCTTACCATGGTCCACATGGCCAATGGTCCCTACATTCACGTGCGGTTTCGTTCGTTCAAATTTTTCTTTTGCCACGATGTTTATCCTCTATTTAACACTTACTGCTTACTGATAATTTGCTCAGCGATATTGGCTGGCGTTTCACTGTACTTTAAAAATTCCATGGTATAAGTTGCGCGCCCCTGACTCATGGAACGCACACTCGTAGAATAACCAAACATTTCTGCCAAAGGCACTTCGGCGCGAATCAGTTTCCCGGAAGGCGAATCGCCCATACCTTGCAACATGCCTCGTCTACGACTTAAATCACCCATGATGTCGCCCATGTATTCTTCAGGCGTCACCACTTCCACTTTCATAATCGGCTCTAAGAGCACAGGACTTGCATTCAATGCCCCGTCTTTAAAGCCTTTGGACCCGGCCAATTTGAAAGCCATTTCACTGGAGTCCACATCGTGGTAAGAACCATCAAAAATGGTGACCTTCACGTCGACAACAGGATAGCCGCCCAAGACACCGCTTTCCATTTGTTCTTTCACCCCGGCGTCTACTGCAGGAATATATTCTTTGGGAACCACACCACCGACGATGCCATTGACAAATTCATAACCCTGGCCGCGCTCCAAAGGCTCCAACCGCAACCATACGTGACCATACTGACCACGACCACCGGATTGTCGAATGAATTTGCCTTCCTGTTCGACCGATTTACGAATCGTTTCACGGTAAGCCACTTGAGGATTACCCACATTGGCCTCCACACCGAATTCGCGTTTCATACGATCAACGATGATTTCCAAGTGCAATTCACCCATACCCTGAATAATGGTTTGACCGGTTTCTTCATCGGTACGCACACGGAAAGAAGGATCTTCTTGCGCCAACTTATTCAAAGCAATCCCCATTTTTTCTTGGTCTTGCTTGGTTTTGGGTTCCACAGCCACCGAAATAACGGGTTCTGGGAAATCCATACGCTCTAGCGTAATGATGTGAGTAGGATCGCAAAGCGTATCACCCGTTGTCACATCTTTTAAGCCCACGGCAGCGACAATGTCACCGGCGCGCGCTTCTTTGATTTCTTCACGTGTATTGGCGTGCATTTGGAGTAAACGGCCAATTCGTTCTTTTCTAGATTTCACCGGATTGTAAACGGAATCTCCAGATTTTATCACGCCGGAATAAACTCTTATGTACGTTAAAGAACCAACGAAAGGATCGGTGGCAATCTTAAAGGCCAATGCCGAAAAAGGTTCCTCATCGTTGGAATGACGCACAGCTTCGGTTTCAGCGGCATCGTCTAACACACCCTTAATGGATTCCACATCATCTGGTGCAGGCATATAATCGAGCACGCCATCCAACACCGCTTGAACACCCTTGTTCTTAAAGGCGGTGCCACAAAATACCGGCACAATTTCACTTGCAATGGTGCGAATTCTCAAGCCTTTCTTAATTTCTTCAGGTGTTAATTCACCCGTTTCTAAATATTTTTCCATCAATTCTTCATTGGCTTCAGCCGCAGCTTCCACCATCGCTTCACGCAAAGTTTCACACTCTGATTTCAAAGCCGCAGGAATTTCTTTAGCGACATAATTCACGCCTTTAGAAGCTTCATCCCAATAAATGGCTTCCATGCGAATTAAATCCACCACGCCTTCAAAGTTTTCTTCAGCGCCAATGGGACATTGCATTTGCACAGGATTCGCGCCTAAACGATCTTTAATTTGCTTGATAACATTGCTCAAATCGGCTCCAACGCGATCCATTTTGTTCACAAAAGCCATACGCGGCACATTGTAACGATTGGCTTGACGCCATACCGTTTCGGATTGAGGTTCAACCCCATCGACCGCAGAAAACACCGTCACTGCGCCATCGAGTACGCGTAAAGAACGTTCAACCTCGATGGTAAAATCCACGTGGCCTGGGGTATCGATGATATTAATACGATGTGGTTGATAGCTTTTATCCATACCGGACCAAAAGCAAGTCGTTGCAGCAGAGGTAATAGTAATACCGCGTTCTCTTTCTTGTTCCATCCAATCCATCACGGCCGCACCCTCATGCACTTCACCGATTTTATAAGACACACCCGTATAAAATAAAATACGTTCTGTGGTCGTCGTTTTTCCCGCATCAATGTGCGCAACGATACCGATGTTTCTAACTTGGGCTAAAGGGGTGGCTCTTGACACAACAATATCCTCTTTTCTACTTTAAAATTAATTCCAACGATAATGGGCGAAAGCTTGGTTAGCTTTGGCCATACGGTGCACATCTTCACGTTTTTTAACGGCTTCACCGCGACCCATCAAAGCATCGCCCATTTCAGCTGCTAGTCTACGCAACATGCCTTTTTCAGAGCGTTTACGGGCTGATTGAATCATCCAACGCATCCCCAAAGCGATTCGACGATGCGGTGCCACTTCTATGGGAATTTGATAGGTAGCGCCACCGACTCGACGGGAACGCACTTCAACGGTAGGACACACTTGATCCAATACCCGTCCAAATAAAACGACGGTATTACCGCCAGCATCGCCACCCTCGCTGCCTTCTGCGCTTTTTTGCTTTTTGGTCAATTCTTCCAAAGCACCATACACAATGCGTTCCGCCAGAGATTTTTTTCCTTCGAACATTACTACGTTAATAAAGCGCGCGATCAGTTCATCACCGAACTTGGGATCGGGCACTACGGGTCGTTTTTCTGCTGCTCTACGTCGCATAATATTATTTTCCTACTTCAATTAAATTATTTCGCTTTAGGCCGTTTTTCACCATATTTGGAGCGCGCTTGTTTACGATTTTTCACGCCAGCCGTATCCAGGCTACCTCGCACAATGTGGTAACGCACACCGGGTAAATCTTTTACCCGGCCGCCACGGATCAAGACCACGGAGTGTTCTTGCAAATTGTGGCCTTCACCGCCAATATAAGCTGTGACTTCATACCCGCTGGTCAGCTTAACCCGCGCCACTTTACGCAAAGCCGAGTTTGGCTTTTTAGGGGTGGTCGTGTAGACACGCACACACACACCGCGCCGCTGCGGACATTGTTTTAGAGCGGGGTTTTTGCTTTTGACCCGACGCTTCACTCGCTTCGTACTGGACGAAACACTCACCAACTGACTAATTCTTGCCATATATTAAAGCTCCAGGCTTATCATAGGTTATTTATAAAATACAAAGAAAATTCACACACAAATGTGCAGTGAGGGCGGATTGTAAATAAGATTTTGCACTTATGTCAAGTGTTTTCAGGGTTTTTGCTGAGGATCTCGGCTCTATCTACATTTTCAACTCTTTATTGTATATATTTTAATCAACCATTAAAGGTATGTTATCCTCGACAAGACCATTGGGCGCAATCGGGATCCAGGAAATTTAGAAGAAAATAAAGTACTATGGAATACCCAGAGAACTTCATTGTAGCTCGGCCTAAAGAGAAAGTGTGGCACCTTATAAGGCCTCTTGACATAAGTTGATTGATTATAGTACACTTCTTTGAAAGAGCATTTTATGCCTTAAAAAAATAATATTTAGGAGGTAAACATAAAATAAGTGCCAAAAAAGAAGAAATAGTAAACGAAAAAGAAGATTTTGCAGCCCCACAAAATTCAGTATTTGCTCAATATCCTCCTCCTTACATACCTCCTTATCCAGCAGAACCGACGCCACAGCCCGCTTCGCTTATTTCTGATTATCCTAATTATGCTCCTCCTTATATTAACCTTAATCCTAAGATGCGAGAAAAAATCATCACATTTCTCAGTAATTCTCTAGAGATATTAGGATTAAACACTCATTATGAAATTGATTCCAGTTCCCCATTTTTCTTAAGCCTTCAAGAAAAACCTCATCCCGATAGCAACTTTTCAAAGCAAAATCAGCTAAAACAATTGCTAGAAACATTCCAGACATCCGGGTATTTAAATTATGGACTTCGAGAAAGCAATTTTGCAATTCTGACATTGGCTGAAAATAAGCGATTTATAAAACGAGGTAATCAGATTATGAGTTCAAGAGAAGCACAAATTGCAGAATTAGAACGGCAAATTGCCATTATAGAATTAGAAAGAAAAATTGCAGAAGAAACACAACGCGTTCAACGTGAACGGCAACAGATCGCTCAAATGCAAGCCCATCCCCCTCAAACCACTCATCAACCATTCTATACACCTTATTATCCCCCCTATACAACAGCCATGCCGCCTCAGCAGGTTCACCAGACACCTTTGTATTCACAACTTTCTTACGTGTCTCCAGGAATGTCTTTTACACCACCTCAGCCAGCCGCACTTCAAACGTCAACATTATCTGAGGCTGAAAAAACAGCAGAAATTGCACGGATCCAAGCTGAAATTACAAGATTAGAAGCACAGCAAAAACAACCCACAAGAGTATCGCCACAAGCTACTTTAGCGCCTCAACCAACTTACGAGGCTTACTTTTCTCCAATGAGCCCTGCTGTTGCAGTGCCTAATCCTTATATGGCTTTTGCTCAGCCAGCATTTCCAACATCCAATCAAAATATCGCACCAGCGCCTTCAAATCCAAATGCTTTTATTCCACCCTATTCTAATATGCACGTTGCTTCTCCATCAGGATCTTCAATAGGGTTTACTCCGATTCAAACGCTACCCACCATCAGTCGGGCGCCTATAGCCAATCCCTCCACACCCAGTCAGGTAACGCCGGTAGCACCAGCACCTTTGCTTCCAGTACATCAATCGAATGAATCTTTTCAAAAACTAAAAATTCAGTTTGAACGCGCATTAGAAAAGTCTGCTGTTCCCACTATCTTCAATTGCCAGTTTCGAAAATATAAAGTAACCGACAGAATAGACTTAACCCTTCAGATAGGCAATGAAAGTTATGTGATGTGTGAACATAGAGATATTCATACTATAGAACAACAGCTCTTAGCACTTGGTTGGAAAAAAACTAAGGATAACCTTGATGCTCTCGACACACGGAAAGAATTTACCGTTCGAATAGGAATGACGGCATGGTATCCGCCTAAAGTTCCAGCTCTTTCTGAAAACGAAAGAGCTCTTTTAAATAATATACTGCTAGGATTGTTACAACGTTACAATGTATCACAGTGCTACAGAATAGAAACAACGGAAACACTACCACAAGGCTTATTTATCAGAGAATCCTCCGGGTCTAAACCTTCACACCGAGAAAAAGAACAGTTTTCTCAGTTTTTAAAGCAGTGTGAACAACTGGGCATAAACATTCAATTAGATCAAGAAATCAAAAATCTTCGGCAATTCTTAGAACGTGTTCGCAGTGATGCACGAGACATTCTTATAAAATTTTGTTATGCGGAATTCCCCGAAATGCGCGATCATTTACACGATAGAATACCCGCCTCTGAAATATTATACATGAGAGGAGTTCCTGAATCAGCGAGATCATTTTTAGATTATCTTAAATCAAAAAAAATCAACCGGGACGGACATTACCTCTATGAAATACAAAATTTCGAAAAGCTTTTCAGCTTAAAAGAAAAAATGGACTTTAAAGAATTATTAGAAAATATTTTAAAGAAAGAGGGTTTGCTCGATGTTTTCGAAGTGTGTTTTTCACATTCTGATTTTGAACTTCAGATCAGAGAATACATTGATGATGAACATCATAAGCCA
The DNA here is from genome assembly GCA_021782495.1 of Pseudomonadota bacterium. Classification (GTDB taxonomy): domain Bacteria; phylum Pseudomonadota; class Gammaproteobacteria; order UBA1113; family UBA1113; genus VFKP01. The sequence goes on along the minus strand of JAJXUV010000012.1, from coordinate 36,751 downwards.
ACTAAACAGCAACAACAACAATTGAATGTGCTGATGCAAGCACTGGAAAATTCGCACTGTTTTGAATATCATTCTGAAGTAAAACAATATAAAAAAAGAGGCGTGCCTGTCTCGGTAAATGCTAAAAAATTAGAGCGCTGCAATATAGACAGGCTACGTTCTCATACCAGAGATCCTAATTCTATTCCCTTGCCAGAAGAATTGGAAAAGAGCGATTCACTTATCAAAAATTATTGGGCTGACTTAGATCCGTCTCTGCAACAATACGTAGTTGCTTGTCTACACGATGCTAAAACTCACCCAATGAATATGGACAATACCATTTGTCTGGACCCTGGGTATAAACTCAAATTAAAATCATCTCAAGAATCATCGCGTGAAGCAAATACTTTATATTTTGAAGCAAATGGAAAAGAACTCAAATACACCATTTTCATCAATGAAGTCCCCACTACAGGCTCTGTCGTTTTACCTCATGTTTCTCCTCCTTCGCCATTGACTCAAGCATTTTTAGATGAGCATAAATTAAGGATTTTAAAATACACAGCCGAAGCAGGTCATACAGTTGATCCTTATCCTAATTGCGGCATTATGAGGACGGGTTGCAGCATACCTGTCAGAATACACGGTGCGAATCAAACTGTTTTTGATTTAGAAACGGTTTTAAGCACTTTTGAAAACACGAAAAAACGCTGTGAAGACGGCCAATATAAAGGATCACACCCTATCACCAATCAACCATTTTCTCTGGCGGAAATCTGCGCTCTTCCAGAAGTTTTAAGAGCTCGTAAGCATCCTAGTACCGATGCTTTGCTCGCTCAACCTAAGTCTACACTTGCCCAGTCGGCAATAGCACCACCTCAACAGCGAAAACCAGAACAAGCACCGCTTACACCGGTACATCCACAGCAGCGGCCCGTACCAGCACAACACGCTCTCTATCCTGCAGCAAGTCCTGTTAGGGTAGGAGATAATCCCAATCTATTTTGGGGAGGTAGGTTTGATCTCCTTCGATTTACGCAACAAGATGAGCGATTGGCAGCACAGAACCATGGGCACGGAAAAAGATAATAACCCTAAAAGTGCTGCCTGTTAAAGCAGCGCTTACTTCACCACCGCTAGCAAAACCATAGCGATTAAAAATAAGGTTGGAATTTCGTTTAAAATACGGTAAAAATGCCCGCTGTGTCGATTTGCATCTCTAGCAAAAGCTTTCAATAAAAATGCCAAATAAATGTGGTAAATCCACAAACCCACGGCCAAAGCCAATTTAATGTGTAACCAAATGGCGTGCGAATAATAGGCATAGCCCATGATCATTAAGATGATGCCAAAAAGTGTCGTTAAAATTGCGCCGGGTGTCGTGATACACCAATACAAACGCCATTCCATCACTTTAAAACGTTCTAAACTGATGGTGTCTTGGCTTTTTGCGTGGTAAACAAATAACCGTGGCAAATAAAATAAACCCGAAAACCACATCACCATGGCAATAATGTGAAAAGCTTTAATCCACAACATGCGTTTTTTTCCTTATCCAAGCAAACAACATGGGCAACACAGAAATTAAAATAATCCCTAATACTATCCATGAAAAATGCGCTTTGATCCAGGGAAGCTGACCAAAAGCATAACTCAAATACAAAATAGCCCCTATCCAAATGAAAGCGGCTAAAGCATTAAAAAAGAGGTATTTTTTAAAATTCATGCGGCCAATCCCCGCCACAAAGGGCACAAAGGTTCTGATGATGGGAACAAAGCGCGTAATCACAATCGCACTCCAACCATAGCGTTCAAAAAAATCATGGGCTTCGCGAATGTGTTCGGGATTAAACCAGCGAGTTTTGGGCTTATTGAAAATATAAGGTCCTATCCAAGCGCCCAAAGCGTAATTGACACTTGCACCGAGCACTGCCGCAACAATTAACAATACGGCCAGCAAATGAATGTTTAAAGCACTGACAGCGACCATTGTGCCGGCCGCAAATAAAAGAGAATCGCCGGGCAAGAAAGCCGTTAAGATACAGCCGGATTCTAAAAAAATAATGAGGAACAATAAAGCATAAATCCAGTCGCCATAATGCATGAAAAAAACCTGCAGATAGCTGTCCAGATGTAAAATAAGCTGTAGGAATTGACTGAGCATAGTAGGCCTATAGAGTGAATAAAAAAAGAGTATACGGCTTTCTTGTAAAATTGCAAGTTGAACTTGTGGATTGTCGTCCCTGCGAAAGCAGGGATGACAAAAAAGCGCTTTCGCAGAGATAACCGTAAAATAAAAAAAGCCCGAAGGATTTTCCCTCGGGCTTTCACATATTTAAATTCTGGCAACGTCCTACTTTCACATGAGTTTATTCACACTATCATCGGCGCTGAACGTTTTCACTTCTGAGTTCGAAATGGGTTCAGGTGGGCCCCGTTCGCTATCATCACCAGAAATTCCGCAGGCTTTCGCCTTGTTCTGTCGGGAGCAGCAAATACTTCTACGCTTCTCTTTCTCTTTAAGCGTACTACTCTTCATAATCTGTCTTCAGTATCCTCTTACTTCAGTTTACTTCAGTAAGCACTATTCAGGTGTTATATAACCAAGCCTTACGGTCAATTAGTACTGGTCCGCTTCATGCATCACTGCACTTCTACTCCCAGCCTATCAACGTCGTCGTCTTCAACAAACCTTTAAGACCTTACGGTCGGGATATCTCATCTCGGGGCTGGCTTCCCGCTTAGATGCTTTCAGCGGTTATCCTTCCCAAACTTAGCTACCCGGCTATGCAACTGGCGTTACAACCGGTTCACCAGCGGTTCGTCCACTTCGGTCCTCTCGTACTAGAAGCAGCTCCCCTCAAATATCCTACGCCCACGGTAGATAGGAACCGAACTGTCTCACGACGTTCTAAACCCAGCTCGCGTACCACTTTAAATGGCGAACAGCCATACCCTTGGGACCTACTTCAGCCCCAGGATGTGATGAGCCGACATCGAGGTGCCAAACACCGCCGTCGATATGAACTCTTGGGCGGTATCAGCCTGTTATCCCCGGCGTACCTTTTATCCGTTGAGCGATGGCCCTTCCATTCAGAACCACCGGATCACTAAAACCAACTTTCGTTCCTGCTCGAGATGTCTCTCTCACAGTCAAGCACCCTTCTGCTTTTGCACTCTATGCGTGATGTCCGACCACGCTGAGGGTACCTTAGCGCTCCTCCGTTACTCTTTAGGAGGAGACCGCCCCAGTCAAACTACCCACCATGCTCTGTCCCCAGGCCCGATTCAGGGCCCTAGGTTAGAATTTCAAACATACCAGGGTGGTATTTCAACGGCGACTCCGCTCAATCTAGCGACTGCGCTTCAACGTCTCCCACCTATCCTACACAAGCAGGTTCAAAATTCAGAGCAAAGTTATAGTAAAGGTGCACGGGGTCTTTCCGTCTAGCCGCGGGTACACAGCATCTTCACTGCGATTTCAATTTCACTGAGTCTCGGGTGGAGACAGCGTGGCCATCGTTACGCCATTCGTGCAGGTCGGAACTTACCCGACAAGGAATTTCGCTACCTTAGGACCGTTATAGTTACGGCCGCCGTTTACTGGGGCTTCAATCAAGAGCTGCCTCGCTTGCGCGATTCACCCCATCATTTAACCTTCCAGCACCGGGCAGGCGTCACACCCTATACTTCCTCTTTCGAGTTGGCAGAGTGCTGTGTTTTTATTAAACAGTCGCAGCCACCTGGTCTCTGCGGCCTCCAGTCGCTCCAAGCGCAAGGCTCTTCACAACCAAAGGCGTACCTTCTCCCGAAGTTACGGTACTATTTTGCCGAGTTCCTTCACCCGAGTTCTCTCATGCGCCTTAGTATTCTCTACCTGTCCACCTGTGTCGGTTTGCGGTACGGTTCTTAATAACCTATGCTTAGTGACTTTTCCTGGAAGTTTGGCATCAGCCACTTCCGGCTGCCTTCGCAGCCTCGTCGTCGCGTCTCAGTTCAACAATGTTGCGGATTTCCCTACAACATCTCCCTACTCGCTTAAACCAGAACCACCAATCTCTGGATGGCCTAGCCTCCTTCGTCCTCACCTCACAGCTATTAAAAGTACGGGAATATTCACCCGTTTCCCATCGACTACGCCTCTCGGCCTCGCCTTAGGGGCCGACTCACCCTGCGTCGATTAACGTTGCGCAGGAATCCTGGGACTTTCGGCGTGCGGGTCTTTCACCCGCATTATCGTTACTTATGTCAGCATCCGCTCTTCTGATACCTCCAGCAAACCTTCCAGTTCACCTTCATTGGCTTACAGAACGCTCCTCTACCCCTTAACGCCTCTTACAGCGTTAAAGCCGCAGCTTCGGTTGGTAATTTTAGCCCCGTTACATCTTCCGCGCAGGCCGACTCGACCAGTGAGCTATTACGCTTTCTTTAAAAGATGGCTGCTTCTAAGCCAACTTCCTGGCTGTCTCGGCCTTCCCACTTCGTTTTCCACTTAATTACCTATTAGGGACCTTAGCTGGCGGTCTGGGCTCTTTCCCTCTTCACGACGGACCTTATCACCCGCCGTGTGTCTCCCATGATAAACTCGTTTGTATTCGTAGGTTGCCTAGGGTTGGTAAGTCTGTCACGACCCCCTAGCCTAAACAGTGCTCTACCCCATACGGTCATCTCATGAGGCGCTACCTCAATAGCTTTCGAGGAGAACCAGCTATCTCCGGGCTTGATTAGCCTTTCACCCCTAACCACAACTCATCCCCGTATTTTTCAACAGACGTGGGTTCGGGCCTCCAGTCAGTGTTACCTGACTTTCACCCTGGCCATGGTTAGATCGCCCGGTTTCGGGTCTATTCGCAGCGACTTTTCGCCCTTTTCAGACTCGGTTTCCCTTCGCCTACGCTCTTCGCTTAAGCTTGCCACTGCAAATAACTCGCTGACCCATTATACAAAAGGTACGCAGTCATCCAATATTACTATCAGACTCCCACTGCTTGTACGCATACGGTTTCAGGTTCTCTTTCACTCCCCTTCCGGGGTTCTTTTCGCCTTTCCCTCACGGTACTGGTTCACTATCGGTCAGTAGAGAGTATTTAGCCTTGGAGGATGGGCCCCCCATCTTCAATCAAGATTTCTCGTGTCTCGACCTACTCTTCGTCACCCATGTTGTCTAGCTTTCGTCTACAGGGCTTTCACCTCCTTCGGCCAGATTTCCCAATCTGTTCAACTAACTTAACAACACTTTCTGTGACCGGGCTTCCCCGCTTTCGCTCGCCACTACTTACGGGATCTCATTTGATTTCTTTTCCTACGGGTACTGAGATGTTTCAATTCCCCGCGTTTGCTTCATAACCCTATGTATTCAAGTTATGATACCCCTATCAGGGTGGGTTTCCCCATTCAGATATCTCCGGATCGTCGCTTACTTGCCAGCTCCCCGAAGCTTTTCGCAGGCTTCCACGTCTTTCATCGCCTTCTACTGCCTAGGCATTCACCCTATGCGCTTACTATCTTGGTTATATAACCCTCAATAGCCTTACCTTTCTCGAAACTCTTCTTTGAACACATTCGCATCCAAATTGAGCTTCTCTAAACTGTTTGCGGATACCTCTCACAGTTATGTTTTGCTGTACACTCGTTTTTAAGCTTGTGCGCTCTCGCACACAAACCTCTACGTATTTGTATTTGCTTTTCCCATCTTTTTACAGAACTCTAGCCTAATCGCTATCCTTAAATTCAACCCTAGATTTTCTTCCCTAGGTCTATCGCTAAATTTAAGGATACCGACTCATCTCCACTCTTTCTTGCCCTCTCCTCTTGCTTGCCCTTCCTTCTTCTTGCTCCCCTCTTCCACTGGTGGAGCCAGTCGGACTCGAACCGACCACCTCCTGCGTGCAAGGCAGGCGCTCTACCAGATGAGCTATGGCCCCTCTCTTCTCCCCCCTCTGGTGGGTCTGGGTGGACTCGAACCACCGACCTCACCCTTATCAGGGGTGCGCTCTAACCACCTGAGCTACAAACCCTTCTTCTAACCGCCCCCTCTCGGGCGCGTCTCGGCTCTTTTCTCTTCCGCTAAGCAAATTGTGTGAACGCTCTCCAATCCAAGGCTTCTTTCTTTTTAACCTAAACTCTCGTTTAAGTCTTTAAGGAGGTGATCCAGCCGCAGGTTCCCCTACGGCTACCTTGTTACGACTTCACCCCAGTCATGAATCATACCGTGGTAAGCGACCCCCCTTTCAGGTTAGTCTACCTACTTCTGGTACAACCCACTCCCATGGCGTGACGGGCGGTGTGTACAAGGCCCGGGAACGTATTCACCGTGGCATGCTGATCCACGATTACTAGCGATTCCGTCTTCATGGAGTCGAGTTGCAGACTCCAATCCGGACTACGACCGGCTTTCTAGGTTTCGCTCCACTTCACAGCTTCGCTTCCCTCTGTACCGGCCATTGTAGCACGTGTGTAGCCCTACCCATAAGGGCCATGATGACTTGACATCATCCCCACCTTCCTCCGGTTTATCACCGGCAGTCTCATTAGAGTCCCCAACTTTACTTGCTGGTAACTAACAATAGGGGTTGCGCTCGTTACGGGACTTAACCCAACATCTCACGACACGAGCTGACGACAGCCATGCAGCACCTGTGTTCAAGCTCCCTTGCGGGCACACTCAAATCTCTTCAAGCTTCTTGACATGTCAAGGGTAGGTAAGGTTTTTCGCGTTGCATCGAATTAAACCACATGCTCCACCGCTTGTGCGGGCCCCCGTCAATTCCTTTGAGTTTTAACCTTGCGGCCGTACTCCCCAGGCGGAGAACTTATCGCGTTTGCTTCAACACTCAGTAACCTCAGTCACCAAGCATCTAGTTCTCATCGTTTACAGCGTGGACTACCAGGGTATCTAATCCTGTTTGCTCCCCACGCTTTCGCTCCTCAGCGTCAATATTAGGCCAGAAAGTCGCCTTCGCCACTGGTGTTCTTTCCGATATCTACGCATTTCACCGCTACACCGGAAATTCCACTTCCCTCTCCTATATTCTAGTTAAATAGTTTCACAGGACCTTCCCAGGTTAAGCCCGGGGCTTTCACCTGTGACACACCTAACCGCCTACGAGCTCTTTACGCCCAGTCATTCCGATTAACGCTTGCACCCTCTGTATTACCGCGGCTGCTGGCACAGAGTTTGCCGGTGCTTATTCTTTGGCTAACGTCAACTGGCTATGCTATTCGCATACCCCCTTTCCTCACCAACTAAAGTGCTTTACAACCCTCAGGCCTTCTTCACACACGCGGCATCGCTGGATCAGGGTTTCCCCCATTGTCCAATATTCCCCACTGCTGCCTCCCGTAGGAGTCTGGTCCGTATCTCAGTTCCAGTGTGGCTGGTCATCCTCTCAGACCAGCTATAGATCATCGCCTTGGTAGGCCTTTACCCTACCAACTAGCTAATCTAACGCAGGTTCATCTATTAGCGAATGGCCTGTTTCCAGGGCCCATCCTTTCCTCCTCAGAGCGTATGCGGTATTACGCCGCGTTTCCACGGCTTATCCCCCTCTAATAGGCAGATCCCTACGCGTTACTCACCCGTCCGCCACTCGCCGGCAGGTAAGTTACCTTACCCCCGCTGCCGTCCGACTTGCATGTGTTAAGCGTGCCGCCAGCGTTCAATCTGAGCCAGGATCAAACTCTTCACTTCTTTTCGATCGGCCTTCTTACAGGCCTATCTCTTCGGTTCCTTTCGGAACACTCTTCGTTTGCCTTCTCTCTTCGAGCGCCCACACAATTTGCTTAGCTTCTTTTTACAGAACCGCCCTTCCGAGCGTCGAGGATGTGCATTCTACTCCTTTCTACAACAATGTCAATCCATTTCTTACTTTTTCTTACTTTTTTTTACTTTTTTTTACTTTTTTTTTGTATCCTGTCAGAATCACTGAGTAATTTCTAACCGAGGAGCGACTCTGAAGGAGCGTTGAAATGATAACCGCTCCCTCAGGGTCGCTCCTCGGTTTTCTTACGCAGCATAAGCCTGTGCAGTTTTAGCACTGATCTTTCCCATCGCTATTAATTCTTCCAAATGTTGATCTAGAGTAAACATCCCTTCAGAACGCCCTGTTTGTAAGACTGAATACATTTGAGCCACTTTGTCTTCTCGGATCATATGCGCTAAAGCCGCATTACAAACCATCACCTCCAAAGCAGCCACTCGCCCCCCCCCTTCTTTTTTCAACAAGGATTGTGCAATGACCGCCTTGAGTGAGCTCGACACTTGCGTTCGTATCATGGCTTTTTCGGCAGCAGGAAAGACATCAATGAGACGATGAATCGTTTGTGTTGCTGATTGCGTGTGTAAAGTAGCTAAAACCAAATGACCGGTTTCAGCAGCCGTTAAAGCCAAACGTATTGTTTCTACATCGCGCAACTCACCCACCAAAATAATATCGGGATCTTCACGCAAGGCCGCTCGCAAAGCTTGATGAAAACTGTGCGTATCGCGCATGACTTCTCGTTGGTTAATCACACAATTTTTACTTTGATGTATAAATTCAATCGGATCTTCTATCGTTAAAATATGATGGTTACAATGCGTATTTATATCGTCCACGATAGCTGCAAGCGTTGTGCTTTTACCTGAACCCGTAGGTCCCGTTACTAAAATCAATCCATGTGATTTGCGAGACAATTCAGCGACAATACTCGGCAATCCTAAATCTTTTAAAGATAAAACGGTGTTTGGAATGATTCTAAACACCGCTGCAATTCCGCGATTTTGCTTGAAAATATTGACTCTGAAACGCCCTGCACCGTTGAATTCAAAAGAAAAATCCACCTCTAGGTCTTTTTCAAAACGTTTGCGTTGTTCTTCATTCATGATATCATGTAAGCATAGAATCAAACTTTCCTCAGATAACATAGGAAAATCAGTGCGTTTCAACACACCATCAATGCGAAGGATAGGTGGCAAGCCTGAAGACAGATGGAGATCCGAAGAATGATTTTCTATACTAAAAATAAGTAGTTGATTTAAATGCATGAATACAAACTCCTCAATAACTATGGTTAATGTTTATGAACAGTGTGACGCAAAATTTACAACAAGTACAAAAACGCATTGAAGCAGCACAAAAAAAATTTGGTCGGGAGCAAGAGCCTATCACATTGCTTGCAGCAAGTAAAAAACAATCCATCGTTAAAATTCGAGAAGCCATTGATGCCGGCTTGTGGAGATTTGGAGAAAATTATGCTCAAGAAGGCATTTCTAAAATACAAGCCTTGTCGGATGTAGATTTAGAATGGCATTTTATAGGCACTATCCAAAGCAACAAATGTCCGCTCATTGCAGAATATTTTACTTGGGCGCATTCTGTGAATAGTGCGATCATAGCTCAATCTTTGAATCGCGCGAGAGAAATTTTTTCCACGCCTTTAAATGTTTGCATCCAAGTCAATCTAGAAGGCAGTCCTAATAAAGCAGGTATTACTATCGATCAAGTCCCGAAATTAGCAGGGTTGATCACCTCTTTACCCAAACTGCGTTTACGTGGTTTAATGACTTTGCCTGAACCTGCTTCTACACTAGAAGCACAACGCAAACCTTTTAGGCAATTGGCGCGTCTTTTGCTAGACTTACAACAAGCCGGCTTTTCTGTGGATACATTATCGATGGGCATGTCAAACGATCTAGAAGCAGCGATCGCCGAAGGCGCAACGATATTACGTGTAGGCACTGCTATTTTTGGAGAACGTTTATAATGCAACACAAAAAAATCACTTTTATTGGCACAGGGCATATGGCGACTGCTTTGATACGCGGATTGATTGCAGCGCATTATCCCAGTCAATGTATTACTGTTTACGATAAACGCTCAGAAAAATCCCAGGCATTAGCCGATGAATTACATTTATGTTGTGCAGAGACTTTAGCTTCGGCGACAAAACAAACTGACATTATCGTGTTGGCGGTTAAACCCGATGCGATCCCCGCATTGTGTCAGGATTTAAAAGATTATTTGGCTCATCACCCCTTGATGATTTCGGTCGCGGCTGGCACGCCTTTAGCAAAAATCTCTCATTTTTTACAAAACGAATCCTTAGCCATGATCCGTAGTATGCCGAATACACCTGCTTTAATTGGCAGTGGTGCAACAGGCTTATATGCCAATTCTAAAGTAAACCATGCGGATCGGGAATGGGCTGAATCCTTATTTAGATCGGTCGGCATCGTTCATTGGTGTACCGAAGAAACGGCTTTGGATGCCATCACCGCTTTATCTGGCAGCGGGCCTGCCTACATTTTCTTGGTCATGGAAGCCATGCAAGAAGCGGCCGTTGGCTTGGGCTTAGAAGCATCACTGGCTAAAACTTTCGCGATTCAAACAACTTTAGGCGCTGCCCGCATGGCTTTGGAAACTGCACACCCGATTGCTGAATTGCGTCAACAAATCACTTCTCCTGGCGGTACCACTGAAAAAGCACTCGCCGTTTTAGAAGATCAAGGACAATTAAAAAACTTATTTGCCCGTGCTATGCAAAGCGCTTGTGAACAGGCTAAAATACTAGGGCTTGTTGACACTGGGTTTGTCGAAGCGAAAAATGAGGGAACCGAGACAAAATAATCGCAAATTTGAGGAGAATATCGGGCTATATTTGACGAAAATTTGCAATTATTTTGACCGGTTCTACTCATTTTGCAGCCGACAAACCCAGTGTCAACAGGCCCTAACCGCCTCTCGTCGCCCATCATAGGAGTTATTATGTTTCCTTTCGAAGACGCTTTGCTGTTTTTGTCACAATTTGTTTTTACCGTTTTGATCTTTGTCTTATTGCTCCGTTTTTGCTTACAACTCTCTGGAGCCAGCACGCACAATGTGATCACGCAATGGGTTATTAAAATAACCCGACCCGTGGTAAAACCTTTTCAATGGATTTTACCGACCTTCAGACGCTTCGATACCGCCGTCATACTCTTAGCTTTTGCCTTAACGATGCTCAAAGTTTTTATTTACGGATTTTTAAAAGTAGGCATGGAATTTTCTTGGTCGCTCATTGCCATTTTTTCGGGCGCTCAATTGTTACAATTCATCGTGCAACTTTACAGCATTGCCATCATTGCAGAAGCAGTGTTGAGTTGGGTTAAACCAGAACCGAACGGATTGACGAATGTCTTACACGTCCTCACAGCCCCTTTGTTGAGGCTCGTTCGTCGGTTTGTTCCTCCTCTGGGAGGATTTGATTTGAGCCCAGTGGTCGTGTGGACTGGTTTGCAATTGGTGAATATGATAATCATTACACCGGTGATGCGGCATTTCCTCTGGATGATCTAGTTAGGAATTGCCGTCATTGCAGTCTTCTCGCAATGACGGCTTAAGCGGGTTATTTCTCTTCTACCACTATCAATTTGATTGTTGCCATCACATCGATGTGCAAATGCAAAGCGATGTCGTATTCACCCACAGAACGCAAGGCGCCTTCAGGCAAATACACTTCTCTTTTCTGAACCGCGACACCGGCGTCAGAAATGGCGCGCGCAATATCTCGCTCTGTTAAGGAACCATACAATTTGCCTTCACTGGCGCGAACAGCAATAGTGACTACCAAATCCGCTACGGATTTGGCACGTTCTTCTGCATGCGCTAAAGCTTTGGCAGCCGCTGCTTCAAATTCTGCACGACGACGGTCAAAATCTGCCAATGCTTGAGCAGTAGCAGGCACCGCTTTACCATAAGGCACTAAAAAATTACGGCCATAACCTCTACGGACTTTAACTTTATCCCCTAGATTACCTAAATTGTGTACTTTTTCAAGTAGAATGACTTCCATTTTGTACCTCTTATTCGTGTTGATCGGTATAAGGCATTAAAGCTAAAAAACGTGCGCGTTTGATAGCCATCGCCAATTTGCGTTGAAATTTAGCCGAAGCCCCGGTAATGCGACTAGGGACTATTTTTCCTGTTTCGGTAATATAACGGCGCAATACGGATATGTCTTTGTAATCGACGCTATTAGCAGCAGATTTTTGAATTTTTCTCACGGTATCTCTCCTATTCATTGTCAGCAAGTTCAGGCTCTACGGGTAAAGGTTCCCGCGTGTGTGGCTCACCGCCCATCATCACTGAGGGTTCTGTGATCGCTTTGTCTTTACGAATAATCAGATTGCGTAAAATGGCATCGTTAAACCGGAAAGTATGGTTTAATTCTTCCAAAGCTGCTTCGGTGCATTCCACATTCATCATCACATAATGTGCTTTGTGAACTTTATTGATTTGGTAGGCCAATTGACGGCGCCCCCAATCTTCCAATCGATGTACCACGCCGCCATCGCGTTTCACGATACCGGTGTAACGTTCGATCATGCCAGGCACTTGTTCACTCTGGTTAGGATTAACTAAAAAAACAATTTCATAATGTCGCATAAAATATTCCCCTTATGGTTGCATGCCCCTTAGTGGGGCTAACAGCCTTAAAAACCCGGTGGTTTAAGGCAAGGATTTTTTTCGCTGAAACAACAGCCTTATCAACGAAAGTGCCATATTTTACATGGCTTCATTTCGAAAAACAAGGGGAATAAATTGATCAAAATATAATCAATATGGTGTGGATAAAGCACAAGAATCACAGTGAATCCTATATTTTTTTATTACAATACCCCCTAATATTCTCTTAAGGTTTTAGTGGTATAATTTTTCACATCAAAAGAAATTTTATTGCTAATAGTAATTCATAATGGGAGATAAAAATGACGAGATCGAAGAGTATGTCCAACCCTAGCAGAGGAGTAATAACATCCGTAGTAGACTTCTTAACTGACAGCGAGGATGAGGGGCAGGATAGTAATACCTCAGAAAACTCACAGGGCAACCTCGATGCAAATTTTTGCCTTAGAGCTATTAACACTTTTCGAACAAGCCATCCTACAATGTACAATGTAGGATGCACAGTGCTCATCACTGCCTGTATCTTGGGATTAGGCATGGGTCTTACTGCTGCTACTTTTGGAATAGCTCCTGCAGCAGTTGCAATGGCTACTGGTGCTGCAATAGCATGGCATGCAATCACCGGTACTGCTGTGGTTGCCGGCCCGGCGATAGCGCACGCGGCGACAACTACTGGCTCTAGGATAACAGCGCACCGCGTTGCCGCCGAAAGCGGCGCTGGAGCGGGAGGTAGTTTAATACTAGCTGGTTTATGTACTTGGGGATTTTTAAGACGTAAGAAAAAAGCTGATGCAAAGCTAGATGAATGTTTCGAAACAGTTGTCCATTTACCAAAAAAGCTGTCTTAGAAAAAATAGTAGAAATTGCGGGCAACTACAAACCAATCGATTAATTATAATAATAATATAAAAATTTATATGCGATTATTTCTGTGGACTATAGAATCAACTGTGTCTGCCTACTCAATTTCGGTAATGGGTCACTCAAGTATTGAGAGAAGAGCACTGACAGAAGCGCAGGATAAACGCATCTAAATTTGTACAAGAATGGGTTTTTTGCTAATAAAAAGCACATAAAATCCGTATCTTGTCACAATCGCCGGGCCGTTTCTAACCGAGCCGCGACCGTGAGGGAGCGGTGGTTCGAAGTAAGAAATCACCCTTAGCTTCGATATTTTGGAAGGTTTTTTATCGGAGTCAGGATAGGGATCTTAAAAAAGTGAAAAGCCTATCACCCGCTTCTCGTAACCCTAACTCCTTACTTCGAACCACCGCTCCCTCACGGTCGCGGCTCGGTTAAATTATCTCTATTTACCTGGCGATTGGGATAAGATAGTAAAACCCCTTTATTTCACTTGTTCTTTTAAAGACTTAAGATATACAGCTGATTTAAACTATTACTTTTCCCCAGAAATAGCTTGAAAGCAGCAGTGCTGTATATTAAACAAACAAAAAAGGGGTGTTTATGCTAAATTTGTTTAAAATTTAGATGCATTTACCCTGACAGAAGAGTAAGAGAAGTTGACAAATCCTTCAAAATCCGCAAAAATACCCCCTCTTTATGGCTATGTAGCTCAGCCGGTTAGAGCGCGGCACTCATAATGCTGAGGTCGGTGGTTCGAGTCCACCCATAGCCACCATTCTATATTTCCCTCAAGGAGATCACGATGCGTTGCCCTTGGTGCGGTACTGATCCTTTATACCTTCGTTATCACGACGAAGAATGGGGTCGCCCTTTGTACGATGAACACAAGCTTTTTGAATTTTTAATTTTGGAAACCTTTCAGGCGGGTTTAAGTTGGCGGACCATTTTATATAAGCGAGAAGCCTTTAGATTAGCCTTTGACAATTTTGATGCGCAAAAAATTGCTGTTTATGACGATCAACGGTTAAACGCATTGTTAACCAATTCCGACATTATTCGCAATCGCGCTAAAATCATCGCGACGATTGCCAATGCGCGCGCTTATTTAGCATTGAAAGAAAAAGGTTCTTTTGCTGAGTGGTTGTGGCAACACGTTGGGGGTAAACCACAACGTAATGCTTGGGAAAAAATAGAAGACATTCCTGCTTACACACCCACCGCGGAAAAATTAACCCAGAACTTGAAAAAGGCTGGGTTTAAATTTGTTGGACCTGCGACGGTATACGCTTTCATGCAAGCAACTGGGATGGTAAACGATCATCTTACCAGTTGTGATTATTATTTGAGATAGAATTGTAAACAGCGACTAAGCTTCTTCCGCAGGAATCACATTCACATACTGACGTTGCAACAAACCGCGTTTTTCGAATTTCACTTTGCCAGCAACTAAAGCGTACAAGGTATAATCCTTACCCACACCGACATTCCAACCCGCATGGTATTTGGTACCACGCTGACGAATTAAAATATTGCCTGCCACGACAGATTGACCACCTGATTTTTTAAGCCCTAGATACTTAGGTTTAGAATCGCGGCCATTACGCGTACTACCGCCTGCTTTTTTGTGTGCCATTTGCGTGTCTCCAGAATTAGATTAGATGAGTATATCGGTTATTTTAACTTTAGTATAACTTTGTCTGTGGCCCTGTCTTTTCAGATAAGTGGTGCGGCGTTTAAACTTAATAATGTTTATCTTCTTGCCACGACCGTGCTCTACGACAGTCCCCAATACCTTAGAACCCTTCAATAAAGGTGCGCCGACTTTGACTTCTTCTCCCGTATTGACCAGCAATACTTCATTAAATTCTACAGCCTCGCCTTCAGCGGTGGGCAATTTTTCTACAGAAATCACTTGATCTTTAGTGACGGGATATTGTTTCCCACCGGTAATAATAACCGCATACATGTTCATACTCCAAACTTTTAGGTCTAAAAATAGCTGCTCATCATATGATATTCTCAACGAAGATGCAATGGGGTATCTCCTATTTTTTGAAGATGGTATGATCGGAATATCATATACAAAGGGGATGACTATGTCTTTAAATGCTATTCGCAGCCACGTTAAAGACGATATGGAACGCGTTAACCAGCTGATTCTGGCTCGATTGGCAGCCGATATTCCGCTGATAGACGATTTGAGCCAACACATTGTTGCCAGTGGCGGCAAACGCATACGGCCTTTATTATTACTATTGACGGCAAAAGCCCTGCAATATCAAGGAGATACACACATCCTCCTGGCCGCCATCGTTGAATTCATCCACACTGCCACTTTATTGCACGACGATGTCGTCGATGATTCTTCACTGCGCCGTGGTCAAAGTACGGCCAACAGCATTTGGGGCAATGAAGCGAGCGTTCTGGTGGGCGATTTTTTATTTTCGCGCGCCTTTCAATTGATGGCCGAAGTGCAAAATCTAAAGGTTATTTCCATTCTTGCCACTGCATCCAACACCATTGCCAAGGGAGAAGTCCTCCAGTTGGTCAATTGTCACGATACAGGCACCAGCGAAGCGCGCTATTTTGAAGTGATTTCAGCCAAAACCGCGAAATTGTTTTCAGCAGCAACTCAATTGGCCGCGGTCATCAGCCATCAATCCCCTGAAATGGAAGAAAAGATGCGCGCGTTTGGCCATCATTTGGGTTTAGCCTTCCAATTGATAGACGATGCTTTAGATTATCAAGGCGATACGCAAGAATTGGGCAAAAATGTGGGCGATGATTTGGCGGAAGGCAAACCAACTCTACCCTTGATTTATACTTTAGCAGTCGGAAATGAGGCGGAAAAAGCCATCATTCGCGAAGCCATCGAAGCAGGTGGCACTACTTTACTAACTGAAATTCAAGAAGCTTTAGTGCGCAACAAAGCCATCGAATACACGCACCAACGCGCGAGTATGGAAGTAAAATTGGCTTGTGCGGCTTTAGAGACTGTAGCAAACTCTCCTTATAAAAACGCCCTTCTAGCACTGGCTGACTTTACGATATCGCGTTGCAATTGATATACTGTATACTTCACGCGGTCATATTTTTACGGGGTGTAGCTCAGTTTGGTAGAGCACTGCCTTCGGGAGGCAGGGGCCGTAGGTTCAAATCCTATCACCCCGAGATAGAAAAACAAACCCGCCTTCATCTCTATAGGCTATCTCGCCGCTGTTATACCAAGTCTCTCCGTTCAACTGAATAAAGTTGTTTTTTTCAGGATTGTCTAAATAACCCAACATCAATTGAGGACCTATTATCAGCAATAACCCTTTTTCACCGAGGGACAACGGTTCGTAAGTTTTAGAATCGACAATTTTAATGCGTGTTCCGGGCAAGGGCATACCCACACTGCCGGCTTTTTGTCCGACTTGTACATGCCAATAACCTGGTATTAAAACGTCGGGAAGATTGCAACTCAGGAGCGCTGTATTTTCTCCACTGCCATAACTGTCTAAAATCGCGACATGAAATTTCTCTTGAAAAGCTTGATACAGCTTGGCACTTAATTTTCCCCCACCGGAAATCAAGATCCGCACACTAGACAACATCAAAGGATGACATTTTTTATGTTGTACATATTCCTCTAATTGTGCGGGCCTGTGCAATAAAACTTTTATTTTGTGTTGGTTAATTTGTTTTGCCATGCCTAAAACATCTTTCGTGTCTGCACAACACACCAGAGGGATCCCTTCTATTAAAGGCAACCATGTAGCCATCACAAAACCCAGCGGATCGCACAAAGGCAAGGCATTTAATAATTTATCTTTTTCACTCAAATTTAAAGAATACGCCATTTGCTGAATATTGCTTAAAATAGCGTGATGGCTTAATTGGATGATACTGGGTAAAACACTTTCTTTTTTACTCAGAAATAAAGCCGCTGTTTTTTCTGGAGAATTCTTTTGATTCAAAAATTTTTGCACTACGATGGTGGGGACCCATTTGACTACGCATTCTTTTAATTTAAAATCAAAAGAAGTGTCTGCTTTGAAAATATCGTCTATCCAAATCACTTGAACGGTAGACAAGCATTCTGTTTTTTGTAATACATTCGAATAACTTCGAGAACTGATCACCGTTTTCACATTGGCTTGTCTTAAACAATTTAAGAATACCTCTGGCGATAAACCCTCATCTATATTCAACACCACTTTGCCTAGAGACAACAAAGCCATGTTGGTTAATGCACCCATCAAGGAAGGCGGCAAAAGAATTCCCACGGTATTTTGATCGGCGATGGCTTCTTTCAAAGCATCTTGCATCTTCCAATTTAAAGTGAGCCACTGATAACCCGATACTTTTTGTTGACCTTCTATCAATACTATTTTTGATTTCATGCATTTAGCACGCTTTAAACATGCGTCTTGCAAAGTAGGTAAATGCTTTGCATAGGCCTTCCAAGCGGTATAACTTAATTCCATGACTTTGGCTTTCAAATCCGACGCTTTGATGGGTTGTGTAATCGCTTCTCCAAATACAATGCTGACGCGTTTTAAGCGTCCTTGAGTCGCTTTCATTCTGCGCCGTTTGGCATAAGAAGTCATGGTTCCCCATAAACCATGAAGGTAAAAGGGAACGACCGTACAAGGATGTTTCTTGACTATCCATTCAAATCCACGTTGAAAATCCCCTAAATGTCCGTTGCGCGTAATAAATCCCTCGGGGAATAGCGCCACCAAATCGCCTTGATCCACTGCTTTGCCCACTTGTACAATAGCTTCTTTACTCGCACCCCGGGAAATGGGGATCATATTTAAACTTTTTAGAAACCAGTGCCAATACCATTTTTGATAAATGTCGCGTTCTATGACAAAACGCACGGGCCTAGGACTGGCCATTTCGATAATGGCCCAATCTAAATAACTGGTGTGATTTCCCAACAATAAAACACCGCCTTGAGGCGGAATGTGATTTATGCCATGCACTTCTAAGCGATATAATTTAGCTACCAAAGAATACACCACATACCGTGCCAAAGATTGCGGCAAATGCACTACGGCATAAGTGCAGCCGATCAAAGCCAAAGCGCATAGACCATACATCATCATCAAGGTATTCATTTTCCCTTGGGCCAATATCGCGGTTAAGACGAGAAAAAACAACATCGCCACATTTTGCACAAAATTATTGGCGGCCAAGATCTTGCCTAAATTTTTCCCAGCACTGTTATATTGAATTAAAGCATTCAAGGGCACAATCAACAAACCGCCAAAAAACCCAAAAATTAAAAATGCAGGAAGAATCAGTATTTTGTGTGTTAAAGAAGGTAATAACAATAAAGATAAAGTAACACCGATCGCCCCCAAGGGAATCAAACCCATTTCAATGTAATTCTTAGAAACGCGTCCAGCATACATGGCACCCAACAATATGCCCACACTGCCCAAAGCCACCGTACCATTCACAAAACCAGGTGAGGGATTTAAAACATGTTCTTTTAAAAAAGCCCCATAATTGGCGAGTAACACTTGACCCACCGACCAAAATGCCGCCAGCCCCAAAATTGCAGCCCAAGTTGCTGTATTGGAGGAAGCCAATTTTAAATATTCTTTTTCTTTGGTTAAAGTCCAATACTGGCGCCAATTAAAACGAAGGTTGGTATCTGCTGCTGCATAACAAGGCAACCGCCAAGTAAACCAAGCTTCTAAACTACTGCCTAAAATCAACAAAAAACCCACCGGGGCTATTTGTTGAATAACCGTCGCTTTGCTGACAATCAAGGTATCAGACCAATTGACATTCGGCATTCGATATTGAAACAAGAGCGAAAATAAAAAACTGCCCAGCATAATGGCCATGATCACCACGGCTTGAACAATGCCATTAACCTGGGTTAAACGCTCACTGCCAAATTGTTCTTTGATAAAACCATACTTAGCCGGTGAATTCAAAGCACTTTGTACGCCCAACAACAAAGTCATCAAAAAAGCGAGCTTAAAAGCGCCTAAATAATAAAACAGTGTGATCAATATTGTTAAAGGCACTGCAGCAAGGGCTGTATAACGCATCACTTTGGTTTTGCTGAACTTATCGGCAATAAAACCCGCCGGCATAAATAAAGCGATGTAGGGAAATAAAATCATCGCATTGACGATGGCAGACATCGTCGTAAACACCTCTGGTGTGCTGGTGAGATAAAAGGTATTTTGAACAACAATTTTGTGTCCCAAATCCACAAAGGAATTGAGAAAGACAACACTCAGAAAAACCGATATTAAAGGAGACTTCTTCAAGGCTCAGACACCCGAATCACTACGCCGCCGCTCTACGCGTTTTGCTCGCAAAAGTTTTAAAGTCCAAACCGGTCCGGATATCGCAAACAGCAGCGCACCTAAAAATAAAACCAACATCGGCGCTATCGCAATCGCCATAAAAGCCAATACGACCACAATAATACTGACAAAGGGAACGCGATCTTTAAAAGGGCTTTCTTTGAAACTATAATAACGGATATTGCTGACCATCAATACCCCTAATACGATTAAAAATACCCCTATCACAATCCCTTCGACCGTTTCGGGTAATTGTGGATAGTATCGACCCAACCCTATCGCACCGGCAACTACGGCTGCTGCAGCTGGACTAGGCAAGCCTTGAAAATAACGTTTGTCGACATAGAGTATTTGAGTGTTAAATCGCGCCAAACGTAAAGCCGTCGCCGCCACATACCAGAAAGAAGCGAGCCACCCAAAATTCCCTAAATCGTGTAAAGACCAACTGTAACTGACCAAAGCAGGTGCGAGACCAAAAGACACCAAATCGGATAAGCTATCGAACTCCACGCCAAAAGCCGTTTGGGTGTTGGTGAGCCTCGCAACGCGGCCATCGAGTGCATCCATGATCATGGCTACAAAAATCGCCACGGCTGCTTTGTGAAAATGGCCTTGCATTCCATTGACGATACTGTAAAACCCGGCAAATAAAGCCGCTGTTGTAAATAAATTGGGCAAAAGATAGATGCCACGGCTGGGTCGGGGTTTTTCAAGATCGTCGTCAGATTTTTTCGACATGCTTGTATCCTTTAATTAGTGTGTTACACTGTAATATACTCTTCGTGTGCTTAGAGTGCAAATTAAGGTACTGATAATTTCATGGCAACAGATGACGACGATAAAAAAATTATTATAGAAGGGATCACCGAAAGCGGTGAAACTTTTAGACCCAGCGATTGGGCAGAGCGCATGAGTGGCGGCTTATCCAAATTCGTCAAACATCGGATTATTTATTCTCCTCTATTGCGTCCCGCGATGAAAGACGGCAACAAATGCGTCATGTTAGACAAAACTTTAAAAGAAACGCACCCCGAGCTCTACGAATCCATTTTAAATTTCGCCAAAGCCAACAAACTGAAGATTTGCGGCGAAGAAGAGAATGAATAATTTATCGAATACGCTAGAACGAGACATACTCAGCGTCAGCGCTCTAAATGCCAAAGCTCGTCAAGCATTAACTTTAGGCTTAGGACGCGTTTGGGTGGAAGCTGAAATTTCTAACTTTATACGCGCCGCATCCGGGCATTGGTATTTTTCTTTAAAAGACGACAAAGCCCAAGTGCGCGCGGCCATGTTCAAACATCAAAATGGACAAACCACTTTTACCCCTAAGAACGGATTACAAGTCTTGGTGCGTGCAGAGGTAAGTTTATATGAAGAACGCGGCGATTATCAGCTTATTGTCTCTTACATGGAAGAAGCGGGTCATGGCGCACTGCAACGGGCTTTTGAAGCTTTGCGTCTGAAATTGTCGCAAGAAGGTTTGTTTGCTGCAGAGCATAAAAAAAGTTTGGTTCCTTTTCCGCATACCATAGGCGTGATCACTTCACCGCATGGCGCAGCCATACGCGATATTTTAACGACTTTAAAGCGCCGCTATCCACTGGTTTCTGTGATTATTTACCCTTGTTTGGTACAAGGTACAGAAGCACCGGCACACATTGTTCATGCTTTGACTTTGGCAGAACAACGCCAAGAATGCGATGTGTTAATCATCGGTCGTGGCGGCGGTTCTTTGGAAGATCTCTGGGCTTTTAACGATGAAAAAGTAGTGCGCGCTGTTTTTGCAAGCTCTATTCCTATTGTCAGCGGTGTGGGTCATGAAATTGATTTTAGTTTATGCGATTTTGTAGCGGATTTACGCGCACCGACACCCACTGCTGCCGCAGAACATTGTACGCCCGATCGAGTAGAACTCGCTCAAAGAATAAAAAAATACCAAAAAAGAGCACAAAATGCCGTGCTGATGGTTTTACAAATGACGAACAAACATTTAATTTGGCAACAAAAACGTTTGGCAGAACCGCGTCACCTATTGATACAATATCAACAAAAGTTGGATCATATTCAATATCGTTTACACCGTGCTCTAATAACCAGCCTAAATGAAAAACAACAAAAACTCTTGCTACAAAGTCAAGCTTTACACAGCATGAGTCCGCTCGCTACTTTAGAGCGTGGTTATGCTGTGGTGTTCAAAGACACGCAAGTGATACGCAGTGCTGTGCAATTGACATTAGGAGATAGGATCCGTGTGAAATTAGCAGAGGGCGAAGTGCAGTGCGAAGTGACCGGTCGAATATGATATGAATTCAGAACCCAAAGAGCAAAAAGCATATAGTTAGTCCAAGACCGGACATGAAGGTTTTGAATTAACATCTCAAATTTATTCATTGCATATTAGTGTAAATTGATGTTATGTTATGGGGAGATATTATTTGGGGGGGCGAAATTAGTCATGTTATCTATACATTTCTTTAAAAACATAGCATATTCAATTTCAAAAACGCCAGGGCTAAAGCGCGGCACTCAAGTAAGCACATACAATCTAAAAATCAATCTAGCTTGCATCGCAAGTTTTTGCCACAACAATTAACTGATACCGTCAAGCTAAGAAATTACATAAGTCTCTCTAATATATCAGCACATTTCCCATTATCAATGGAAAGAAAACCAATATACCAAAATCGGATAGCCAATCTTCATTCTAATGATTCTTTGCTTTATAGACTTCTTTCTTCTCAAGATAAAGAAATAACCGAGAGTACCGACACTACGAAAGAAAAAAATCCATGACATATCTTCTCAAAATATAACTGACACTGCTTTAGACTAAACTTCTCCAAAAGGCCCACCAACAGAAAAAGAAGAAAAAGTTGATGGCTTGGCTTCTCAAAGCGGGCCCCATACCTCGGATCAAAATTCTCAAACAAACTTATCTACGAGTGAAGAAACAACCGAGAGCATCGATGCTACAAAAGAAAAAAATCCCATGACATACTTTCTCAAAATATAACTGACACTGCTTTGGACCAAACTTCTCCAAAAGACTCGCCAACAGAAAAAGAAGAAAAAATTGATGACTTGGCTTCTCAAAATGGATCCCATACCTTGGATGAAAACCTCCAAACAAACTTATCTGCGGGCGAAGAAACGACCGAGAGCATCGACACTGCAAAAGAAAAAAACCTCATGATACACCTTCTCAAAATATACCTAACACTACCTTAGACCAAACTTCTTCAACCGATTTATCAAAAGGAAAAGAAGAAAAAGTTCATAGAGTATCCTCTCAAAGTCCACTCGATATCTATGTCTCGGGTCTAAGAAATATATTTTCTCAAGAAAAAATACTTGATGCTTATTGGAACATGTTCATACAAATTGTGGGCACAGTTATTGGCGGCATCATTTTATATGGTGCGCTTGACGCAAAAAGAGATGCTTATGCTTTTTTAAATACTTTAAATATGGAATTAGATAAAATTAATAGTAGTTTTTTTAAATTTATTTATAAATCAAAAATATACGTTACATTGTCAGGGTTGGAAGAGCCCAGTTCAACTACTGTCTTGATATGCGCATTAACCCTTGATAAATATTCAATGCAAATTAAATCTTTAGAAGAAAAATCTGAAGTTGCCATTAATAATACTAATACTACAAAAGAATTCTCCCCTTTAGAAGAGGTTATAGCAAAATTTTTATCTGCAAAACATTTTAAAAAAGACTTAATAAGATTTAAAAAATTTTTGAATGAAATTATCATTTTAAACAATCTGATTGGTAAATATCAATTAAAAAGAATCATTTCAGATACAGATCTAAAATGTATTGATGATTTGACAACCTTCTTTGATTCGGAAGAACTAAGCAAATGGCTTAACGATGTACCTCAAATTTTAATGTGTATCCATAATCTTAAAGGTATGATTTTAAAAAGAAAGGGGGATTATGTTGGAGCAATCCTCAGCTTTGAACAAGCATTACAATATTATGAAAATTTTAATAACACTAACAAAACAGAGCACCAAGTAGAAATCATATCAAAAACAAAGCAACCTAACATCATTCTATTACCTTTAGAAGAAAGCTCAGCAATTATAAGAAGTAATATGGGATTTATTTATATTTTCAACGGGCAATACGACAAAGCTAAGCAGGCACATGAAAGTGCGTTAAAAATTTCCCCAAATAATCCAACTATTTTAAATGGTATCAGCTTTTTAAAAATGGCTGAAGAAAATTATTCTAGTGCCATTCTATATTTTACCAAGGCACTTAATTTTTATCCAAAAAGTAGAATTATTCTTTGCAACAGAGCATCTGCCTATATTCACAACCATCAAAATGATCTCGCTTTGCAAGATATGGAACACGCCTATAAAATTGATCCTACAAACCCTGATACCTTATTTTTGTATGCGGTTTGTAAGTATAATGCAATAACATCAACTCAGAGCTGTCATAGTAGTTTTTTCAACTCTAGCCAAAAGTATCTTGAAGTCAAACAGCTCTTAAGCCTTCTTAAAAAATTAGAAGAAAAAAGCCAATTTTTTAGTTTAGAAAGAATAGAAGAATTAGACCAAAGATGTGACAAAAACTCCAAGGAATACTATATAATCCCCTCTGTAAAACAAATATTGGAAAAAAATTATGGCAAAAACGGACCAAAACCCTCATGAGTCGCGATAAATTAAAATGTTAAATTTTGTTAAAATTAATCGCCCGCATTTATTGAGGTATTTTTCAGAATTGTTCTTTAATCATGTCAAAGTTAGATTGCCTTTAGATTATCTAAGCAATGTATACACATATTTAATTTATAATACAACAAATAATAAAATTGTTGGTGGATATGCAATAATTTATAAACCTCCTTTTCGTTTTATTGATTTATTACCTCAACATATTAAATCTGAACAAAGTTTTTTAACAAAATCACTCGATGATTTCTACGAAGTAAATGGTTTTTTTGTCGAAGATTCATCTTTTACATTCGATATTCTGGAAAAATTATTAAGTACAATATTATGCCTAGAAAAGAAATATTTACTGCTTTTCTATGACTTAAACAACAAAAAAATACACAACACATGGCAAAAAAACTTAAACCCTATATTAATTTATTCGGGACAGCCTAACACCGAAGCAGATAATTTAAAATCTCATAAAAATATTTATTTTGGCTATGTTAAGCAAGAAAATATAAAAAAATTTCTTGAAAAAGTTCAAGCACGTAAAGCTCAATTTGTGCCTTAGCGGAACAAAAAATTTAAATGCTATAGAGACAAGTGACAATCACTATCACCGCCTTTTCGTTAAACCGATTATAAGTTATTAACCTCATAAATATTTACCCTATCCCCTCGAGCATTATGATAAGATTGCACCAAATGCAAATCCGTACATTTTTCTAAAGGGTTAGTTTTTTTGCGCAATTTAATCACTACATAGCGATAAGCTGAAAACTGACAATCGCTGGGATTAGCAAATACACGAAAATCCTCACTCCAGGTAGAAATAGGCCCTTTTACATTGTAGAGCATCATGTTGTCGTTCACAGCAATACGATCTTTCGCTGCGACATGTTGTTTCAACCAAGAAGTCCCTTCATTAAGGTATTGCTTGGAAGGACCAATGTGCACAAAACCATACAATAGATTAAAAATAAAAAAGGTGATAAGCACCACCGCCATGCCAAGATGGTATTTTCGACTAGGCAGAGCCATTATTTTTTGATAAATATGTTCTAAGCCAAAGGGCATCCACAGCAAAATCAGCAAACTCAAGGCCAACACATAACGTACCGTTAAGAAAAGGTGATTCACTAAGAATATGCCTAACATCAGAACTTGCACTATCATCAAGCCATACAAGAGTACTTTTTCCCGAGAACTTAAATACAGAGCTTTCTTTAACCAAGCATACACCGCAAAAGCAGTATAACCAATACCGGTGGTTAAAACGATTTTATACAGAAAATACCCCGTTAACATACTAAAATACATTTTTGAAGTGGGGATAAAAGGATAGGGTACATACAGGGCCTTATCCATTAACTGAATGGTTTGTATTTTATTCTGCGACAAGACATGGATGAGATGGCTGATGTTGTAATAAATTTCCTGCAAGCGCCCTCCATCGTACAACCGATGGCTACCCATCACGACAAATAACAAAGCACCCAACCAAAAAGGCCATGCCATGACAAAAGAATTGCGAATACGCATGAAAAATGACTGCGCTGGCATAAAAAATACGAGCACGATCGCCGTCACAGCAATGATAACTCCTTCTATTCTAAATAACATGGCGATGAGAATGCACAAGCCAAATAAACTCAAATAATGCAGTTTTTCTGTTTTTAAATATCGAAGCAAATTCCAAAGTGCATTTAGGTAAAAAGCCCAATACCCAAAATCACGCAACAATAAACTGCGATCGCTATTAAAGGTGCTGTAACATAAAATACAGCATAAAGCCCAAAATCCTACGCGATGCGATTTGGGCTCAAAATGAAAAATAAGGCGAATGAAAAAATAAACCATCCACGCTTGCAAAAAAGCATCTAATACGTGCCCTGCGTTAACCCAAGAAAGCCCCATTTGGTGGATATACGCAATGGTTATCGAATAAAAAGGCCAGTGATACAAGGCCATCGCAGCCTTCAATCCACTTTCTTCGTAAGCCGCTGCACAACGCAAATACAAAACCCCATCGTTACCGACATTGGGAAATAAAATATAACTGAGCACAGACAATAAAAGACTTAAGATTATCGCACTCATATAAATTTGACGCCGCGATAATTTCTCGAGCCAATAAAACATAAAAAAACTCCTATCCTTTGAAATGAAAACTCGTGCCGCAATAAGGGCAAACGGCCTCTTCACCGGGATGTATTGGAATATACACACGAGGATGCTGGTTCCATAAATCTAAACGCGGTAAGGGACAACACAAAGGCAAATCATTTTCATCTATCTCATAAGATTTAGTCATTTTTTCTTTCACTGCGTACCTCAATCAATAAAGCTTTCCATAAATTTTGTACAAACTGGCGTTCTTCTGCCACACTCTCTTCCTTCACCCAAGCAGGCTTATTTTGCAAAGACACTTGATTTAAATGCATGCGATAAAAAGATTCAATCGCCAACAAGGAATGCACGGTTGCCGAATCTATCTTACCCAAGTCTCCCACCCACTGCAACCATTGACGATGACTACTGAGCCCCAACGGCGGTACCTCTGTTTTTAAGGCATCTAAGGCGAGGAACTGTACCATAAATTCAATGTCAATCAAGCCCCCCCCCCTGTTTTATGTCGAATTGACAGGGAGGCCAAGAAGCTCTATGGCTTAACATACGCTCTCGCATTGCGACAATTTCTTGTTTTAAAGGCATTCCCTTTCTGTCCCGTTTGAAAATTCTCTGTCGCATAACAGAAAATTGTTCCATGATTCGATTATCCCCCGCTACAATCCGAGCGCGTAATAAAGCTTGATGTTCCCATAACCAAGCTTCTTTCATTTGATAAGCTTCAAAATGTGCCATATCACTGACCAATAAACCCGCTTGTCCTGAAGGCCTCAATTGCGTGTCTGATTTATACAAATACCCATTATAAGTTTTTAATTCCAACCAATACAGCACACGACGCGCCCATTGATAACTGTATTCTGCGCGTTGCTGCGCCAAGCCTGTTCCTTCTTCAGCGGCATTGTCGTATAAGAATACCAAATCCAAATCAGATTGAAAGCCCATTTCCCGCCCGCCCAAAGTACCATAGGCCAAGATCGCCCAAGAAGGTAAAATTGTTTCATCTAAAGTATATTTAATCCTCACCCAGCGCCAAGCTAAACGCGCAACCACATTCAACAATGCTGCCGCAATTTCACTCAGATAGTAACTCAGTTTTTCATCGTCACATTGTGACGTTAAATAAGCTTGAGCTGCTTGTAAAGTGTATTCGTTTTTAATTTGCCTTAATATTTCCAATTGCGATTCCGTATCTTCTTCAGGGGTGGCTAAAAGTGCTTGCTCTAGGCGATTTTCCAATCCGATTTGATCGAAAGCCAACAAAGACAAGCGTCTATCCAAAAGGCTATCCAGTAAAATGGGATATTGTGCTAATTGTTCACTCATCCACACACTTTGACCACAACATTGAATCAAATGAAAGAGTGCGTTTTTATTTTCTATCAACAAAGACAAATACGTGCTCCGTCTTAACACAGCAGAAATCACTGTCAAAAATCGTTCTAAATACACCGGCGGATTTTCCGCTTGAACAATTAGCGTCAAAACCAAAGGCATTAATTGATCCAGACGCAATCGCGCCTCTTTAGCCAAATGTGAAACGGCATGACTGTTTGCAAAAGTCGTCAAGAGTGCCGTCATTTTTTCCCAATTGATCGACTTGTTTTTAGAGTGATTCTTTGCCCACTCTGAAAAAGAGTGGGTCGAATTCCATAATTTATAAAAATCATCCTGGTGTGGCTCAGTTCGTGCCCCATTCTGTCTTTTAACTGAAAATAAGGCTTCAAATTGTTGGCTTACTTGACTGCGTAAAGGCGTTAAAAAGTTCATAAAATCAATCCACGTAGAATACCCCATTATCCAAGCCAAGCGCATTCTATCCAGTTCCTCACTGGGATAAGATTGGGTTTGTCGGTCCGCAATCATTTGCAAACTGTCTTCCACACAGCGCAACACATCATAATCATGATTTAATTGCGCCGTTTGCATTAAAGGCAAATACCCTTCTTGGCCGAGAAATCGGATAGCCTTTTGCAAATGTGGCGTCTGCAAGCGTGGGTCTTTACCGCCTTTCAATAATTGAAAGGTTTGGACAATAAATTCAATTTCTCTCAAACCACCACGACCTAATTTAATATCCTCTAAAATAAAGGATTCTTGCACTTGTTTGTCCATGAGTCCTTTCAGATGACGCAGTGCTTCTATCACTGAATAATCCACATAACGTCGGTAACTAAACCGCCTTAAAAGCGATTGCAATGTTTCCATTTCTTCTACAGGGCCTTCATTTAAAATACGGGCTTTGATCAAAGCATACCGTTCCCATTCGCGACCATGTTGTTGATAGTATTGTTCCATCGCCGTATAAGACATCACCACCGGACCACTTTGTCCAAAAGGCCGTAAACGCAAATCAACCCTAAAAACAAAGCCTTCTGCCGTCACCTCATTTAACACTTTCACCACGGTTTGAACCAATTTTGAGAAGTAGTGATTGGGGTCTCCCTCTTTAGATTTTTTTTCAAAATGGTGTGGCGTAAAATAAGTAAATAGAATGTCAACATCAGAAGAAAAATTTAAATCGTTCCCCCCTAATTTCCCAAGGCCTAACACATACAAAACACAAGGCCGATGGTCTTTGTCCATCGCAAGGCCGTGTAGATTTTGATGCATCGCACTCAAATACGCAATGACACTACTTAAAACAACTTCAGCAAATTCGATGAATAAAGTAGCTATTTTTCTTGGATGTTGTATGTGCGTCACCCGTTGCCACACCAAACGCAACATTTCACGCGCTCGTATGCGTCGCAATTCGCGCATCAGGGTATCTATGCTGGGATTTTGCTTTAGCACTGCATCTAAAGTCAGTTGGTATTCTTTGCGACTAGGGATGCTTTGGATATCGCCACTTTCAAATAAATCCACCAACCAATCCGGTTTCTGCAAACTCAGATTGGCTGCATAATCGCTGTAAGCCCACACGGCTTTTGCGCTTTGGTTAAAAAAAACGTTTTCTTTCAAAGACGCGCTTTGGGGTAATTTAAGCCATAGTGTGAAAACAGCCGTGCCCTTCTCTTCTAAGAGCTTCGGCAAAGTATCCAATTGCATTTTTAGCCTCAATATGCTACTGTTCCATTCATTTTTAAGCCTGGGGATCATCCACATGAATCAAAAAACACGTATCGAAAAAGATAGCATGGGCACTATCGAAGTCGCAAGCGAACGCTATTGGGGCGCACAAACGGAACGCTCTCTACACCATTTTAACATTGGTGAAGACACCATGCCTATCGGACTCATTCGCGCTTTCGCCATTTTAAAGAAAGCGGCCGCGCTGGCCAATCACGATTTGGGTAAATTGTCTCAAGAAAAAATGTGTTTAATTTCTTCGAGTTGTGATGAAATTCTGGCAGATAAATTGAGCGATCATTTTCCGCTACGTGTTTGGCAAACCGGCAGTGGAACGCAAACCAACATGAATGTCAATGAAGTAATTGCGAATCGTGCCATTGAAATGGCCGGCGGAATATTAGGCAGCAAAGATCCCATTCACCCAAACGACGATGTGAATATGTCGCAATCTTCCAACGATACTTTTCCAACGGCTATGTACATCGCAGCCGCCAGCAGTATACACAATGAAGTATTGCCTGCTTTAAAAGCCTTGCGCGATGCTTTTGCACACAAAGAAAAAGCCTATCAACGCCTCGTTAAAATTGGTCGCACGCATTTACAAGATGCTGTGCCTTTAACGCTAGGACAAGAATTCTCAGGTTATGTTGCGCAATTAGACGATGGCATCCATTATGTCACAATGACTTTAAAAGGCTTGTATTCCTTAGCCATAGGCGGCACCGCTGTAGGAACGGGTTTGAACACACACCCTGATTTTGCCGATCGCGCCGCAGCGCACATTGCCCAATTAACAGGATTGCCTTTCGTTTCAGCAGCAAATAAATTTGCAGCTTTGGCATCCCACGATGCCCTCGTGATGGCGAGCGGTGCTTTGAGAACCGTCGCCACTTCTCTCATGAAAATTGCCAATGACATTCGTTGGTTGGGTTCAGGTCCTCGCTGTGGCTTAAACGAACTCATTTTACCCGCCAATGAACCGGGTTCTTCTATTATGCCGGGTAAAGTCAATCCCACACAATGCGAAGCACTCACGATGGTGTGCATACAAGTCATGGCCAATGATACCGCGATTGCTTTCGCTGGCTCTCAAGGTAATTTTGAATTGAATGTGTATAAGCCGCTGATGATTTACAATTTTTTACAAGCTACCACTTTATTAAGAGACAGTTGTCGCAATTTTAAATTGTTTTGCATCGATGGCTTAGAAGTCAATGAGAAGCAATTACAATTTTACGTCGATAATTCACTCATGTTGGTCACCGCTTTAAACCCGCTGATTGGTTATGACAAAGCAGCTAAAATTGCGCACACCGCCTATCAGCAAAATATTTCCTTAAAGCAGGCTGCCGTGCAATTAGGCTTTCTGACCGCTGAAGAATTTGAGCGTGCAGTGCGACCCGAAGAAATGACACATCCTTAACACGGATGTACCGAACGCGCCATTTTAACAAGAACAGATTGCTCCTCGTTTTTGGCCAAAGCCCAACTCAACGTATAAAGCTTTGGCCCACAACGCCATTCGACGCGCCCCGGCCAGAAACTACCCATTGCATGACTGGGGGTATAATAAACCGAATGCCCCTTGTCTAAACTTATTTTTTGCGTGATTTCTTGATTTTCTCGGTCAAAATAAATCGTGGGATTGCCTTGCGTTTCTGTACTGAAACTCCCCGCGCTGCAATACTGTGCACCTCGACAATCGACGGTATTGTCAAAGGATACGCTATAATCCACTCTATTCGGCTTTAATGCAGTACTCGTAAAATAATGGGCATTGGCTGTGGGTGTAGGAACAACTGCCGGCAGGGCGATATCGCGTATTCCAGCGATTTTTAAAGCGTTTAGGGCTTTGTTTAAACCGACGGTCGCTTGTTTAGTCGGCATCAAAGATTCTGCAGCCATAAGGCTCAAACTCAATCCCATCAAGCATAGTATAAAATAACGATTCATGTTCACCTCCAAAATGTGTCTTTTTTAAACAGTTTAAGCGCTAGCGATCTTTTTCTATATTTTGTATTATACTATATTAAATTATTATTGTAGGATAGGAGCTTTGACTGAAGATGAACCCTTATAAACACATTTTGCTGTGCGCCGATTTAAGTGAACACAGCATGATTTCAGCCCACCGCGCTGTGGATTTGGCGGCAAAATTTGGTGCCAAATTAAGTTTAATGCACGTTGTCGAATCTTTGCCAGCTTATGCCAGCGGTTATTTAGGCGTTGCTGACGTTGAACGTGAATTGGTCGACACGGCCAAAGAAGAAATGAAGAAACTAGCGGATAAACTCAATATTCCAGCCAATCAACAAATTTTGGTGATTGGCAATCCTGCTTTAGAGGTCTTTAGCAAGGCGGCAGAATTGGGTGTGGATTTGATCGTCGTAGGCAGTCATGAAAAACATGGTTTGGGGCGCTTGTTAGGTTCTAATGCGAGCGGCATTTTGCACAAAGCACACTGTGACGTCTTAACGGTTAAAATTCAAACTGAACATTAAAATAAAATGGCTCTGGGACACTCTCTCGACGAGGGATGTCCCTTCAATACGCGAGAACCATCATGAAACTATTCTTTGATTTTTTTCCTATCCTCATCTTTTTTATAGGTTACAAATTTTTTGGGATTTTTGCGGCCACGGCGATTGCCATTTTATGTAGTTTTTTGCAATTGGGTTTTTATTGGCTGAAATTTCATCGTATTGAAACAATGACGCTCCTTTCTTGCATCATCATTACGGTATTGGGCGGATTCACACTTTTATTTCACAATGTGTTGTTTATTAAATGGAAACCCACCCTTCTTTATTTTATTTTTGCGATGGCTTTTTTGATCAGCGGTTTTGTTTCAAAAAAATCTTTATTAGAACGCTTATTAGATCAATCTTTAAAGTTACCCGCCGCCATTTGGCAACGTTTAAATTACATCTGGGTTGGCTTTTTTCTCTTTCTAGCCGTACTCAATTTGTATGTGGCTTATCATTTCTCAACCAACACCTGGGTTGATTTCAAATTATTTGGCATCATCGGATTGACGGTTTTATTTTTATTCGGCCAAGGCTTATACATTTCTAAATTTATAGATCCCTCTAATATCAAAGGCAAAGAGTCATGACGCATGCGAACACCCTACAAGAAATTAAAAATCGTTTGATTGCTGCGCTGCAGCCTTCTTTTTTGGAAGTATTAGACGATTCTGCAGCGCACAAAGGCCATTTGCCTTCTGAGAGTGAGCAAGGTCATTTCACGGTGATGATCAGCAGTGCTCATTTTGTCACTTTATCTTTAGTAGAATGCCATAAATTGGTGTATCAGGCAGTGGGTGATTTGTTTCCAAATAAAATTCATGCTTTGAAAATTAAGATCCAGAAATAGTTACCATCACATTTTTAGCGACAATCAACAGCGCATCTCCTTTAACGACAATGTGACTCGTAGAAAGTGCCAATTCATTTGAAGAACTTTCAGTTTTAGAAAAAATTAAAGGATAATCTTGCATGTTGTAACGCAAGCCTGTGGAACTTACAGTACATTCAGGATAAGCCAAGAGGCTGGCCAAATCACCGATTTGTCCTTCGAGCGATACGGTTTGATCGGTGATATAATACAAAGTCGTTGCGGGTTCTTCTAAAACCAGCATTCTAGAAGGCTTATAATGTCTTTTTAAAATTCTATAATTAAAAAAAGTGTGATCAGGTCGTAAACCGCCCAACGCATTAAAAATATGGATGGAAGAAGCGCCCATTTCATCGCACCAGAAAACTCCCTTGTCTAAATCGGAATAATTTTGATCGGGATAATGTTTCACAATGCAATTGAGTGTGCGTAATTTTTCTAAGGTTTTTTCTTCGACAGAATCAAAATCGCCACATACAAAATTGGGAACAATGCCTTGCGCCACGCAATCTGCAGCGATTCCATCCAATGCCACTTTATTTTTTAGGAATTTAATTTGATGGATTAAAGCGGATGTTAAGGGTTTTGCATTGGCAATGATGTTGAAAGTAGTCATGAATATTTACCTAAGAAAAAATGGCTGGGCAATTGTACCATGTCACAATCACGTGGAAAATAGAAATAATTTAACCGAGCCACGACCGTCAGGAAGCGGTGGTTCAAAGGAAGGAATCGTCGTTAGCTAAATGTAGCCATTTCAAATGAATCGATTGTTCCTGACTCCGAAACACCGCTCCCTGACGATCGTGGCTCGGTTAGAAAATACCAGAGATATTGTCTTACATTTATACATTACAAAGTGCAAATAAAATGTAAACCTACTTTATAACCACAATCGGTGGTATTGTATTATTCAGTTATGTTTGATTTAATTTAATTATTACAATAAAAAACAGGGCAAGCATTGCTTCGATAAAAAATAATGGGGAAAAATCTTTATACTCATAGCAATTGATTTTTAGGCGAGGCGCCGAGCTCTCGAGCGCCAGGAGTGTACTACATGACTGGTGCGAGATGAGTAAAGGCAACAATGCCTAAGAATCAAATGCGAAGAGTATATCCAAAGATTTTTTCAAAAATTAACCTATACTCCCAGCATCCAATGCGAAGAGTATATGCAGGAGAGCATATTATGAACCATTTAATCCTTAATGCGGAGTTGCAAACTATTTGCCTGGCGATAGAGCGTATGAGCCAACAATTAAGTACGCTCAGTTTATCCCCCCATCCTTATCAACCTTTGTTATTCTTGTTGCAACGTAATACTTTAGAAGTGTGCGGTGTCATGCGACAGGATAAAAGCGAAGGATATTTTATCACTTCAAAAGCGCGTATTCAGGAATTAAAACTCTTTATTGGTTTTCTTCGTGATTATGCTTTTGAGGGCGTTCAGGATGAAAAAATAGACTCGCATTTAACACAAATAAAGGAAGGTTTAGAACACAGTTTGGCTTTAATCGCTCACATCGCAACAAACACAGCGCCTTTATCAGGCTCTGCTTGAGTATCATGGTCACAGAGAGCGAACGGAGGTTGTTCGCTCTCTATTTAGAACTTGTTTACAATTCGCTAGGCTGCGGGCGAATTCATTGATTTTTGAGCAGCGGAGCACAAAAAATCAATGCATTACACCCAGCATAGTAGAATTTTAAACAAGCTCTATTTAGTTTTTCTTTTACCGGGCTTAGCACGCGCAGGACGTTCAGCAACCCGACTATGGCTGACATCGCGATTGCGTCCCTTTGAAGCGGGACTGCTCTTACGTCTTGCAAATCCACCGTCTTTGTCCATCGGTTTTGCTTCGGCTCTGCCTCTGGCAGTACGACCGGTTCTACTTTCAGTTGGTTTTGCTTCAGCTCTGCCCGTGGCACCGCGACCCGTTCTGCTTTCAGCACGATCGCGACTTTTATCCGACTCAACATCGCGCTTTTTATAGGGGCGATCGCGACGTTCTTTAAATTCCTTATCTTCAAATGGACGGCTTGGTTTTGCATGACCTCGATCGGATCTACCTCGACCTTCTCTCAATTCACGGTCTTCAAATTCGCGGCTTGGTTTTGCACGACCTCGTTCAGGTCTTGCTCGATCTGCTTCAAAGCGATCTTTCGAGTGACCTTTTGGCTTGTCAAATTTATCTCGTCTCGGTTTATCTGAAAAAGACAATCGGCCTGATCTGGCTCCTCTGGGTTTTGATTCTCTTTCAAATCGAGCGTCTTCTCTATGCTCTGGTTTCTGTGCTCTGAGCGCACGCGCACTGGAACTCTGATTGCCTTGAACGATAAAAGCCAAAGCTGCCGCCAATTGTATGACCTCACACTCCATATCTTCTATCAAGGTATGAACTAAAGCTCGATGATTTTCTAAATTTTCTTCAGACATGACCGTAACCAATTGCTTTTTAAAGCTTTCTTGGCGGAATTTTTGCATTTGTGCGCTGTGTGGCATTTTAACTTCTTCCATTTTAGATTTTACCGTCTTTTCAATCAATCGTAACATCCGCGTTTCGCGTGGTGTGACAAACAACAAAGCCGATCCTTCACGACCAGCACGACCGGTACGACCAATGCGATGAACATAAGAATCGGGATCTTCGGGAATATCATAATTGATCACCAAACTCACTCGATCTATGTCCAAACCTCGGGCGGCCACTTCCGTTGCCACCACAATATCCAAATCCCCTTGTTTCAATTGTCGCACAACTCTTTCACGTTCTTCTTGACGCATATCTCCATGAATGGCGCCTGCCAATAAACCGCGCGCCGCTAATTTTAAGGCAACTTCTGCTGCGCTGATTTTCGTACGCGTAAAAATCAAGGTGGCGTCATTGTGTTCCAATTCTAAAAACAAAGACAACGCATCTAATTTCTGATTGCCAGGCACTATACAGAATTGCTGTTGAATCAAAACCGCATCTTGCGTTTTCGCTTTGATTTCCACTTGTGCAGGTTCTTTTAAATGCCGCTTAGCGATTTTCAAGATATTCGGCGCCATCGTGGCAGAGAACAAAGCCGTTTGATGCGGTTCTGCGATTTGTTCGAGGATCCATTCAATGTCTTCGATAAAGCCCATATTCAACATTTCATCTGCTTCGTCTAAAATGACAGTTCGTATAGTTTCTAAAGACAAACTGCCACGGCGCAAATGATCCATTACACGGCCCGGCGTTCCCACGACGACTTGCACGCCTTGTTTCAAAGCCCTTAATTGAGGGGAAAAAGCTTGGCCCCCATAAATCGCCAAGACTTTAAATTGCGGCAAGTACTTTGAATAATGGTAAAAAGATTCGGCCACTTGAATCGCCAATTCGCGCGTAGGGACTAAAACAATGACTTGTGTTAGCGTGGATTGCAGATTGACGCGGGTCAATATGGGGAGCGCAAAAGCCGCCGTCTTGCCGGTTCCCGTTTGAGCTTGAGCCAATAAATCGCGGCCTTCTAGCAAAATCGGGATACTTTCTTCTTGGATGGGGGTGGGTGCCTCATAACCCAGCGCGCTTAATGCTCGAACAATAGGTTCGGATAACCCTAATTGGGAAAAATCAGACATGGTGATACCTCTCTTAAGATGCGAAAGGTATGTTTATTATTTAGTCACCTTTCATTGGATGAGACCGATTATAAGACAATTTATAGTCAAAAGCAAGGTATAGTCTTGTCCAATATGAAATGGGTCTGAAGCGAAGGCTGTGATTCCAAGATGAAGTGAGTCTGAATGGGAGCAAGTTGAATAAAATATGCACATTCCTCATACTCAGAGGATGAACATACTAATGAAACTAGAAAATGTAACGAAGGTAAGCCAGTTG